>JAFTGB010000019.1 GCA_017458125.1 Prevotella sp.
CTAAACCCCTTGCTGGTATATCGCTGGCCCTCGGCGAACCAATCATTAGTGTGCCAGCATAAAGTTCTTCTATATCCAATGGGCTGTCGATTATCTCGTCAGCCCATTGTGATTCGTCAGCATCAACCCTGTCGTACATTGCCATACCCTGTACCTCGTCTGCTATAGACGATGTTTTTCTTTTTGAATGTAGGGAAATTGCAATGGACGGATGGACTAAAGGAGGGACAGACGTTGTGTGTTGGAGCGTTTCATCGTTCCGCTTTACTTCGTTTTTCCTCGAAATGCCTTTGTCTATGCACTTTGTTGCGTTAATTCTCCAAAATTGCTTTTCCTAAGTCAAGCTTTTTTCGTAACTTTGCGCTTAGAAAGTCGCGAAGTTCTTTGACCTAAAGATACAAAGTGTTGCACAAATCCTCTGTCTCGGCAAAAAAAGAAACAAGTTTCTTTGTTTTGCTCTCGACTTTTCGTAACTTTGCAGCAATAAACCCCAAATAACGTTAGATTATGACGGCAATACAGAAAATGAAATCAACCCCGATGGCGCCATATATCGGGTTGATGCAGTCGATGACCCGTGAGGAGAAGCGCATTGTGGTGACTTTTCTTACAGAGTCGATGGAAGAGCCTAAGCCCAAGCGACAGGTGCCGGCAGCATTCAAAAAACTTCGTGGTATGGTGAACATCACTGAAGAAGACATAGCGAAGGACGAACATTTGGCATATATCATGGGGCGATGAAACGGATATTTCTTGATACTCTGACATACCGCATTATTCCTCGGCTGTTTTCGTTGAAAAAATGGATGAACTGATAGGCTGAACTATTGTTGAAAATAATGAAATTCTGGAAGAAAAAAGACAAGGGACCTTATCCTCGGTCGTTTGCGCGGCGGCTGACGCTGCGCATCATGCTGACGCTGTTCTGCGTCATGTCCATCGTGTCGGTCATCATCTTTGTCATAGCCTGGCTTACCGTCTACGCCCAGGCCTACCTGCTGAGCGACCGCGTGTTGCAGAGCCGTTGCATGCAGATAGAGCAGACACTCACGGAGGTCTATGTGGCCTCGGTCAACACGGTGCCCGACATCGAGAACAGCCTGTCGCGCCCCGACCGCATGGCCGGCATCATGAAGCGCATAGTGGAGCTGAACCCCGACGTCCGCAGCTGCGGCATCAGCTTCCGCGAGAACTACTATCCGCAGAAGGGACGGCTGTACTGTCCGTACGCCCAGCGTGGCGACGACGACAGCACCGTTATCATGAAGACGCTGGGCCAGGGCGACAAGGACTACCTGAAGGCAGAGTGGTTTACCCAGGCCTTGAAGGCCAAGGAGGGCTACTGGTGCAAGCCGTTCTTCAGCGGCAAAGGCGGCAAGACGCCACAGGTGGCCTACCTGCTGCCCATCCGCGACGAGCGCGACAGCACCGTGGCCGTGCTGGGTGTCGACGTGGCGCTGGACAAGCTGTTCGCCCCCTTGGCGCGACAGAGTGACGCGAGCGACTTCGTCGACGGCAAGTGGTCGGCCGAGGACGCGATGTATTTCTTTGCCATCGACTCGGTCGGTACCTACCTGAGACACCCCGACAGCGTGCGCGTAGTGAAGAGCAACTTCTTAGACCTCGTCAAGCGCTCCTCAGTCCCGCAGGACGACGAGTTAGGACGTCTCATGACCAGCGGCAAGAAGGGGCACATGGTCAGTGACGACGACGATAACGATCTTGTGCTGGAGGGCGAGGAGGTGTTCGTCAGCTACCAGCCCCTGCAGCACACGCCGTGGTCGGTGGCCTTGGTGGTGCCCGTCTTCTTCATCGACCTGATAGGCTACCTGATGGGCGGTCTGATGCTGCTGTTCATCATCTCGGGCATACTCGTCGTCTTCTTTGCCGGGCGGCGCGGCATCAAAAAAGCTTCGCAGCCGTTGCGCCAGCTGGCCCAGTCGGCCGACGAGGTGGCCAAGGGAAACTTCAGTGCCCCGCTGCCTGAGATTACAACCCGCGACGAGATACACCAGCTGCGCGACTCGTTCGAGAACATGCAGCAGTCGCTGACCACATACGTCGCCGAGCTGCGCGACGCCACCGCCCAGAAGGCTGCCATAGAGAGCGAGCTGAAGGTGGCCCACGACATCCAGATGTCGATGCTGCCCAAGACGTTCCCGCCTTTCCCCGAGCGTAGTGATGTCGACGTCTACGGCTCGCTGACCCCCGCCAAGGGAGTCGGCGGCGACCTGTTCGACTTCTTTATCCGCGACGAGAAGCTCGTCTTCTGCATTGGCGACGTCAGCGGCAAGGGCGTGCCGGCATCGTTATACATGGCCGTCACGCGCTCGCTGTTCCGCAATGTGGGCACGCATGAGACGGAGCCCGACCACATTGTGGCGGCACTGAACAAAGCGCAGTCGGAGGGCAACGACACCAACATGTTCGTCACCATCTTCGTCGGTGTGCTCGACCTGGCAACGGGTATGCTGCACTATTGCAATGCCGGCCACGACGCTCCGCTGCTCATAGGGCGCGACGTGGGTGCGCTGCCCTGCGACCCCAACCTGCCCATCGGCGTCATCAGCGACTTCAAGTTCACGAAACAGGAGATTGCGATAGACCGCGGCACCACCATCTTCCTCTTCACCGACGGACTGAACGAGGCCGAGGATGCCACGCACGCCCAGTTCGGCGACATGCGCATCTGGACCGCGGCCCGTCGACTGATGGCCGAAGGCAACCACCAGCCGCGCAGTGTGGTGGACAGCATGACGGAGGCCGTGCGTGCCTTCGTCGGCGATGCCGAGCAGAGCGACGACCTGACAATGCTGGCGATTCAGTTGAATTGATAATTGATAATTGACAATTGACAATTATGATTTCTCTTGCTTCTTGCCACTTGCTTCTTGCTTTCAATAAATCGAAAATCGTAAATCGAAAATAAACCAGTGGAAACCATCGTTGAGTTTTTCGGTACGCTGAGTGCCGTGCTGTGGGACTGGCCCATGATAGTGCTGCTGTTGGGGACACACGTGTTCCTGACCCTGCGGCTGCGCGTGCCGCAGCGCAAGCTGCTGACGGGCATCCGCCTGTCGGTGACGAAGGACACTGGCGGCGCGGGTGAGGTCAGCCAGTTTGGGGCGTTGGCCACGGCGCTTGCCGCCACCATCGGTACGGGCAACATTGTGGGCGTGGCCACCGCCGTGGCCTTGGGCGGTCCGGGAGCTGTGCTGTGGTGCTGGCTGACCGGCATCTTTGGCATGGCCACCAAGTATGCTGAGGCCCTGCTGGCCGTCAAGTACCGCGTGCGCGCCAAGGACGGCCGCACTTACGGCGGTCCGATGTACGCCTTGGAGCGCGGCTTGGGCATGAAGTGGTTAGCCGTGCTCTTCGCCGTCTTCACCGCCTTGACATCGTTCGGCATAGGATGTACGGTACAGGCCAACTCCATCGCCCTGCTGGCCCACGAGACCTTCGGCGTGCCGACGTGGGTGATGGGTATCGTCATCTGCGTCTTAACGGCATGCGTCATCCTGGGCGGCGTGAAATCCATCGCACGCGTGTGTACCGTATTAGTACCTTTCATGGCCTTGCTCTATATCGCGGGCTGCATCATCCTCCTTTGTATGAATAGTGCTTACGTGTGGCCCGCCATACAGCTCATCGTCCATGCCGCCTTCAACCCCGAGGCGGCGGGCGGCGGTTTCGTAGGAGCCACGGTGATGATGGCGGCGCGCTACGGCATAGCCCGCGGACTGTTCTCCAACGAGAGCGGCATGGGGTCGGCACCCATCGTGGCCGCCGCAGCGCAGACGCGCAACCCCGTGCGCCAGGCACTGGTCAGCAGCACGGGCACGTTCTGGGACACGGTGGTTATCTGCGCGCTGACCGGCATCGTACTGGTGTCGAGCATCCTGGCCTATCCCGACATCTCGTATGCCGACGGAGCCGCGCTGACCCAGGTGGCCTTCTCGAAGATACCCTACATCGGGGCACCGCTGCTCACCTTCGGCATCCTCACCTTCGCCTTCAGCACCATCCTTGGCTGGAGCTACTACGGCGAGAGTGCCGTCAACTACATTGAGCACCGCAAGTCGAACCGCTTCTACCGCATACTCTACATCACTTTCCTCTTTTTCGGCAGCATCATCAGCTTGGACATCGTCTGGAACATTGCCGACTGCATGAACGCCCTGATGGCCATTCCCAACTTAGTGGCACTGCTGTTGCTGAGCAAGGTGGCCGCTGCGGAGACCGACAAGTACCTGTGGGGCGGACGCTTAGACGAGAGCGACAGCGACGGGCAGACGTAGCGCACCAGTAAGACTTTCAGAAGTAAAAAAGGCGAAAAGATTACAATTAGTGCGTTATAGAACATTGTTATATGCGTTTTTTTTTGTAATTTTGCAGCCCGAATGGAACATGTTCTTGTTAAAAAGGTAACGACGAAGCACGAAATGACTCATTTCGTGAAGTTTACGGAGAGTCATTATGCCTGCTGCCCACAGTTTGTCCCCGATATGGAACAGGGTGTGCGTGACTTTTTTGACCCAGAAAAAAACCCCAACCTGGAGTGTGCGGACGTACAGCCTTTCGTGGCCTACCGCAACAGTGTCCCTGTGGGACGCATAGCAGGTATTATCAACCATAAGGCAAATGAAAAATGGAACACGCGCAATGTCCGTTTCTGCCTGATAGAGTTCGTTGACGACATTGAAGTGTCGAAAGCGCTCATTGAGGCTGTCGCCCAGTGGGGACGTGAGCACGGCATGGAGCGCATACAGGGGCCGATGGGCATCATCGACTTCGACAAGGAGGGCATGCTGGTTGAGGACTTCGACATGAACGGGTCGGCGTCGTCCATCTATAACTTCGACTACTACCCCCGCCACCTTGAGGCATTAGGCTTCCAGAAGGAGGTCGACTGGGTGCAGGTGCGTATTGCCATCCCCAAGGAGGTGCCTGCCCGCTATGCCCGTGTGGCACAGTACGCCCGCGAGCAGATAGGGCTGCGCGTCAGGAAGGTGAAGCGCAGCGAAGTCGGCGGCGAAATAGGCCACAAGGCTTTCAAACTGTTCAATGCCGCCTACAGTCCGCTGTTCGGTTTCTCCGAGCTTTCCGACAGACAGATTGAACATCTGCTGCATGTGTATGCCCCCCTGCTGTATATGCCTATGGTACCCATCGTCGAAAACCAGGACGGCGAGCTGGTGGGCGTGGCCATCACGCTGCCCAGCATGGCCGACGCCCTGCGCCGTGCCCACGGCCGCCTGTGGCCGATGGGGTGGGCGCGACTGTTGGACGGACTGAAGTGGCACCGCTCAGACACGGCGGAGATGCTGCTTGTCGCCGTGCGTCCCGACTATCAGGGGATGGGTGTCAACGCTCTCTTCTTCGACGACCTGATACCGGTCTACAACCAGTGCGGCATCAAGTGGGCCGAGACGGGACCGCAGTTGGAGAACAACGTGAGGGAGCTGAACCAGTGGAAGCCGCTGCACCCGCAGATTGTCAAGCGGCGCCGCTGCTATACAAAGGAAATTGTTAACAAATAAACATTATAATGGAAAAAAGAGTAGTGATTACGGGCATGGGCATCTGGTCCTGCCTGGGAACGACATTGGACGAGGTGCGCCAGTCACTCTATGAGGGCAAGAGCGGCATCGTCTTCAGTCAGGAACGCAAGGACGCCGGTTTCAGGTCGCCCATCTGTGGCAACGTGCCTAAGGCCAACCTCAAGGCACTGCTGAGCCGCAACGTCAGACAGATGATGCCCGAGGAGGCACAGTACGCCTACTTAGCCACGCTGCAGGCCTTGGAGCAGGCCCGTCTGGACCAGGACTATATAGACCGCCACGAGGTGGGTGTCATCTATGGCAACGACTCGGTGGCCGAGGACACGATGGTGGCCATGGACAAATTCCGTCAGGCTGGCTCGACGGCAGCCTGCGGCAGCGGTGCCATCTTCAAGTCGATGAACTCCACCGTGACCATGAACCTGGCCACGCTGTTCCACTTGAAAGGCATCAACCTGACGGCGTCGGCAGCCTGCGCGTCAGGCTCGCAGTCGTTAGGACTGGCTTCCCTGCTCATCAAGAACGGTTTGCAGGACTGCATCGTCTGTGGCGGTGCCGAGGAGAACAACATGTACGGCATAGCAGCCTTCGACGCCCTACAGACGTTCTCGAAGCGTGAGGACGACCCGACAAGGGCCAGCCGCCCCTTCGACCGCGACCGCGACGGACTGGTGCCCAGCGGTGGCGCTGCTACACTCATCTTAGAGAGCTACGACCATGCCGTGCAGCGTGGTGCAACCATACTGGCCGAGGTGATGGGCTGGGGCTTCTCCGGCAACGGCGACCATATCTCGACGCCTAATGTGGCCGGGCCTGCACGTTCGTTGGAGCTGTGCTTCCAGAGCGCCGGTCTGCAGCCGCGCGACATCGGCTACGTCAATGCCCACGCCACGTCGACACCCATCGGCGACAGCCGTGAGGCACAGGCCATAGCCCAGGTGTTCGGCGACTACCGCGTTCCTGTCACGTCGACGAAAGGACAGACGGGTCACGAGATGTGGATGGCCGGAGCCAGCGAGATAGTCTACTCGATGCTGATGATGAAGAACGGCTTCATTGCCGGTTCGCTGAACTTCGAGAACCCTGACGACGAGACGGCGTGCATCAACGTCATCCCCGAGACGCGCGAGACGCACTTCGACCTGTTCCTGAGCAACTCGTTCGGCTTCGGCGGCACCAACTCGACGCTGATAGTGCGGAATATCGGAGAATAAAAAGAGGCAAGAAGCAAGAGGCAAGAAGCAAGAGATATGTTGGTAAACAAGGAAAGAAATTATGGAAGCAGAAGAAGTAATCTCTTGCTTCTTGCTTCTTGTCTCTTGCCTCTTAATACTAAAAATACATTATTAATTTAAAATAAGAAATGACAATGACAAGAGAAGAAATCATTGAGCAGGTCAACGGCCTGCTGGCAGAAGAGTTCGAGATTGAAGAGAGTGAGTTTGCCCCAGAGGCCAACCTGAAAGAGACCCTGCAGTTGGACAGCATCAACCTGGTTGACCTGATTGCACTGGTGCAGTTCACCTACAAAATCACCATCCCCGTGGAGGACCTGAAGAAGATACAGACCTTCAACGACCTCTACGACTACATTGAGCAGCACATAGCCCAATGATGAAAGGCGACGACATCAAGCGTCTCATCCCGCAGCGCGACCCCTTCATCATGGTGCATGAGTTCGCTCAGGGCAACGACGACGAGACAGGTTGCACGGCACTGGCCGTGCAACCTGACAACTACTTCGTGCTGCCTGACAGCACGCTGGCCGAGACGGGACTGATGGAGCATATCGCTCAGTCGTGCTCGGCCCTTGCTGGGTGGAAGGCATTAGACCGGCAGGCGGAGCGTCCGCCTGTGGGGCTGATAGGCGAGGTGAAGCGCTTTGAGTGTCTTCGTCGTCCCAAGGTGGGCGAGACCGTCCGCACTACTGTCCACTTCGGCTTTTCCTTTGGCGGTGCTACGCTGGCCACCGGTGAGTGTCAGGTGGACGGCGAGACGATAGCCACTGCACAACTAAAGATTTTCATTCAGTGATATGGTAACCCGTCTGTTCATAAGCATCTACCGCTACTTCCACAACCATCGTGCCGTCTGCTGGCTGACGATGGCGGTGCTGTTCGGCTTCTTCGGCTACTTTGCCCTCAGCCTGCACTTGGAGGAGGACATCAACAAGCTGATGCCGTCATCGAAGAACGAGGACGGGACGACCAAGCTGGCCTTCGCCGACCTGCGCATCAAGGACAAGGTGTTCCTGCTCTTTGAGCGCAAGGGGGACACCACCATAGAACAGCTGACGGAGACGTGCGACGCGCTGGTGGACTCGCTGCTGGCTCAGGACACGGACTCTGTGGTCGGCGACGTGTTCTACCGCCTGTCCGACGACCTGCTGCCCGACGCTGTCGACTACCTGTCGCAGCACCTGCCGGCCTATGTAGACACGTCGGCGTATGCTGCCTTCGACACGCTGCTGACGCATCAGCACTTCGTCAGGCAGATGGAGCAGAACCGTGCCGACTTGGAGAGCGAGGTGGGCGAGCTGTTCCCCGAACTCATCGAGATGGACCCTATGGGCATGCGCAGCGTGTTAGCCGACCAGATGAAACCGCTGCTCAGTGCTGGTGGCAGCTACAAGACCGTCAACGGCCATTTCATGGTGCCTGACTCGACGGTGTGCGTGGCTTTTATCACACCGCGTTTCTCGTCTACCAACACGGGACAGGGCTCAGCCTTGTTCCAACACTTGAATGCTCTGTTGGCGCAGTTTGCCAAGACGCATCCGGGCGTCAGCATCAGCTACCACGGCACACCTGCCAGCGGCTACTACAATTCCACGCAGATTAAGCACGACCTGACGACCACCATCACCGGGGCGTTAGTGCTGGTGCTGTTGTTCTTGCTGCTGTGCTTCCGCCGTTGGGACACTATTCCCCTGCTGCTGTTGCCCGTGGCCTTCGGAACGCTGTTCGGAATGGCCATGATGTACTTCATCCGGGGACAGTTCTCGTTGTTGGCGTTAGGCATAGGGGGCGTCGTGCTGGGTGTGGCACTGAGCTACGTGCTCCATGTGCTGACGCACCATCACTATGTCAGCGACCCGGAACAGCTGCTGCGCGACCAAGTGAAGCCTGTACTGTTGGGCTGCCTGACCACTATTGGTTCCTTTGCCGGTCTGCTGTTCATACAGACTGACCTGTTGCAGGACTTCGGCCTGTTTGCAGCCTTCGCCATCCTCGGTACCACGCTGTTCAGCCTGACGTACCTGCCGCAGCTACTGACAGGGAAGGAGAAGTCCAACAAGACTTTTGCTGCTGTTGACCGGCTGACTAACTGGCCTGCCGACCGCAAGAAACCGCTGGTTGCTGCTATTGCGGTGATAACTGTTGTGGGTGTAGGAGCCTACTTTGTTGGTGGGACGCGCTTCGATGCCGACATGCACAACCTGGGCTATCTGGAGGAAATGACTGAACACTCGGAGGAGTTGCTCAGACAAAAGACCTATACGGGCGACAAGCAGAAGTATTTTGCCAGTCAGGGCAAGACCATGGAGGAAGCCATAGGACGCTTCGGCGTGCTCAGCCAGAAGCTGGACTCGCTGCAGCAGCTCGGACTGGTCAAGGACTATACGCGCACTAACCGCATCTTCATTCCGTTAGACAAGCAGCAGGAGCGCATTGATGCGTGGAAACGCTACTGGACAACGGAGCGGCTGGCTACTGTCAGAAAGCTGATAGCCGAGACGGCACCGATGGCCGGACTGAATGCTGAAGCCTTTGCCACCTTCTTTGATGTCGCCACTGCCGACTATGAGCCGGCACCGCTTTACGAGGCGGGTCTCATACCCGAGGGTTACCAGTCGACGCTGATGGAGCAGTCGTATGGCGGTGACTACCTGTGCTTTACCTCCGTGCGCTGCAAGAACGACTCTGTGCGCAGCGACGAGAGCGACTACATCCGCATTTGCGATGCCGTGGCTACCGAGCCCGGTCTGCTGGTGCTGGACACCTATTATTATACTACGGGTACGCTGATACAGATGAGTGAGGACTTCGACGTGCTGCAGTGGCTGTCCATGGTCTTCGTGCTGTTGGTGCTGCTGGTCAGCTTCCGCTTCAACATCGGTAATACGCTGCTAGGTTTTGCTCCCATCCTGCTCAGTTGGATGATAGTGTTAGGTGCCATGGCCATCTTCGGCATGCGCTTCAACCTGATTAACATCATCATCTCTACCTTCATATTCGGTATCGGCGTAGACTACAGCATCTTCGTGATGAACGGACTGACGGGGGGCGACCAGCGACTGTTAAGCTATCACAAGACAGCCATCTTCTTCAGTGCCGTCACCCTGATAGTCACCGTCAGCAGCATGCTGTTAGCAGGCCACCCGGCCATCCGCTCGGTGGGCTTCTCCACGTTGGTGGGACTGCTTTCGGCTGTCATACTGTCCTACGTACTGCAACCCGCCGTCTACCGATGGCTCAACCGGCATAAGTCCAACACATAGGGAATGAAACAGAAGAAAAACGTCCTACAACAGAACAAGATGTCGATATACAAGGAACTCGACGGCGAGGTCTTCGTCGTCGACAACCTCAGCGACTTGTCTGAAGGCAGCAAGCTGACCAAGACGGTCTACAACATCTTCGTCGTCTGCAACCACGGGAAGATACAGGTGGAGCTGAATGGCAGCAGCATCACGTTCAGCGAAGGCCAGCTGTGTGTGGTGCCCTCGGGCAAGATGGTGAAGGGCGTGATGGTGAGTCCCGATGTCAACGTCTCGGTGCTGTGTGTGTCGGACAAGGTGCTGAAGTCGGTGATGGGGCATCAGATAGCCATCTGGAACAAGGCCATGTACCTGCAGAAGATCCATGTGACCGATGCCGCTTGGTGCGTGGGGATGAAATACTACATCTTCTCTATCTTCAAGGGTAAGCGGAGCAGTCTGTTCAAGGAGATTGCCTTGTCGTTTCTGCGCACCTTCATGCTGATGCTCTGCGAGCAGTTTAATCTCTCAGAGAGCGCACCGCAAAAAGAGACGGTGCCCAACAAGAGAAGCGCGCGCGACGAGGTGGTGTTCAACCAGTTCTTAGACATGCTGGCCAAAGAGCCGGCAAAACGGCAGCCTGTGACCTACTATGCCAGTGCGCTCTGCATCACGCCTAAGTATCTGGCCAGCATCTGTACCCGCGTCAGCGGCAAGTCGCCTATGAAGTGGATAATGGAGTACACGATGGAGGACATATACAGTCTGTTGAGGCTGACGGACAAGAGCCTGAAGGAGATAGCGATGCAGACGGGATTTCCCAACACCTCCTTCTTCGGCAAATATTTCAGGGCACAGTCGGGGATGACACCCAGAATGTATAGAAACCACGAACAACGTACCTCTAAGGGACAGGCGCAATGAAGTATGACGTTGTTATCATAGGAAGCGGATGGGGCGGACTGGTTTGCGCCCGTGAACTGTCCAAGGAGGGCAGAAGCGTGCTTGTGCTGGAACAGCATGAGCAGGCGGGGGGCTGTCTGCAAAGCTACCGGCGTGGTGGGCAGACTTTCGACACGGGACTGCACTATGTCGGTGGGCTGGCTGAAGGTCAGCGCCTGCATCGTGTGTTCAGTCACTTGGGACTGATGACGCTTCCTTGGCAGCGCCTTGATGACGATGGCTTCGACCGTATCACCATAGGACAAGAGACGTACCGCTTTGCCCAAGGCTATGACCGTTTTGCCGAGACGCTGGCTGAACAGTTCCCTGCCTGTCGTCAGGCACTGAGGGAATATGCCGCTCTGTTGCAACAGGTGGACCAGTTGCCTCTTGGCTCGCCCGAGGTGCAGCGTCTTGGTGCTGTCAATGCCTATGACTATTTGTGTGAGCACTTTGCCGACCCGCTGTTAGTCAACGTGTTGGCGGGCAGTGCCATGAAGACCGAGCTGCGCCGTGAGACGCTTCCCCTGTTTACCTTCGCCCACGCCAACAGCAGCTACGTAGGCAGCAGCTGGAGACTGAGAGGCTGTGGCAGCATGATGGTGAGAAAACTGGTGGCCGACATAGAGGCTGCAGGGGGACGCATCATGACGGGAAGCGAGGTGGTGTCGCTCAAGGCAGTGGATGGCCGCATCGTTGCTGCTGTCTGTAAGAATGGCGAGTGCTACGAGGGACAGCACTTCATCAGTGACATTCATCCGACCATGACGTTCGCGCTGGTGAAGGAGGACGGTGTGCTGAGCCGTCTTTTCCGCAGGCGCATCAATGCGTTAGAGAACACGTTTGGCATGCTGACGGTGTCGTTAGCTCTGAAACCGGATACGCTGCCTTATTTCAATCACAACAAGTTCGTGTACGATACCGCCGACGTGTGGGCACTGCATGAGCAGGCTAACGGTGTGGGGGGCGTGATGGTGAGCTGTCAGGCTCCCGCCGACGGAGCTGCCTTTGTGCAGCAGATAGACTTGTTGGCACCAGTACGTACCGACCTGTTTGCACAGTGGAAAGACACGCGGGTGGGACATAGGGGCGAGGAGTACAGGCGCTTGAAACAGCAGATGGCCGCCCGGTGTGTGGAACTGGCCGTGCGCGTGGTGCCCGGACTGGCCGGCATGGTCAGCCACACCTACGTGAGCACTCCCCTCAGTTGGCGCGACTATACGCTTACCCCTGACGGCTCTGCCTACGGGGTGCGCAAGGACTGCCGACAGCCGCTGCTCACCATGTTGTCGCCGCGAACACCAGTCAGCAACCTGCTGCTGACGGGACAGAGCCTGATGCTGCACGGCGTTGAGGGCGTCACGATGACAGCCCTGATGACGTGTGCAGAGTTGTTAGGAACAGATTATATACAGAAAAACTTGGAAATATGAACTATGCTTTAATTACTGGTGGCAGCCGTGGCATCGGCAGGGCTGTCGCCGTGAAACTGGCCCAGGAGGGCTATCAGGTCATCATCAACTATGCCAGCAATGAGGCTGAGGCTCAGCGCACACTGGAGCTGTGCGGGGGGAAGGGCGAGCTTCTGCCTTTTGACGTCAGTGATGCCCGCCAGAGCCGTGAAGCCTTAGAGGGCTGGCAGCAGCAGCACCCGGAAGACTATATAGCCGTAGTGGTGAATAATGCTGGCATCCGTCGTGACAATGTGATGGCACTGATGCCTGCCGACGACTGGCACCGCGTGCTGGACATCACACTGTCGGGTTTCTTCAACGTCACGCAGCCCCTGCTGCCTGCCATGCAGCTGCACAAGTTTGGGCGCATCGTCAACATGGCCAGCGTCAGCGGACTCAAGGGACTGCCCGGACAAACCAACTACTCGGCAGCCAAAGGAGGCATTATTGCTGCCACAAAAGCTTTGGCGCAGGAAGTGGCACGTCGTAACATCACTGTCAATGCCGTGGCTCCTGGCTTCATCAAGACCGACATGACGGAAGGCTTGGACGAGGCTGCACTGAAGAAGACCATACCTGCCAACCGCTTTGGCACCCCTGAGGAGGTCGCTCACTTAGTCGCCTTCCTTGTCACACCGGAAGCAGGCTATATTACAGGCAATGTCGTATCAATAAACGGAGGACTATACACATGAAGAAAATACTTGCATTGGCTATGGCCTGCCTGTTCGCACTGGCCATACAGGCACAGAGTGTCACCAAGACACAGCACACGAAGGCTCTGAAGAAGGACGTGGTGACCACGGGTACGCTGACCATCCGCAAACCGGAGTACATCTGCATTAGTACCGATGGCGGCAAAGACCAGCTCATCATGGACGGCACGCAGTTCACCATGACGATGAAAGGCAAGAAGCATGTGACGGACTCGCGTAAGAATGCCCAGTTTGCCACTTTCCAAAAGGTACTGAAGGCCGTTATCAACGGTCAGTCCATACCTGCTGCCGATGATGTCACGGTCACTAAGGATGGCGGGAAGAGCATCATCACCATTACTCCTGCCGGCAAGCAACGGCGGCAGCTGTTCACGTCGTTCGTGCTCACCATCGACACCAAAACGTCGGCATTCAAGACGCTCAGGATGAACGGTCGCCGTGAAAGCTATACCGAGTACACATTCACTGGACTCTAACGGATGAAGGTAGTGCGAAGAGTTTTGCTACAGCTGATACTGCTGGCAGCATGTTGCCATGCCAGTGCCCAGCAGTTGACGGGATATGTCACCGACGCAGAGACTGGTGACAGCATCCCCTTTGCCAGCGTGGTCTACAAAGGTCACCATGTGGCCGCCGTTTCTGATGTCTATGGCCACTATGCTATAGACCGCCATGTGGGCTGGAACATCACCTTCAGTGCCGTGGGCTACAAATCGCGTATCATACCCGTCAGAGAGAAAACCAAGGAACGGCTGAACATTGCACTCAAGCCCGACAAGCAGATGCTGGCTGAGGTGACAGTGAAGGCCAAACGCGGCAAGTACAGTCGCAAGAACAACCCTGCCGTGGAGCTGATGCGGCGTGTGGTGGCTGCCAAGAAACGCACTAACCTTGGGCAAAACGACTTCTACCAGTACAACAAGTACGAGAAGATAACCTTGGCGCTCAACGACCTGACCCCCGAACAGTTAGAGCAGAAACCCTTCACCAAGCATCCGTGGCTGTTAGACCAGGTGGAGAAGAGTTCGTATACAGGCAAGCTTATCCTGCCCATCAGCGTCGACGAGACGGTGTCGCAGAAGATATACCGTCGCACTCCCCGATCGGAGAAGACCATCATACGCGGACAGTCGTCGACAGGAGTCAACGACTTGTTCCAGACGGGTGACATCGTCAATACCGTGGTCAAAGACGTTTTTACGGATATCGACCTGTATAACGACCACATACGTCTGTTACAGTACCCGTTCATATCGCCGCTCTCCAACGAGGGCATCGGCTTCTACCGCTACTACATTGAGGACACCGTAATGGTGGCCCGTGACCGTTGTATTCACCTGCACTTCCTGCCCAACAACCAGAACGATATGGGGTTCAGGGGTGACCTGTATATCCTGGACGACTCCACGCTGCACATCCGACAGTGCCAGCTCACCATCCCGAAGCAGAGTAACGTCAACTTCGTGGAGAACATGCAGGTGAAGCAGGAGTATCAGCGTATGCCCGACGGCCAGTGGGTGCTCACACAGGACGACATGATAACAGAGCTGCGCCTGTTGAGTTTCGTGCGTAGCGTCATCGTCAGCCGTACAACCCGACTGAACGACTACACCTTCGACCCGATACCCAAGAAGTTGTTCCGAGGCATCAAGAAGGAGGTGACAGAGGCCGACGCGCAGATGCGTGACGTTGACTTCTGGAAGGAGTACCGGCAGGTGGAGCTGACGAAGAGCGAAAGCTCTATGGACAAGTTCATACATAACATCGAAAATGTCAAGGGCATCAAGTATGTTATCTTCGGACTGAAAGCGCTGTTTGAAAACTCCGTGGAGACCAGTACGCCAAACTACATCGACATCTGTCCCGTCAACACCATCCTCACACGCAACTTCGTGGACGGGTGGCGCAGCAGACTGAGTGCAAAGACGACGGCAAACCTCAACAAACACTTCTTCCTTTCCGGTTACTATGCCCACGGATGGGGCAGCAAGCGCAACTACTACAGTATAGAAAGCACGTTCTCGCTCAATGCCAAGAAGTATCTGCCGCATGAGTTCCCGAGACGTACGCTGACCTTCCAAAGTTCGTATGACGTCTGCTCTCCCGGCGACCGCTTCATGGACACTGACAAAGACAACTTCATGGTGGCGTTGAAATGGGCCGAGACGGATAAGATGATGACCTACAACCGTCAGCAACTGACTTTTGAGTACGAGACGGACTGGGGCTTGAGAGGTACGCTGATAGGAAAGTTAGAAGAGAACGAGGCCTGTGGCAAGATGTCGTTCCGCCGGTTGGATGAGGCGCCACGCACGGAATTCCATAAGACGGGCAACAACGAGTTCATGCGTACTACTGAAGTATCGGCCAGCCTGCGCTATGCTCCTGGTGAGACATACATCAACAACAAGCTGCGCCGCCGCGTCATTAACTTAGATGCACCGGTGTTCAAGATTACGCATACCATGGGTTTCAACGGCATACTGGGTGGCGAGTACAACTACAACTTTACAGAGGCACACATCTTCAAACGCTTCTGGTTGAGCAGTTGGGGAAAGTTCGACGTACACATCAAGGGAGGCATACAGTGGAGCCAGGTGCCCTGGCCACTGCTCATCCAACCTGCGGCCAACCAGTCGTATATCATCCTGCCCGAGACGTTCAACCTCATCAATACCATGGAGTTCCTTAACGACAGCTATGCGTCGCTTATGGCTTCGTGGGACTTGAACGGCAAGCTCTTCAACCGCCTGCCACTTATCAAAAAGCTGCATTGGCGCGAATATATCGGAGTGCGTTTGTTGTGGGGGCATCTGTCCGACAAGAACAACCCGATGTTGCCTGAGAATGCTGGCAACCCTCACTTGATGTATTTCCCGGAGAACACCTACGTGATGTCAAACAAACCATACGCTGAGCTGGTTATAGGCATACATAATATTTTCAAGTTCTTCCATGTGGAGTATGTGCGACGGCTGTCATACACCGAACTGCCTTCCAGCCCCAAGTGGGGTATGCGCTATGTCATAGCCTTCAGTTTCTGAACCTTAGGGACAGTGAGGCAGATATGAAAAAAGGGACTCCGCTGAGTCCCAAACCTTAGTTAACCTTAAATCTAATACTATGAAAAACACGTTGCAAAGATACAATGTTTTTGTTTTGTGCAAGGACGAGGTTCATGAAAATGGGAGGGTAAAGAATGTTTCTTGACATAAATCAACCCAAAATGCAAGTTTTCCAACTTAAAATTTGGCAGGTTGCAAAATAATTCCTACCTTTGCAAACGCATTGAAACAAAGCGAGAAC
Organism: Prevotella sp.; assembly: GCA_017458125.1. Taxonomy (GTDB): domain Bacteria; phylum Bacteroidota; class Bacteroidia; order Bacteroidales; family Bacteroidaceae; genus Prevotella. The sequence goes on from JAFTGB010000019.1 coordinate 16,460, forward strand.
AGGGATTCCGGCAGAACCAGAAGGGTCGGGATTCTTTTTGTTTACTGCTTAAATCGGAAACAAAATTATAAATAGTAAATAGTAAATTGTAAATAAACATGTCGTATATGTCACAAGAGGGCTATGACAAGCTCATAGCCGAACTGCACCGTTTAGAAGCGGTGGAACGCCCCAAGGCTTCGGCAGCAATTGCAGAGGCACGCGAGAAAGGCGACCTGAGTGAGAACAGCGAGTACGATGCCGCCAAGGAGGCTCAGGCTCATCTGGAAGATAAGATTAACCGTCTTAAAGCCACTATTGCCGAGGCAAAGATTGTGGACACCTCGCGGTTGAGTACAGATTCTGTGCAGATTCTGACCAAAGTAGAGATGACCAATCTGACTACTAACACGACGATGTCGTACACCATTGTCAGTGAGAATGAGGCAGACCTGCGCGCCGGCAAGATTTCCATTAAGACACCTATTGCCCAGGGACTCTTAGGCAAGAAGGTTGGCGACGAGGTGGAAATCAGAATTCCTCGCGGCACCATCAAGCTACGCATTGACAACATTTCGATAGCATAATTCGTTAAACCTGAAAAACAAGACACTAATGGATATTTTCAGTAAGATTGCCGCTGGGGAGATACCCAGCTACAAATGCGCCGAGAATGACGAGTTCTACGCATTCCTTGACATCAATCCGCTGGTAAAGGGACACACATTGGTCATTCCCCGCCGCGAAGTAGACTACTTCTTCGACATGGACGACGACGAGTTGGCACGCTATCAGCAGTTTGCCAAGCGTGTAGCCGTGGCCATCAAGAAGGCTTTCCCCTGCCGCAAAGTGGCTCAGGTAGTGCTTGGTTTGGAAGTGGCTCATGCCCATATTCACCTTATTCCTATGCAAAGTGAGGCTGATGCCGACTTCCGTCGTGAGAAGCTGAAGCTGACGGAAGAGGAGTTCAAGGAAATAGCTGCCAAGATACAGGCCGCTTTCTAAGGGCTGCTATGTGCGGCGGAACACCAGTCTCACCAGGATGAAGTTGACGGGAATGGCAATGGCATAGACCGCCAGTGGTGCTACTTCGTTGCTCAGTCCTACCCACAGGAACAGGTTCAACAGCACCATGTGCAGTCCGTAGTTCACTAAGTGAGCTCCGCCAAAGCCTACACCGTTGCTTACCGACACCTGTTTGTGGAATGTGAAGTGGGCTGACAGCCAGTAGTTGGCCAGAAAACTCAGCGCGTAGCCTATGGTGTAAGCCACGTTGACTTCTATCCAGTGTTGCAGAACCCAGTAGATGCCGTAGTGCAGGGCGGTGGAGAAAGCACCCACCATGCCGAAGCGCAGTATTTCGTAAGCAGTCTCTTTTGTCATGACGGCTGCAAAGGTACGATTATAAATTGAGAATAGAGAATTGTAAGTTGAAAATTATGACAAGTACGTCGTACTTCGTAAATAGTCCTAATAAAAATGATTCCATTTAACAAGCCTTACTGCTCAGGTCGCGAGCTTGGGTATATGCAGGAAGTCTGCCATTCGACAACGATGTCGGGTAACGGACAGTTTACCAAGCTCTGTCATGGATTTTTTGAGAAACGCTACGGTTTCCGTAAGTGCCTGCTGACGACGTCGGGTACCGATGCCTTGGAGATGTGCGCCATGCTGTGTGACTTGCAGCCTGGCGACGAGGTCATCGTGCCGTCGTACACCTTTGTTTCTACAGCTATAGCCTTCCTGCGCGAGGGTGCCAAGGTGGTATTTGCTGACAGTGGTGCCCATAATCCTAATGTCACCGTGGAGCAGATAGCACCGCTCATCAATGAGCGTACCCGTGTCATCGTCGTCGTACATTATGCGGGCGTAGCCTGCGATATGGATGCCATCATGGCGTTGGCTGCCGAGCACCATCTGCTGGTGGTCGAGGATGCGGCACATAGCGTTGACTCCTTCTATAAAGGACGCCCGTTAGGCAGCATCGGTCATCTTGCAGCCTTCTCCTTCCACGAGACTAAGAACATCAACTGCGGTGAGGGTGGCATGCTGGTGGTCAACGATGAGCGTTTCGTGCGCCGTTCGGAAATCATTTGGGAGAAAGGTACCAATCGTGCCGAGTTCTACCGTGGTATGGTCAACAAGTATGGCTGGTGTGACATCGGCTCCTCTTTCCTGCCCTCTGAGTTCAATGCTGCTTTCCTGTGGGCGCAGCTGGAACAGTTAGACGACATTCAGGGGCAGCGGCGTCACATCTGGGAGCGCTACGATGCTGGTCTCAGGAACCATCTGCCCGAAGGCTTCTCGGTGGCCGAGCTGCCCGGCTATGCCACCAACAACTATCACATGTATTACCTGCTGTGTCCCTCGCTGGCTGCCCGTACCAAGCTGATGAACTACCTGAAGAACAATGGTGTTCAGGCTACTTTCCACTACCTGCCGTTACACTCCAGCAAGTATTACGAGGAGCGTCATGACGGGCGTGAGCTGCCTAATTGTGACCGTTATGCGGACACGCTGGTTCGTCTGCCTTTGTACTATGAGCTGGCCGACGACGAGATAGATAAAATCATTAAACTTATTCGCAGGATGTAGTCTCTGCACGCTGAGCGTACTCCTTTGTCAGCATCTCGTAGCACAGTTGCAGCCAGATGATGGTGACGGGGAGTGCCTTCAGTGCGTAGGGGTGCACATACTCCCTCCGCAGGTAGGCGGGGAATAGGTCGCTGGGCGACATGCTGGACAGGATGAAGGCAAAGACGAGGAGGAAAACGTCCCAGCGTGTACGCTTCCACGGTGCTGCTGTGTACCAGATGACGATGCCGATGAACGGCGTAATGTATCCACTCGACTCGCTGCCTGTTGAGAACAGGATGATGAACATGAGCACAGAGGCCAGCAGCGTCTGTCGGAATGCCATGTTCTTGTATTGGTCAAAGCGCAGGTAGGGTAGGGCAAAGAGCACCATTCCGGGGATGATAAGCCACAGGTCGTTGAACTGCATTCCGGTGATGCGGTGTGTCATACCGATCAACGATATGTTCTGCATGATGGAGCCGGCGTTCAGCGCGTTCTTTTCAGCCAGGCTGACATACCAGTTGTAGTATTGCTCTACGATATAGTCCCAGCCATGGAAGAAAGGCATGGGCAGCAGGAAGAATACCACCGCCCAGAACAGCATTCCGCCGATAAGCCTTCCTTTGTGTTTGGAAAAGAAAAAGAAAGCCAGTCCCACAATGCTATAGATTTTGACGAAGGTGCCCAGCATGATGAAGAAAGCCGCCCAGAAGTCTTTCTCGCGCTCTATGAGGTAGTAAGCCAGCAGGATGGTCGCTGCAATGGCAATGTTGAACTGCTGCATGAACAGCGCCGTGAGCATTTCGTGGGCACAGAACCAGAGTATGAAGAGCTGCTGCCGCTTGTTGAACTGCGAATGGCGTATGGCCCAGTAGAGGAAGAGTGTCAGAGTGATGCCCCACAGCAGCAGTCCTATGTTGAGCGGCTTCAGTGGGAAGATGGCGAACGGACTGAAAAGTAGTGAGAACAGCGGACCGTAGTGGTGCGAGTCGCCGTATTCTGCCGGGTTGGGCAGGTATAGGTTCCACTCCCTCACCGCATTCCAGAACGAACCCCGGTAGATGAGGAAGTTGTTGGCCCGTGTCATCTTGCTGAGCCACATGATGACAGGCAGCAGCATCCACAGGCCGAAGAGCGTGCGGTAATCATGAAGGAGAGCCCGTAGGCTCTCCTTTTGTTTAGGCGTCAATATTGGCGTATGTGGCATTCTTCTCAATGAACTGTCGGCGGGGTTCCACGTCGTCACCCATGAGCATCGAGAATATTTCGTCGGCCTCGGCGGCGTTTTCTATTGTCACCTGCTTCAGCAAACGGTTCTCAGGGTTCATCGTAGTCTCCCACAGTTGCTCGGGGTTCATCTCACCCAGACCTTTATAGCGCTGGGTGTGCAGGGCCGATGCGTTCTCGTCGCCGTCCACATATTTGTCGATGAAGGCCTGTCGCTGCTGGTCGGTGTAGCAGTATTCCGAGAACTTCTTGTACGTGCATTTATACAGTGGCGGCGTAGCGATGTAGAGGTGTCCCTCCTGGATGACCTTCGGCATAAAACGGTAGAACAGCGTCATGATGAGCGTGTCGATGTGGCTTCCATCGACGTCGGCATCGGTCATGATGATGATTTTATCGTAGCGCAGCTTGTCGACGTTGGCCTCGCGGTCGCCTTCGCCGTCCACGCCGAAGCGCACGCCGATGCTCTGTATGATGTTCATCACCGACTCGGCTTCGAAGACGCGGTGCCACTGCACCTTCTCCACATTCAGAATCTTACCGCGCAGCGGCAGTATGGCCTGTGTATGGCGGTCTCGTCCCTGCTTGGCAGAGCCACCGGCGGAGTCACCCTCGACGAGGAATATCTCGCATTTCGCAGGGTCTTTCTCCGAGCAGTCAGCCAGCTTGCCCGGCAGTCCGCCGCCCGTCATCGGGCTTTTGCGCTGCACGCTTTCGCGGGCTTTGCGGGCGGCGATACGGGCTGTAGCTGCCAGCACCACCTTGTCGCATATCATCTTGGCCTCCTTCGGGTGCTCCTCTAAGTAGTTGGCCAAAGCCTCGCCTACAGCCTGCTGCACGGCACCGGCCACCTCGCTGTTGCCCAGCTTGGTCTTGGTCTGTCCCTCAAACTGCGGCTCGGCCACCTTGATGCTGATGACGGCAGTCAGTCCCTCGCGGAAGTCTTCGGGAGCTATCTCTATCTTCGCTTTCTCTATCTGCTTTGAAATCTGCGGGTCGTTGTCGGCATACTTCTTCAGCGTACGGGTGAGTGCGGCACGGAAACCGGCCAGATGCGTTCCGCCCTCGATGGTGTTGATGTTGTTCACGTAGGAGTGGATGTTCTCCGAGTAGTCCGTGTTATACATCACGGCCACCTCGATGGGTATGCCCTGCTTCTCGGTCTTCAGGTAGATGACGTCGTCCACCAGGTGCGTGCGGTGGCGGTCCACGTAGCGCACGAACTCCTTCAGTCCCTCCTTGGCGTGGAACACTTCGGGCTCCTTCAGCTTGCCTTCCTCGTCGGGACGCAGGTCGGTCAGCGTAATGGTGATGCCGGCGTTCAGGTAGGCCAGCTCGCGCATGCGGCGGGCTATGATGTCGTACTTGTATTCCGTAGTCGTAAATATGGAGCCGTCAGGCCAAAACTGCTGGCGTGTACCCGTCTTGTCCGTGTCGCCTACTATCTTGACGTCGTACAGCGGCTTGCCCTTCTCGTACTCCTGCTGGTAGATGTGGCCGTTGCGGAACACCTGCGACATCATGTGTGTCGACAGTGCGTTGACGCAGCTCACACCCACGCCGTGCAGTCCGCCGGAGACCTTGTAGCTGCCTTTGTCGAACTTACCGCCGGCATGCAGTACGGTCATGACGACTTCCAGTGCCGACTTGTGCATTTTCTCATGCTCGTCGACGGGTATTCCGCGTCCATTGTCCTGTACGGTGATGGAGTTATCTTCATTGATGGTGACCTCGATGTGGGTGCAGTATCCTGCCATGGCCTCATCGATGGAGTTGTCTACTGTTTCGTTGACCAGGTGATGCAGGCCTTTCTCGCTGATGTCGCCGATATACATGGCGGGGCGCTTGCGCACGGCCTCCAGTCCTTCGAGCACCTGAATGTTACTCGCCGAGTAATTACTTGCGTTGTTCTGTTCTTCTGCCATTAGTTCAATAAAGTCTTAATAGGTTGCAAAATTACTCTTTTTTTGCGACTTAAACGAAAGAAAAGTGTTTATTTTTTATAAAAAAGGAAGCCGCACTCCAGCTTTTTGGAGTGCGGCTTTCCTTATGCTTATGGGGTAATTGGTGTGCTTATCCCAGTTTGCTGATGTGCTGAGCAAGGCTCGACTTGAGGTTGGCGGCCTTGTTCTTGTGGATGATGTTGGTCTTAGCCAGCTTGTCCAGCATCTTCTGCACCTTGGGGTACAGGGCAACAGCCTCTTCCTTGTTGGTCATGGCACGCAGCTTGCGGACGGCGTTGCGCATGGTTTTTGCATAGTAGTGGTTGTGCTCAGCACGGGTCTTGGTCTGACGAATTCTCTTCAGAGATGATTTGTGGTTTGCCATTTTAATTTAAATGTTTTTGTTTTTGTTGTTTAACTTAAAGCTTGTGGGTCTTGCGTCTCTTGGCGGACTGCCCTGGGCGAACCTGGCTTTTGCCCCAGATTCTCCGCCACCTTTTCCATGTTGCTGGTAGCACTTGGCTGTGCCGATGACGGATTTAATGGTAGTCCCTAGGAGAGTCGAACTCCTCTTTAGAGAATGAAAATCTCTCGTCCTAACCGATAGACGAAGGGACCTTGTGCTTCGCAAATGAGAAATGAGGAATGAGTAATGAGAAATGTTGTTCCCTTCAGCAGCCTCTTTTCGTCTTTCTGCACAAAAGCGGGTGCAAAGGTACGCTAATTTTTCCTTTTGGCAAAATTTTCTGGTGGAAAAATGTGTTATTTCGTGTTTTTTGTTTAATTTTGCCTGCCATGTTGGTAAAGTCCGAAGCCGTAGTGCTTCATTCCATGAAATATGGTGATACACGTGTCATCGTCGATGTTTTCACGCGTGTGTCGGGTCGGCTCTCGCTCATCGCCTCGCTGCCCCGTTCTCCCAGGGCACGGTTGAAGAAGCAGTATTTCCAGCCCATGACACTGCTCGAATTGGAGTATGACGAGCATGAGGCCGCGTCGCTGCAGCGGCTGAAGGATGCCAGCCTGCTGTTGCCCTATGCCACCATCCCTTTCTCTCCCGAGAAGCTGGCGTTGTCGCTGTTCGTCGCCGAGTTTCTTTTCCACGCCTTGCGTTCCGAACAGCGCAACGAACCCCTCTTCTCCTATATCGCCGACTCCATGCAGTGGCTCGACGTGGCATCGGCGGGCTATGCCAATTTCCACCTGACCTTTCTCATGCACACGTCGCGCTTCTTGGGCTTTTATCCTAATCTGGAGTTGAACAATAATGCGTCGGGCGAGGTATACTTCGACCTGCGCGAGGGCCGTTTCTGCCGAGTGGCACCGTTACACCACGACGTCCTGCAGCCTGCCGAGGCCAGTCTTATCCGGCTGATGATGCGCATGGACTTTTCTACCATGCACCTCTACCGCCTGTCGCGCACCGACCGCAACCGCATTGTGGAGGTGCTGCTCCACTACTATCGCCTGCACATTCCGCATTTTCCCGAGCTGCGCAGCTTCACGGTGCTCCGCGAACTGTATGGCGATATCAGCGGTGCCGGCTGAAAATATCAGTGACGCGATGGAAAAGCATCAGCCGCGGTGGTAAAAAGTATCAGCGACGGTGGCGAATTTCATTACCGGCGCTTGCAAATTTGATTAGCCGATTTACCACAACGGATGATACTTTTTACCACCGCGGGGCATAAAATTCGGTGCCGTCAGGCATAAAATTTCAATCCGCTGGATATCAGATGCTTAGAAACCGGAAAAAGAAAAGGCGCCTCCCGGTCATGGGAAGCGCCTTTTGGAGCGTTTGATGTCTTGTTTAGAGTGCGAACTTGTAACCCAGCGTGAAGGTGAATGTGCTGTTGCGGCCTTGGTCAGAATCCTTCATAATCTTCGTTACACCGATGTTGTAGCGTGCGTCAAGTACGAAGCACTCATACTCGTACGAGAGGCCGACGGGGATGGAGAAATTGAAAGTCTGCACCTTGTCCTTGGGAAATACGTTGTTTATTGCGTCGTTGACATACTTGCTTGCAACGCCGTCGTCGATAGTACCCGAGACATCCGTGCTTAACTTCTTGCGGACGTTGAAAGCGGGCTGGATACCGGCTTTAATGGCAAGACCCTTTACAAGATAGAACTGAGCCAGAATGGGGATGTTGATATAGTCAAAGTTCAGGTTCGTGGTGGCACTGATGCCATCATGCGAATACTTAATTTTTGCACCTTCCATGGCATACATCACGCCGGCAGTGATGCCAAAGTTCTCAGCAAGTCCGTACTCTGCCTCGAAGCCGGCCGTCAGTCCCACCTTCATCTTCTTGGAAAACGGGCTTGGCACATTTCCTGTAATGCTTGCCAGGTTCATACCCACCGTGGGTTTCAGCGTGACCTGACCCACCTCGTTTTGTGCGCTTGCGCTCAATGTAGCCACCAGCAGGGCAGCAATCATCATAATCTTTTTCATGCTTTTGTAGTTTTTTGTTAATAAAAAATTAATATCGTTGCAAATATATGAATTATATCCTAAACTTCCAAATATTCAGTCAATTATTTATTTTTCTGATAGTAGGCGACAGCGCGGGCAATGTTCTCCTGTATGGCTTTCGACGTGAACGTCGCTCCGGTGACAGCGTCAACCTGCTTCACGCCCTTTTTGATGTTCATGCCGTCGTACTTGGGCATCATCTCTTTTTTCACGCGGGCCGTGTACTTGGGACCCTCCTGGCTCTTGAGTACCACCACTTTTACTATCTTGTTTTTCTTGATGTGTACCTCAACGGGTGTCGGTCCGGCATATCCGTCCACGTCGTCGGCCAGCGTGGTGGTGTTAATGACGTAGGTACCATCCTTCTCTTTGTGCATCACGTCCTGTGCCGAGGCTGTCGTACTGCTTGCTATCAGCAATAAAGCAAAAATCTTTCTAAACATAATAATTCTAAATTCTTAATTCATCATCGCGAAGCGATAACTCAAAACTCTTAACTCTTAATTCTTAATTCAATAATTCCCCACAGCACTCAGCGACTGAGCCAGCCATACTTCCATAAGTCCCGGGCCACGGTGGTTCCAGGCGTAGTAAGGTATCAGCGTCAGACAGGCGGGAGCCACCTGCACATGGCCTTCAGCGTCAGTGCTCAGTGCCTCGCCGTCCACCTCTATGGCTTTCACGTTGAATGCCACCTCGCGGTTGCCGCTCACCTGTCGGTCTGCCACCGTGAAGTGCGGCCGGCGCGGCATCAGGAAGTCGAAGATGTTGAAGTCGGCATTGTCAGCGCCTTCGGCGCAGTACACTAACGGGCCGCGCACCACGGCCATGCGTCCCCTGTCATCGGCCACCCTTGGGCTGGCCTTGACGGTGCGCACAGGCATGTCGAAGTGTATGGTCACCACGTCGCCCTTCTTCCACTGTCGGCTGACGGCCATGAAGCCCTTCTGCACTTCAGCCTTCACCGGTTGCCCGTTCACCTTGACGCTGTAGCCTCCCAGCACGTCGTCGCTGTAGCGGTAGAGTCCTCCGGGCACAGGAGCGTTCTCCGTTGCCCATCCCGGTATGCGTATGTTCAGGCAGAATGTCTTAGTCTGATTCTTCTTGATTTTCAGTGTGATGTCGCCGCTCCACGGGTAGTCGGTGCTTTGTTCCAGCACCATCTGCCTGCCCTCTACGTTGATGGCTGCCGTGCTTCCGGCAAAGAGGTTGACGTAGACGTTGCGGTCTTTGACGGCATACATGTATCCGGGGAACGACGGAATGAAGCGGCACAGGTTGCTCGGGCAGCAGGCGCAGCCGAACCACGGCTGTCGCTCCACGGTGTTGTCGGCATTGAAGGCGTAACGCCCGTCGGCAGCTAACGGGTTGGGGTAGAAGAATCGTCCGCCGTCCACGCTCATGCCGCTGATGACGCCGTTGTATAGCGTGCGCTCCAGACAGTCAATGTAGCGTGCGTCGCCGTGCAGCAGGAACATGCGCTGAAACAGGTACACCATGGAGATAGCGGCACACGTCTCGTTGTACGCCGTCAGGTTGGGCAGCTCGTAGTCGGCACCGAAGGCCTCGCCCTCATGCCGTGCCCCTACGCCTCCTGTGATGTAGTATTTGCGAGTGATGATGTTGTTGCAGATGGCATCAATGGCCTTCAGGTACGTTGTGTCGCCGGTCAGCGCAGCCACGTCGGCCATGCCGGCATACATGTATCCGGCCCGCACGGCATGTCCCCATGCCTCCGTCTGCTCTATTACTGGCTTGTCGCTCTGCGAGTAGACGTCCCTGCGCCCCGTCTTGCCGCGGTAGTCCAACAGAAACTTCGCCTCGTCTAAGTATTTCTGCTCGCCAGTGAGCACATACAGCCGGGCCAGTGCCATCTCGGCTATCTGGTGCCCCGGCACCACACAGGCCTGTCCCTGCTTGTCGCCCACCTCGCGTATGACGCAGTCGGCGTAGCGGCGTGCTATGTTCAGAAATTTGTCGCTGCCCGTAGCCTGGTAGTGCGCGCAGGCGGCATCCACCATGTGCCCAAGGTTATACAGCTCGTGGCTCAGCACCTCCTCCTTCTCCCAGCGCTTCTTGCCCGACCAGTGGTGCGGCTTCTCGGGGTTGATGGTGCGTGCCGTATAGAGGTAGCCGTCCTTCTCCTGTGCTGCCGCCACGATGTCGAGCACCGAGTCGATGTAGTTTTGCAGCTTGCGGTCCGGGTAGGTCTGCAACAGGTAGCTGGCACCCTCGATGGTTTTGTAGACATCGGTGTCGTCGAACGAGAACCCCATGAATGTCGACACATCCCACTGGCGGGTCTTCAGCCCGTCGTGTCCCGGGTGCTGCAGCGTGTATGCTGCCATGTTGAAGTTCTCGTAGCGGTGTGTCTCCTCACACTTCTGGAAGGCCAGAGGCACGGTAACCTCGCGTGCCGCCTTGATGCGGTCGCCCCAGAACGTGTTTGCCGTCACCTTGACAGCGGTAAAAGGTACTTGACTGATGGGGTATCCGTTTCCCCTCACGTCTTGTTTGCGGGCGCTGGCACTCATCGTCACCAGCAGTCCCAGAATGACATATGTCTTTTTCATCATCTGTATTTTCGATTTACGAATTTTCGATTTTCGATTTGTTGGAAGCAAGAGTAATCATATCTCTCAGTTCTCACCTCTCAGTTCTCACCTCTCAACTCGCCTGCAAAGGTAGGTATTTAGTTACAAATGCCCAAAATTTTCGTCTTAATATAAATTAAGGTATGTAACATGAAGCAACGTTTTTGTATCTTTTTCCTCCTGCTCTTGACCACGCTGACGGTCACGGCACAACAAAAAGTGTTTATCTCCACCTCGTTCCACGAACCCGCTACCGACGGTTTGCGCTTCATCTACAGCTACGACGGATGGACGTGGCAGCAGGTCGACGGCGTATGGCTGCGTCCCGAGGTGGGACGGCAGCGCGTCATGCGCGACCCCAGCATCGTGCGCACACCCGACGGCACCTTCCACTTAGTGTGGACCAGCTCGTGGCGCGGCGACCGCGGCTTCGGCTATGCGTCAAGCAAAGACCTCGTCCACTGGAGCGAGCAGCGCTTCATCGAAGTCATGCCCGACACGTCGACGGTCAACGTATGGGCTCCCGAACTCTTCTGGGACTCCGACCGCCGTCAGGTTGTCATCATGTGGGCGTCGTGCATCCCCGGCCGCTTCCCTGACGGACAGGAAGAGCATAAGAACAACCACCGCCTCTACTACACCACCACGCGCGACTTCCGCACCTTCGCCCCCACGCGACTGATGATAGAACCCGGCTTCTCCTGCATCGACGCCACCATTGTCGACACAAAAACAATAGTAAATAGTAAATCGTCAAATAGTAAATATAGATATGTGATGGTGCTCAAAGACAACACGCGCCCGGAGCGCAACATCAAGGTGTCTTTCGCCTCGTCGCCCTACGGTCCGTGGTCAAAACCCTCTGAACCCTTCACCGGTCACATGATGGAAGGCCCCACCGTGCTGTGTCTGAATAACGATAACGAAAACGAAAACGTAAAACGAAAATCGAAAATCGAAAATGGTAAATCGAAAATCGAAAATCGAAAATATCTCATCTACTACGACCGCTATGAGCTGAAAGACTTTGGTGCTCACCTCACCACCGACTTTGTCAACTTCGAGGATGTTTCCGACAAGGTCACCGTCCCTGCACTCCACAAGCACGGCACCATCTTCGAGGCCGACGAGCATATCCTGCAAGGACTGCTCCATGCACGCAAGGTGCACTATAGCGGTACTACCCTCAGCAACCCCAACCGCCACGACGGCGCCCTGTCGCCCGTCGTCGGCGTGCATAACATCCAGCTGCTGCGTGCCAACCGCGAGGCACCTTCTGCCGACAATGGCGACGGCTGGACCTACAACCACCAACCCATGATGGCCTACTGGCACGACCGCTTCTATCTGCACTACCTCAGCGACCCCAAGGACGAGCATGTGCCGCCTTCGCGCACCATGCTCCAAACCTCGTCCGACGGCTACACGTGGAGCCAGCCGCAAGTGCTGTTCCCTGAAGTGCAGGTGCCTGAAGGCTTCCAGAAACCCGGTCGTCCCGACCGTGCCCACAACCTCATAGCCATCATGCACCAGCGTGTGGGGTGGTATGTCTCCAAGAGCGGACAACTCTACGCCCTTGGCAACTACGGCGTAGCCTTCGACCGCAAGGACGACCCTAACGACGGCAACGGTCTGGGACGTGTCATCCGCGAGGTTAAGGCCGACGGCACCTTCGGCCCCATCTATTTCCTCTATCGTAACTCCGGATATTCTAAATATTCTGGTAATTCTACCCCAATCTTCCCCCTTTACACTAAAGCCGACAAAGCTACGCGCCGCGCCTGTCAGGAACTGCTGGCCAACCCGCGCTACCGCATGCAATGGGTTGAAGAGGCCGACCGCAACGACCCTCTCATCCCGCTGCATAAGGAGTATAAGGCTTACTGCGACTACACGCTGCCCGACGGCCAGATAGCCGCACTGTGGAAGCATGCCCTCACCTCCACTTCCGCCGATGGCGGGTTCACGTGGGCACAGCCTGTAGAGCGCGCACGGGGCTTTGTCAACAGCAATGCCAAAATCTGGGGACAGCGACTCTCCGACGGCACCTATGCCACCGTCTACAATCCCTCCGAATACCGCTGGCCGTTGGCCATCAGCCTCTCTGCCGACGGCTACGACTACACCACCCTCAACCTCGTTCAGGGTGAGGTGCCGCCCATGCGTTATGGTGGCAACTACAAAAGCTACGGACCGCAGTATGTGCGCGGCATACAGGAGGGCAACGGCATACCCCGCGACTCTGACCTGTGGGTGGCCTACTCCATGAACAAGGAAGACATGTGGGTGGCTCATATTCCCGTGCCCGTGCTCACCCGTGCCCATAGCCATGCCGACGGCACCGAGTTCCGACAGGCTCCTGACGGTGCTGCCGTCACCAGCCTCGCCCAGCTCGCCACATGGAACATCCATTCACCGCTCTACGCTCCTGTCACCGTTGCTGACGGCAGTCTCACGCTGTCCGACAGCGACCCCTTCGACTATGCCCGCGTCGAGCGGCTCATTCCTGCTACTACCGAACTGCGTGTCAGCTTCGACGTGCAAGCGTCCCAAAACGACCACGGCCTGCTGCAGGTTGAATTTCTCGATGCCCACGGCACGGCATGCTCGCGTCTTGAGTTCACTGCCGACGGCGTGCTGCGCTGCAAGGGTGGTGCCCGCTATGCCACGTTAAGCAAGTATGAGCCGCGCCGCACCTATCATGTAGAAGCTGTCCTCAGCGTCAGCCGTCGCATGATAGAGGTCTTCGTCGATGGTCGCAAGGCAGGCCAGCGCATGTTCTTCGCCCCGGTCAGCGCCATCGAGCGCGTCATGTTCCGCACCGGCTCCGAGCGTCACCATCCCGATGTCGACACTCCCGCCGACTGGGACGGCACGCTGCCCGACGCCGGCCGTCGTGACCCCGAGGCCCGCTACGCCCTCTCCAATGTCAAAACCCAAGATGCATTTCTCACTTCTCATTTCTCATTTCTCATTCCGGAAGAATTCCGGCATTACGTCGACTACTTCAATACCATGGAGCCCGAAGGCATCCGTCAGGCCATACCCAACAGCGACGCCTGGCAGTGGATGACAGAGAACATACCACTCTTCGACTGTCCTGACCGCGGCTTCGAAGAACTCTGGTACTTCCGCTGGTGGACGCTGCGCAAACACATCCGCCATACACCAGTGGGCTACGCCATGACCGAGTTCCTCGTGCAGCGCTCATACGCTGACAAGTATAACCTCATCTCCTCCGGTGTCGGCCATCACATCATGGAAAGCCGCTGGCTGCGCGATACCACTTACCTCGACCAGATTATGAACACCTGGTATCACGGCAACGGAGGAAAGCCCATGCAGAAAATTGCCAACTACTCCTCATGGATGCCTCACGCCCTATGGCAGCGTTACCTTGTCGACCACCGCACTCAGTGGATTACCGGCATGCTGCCTTCCTTGGAGTGGGAGTACAACCACTGGGAAACCACGCATACCCGCGAGGGAGGACTCTACTGGCAAGCCGACGTTCAGGACGCCATGGAGGAGACCATCAGCGGCGGACGTAAGAAGAAGTACCTGCGTCCCTCCATCAACAGCTATATGTATGGCAATGCCATGGCCATTGCCAACATCGCAAGCCTCAGTGGCGACAGCGTCAAGGCACGGCACTATGCCGACAAGGCCACCACGCTGCGCCGCCTGATGCACCAGAAGCTGTGGAACCCCCGTCACCAGTTCTTCGAGACGCATCGCATCGACTCCTCAGCCAACGTGCGCGAAGCCATTGGCTTCCTGCCCTGGTACACCCATGCTGCCTACGACGAGCCGCAGTATGCTGTTGCTTGGCAACAGCTCGGCGACCCGAAGGGCTTCTGCGCTCCCTATGGCATCACTACTGCTGAGCGTCGCCACCCCCTCTTCCGCACTCACGGCGTAGGTCGCTGCGAGTGGGACGGTGCCGTGTGGCCTTTCGCTACCAGCCAGACCCTTACTGCCCTTGCCAACTTCATCAATGATTATTCTCACCTCTCACCTCTCACCTCTCAATTTTTCGATGAAATAGAAAAATACATGCAGTCGCAGCACATGCGTGGGAAACCCTACATCGGCGAATATCTCGACGAGACCACTGGCTACTGGCTCAAGGGCGACCAGGAGCGTTCGCGCTACTACAACCACTCCACTTTCTGCGACCTCATCATCACCGGTGTCTGCGGCCTCCGTCCCCGTGCCGACAACACCATAGAGGTCAACCCCCTGTTGCCTCCCGACCGTTGGGCTTCGTTCTGTCTTGACGGCGTGCCTTATCACGGCCATTTCCTCACCATCCTCTGGGACCGTGACGGCTCCCGCTACCATGCCGGCTCTGGCTTCCGCCTCTTCCTTGACGGCAAGCTCATAGCACACCGCAAAGACCTCGGGCGGGTTGTGGTGCCTGCTGCTTTGTAGTTCTGGCTGCTATAGCAGGTCTTCCTCTCGGCTGATGCCGTCCTCCTCCTCCGAGTTCAAGTTCAGTGTTCTCGTTGACGGGGAGGGTGGTCCTATGGGCGACCCTGTCATCAGTAGATGATCATCTGACTTCAGAACTACCAAGTCAGGCCGCATGTACGTGCGCTTACTCATAACACAATCTATTTTATCATTGTTATTTTACTAAAACTTTCTTACCGTCTACGATATAGATACCTTTAGTTTTGGGTTTCCCGCTGAGACGGCGACCACTGAGGTCTGTCCAGCAACCGTCTGTCAGGGACTGGTCAGCGTGTGGCGCCTCTATGCCTGACGGCT
Organism: Prevotella sp.; assembly: GCA_017458125.1. GTDB lineage: Bacteria > Bacteroidota > Bacteroidia > Bacteroidales > Bacteroidaceae > Prevotella. The sequence continues at coordinate 32,032 of JAFTGB010000019.1, forward strand.
CTTCGCTAAAGACGAAGGTCAGGAAGTCGCGGGCTCCTTGTGATGGGGTCAGGTAGACCCTGCCCGCTGACAAGGACGCAGCGCCTATCCAGCGGTAGAAACCTACGTTCCCGTCTTTATGCCCTAACACGTAGGTATTGTTTTCCTTGGTGGCTGTTGAACCGTCAGAGATATTCAAGCCTGTTTCGTTCACCGACGCAGTGGCTGTAGTCACGGGGATGTCGTAAGTGGCAGCAGTCTCGCTATACAGTACAACGCCATGGTTTGCCGGTACTATGCCGTCTTCTATCTCCGACAGAACTACATTGCCTCCCGACACGGCTGCCGTATAGGCAGAGATGCCCGTGTCGCTGAAATCCAGTGTCGCCAGCGTCCTATACGTTGCATACTTATAGGACGTAATAGTTATCGGATAGTCTGTGGTGGTGATGGAACTCACATTGTGTATGGATGTCTTCTGCCTGATAGGCCAAATCGTCCCATTCGCTATGACTCGTGTTCCTATAAGTTCAGGGTGTCCCATCAAGCCATAGCTGCTTTTTAATACTTCTGTCGACAATTCAACTAATGCGATGTCGTTACTTGTTACTCCGTCTACGACATCAGCTAATGCTATAAAGTCGTTGGCTTCAGCCTCCGGCTGTAGATTTGATGATGACGTATAATAGCCAACGATATAGCCCTGAATATAGACATTACTGTTCCAAGTCATATAGCCGGACATGACATCACTGATGCAATAAGGCGATGATGACGTGCCGTAGCCGCCCATGACCAACAGGGTGTAGGTGGCTTCGCCGGCATCATAGCTGGCTGTGGCAGCTGACGATGCCGTAATCAATGTCCGTCCCGCTCCAACTATCGTGACATGGCCTGTTGCAGCATCCACCGTAGCCACGCTGCTGTTGCTTGAGGTGTACGTCACCGTTCCGTCAAAACCTTCGGCCGTTGTGACTGTGGGGGCAACGAACGCTGCCCCTTTCGTTACCTTGAAAAAGGTTTCGCCAAAATGCATGCCAGCACTGGTCTTCGTTTCTTCCACTAACTTGTAGACAACAATGGAGTGGGGTTCATAGCCCATCTCACCAGCAGCATTGTAACATTTGTATGCGGTGGACGTAGCACTGGTGTAGCCCAAGAAACTTCCACCCGTATTATTGTTCCCGATGATGGCTGTGCCGTCAGACTGAAAACTGAAAGTCCAGACTCCTTTGGTGCCGCTCAGTGCCAAGTTGGTACTGCTTGGATTGTTCAAATAATTACTGCTGTTCTTGTAGATGTAAAAACCTCCTGTAGCAGAGCTGACATTCCAGACATAATTCTCGGAACCGTTAAGACCAAAGGTGGAAAAAGTGTTTGTGGTTTGTAAAGCATTGCTACTGATGCTGTGAATCATCACTCTCCCGCCTTGTTCAAAGACATACATGCTGCCTGCCTCTACACTTGTAACACGCTGTAGACGGTAAGTCGCAGCACCCGTGACTTCTGTGGTCATGAACAGCAGGAACAAAAAAGTTAACACCAACTGAATAATCTTTTTCATAGAATGTGTCTTAAAATTTCCGCGCAAAAATAATAATTTGTTGTTAAAATTCAAACAAAATCAGCTTTTTTTTGCTTTTCTACCCTTTATTTTGTACTTTTGCAGCCGTTATATAGGAAAAAAGTAGTATGATGAACATTAAAGAGATATACGCATTGTATGAGAAACACCCGGTGGTGACGACGGACTCGCGGGACTGTCCGGAGGACAGCATCTTCGTGGCACTGAAAGGGACGTCGTTCAACGGCAACAGGTTTGCACTGCAGGCCTTGGAGGCTGGGTGCAGCTATGCCATAGTGGACGAGATGAACGACGGGCTGCGTGAGGGCGCTGCGGCACTGGCAGCACGCCGTGGCTATGCACCGCTGATAGTGGTGGACGACGCATTACAGACGCTGAAGGACCTGGCGCGCGAGCATCGCCGCCGCTTTGCCGGTCCGGTGGTGGGCATCACAGGCACTAACGGCAAGACGACAACCAAAGAACTGATACGTGCCGTGCTCTCGGCTCAGTACCGGGTGATGGCCACGGAGGGTAACTACAATAATGACGTGGGTGTGCCCAAGACGCTGTTCAGACTGAATGACGACTACGACATCGGCGTGGTGGAAATGGGGGCTTCGCACCCTGGCGACATCAAAACACTGGTAGAGACGGCGGAGCCGACATGCGGACTGATAACAAATGTGGGACGGGCCCACCTGCAGGGCTTCGGCTCGTTTGAGGGAGTATGCCGGACGAAGGGTGAACTGTACGACTACCTGTTGGCGCACGACTGTCCGCTCTTCGTAAACCGCGACAACGAACACCTGATGGCGATGCTGAAAGAAAGAGACGCACTTAGTCCGTCCCCCGACATTTACTACTACGGTCAGGGCGACAGCGACGACATACTGATAAAGGGCGAGGTGGTGCGCTGCGACCCGTTCCTGACGTTCCGCTGGCGCGAACAGGATAGCGACGCAGGGTGGACGAGTGAATGGATGGAGGTAAAGACGCAACTCATTGGGGCGTATAACATCGACAACATGCTGGCGGCTATCACCGTGGGCTACGTCAATGGGGTGCCCTTCGAGGACATCAGCAAGGCACTGGAGGGCTACCGCCCCACGAACAACCGGTCGCAGCTGACGACGACGGAGCATAACAGGCTGGTGGTGGATGCGTATAATGCCAACCCGTCGAGCATGAAGGCGGCAATAGACAACTTCAAACTGATGATGGCACCGCGCAAGATGGTGATACTGGGCCAGATGGGTGAGCTGGGCGACGTGTCGGAGGAGGAGCACCGCAGGGTGGTGGACATGTTGCAGGAGGCGGCCTTCGACGAGGTATGGCTGGTGGGTGAGGCTTTCCAGCGTGTGCCGTCGCCGTTCCGCACCTTCGCCGACACAACGGCGGTGAAGGAGGCGTTGCGCAGCGAGCGTCCCGAAGGCATGACCATCCTCATCAAAGGCAGCAACAGCAACCGCCTGTATGAACTGACGGAGCTGCTGTGAGAAATGTGGAGTGCTTAATACAGCAGTACAAGGCCTGCAAAGGCACAGTAGAGTATCATGCGGATGGGGTTGATGTGCATGACTTTGACTCCGATGAAGGCAGCGACGAAGAGGAAGCAGCTGACACCGAACTGCCACGGGTCGCTGGTGGGTGTCGAGAAGTTGTCGGGAGTCATCAGCAGCAGGGTGGCGGCTGCTAAGAGGCCGACGACGGCAGGGCGCAGTGTGCGGAAGACACCCTCGACGACGGGGTGGTGCATGTAGCGCATGAACAGGCGGCTGATGAGCACCATAAGGATGAGCGAGGGCAGCACAAGGGCCACGGTGGAAGTCAGCGAACCCAGCATGGCCATGGGCATGGAGTAACCGGCGTTCTTGACGGCGGTATATCCGCAGTAGGTGGCTGAGTTGATGCCGATGGGACCGGGCGTCATCTGCGAGATGGCTACGATGTCGGTAAACTCTGCCGCTGTTATCCAGTGCCAGTGTTCTACGGTCTCATGCTGTATGAGCGACAGCATGCCGTAGCCTCCGCCGAACCCGAACAGTCCTATCTCGAAGAATGTGAGAAACAAATAAAAGAATATCAAGACCTTTGACGATTTTACTATTTGACTATTTCACTATTTGACTATTTCGCGATTTATTTACGATTTACGGATTTTCGATTTTCGATTTAATACCTTATCCGCTTCGTCATTTCTTCATTTTTCATTTACATTTCTCTTATTGCGATTTATTTACGATTTACGGATTTTCGATTTTCGATTTAATACTTTATCCGCTTCTTCATTTCTTCATTTTTCATTTACATTTCTCATTATTGCGATTTATTTACGATTTACGGATTTTCGATTTAATACCTTATCCGCTTCGTCATTTCTTCATTTTTCATTTACATTTCTCATTACTCATTTCTCATTACTCATTTGGAACGAAGTTCCTCATTTCTCATTTCTCATTTTGGAAACCAAAACTCCTCCAAGTCCGGCGGCAATGATAATCCAGATGGGACTGACGCCGAGGAGCCAGATGAGCAGTGCCGACACAATGGGAATCCAGAGCGTGTAGCGGTTCAGCCGTGCCTGGCGGGCTAAGTTGAACGTGGGAACGGCAATCAGGGCCACCACGGCAGGGCGTATGCCACGGAAGAGGGCGGCCACGATGCGGTTGTCCTCAAATTGGTGGAAAAACATGGCAATGGCCAGAATGATGAGAAACGAGGGTAGGGCAGTGCCCAGGGCACACATCATGGCTCCGCGTACCTTATTTAATTTATAGCCCACGAAGATGCTGATGTTAATGGCAAAGACCCCCGGACAGCTCTGCGCGATGGCAATGAGGTCGAGCATCTCTTCCTTACCAATCCAGCGGTGTCGGTTCACCACCTCTTCCTCGATAATCGGTATCATGGCATATCCACCCCCGAGGGTGAACATGCCAATCTTGAAGAACGTGCGGAACGACTCCCAGTAGAGATTACTCATAAAGTGCGGTA
>JAFTGB010000020.1 GCA_017458125.1 Prevotella sp.
GTCTGGCGGGCGCGGAAGATGTTCACCTTCACCTGTTCCTCGCTGATGCCGAGGATGGTGGCGATGTCGCGGTAGGACTTGCTTTCGATGTCGCGCAGCTGCACGCAGGAGCGTTGCTTCTCGGGCAGCGAGTCGATGATCAGGCGGGAATGAGGAAGTTGATGACTTCCTGCTCTACTGTGACGGTGAACCCGCCGACGGGCGTGTTCATCATGCGGCCGTCAATGCCCACCATGGCGTGGTCGGCCATGAGGACGTCGACCTTACGCGTGCGGAACGGGTGGACGGAGCGGTGGTTGAGGAACTTGCCGCGCACGAAGAGGTAGATGCCCTCGAAGAGTTGCGTCATCTCCGGATGATAGACCACCGAGACATCGAGCCAGCCGTTGTAGGGCACGGCGTTGGGTGTCTGCCCGTACCCCGGTGCATTGCCAATGCAGACGGTCATGACCTTGCGCTTGATCTCATCGGTATTGATTTTCAGGTGCATCTTGTACTCCATGCGCTGGAAAACCATCAGCACGAAGGAGAACAGGAAAGACAGCGTGCGCGAGCCGAAGTAGTGGCGCGTCTGGCGGCGCAGGTTCATGATGGTGGCCACGAGTCCGATGTTGATGCAGTTCAGGAAGTAGCGGCGGCAACGGTCGCCCTGCTTGTTCTGGTAGCGTATGCAGCCGAGGTCTATCTTTCTGATGCGGCGGGCCTTGAGCCAGCTGATGGTCTGCTCGATGTCGTCTTCCTTCAGGTCCCAGAAGTGGGCAAAGTCGTTCATCATGCCATTGGGTATGACGCCGAGCGCAATCTCGCTGCGCTGCTGCTGGTCGAGCTGCATCAGGCAGTTCACGGCGTCGTTCAGCGCCGAGTCGCCACCGACGATGACGATGGTCTTGTAGCCGTTGGAGATGAGCATCTTCACCAGGCGGTCTACGCTGCCCGACGATTCGCTCTGCACGTAATCGTAGCTGATGCCCTCGGCCTGAAGGCACTTCTCAATCTTCTCCCATCGCTTCTGCGGTGACGAGAACACTCCTGACTTCGGGCAGTAAAGGATGCCCCAACGATTCTCTTCCATAGCTGTCATCTTCATTAGTGCTGCAAAATTAAGGGTTTTTCCGTAAACGGCAAAACATTTAGGAATTTTTCTCACGCATCAGCTGCATGGCAAACTGCACTTTCTGCTCCATCGGCAGCAGCGCATCGACCCAGTGAATGGTGAAGCCGCGACGCTCCATGCCGCGAAACCACGTCATCTGTCGCTTGGCAAACCGGTGGATGGCTATCTGCAGACGGCTGAACATCTCGTCGTAGGTGGTCTGGCCGATGACGTACTCGGTGACGTACTTGTATTCAAGGCCATAGTACATCAGGTCGTCGGGCGCAACACCACGGTCGAGGAGCATGCGGATTTCATCGGCCATGCCCTCATCGAGTCGCTGGCGCAGGCGGCGGGTGATCTTCTCGCGCCGGCTTTCGCGGTCAATGCCTACACCTATTATAATATAGGGAATGGCGGGAAAGTGACGCCGCTCGGTGGGATGCTCCAGGTTGTAAGTCTCAATTTCTATGGCGCGAATGGCGCGCTGGGCCGTGTCCACATCGGTCTGGTTGTGCATGTTTGAGCCTGTCTGCCGTTTCAGACTGATGAGCATGGCGGTCAACTCGTCTAACGGGCGACCCTCCAGCTCGTCGCGCAACGCCTGGTTCTGCGGCACCGGCGAGAGCTGGTAGCCCTTCAGCACCGACTCAATGTAAAGCCCCGTGCCGCCGCAGAGGATGGGCTGCGCTCCCCTACCCTGTATCTGCTCGTAGGCCACGAGGAAGTCCTGCTGATACTGGAAGAGGTTGTACTTCGTGCCGGGCTCGCAGATGTCAATGAGATGATAGGGCACGCGGTAGCCCTCGACAACATAGTCGTCGAGGTCCTTGCCCGTGCCGATGGTCATGCCGCGATAGACCTGCCGCGAGTCGCCGCTGAGGATCTCCGCCTCCTGCCCCTGCTGGTGCAGCCGATAGGCCAATGCCGCCGCCAGCGAAGTCTTGCCGCTGGCCGTCGGGCCGAGTATAGTAATCATCTTCTGCATTTTGGCGGAAAAAAGTCTTTGCTTTTATGCCTGCAAAAATAGCAAAAAAAACGCAGCCAACCAACAATACGTCATTCTTTTCTTGATGATTGTCTGCAAAAATGCCGCCTGCACCTAAAAAGATCACGACTCCATGATGGCTGAAAGATCATAGAATAAACAGAGAGTACTGCCTGTGTCTCATCAGCACACTGCTCATATACCACCCGACACACAATGCCTATACTATTGATATGCATCTTTATAGCCACTTTCAAACAAACTCATGGTGGTATGCTTGCAACGTGCTTTCGCTGCCTACGGAAAAAAATAGCATGAAATTGGTATTGTGGATGTAGAAGAAAGAACATAACTTTGCAGCAGAAAATAAAAACTGTATGCAGAGGAGACCGTATTATACATTATACCTGTTGCTGTTCTTCACCCAGTTTGCTGATGCACAAACCTTTCTGAGCGGACTGGTGACGGATCGTGAAACTCACGAACCCATTATCGGCGCTACCATTGCCGACGCCACCAGCGGCAAGCCCTTGACAGTGACTGATGCCGACGGCCACTTCACGCTACCTAAAAATAATTATCAAAAGCTACGCCTGTCATACATAGGCTACAAGCCGCTGGTGACAGAGCCTACTAAGGATGGCCGCTACCAGATGCAGGCAGAGGTGAGCAAACTGGGCGAAGTGATTGTGACGGCTCAGGAGGGACACGGGCTAACCAGCACGTCGAAGATTGAGCGGCACGCCATGGAGCATCTGCAACCATCGAGCTTTGCCGACTTGCTGGAGTTGCTGCCCGGCGGACGTAGCAGCGATCCCTCGCTCAACACGCCCAACAACATCCACATCCGCGAAATCGCCACTGGCAGCAGCCAGTATGCCACGTCGTCGCTCGGCACGAGCTTCGTCGTAGACGGAGCACCCATCTCCACCAATGCCAACATGCAGTATCTGGCGGGAGCCTGGGACGCAGCGGCGACCTATCGCGACAACACTAATGCGGGCGTAGACATGCGTAGCCTGTCGACCGACGACATCCAGAGCGTAGAGGTGGTGCGCGGCATCCCCTCCGTGGAGTATGGCGACCTGACCAGCGGACTGGTCAAGATCGAGCGTCGGCGCGGCGGCCACGGACTAAACTTCCGCCTGAAGGCCGACATGGGATCAAAGCTGTTCTATGCCGCCAAAGATTTCGAGTGGACAGAGAGGCGGCTGAGCCTGAACCTCAGTGCCGACTACCTGAACGCCAAAGCCGACCCCCGAAACCGTTTGGAGAACTACAAGCGCGTCACCCTGTCGGCCCGTCTGCACAAAGACTGGGAGCGCGAGGCCTATAGTCTTGGACTCTCCACCAATCTTGACTACACAGGGTCTTTCGACGACGACAAAGTAGACCCCGACCTCAACCACAGCAACGAAGACAGCTACCGGTCCAGCTACAACCGATATGCCCTGCTGGCTTCGCTGCTACTCAAGATGAAACGCCAGTGGTGGCTTAAGTCAGTGGACGCGACGCTCTCTACAGCATACGAATACGACCTCATGGAGCGAACCCGACTGATGCAACTTTCGCGCATGACCGTGGCGCCGACCTCAATGCAAGAGGGTGAGAACGACGCCTACATACTGCCCTACCGCTACATGGGTCACCACAAGACGGAAGGCAAGCCGCTGAATGCCTATGCCAAACTCAATGCCCACCTGCAGGTGCCAAGCCGCAGCGTGTCGAACACATTGCTTTTAGGCGCAGACTGGAATATGGACAAGAACCTCGGGCGCGGCCAGGTGTTCAACCCGCTTACACCTGTCTATACTGGCATTTCGTCGCGTCAGCGAGCCCTTTCCGACATTCCTGCCAACCGCCGTCTGTCGGCCTACGCCGAGGAGAACGTCAAGTGGCCGACCACGGTAGGCACCTTTGAACTCTCGGCCGGCATTCGTGCCACTGAGATGCTGAACCTGCCATCGGCATACGCCATGCACAACCACATTTACTGGGATCCGCGCGTCAACTTCGGCTATACCCTCCCTCGCTTTGCTATTCTTGGCAAACCCACGTTCATCCGCCTGACAGGTGGCATCGGCCAGCACACCAAGACACCCACTATGGAGCAGCTCTTCCCTGACAAGCTCTACATCGACTTCGTTCAGCTGAACTACTATCACGACAACCCCGCCTACCGGCGCATCAACCTCACGACCTTTGTGCGAGACCCGCGCAACCCTGCCTTAGAGCCAGCCCGCAACCTGAAGTGGGAGGCATCGGCCGACATCAATGTCGGCGGCAACCGCCTGTCTGTGACAATCTTCCACGAAAAGATGTCGTCGGGCTTTCGCGCCCAGTCCTACTACCAGAGCTATCACTACCGCGAGTATGATGCCTCGGGCATCGACCCGCTGACGCTCACTGCCCAGCCACAATTAGACGACCTTCCCTACACCGAGCGCGACGAACTGGCTGCCTACGGCAACTATACCAACGGCAGCATGACGCTGAAAGAGGGTGTGGAGTACACGCTGGAAACCGTGCGCCTGCCCGTCATTCTAACCCGTCTGACCATCAACGGAGCCTACTTCCGCACCATCTACAACAACTCCATCGTCGAGACCTACCGCCCCAGCCAGGTGCTGGACGGACGCCAGATTCAGTACGTAGGCCTCTATGCCGACGACGACGGATCCGTGCGCGAGTCGTTCAACACCAACTTCACGCTTGATACCGACGTACCCAAGCTGAAACTCGGATTCTCGCTCTCCGCCCAGTGTCTGTGGTTCACCACGTCGCAACGCAAGGAAGTCAGCAACTACCCCGTGCAGTACATCGCCCCCGACGGAACCATCCACGACTGGCAGTCCGAGTTTGCCGAAGACACCTATCTGCGATGGCTCGTGCGAACCAACTCTCCGGCGCTTTACGAGAAGAACCGCATTCCATTCGCCATGAACCTCAACTTCAAGGTCACCAAGAAACTCTTTGCCGACCGACTGCGCGTGGCCATGTTCTGCAACAAACTGTGGGACTACACCCCCGACTACGACAGCCGCGGCACCACCATTCGCCGCCACGTCACTCCTTACTTCGGACTCGAAATGAACATCAAGATATGAAACGTATATTGACATACCTCACTTCCCTACTGCTCATGGGCACACTGGCTGCCTGCCATGAGGAGCAGAACGAACTGTTCGCCACCGCCGTCATCAGTCTGACCACCGATCAGTCTCTGACGTTAGGCCAGGTGCAGGCTCAGGCTCAGCTGACCAATGTCAACACCCGTCAGGTGACCAGTTCAGCTAATTTCGACGGCCCTGTGTTGCACGTTGAATTGTTGCGCGGGGCCTATCAGGTTAGCATAGAAGGCGTCGTGACGTGCCAGGATGCTGCCGGTGCCACCAGCATCCACCAGTTTCGTGCACAGAGTGACTACGTGGAATTGGAAAAAACAGGCAGCAATGCCACATCGCTGAACATAATCTTCTTGGATTGACCTATGATGAAGCGACTGCTATTTATAATAATATGTATGGCCACTGCACTGTCAACCTCCGCCCAGACAGCCGACACGACCTCAACACAGCACCGCTCGTTGTGGCGCACGGTCGATGCAGCAGCACGACAAAATCCTGCACTCCACGGGGTGGCCTTCAACGTGTCCTATTCCGAGCTGTCTCTGAAACTTGATGTGCAGCACCAGTCGGAGGCATTCGTGCCGGAGCTGGGTGACGGCTACACGCTACCCTCGCTGGGAGTGCAGACTTACCTACGCGTCTCCGACCACACGGTTGTATGGGGCGGAGCGTCCTACATGGCAGGGCGGCAACATAGTGTCGTGTGGAACTCCACGTCTGACTTCAGTTTGTTGCAGCCCTACGTGCTGGCCGACACCCTCGGTGGCGATACCAATCGAGAACACTACGCCTTCGCCGGCGGCTATGCCACCCAACTCGGTCTATGGCTGATGGGTGCCGAGATGCTGTTTCGCGCTGAACAGGAATATCGCGATCAGGATCCACGAATGCGTGGTGTCGTCACCGATCTGACACTGCGCTTTGGCGCAGCCCGCGACATCAAGGGCTACCGCTTAGGTGCCGCCTTTGAGGGCAACATCTACAAGCAGACCAACAGCGTGGCGTTCTACAACGAAGAAGGCGTCATCCCCGAATACCAGATGACTGGTCTCGGTACGGCTTACACCCGCTTCTCGTCAGACAAGCGCAGCATCTACTACGATGGTGGAGGTGTAGGCCTGCTGCTCAGTGTCGCTCCCACTGGCAACCGCGGCTTCTATGCCGACCTGTCGCTTGACGAGCATCGCTACCATCGCCGTTTGGCCGAATACAACTCCATGCCGCTCACCGACCTCTACCGAGAGCACGCTGGCGCTACCGTGGGCTGGCGCACGGCAACCGACACCCGACGACTGGCAGTTTTCGGACTTGTGGACTACACCAAGCGCACGGGCGACGAGCATGTCGGCGGCGCATCAGACTCCCGCTACTTCCCCACCATTGCCAGCCTGACCATGTACAAGAACAACCTGCTCAACGCTGGCTTCGGTGCCCTCTATGGCTGTCGGACTTGGACCGTTCGGCTGCACAGTGGCTATCGGGATATCACCGAGAGATATGCCTATCCGCACCGTCAACTGGACTACAGCCAAGTCTACGGACAGCTCGATGGCCAACTTTTCGTACAGGCAGCCCACGCACTGACACTGACTATCAGTGCCCATGCCGCCCACACGGCGAACGTGGCTGGCACAGTCGTCATGCCTTACGCCAACATCGATGCCAAAGTGACAGAACTCGTCAACCATAAAGCACTCTACGCCCAAGCCAGCTACACCGACCTGAGCACTGCCGTTCGCGCCGACTATGCCCTTCGGAACTCTCGCTATGGACTTTACGCAGAGCTGGGCGGCGGTGCCATGCTCTGCTCCGTTGGACAGCATCAGCTCGACCTACGGACAACTATAGGAATCACATTTTAAACTTTATTAATAACTTAACAAACAAAAACAATGAAAAAAACATTTATCATCAGCATCCTTGCGATGCTCACGTTAGGCTTCGCCTTCACCTCTTGCTCCAACGACGACGAGATCCCCGTAGTTTCTCTGTCGACTCTGACCCTACAGATTCCCGACAACCTGCAGAATGCCGTGCTCTCCAACGCGACGACTACGCTGACCAATGTAGAGACCAATACCGTGGTCGAGGGCGTAGGCCAATTCGTCAAGAACGGCAACAACTACGAATTGAGCGTGGCCAACATTACTGAAGGTACGTACAACGTGCAGGTGAAAGGCCATCTCGACTTCACTATCAACGGCATTGCCGGTCAAAAAGACTTCGACGTCAACACTGAGAACGTCAAGATTACCCAGGCCGCTCCAGATCTAAAGATTGCGGTATCCACCTTCACCGCACAGGGAGGCTTTGTCATCAGCGAAATCTTCTTCACTGGCACACTGACTGAGGACGGAAAACAGTACATGAACGACCAGTACATCAAGATTGCCAACAACTCTGACGTTACGCTCTACGCCGATAGCATTGCGGTACTTGAGTCGGAATTCCTGACAACAGACAAGCAGGAGTATGATCCCGACATCATGTCAACCCATTTCGCCGTGGATGCTGTCTACATGATTCCCGGAACAGGCAAGAGCGTGCCTGTTGAACCAGGGCAGGAACTTGTGCTCGCCATCAATGCCATCAACCACAAGGAGGCCAACCCCTTGTCCATTGACCTCACGGGAGCTAACTTCGAGTTCTTTGACGAAAGCAACAACCCCAACTTCACCGACCCCGATGGCACTGCTGCCAACCTGGACAAGTGGTACTGCTACACCTACACCGTCTATAACTTCCATAACCGCGGTTTCCACTCAATGGCCATCGCTAAGATGCAGACCACCAAAGAAGACTGGCTGGAAAACTACACCTACGAAGCTAACTGGACATTCGTATTCGGTGAATACTCCTTCCCCCGCACACTGGAGTCGTACAAAGTTCCCAACAGCTGGATTCTGGACGGCGTGAACCTAAGTATTGAAAGCATGTGGCAGTGGAACACGCTCGATGCCTCTATCGACAAGAGTTGGACTTATTGTGGGAAGGTCGATCGCGACGTTGACCGCTATAACAAGGCCGTCATTCGCAAGAAGGACGCCAATGGTAAGTTCATTGACACCAACGACTCTGCCAACGACTTTGAGGCAGAGGCTACACCCTCACTGCTCAAATAAAAAAGTGTAGCGTATGAAGCGTAACATATTATCACTTTTAGCACTTGTGCTGCTGCCCTTGTCGGCGGCAGCACAAGTGCCCTCTGATCCCACAATCCGCAAGGGAACACTGAAAAACGGCATGACCTACTATATCCGGCATAATGCCAAAGAGGCTGGTCTGGCCGACTTCTACATTGCCCAGCGCGTGGGCAGCATACAGGAAGAGCCTCGCCAGCGCGGGCTGGCCCATTTTTTAGAGCACATGGCCTTCAACGGCACAAAGAACTTCCCTGGCAAAGGTAAAAAGCTCGGCATCGTACCATGGGCAGAGACCATCGGCGTGAAGTTCGGTGCTAACCTTAATGCCTACACCTCAGTGGAGCAGACGGTCTACCACATCGGCTCGGCTCCACTGAAACGAGAAGGCATCATCGACTCCTGCCTGCTCGTGCTCCACGACTGGAGCCACTATCTGCTCTTAGAAGACGAGGAGATTGACAAAGAGCGCGGTGTCGTCCACGAGGAGTGGCGCACACGCCGTGCCGGCATGGCTGTGCAACGCCTCATGGAGCAGGCCATGCCTAAAGTTTACAAAGGCACGAAGTACGAGGACTGCATGCCCATCGGTTCGATGGACATCATTGACAACTTCCCCTATCAAGACCTTCGCGACTACTACAAAAAGTGGTATCGCCCAGACCTGCAGGCTATCATCGTGGTGGGCGACTTCGACATAGACAAGATGGAGAAGAAAATCAAGAAGGTGTTTTCTCCAATCCCTATGCCCAAGAATGCCGCAAAGCGCGAGTACTACCCCGTGACGGATAACGACTCGATGATTGTCGTCATTGAAAAGGACAAGGAGCAGCCCATTGCCCTGTGCCACCTCTACCAGAAGCGAGACGCCACCCCCGACAACGAGAAAAACTCGCTCAGCTACCTGCGCAGCAGCTACGTGGACGACCTCATCGGCACCATGCTCAACGACCGTCTGTCGGAACTGCGCCAGCTGGCCGACCCGCCTTTCCAGAGTGCCACAGGCCGTGCCTCTACGTTCTTCCTCAGTCGTACCAAAGAAGCGTTCTCCATGAGCATTGCCTGCAAGCAAGAAAACATTTTAGGCGGTATCCTGACAGCTGTGGCCACGGCGGAGCGCACCCGTCAGCACGGCTTTACACAGAGCGAACTGGATCGTGCCAAGAAGCTATATCTGAATGCCGCCGAGCGCCGCTACAACATGCGCGACGACTACCGCAACTCCCACTACGTCAACCAGTGCGTGCAAAACTTCCTGACGTGGGAGCCACTGCTGTCGGCTGAGCAGGAACTGGATAATGTACGTTTGTTTGACCGCGAGGTGACACTGGACGAGGTGAACCGCGCTGTAAAGGAGCTGATTACTGACCAGAACCAAGTGGTGGTCATGTACGCCCCCGACAAGGAGGACTACCTGTTGCCCACCGAGCAGCAGATAGAGGAGGTCATTCTGGCCACCCAAAAACAGCAATATGCCCCTTACGAAGAACAGCATCTCAACGACCAACTCATCAGCCACCTACCGCAGCCCGGCACCATCGTCAGTGAGCAACCTTACCGCCACGGGTTTACCGAGCTGACACTGTCGAACGGCATGAAGGTGTACACCAAGAAGACCGACTTCGAAGCCGACGCCGTGTCGTTCCGCATGACGGCAGAGGGAGGTACATCACTCTATCCTGACTCCGACATCCCTAACTTCAATATCCTGGCGACGGCTGTCACCGAGGGCGGTGTGGGCGACTTCGATCAGACCACACTGCGCCGCATGCTTACGGGGCGGTCGGTACGCGTGCAGCCTTCCGTGGGTTCCCGTGGCCAGAGCATCAGCGGCAGCTCCAGCATCAAGGATATGGAGACGCTCTTCGAGCTGACGCATCTCTATGTCACTCAGCCGCGCCGAGACACCGTGGCCTTCCAGAGCCTCATCAACCGCCAGCGCTCCTTCCTGGCCAATCGTAACGCGTCGCCGCGCGTCGACTTCAACGACTCATGCTATGCTGTCCTCTACAACCACCACCCGCGCATGGAGCCCGTGGTGCAGAAGACCCTCGACCAGGTAAGCTACGACCGCTGTCTCGAAATCTACAAGGAGCGCTTTAGCGATGCCTCTAACTTCAAGGCCGTCATCATTGGCAACTTCGACGAGCAACAGTTGCGTCAGCACCTGTGCCAGTACTTAGCCACGTTGCCAGCCACTCACAAGCAGGAGAAGACCAACTGGCAGAACATTCCGCAGATAGTGGATGGTCAAAAAGTGGTCAAGTTCAGTAAGCAACAGGCCACCCCACTGGCCAACGTCAGCATCTATTACACGGCTGATATCCCCTTTTCGGCCCAGGCCGACCTGGAACTGGACTTCCTGAACCGTGTGCTGCAGATAGCCTACACCGACTCCGTGCGCGAGGAGAAAGGGGGAACCTACGGTGTACGCGTGGGCGTCAACTTCGACCGCGACGACCACCCCACTGCCATGCTCCGCATCTCTTATAATGCCGACCCGACACGCTATGACGAACTGAACCCCATTATCTACCAGCAGTTGCGCAACATTGCTGAACAAGGTCCAGCAGTGTCGTCGATGCAGAAGATTAAGGAGTACCTGATTAAGCAGTACGCACAGGCAGTTATCACCAACGACTACTGGAGCTACATCATTTGGCACGAACTGGACGATGACACTGACTTCGACCGCGACTACTGCCAGATGGTAGAGCAGATGACGCCGCAGCAGGTGCAGCAGATGGCCCGTCGCCTATTGGATGCCCACCGCTGCATTGAGATTACAATGCTGTCAGAGTAGGAACTGCCAGGGCAAAACATAGAGTTATCAAAAATCAAGAGAGGGTGTGTCTGTTTGACACACCCTCTCTTCTTTTCACTTAATAAGCCTTGATTACTTCAGCTCGGCGAGGTACTTGATGGTGCGAACCATCTGAGAGGTGTAAGAGTTCTCATTGTCGTACCAAGCAACAACCTGAACGAGCGAATTGCCGTCGCCAATCTTGCTGACCATCGTCTGGTTAGCGTCGAAGAGCGAACCGAACTTCATACCGATGATGTCGCTCGAAACGAGCTTCTCCTCGGTGTAGCCGAACGACTCGTTGGCAGCAGCCTTCATGGCAGCGTTGATGTCCTCAACCGTCACCTCACCCTTGACAACAGCGTGCAGGATGGTGGTAGAACCGGTGGGAGTCGGAACGCGCTGGGCAGCACCGATGAGCTTGCCGTTCAGTTCGGGAATCACGAGACCAATGGCCTTGGCAGCACCCGTAGAGTTAGGAACGATGTTCTGAGCACCGGCACGGGCACGCTGAACATCACCCTTGCGCTGAGGACCGTCGAGAATCATCTGGTCGCCAGTGTAAGCGTGAACAGTTGTCATGATACCGCTCTGGATGGGAGCGAAGTCGTTCAGAGCCTTCGTCATGGGAGCCAGACAGTTGGTGGTGCAAGAAGCAGCCGAGATCACGGTGTCATCAGGAGTCAGGGTCTTGTGGTTGGTGTTGAACACGATGGTGGGCAGGTCGTTGCCGGCGGGAGCCGAGATGACAACCTTCTTGGCACCAGCGGTCAGGTGGGCCGAAGCCTTCTCCTTAGAAGTGTAGAAACCTGTGCACTCCAGAACAACATCTACGTTCAGCTCACCCCAGGGCAGTTCAGCTGCATTGGGCTTTGCATAGATCGTAATCTCCTTACCGTCGACGATGATTGAGTTCTCAGTGGCCTCAACAGTGTGCTTGCCTTCACCGAACTTGCCAGCGAAACCGCCCTGAGCGGTGTCGTACTTCAGCAGGTGAGCCAGCATCTTGGGGCTGGTCAGGTCGTTGATGGCGACCACTTCATAACCTTCAGCCTCAAACATCTGACGGAATGCGAGGCGACCGATACGGCCAAAGCCGTTAATAGCTACTTTTGTCATTTTCTTTAATCTTTATTTTTAAAGGGTTAAAAATATATGCCTATTTATTCAAAATTACCACTTAAATGCGTCGAAATTGCAAAAAAAGATGCCTTTCAGAGCATTTTTTCCGCTTTTCGTGCGCAAAGTTACAAAATATTTTCTATATTTGCATACGATTTCAGTATTAATTAAGATTAAAGAATCACGATAAATAATTAAATAAAGAAAAAACTTGGGTGTCGAAAGCAAAGATTGCAAAACGTAGATTGCAAAACGATTCACTTTAATATTAACTTTTAAAAATTTGAACTATGGGATTTATTAAAGAATTCAAGGAGTTTGCCATGAAGGGCAACGTAATGGACATGGCTGTCGGTGTGATCATCGGCGGTGCGTTTGGTAAGATTGTCTCGTCACTGGTTGACGACATCCTCATGCCGCTCGTAGGTGTTATCACTGGCAACATCGACTTCACGAAGCTCGCTGTTGAGTTCGGTGAGGGCGACCTTGCAGCCAAGCTGACTTATGGCAACTTCATTCAGAACACGGTGGACTTCCTCATCGTGGCACTCTGCATCTTCCTCCTGTTGAAGGGCATCAACAAGCTCAACAAGCAGAAAGAAGAGGAGCCTGCTCCTGCAGAGCCCGCCGGTCCTACTCAGGAAGAGCTGCTTGCTGAGATTCGCGACCTGCTGAAGACGAAGTAAAAACCGTTTCAATCAAAGCGACAGAAGGCCGTCGGCAGTG
>JAFTGB010000021.1 GCA_017458125.1 Prevotella sp.
GTGCATCTGCCAAGTATGTACATAACGATGACAAGTCGAAGGTACTCTCCCATAAGGAGTGGAATAAACTGCCTGAAGAAATCCGCTCGAACTTCGTAAGAACAGAAGCCGAACGGAGGGAAAAGGAAAGTGTATCGTATGCCAGTGTATGGGGCAAGGACAAATATGCTGTGAGAGATACCTACTACCAGATGCACACCGACTACTATAACAAGGTGGGACATAAGTACGGACTGGAGCGTGGTGACGACATTGCCATGCTGCCAGGTGAGGAACGGCGTGAGCGTGTTCACAAGAGCAAGGCTGTGTTAGAGGCCGAACGTCAGGCCAAGGATGGCATCGCTAAGAACCAGATGGAGAATGAACGTCTGGAAGGTCAGAAGGAAAAGATGGCGGGCGAGGTGCAGGACATGAAGAAGCAAAAGGAAAGTCTGGAAGAACAGAATGACAAGTTAGAGGGTGAGATACAAGACAAGGTGCAGCATAAGGAAAGGCTGGAAGACAACATCTCTCAGTTAGAAGAGTATGCTGCGGCATTGGACATCAAGGAGGAAGACCTGATAGTACCAACCTTGAAGACTGACCCACTTGTAAAGAATGCATGGAATGCCATCAAAACCGAACTTGAAAAGCCAATCCCAGCCTTCGGGCAGAAAGAATGGAGAGAGGAACGGCGCAAAGCCATAAAGGGCATCCTTACGAACTTGCAGACTGCACTCATGCAAGCCAAGGAAGTCCAGAAGCAGGATATACTGAAACTGGGGAAGGCACTCTATAACAAAGCCATGCAGAATGTAAGAGCCATCATAGAGCAGAACAAGCAGCTGCAAAAGGAGAATGACCGATTGACAGAAGAAAACGATGTCCTCAGAAAGCGGATAGCCTCGATTGACGAGAAGGCCATCATCCGACTTCGGGACAAGAAGGATGCTGAAATCAAGGAACTGCAAGAGCGACTTGGCAAAGCTGAGTCCGAGGCCATTCGCTCAGGTAACAAGGCATATAGTGAACATCAGAGAGCCGAAAGCGCAGAAAACCAAGTCCGGGAAATGCTGGACATCCCTGAAATCAAGGAAATCTGGGAGAGCATACAGAGGAACAAGGAAGACTTCTCGAAGCAGATAAACAGATGGATTGAAGATGGTGTTGCTGCCATCAGGAATTATGCAGATGGCAAAGACAACGACTTCCAGCCAAAGCAAGGTAACTCTGTTGCATGGGGTATCATTGCTGAAGCATTCAGGTATGGCCTTGACCCAACTGACGAAAAGCAACGCAGGATGGCTACCGCCTATCTGTTAGAGAAAGTCTCATGGACTGGTATGTCCGAGTTCAAAGCTGGTCTTACAGCACTTCGCACCAGGCAACTCTGTGATGCCATGACTGTCACCAAAGATTTGATGGCGAATCTACTCCTCGCCGCTGGCGGCAGAGGCGGTATCAGCACAGGCGGTGGTGGTTCCAGCAACGAACTTACCAACTGGGACGGCACGAAGAAAAAGACGGGCTGGGGATTAAGTTGACTGAAAATATGCTGGATGAATGTATTATTATGTCCCGCCAGGTCCTCTACGTAGATTCTCCCTATATTTCATGGGCGATACTCCGAAATGCTCCTTGACGAAACGGCCAAAGAAAGAAAGGTTTGGAAATTCCAGACGGTCACTGATTTCCTTTATGGTGAGTGTGGTGCTTTTAAGATAGTAGGCGATGTCGGCAAGCGTGTATTCGCGTATCCATTCGTGAGGAGACTTGCCACTTTCCCTACGGCAGACAGTTGACAGATACTTGGGCGTGACACTGAGCTGGTCGGCATAGTAAGTGACAGAACGGCGTTTGATAGCAGCACTGGTCAGGAGGTCGAGAAACCGATGGAACAGCAGACTGCCTTGCCTGAGCGGTGCCGCTTCTGCCTGTGAAGGCAAGGCCGCCTGTTGTTCCTGGGCACTTTGAAACCGGCTGCACAGGTCGAGCAAAGACGCTTGCAGCAGGACAAGAATTACCTCGCGGTGTAATTGCGTACCTATTTCTTCCATCTTCATGCTGGTTAACTGATAAAAACATGTAAATACTATGAAGTCGCGGTCATTGAGACTGACAAGGATATAGGGACGCTCGTAGAATTCCCTCTGCCAGATGTCAATATACTGTCCGAGCAGCATCTTTGCCAGGCGGTCGGACACCATCAGTAACTTCCCCTCATAGTTAGGACTGACCATGTAATCGTCAGCAATCACGTTGGAGTGACTGAGCAACAATTGCCGTTCCCCCACCTCTATCCGTTGTCCGTTAAGGACTACCGATAACCTGCCGTGCAGGCATATCAGCGTGAGGTTCATTTTGAACTTCATAGCGGCAGCATCGGGCAGCCGGCGCATGTCATCGACAAACACCAAGTCTTTGTCAAGATAGTCCACATTGGGATCGTTTGGATTGATGTCCTCAATGCCGAAACTGGGAATCATATCATCGTTAATCATTCTGTTTGAAACCCTTTTTGTTTGCAAAGGTAATCATTTTCTCCCACACTCCATTGTCGATTTGAATGAATTTGTGTCCGCTACTTCTATCAGTATACGTTTCGGGCACTTTTTCAAACGTAGCGGACACTAATCTTTGCCGAAAAAGCCTCACCTTTGCAGCAAAAAAAACAAAAACAGATAAATTATGCGGAAAAAAATGATGCTTTGCTGTGGGCTGATTTCATTGCTGACGGTCAATTCATGCAGCCGGAAAGGAGAGACACAGGACGCAGAGCCTGTGAAAGTGAAAACGATGACAATGACGGATGCCAGCCAGGGAATGCAATTTCCACTGAACGGGCAGGTCTATTCGGGAACGATTGAGGAAGCATCGGCCACCTCGCTGTCGTTTGCCGTACCCGGGACGGTAAGACAGATCATGGCCAGCGAAGGTCAGCGTGTCAGCAAAGGACAGTTGCTGGCAGTACTTGACGAGACATCGCTCCGCAGTAGTCATGCCAGTGCAAAGGCTGCTCTGACTCAAGCCGAGGATGCTTACCAGCGAATGAAACAACTGCACGACAATGGTTCGCTGCCCGACATCCAATGGGTGGATGTGGAGAGCAAGTTGCAGCAAGCTCGCTCTTTGGAAGAGATTGCCCGCAAACAGTTGGCCGATGGTAGGCTCTATGCACCTGCCGGTGGTGTCATCAGCAAGAAAAACGTGGAGCCAGGACAAACAGTCGCCCCAGGCCTTGAGGTTTTGCGACTGCTTAATGTGTCGGCAGTGAAAATGACCATCAGCGTGCCGGAACGTGAGATAGGCAGCATTGCCATCGGCACCAGTGCCACAGCCACCGTCGATGCCCTTGATGCCCGCCAGTATGCCGTCAGGGTCAGCGAGAAAGGAACCACGGCTAATCCGCTCACACGATCATACGAAGTGAAGTTCAGTATCAGTAATGCAGATGGCGCACTGAGGCCAGGCATGCTGTGTAGTGTCACCCTTGCCCCAACCGATGCGATGGAAACCGGAAACAAAGTTCTGCCCGCCAGTGCCGTAATGCTGACAGAGAAGAACACCCATTACGTGTGGATTGTCACTGGCGGCAAGGCTCATCGCCGTGACATCACCATCGGTGGCACGCGGGCAGGCGGCGTCACTGTCTCTGCTGGTCTCTCTCCCGCCGATGCCGTCATAGTCGAGGGGATGCAGAAAGTCTATGAAGGTTGTAACGTTAATGTCGTTTCAGAGTTATGAATATCGTCAAGACATCTTTCAGTTATCATCGCATCGTCATCCTGCTGGTGACGGTGCTGATGATGGGCGGCGTGTATGCACTGAAGTTTATCAACAAGAACGAGTTTCCCGACTGCACCGTGCGGCAGGGCATCGTGGTGGCAGTGTGTCCGGGGGCGACGGCAGAGCAGGTGGAGCAGGAGGTGACAAAGCCGTTGGAGGACTACATATTCACGTATAAGGACGTGCGCAAGGAGAAGACGACCTCAACGTCGATGAGCGGCATGAGCGTGGTGCAGGTGCAACTGAACGACGAGATAGAGGACAAGGAGGAGTTCTGGGCGAAGTTCAAGCACGGCGTGAACGAGTTCAAGGCTCAACTGCCGCGAGGTGTCGTGGCCGTGATGGTGATGGACGACTTCGGCGACTCGTCGGCCCTGCTTATCACGATGGAGAGCGACGACAAGACCTACCGCCAACTGTCGGACTATATGGACCAGTTGAAAGACTGTCTGCGCAGGGTGGAGGCCGTAGGACGCATGACCGTGACGGGCATGCAGAAGGATCAAGTGAGCATCATCCTCGACAACGACCGTCTGGCGAAGTACGGCCTGAGTGACCAGACGCTGGCCATGACACTCTTCTCGAAGGGTTTTTCTACTACGGCGGGGCGCATCCGCGACGAGGCGAGCGAGCAACCCATCTATGTGAACCGCTCGGAGGCCAGCGTTCGCGACATCGGGGAGATGATAGTGCTCTCCACGCCAGCGGGCAACGTGGTGCGGCTGAAGGACGTGGCAGAGGTGAGGCGCGAATATCCATCGCCCGACTCGTACATCACGAACAACGGCCATAAGTGTCTGCTGCTGTCGGTGGAGATGAA
>JAFTGB010000022.1 GCA_017458125.1 Prevotella sp.
AGCGTGGCGGAGTTTTATTCCGTCGCCGTCACCAACAACTACCAGGAGGCCGACACCGGCACCAAGATGATACACATCGGGCGAGACACCAAGTCGACCATCATCTCCAAAGGCATCTCGGCAGGACACTCCCAGAACTCCTACCGCGGACTGGTGCGTGCCACCAGCACCGCAGACAATGCACGCAACTACTCCAGCTGCGACTCGCTGCTGTTAGGCAGCGACTGCGGCGCGCACACCTTCCCCTATATGGACGTGCATAACGACACGGCCATCTTCGAGCACGAAGCCACGACGTCGAAAATCTCCGAAGACCAGCTCTTCTACTGCAACCAGCGTGGCATACCCACCGAGCAGGCCGTCGGTCTCATCGTCAACGGCTATGCCAAGGAGGTGCTGCAGAAACTGCCTATGGAGTTTGCCGTCGAGGCGCAGAAGCTGCTCTCAGTTTCCCTTGAAGGCACCGTGGGATAAAGAGAAGAGTGAAGAATTAAATCGAAAATCGAAAATTCGTAAATCGAAAATAGTGAAATAGTAAAATAGTCAAATAGAAAAAAGGTGTTAGAAGTAAAGAACTTACATGCTCGCATTGGCGAGAAAGAGATACTGAAGGGCATCGACCTCGTGATTAACGACGGCGAGACCCATGCCATCATGGGACCTAACGGCTCCGGCAAGTCGACGCTCAGTGCCGTGCTCGTGGGCAATCCCCTCTATGAGGTCACCGACGGCGAGGCCTGGTTCAACGGCCAGAACCTGTTGGAGATGAAACCCGAGGAGCGCGCCCATGCCGGCCTGTTCCTCTCGTTCCAGTACCCGGTGGAGATTCCTGGTGTGTCGATGACCAACTTTATGAAGGCCGCCATCAACGAGCGCCGCAAGGCTCAGGGACTGGACCCGATGAATGCTGCCGAGTTTCTGAAACTGATGCGCGAGAAGCGCAAGATAGTGGAACTGGACTCCAAGCTGGCCAACCGCTCCGTCAACGAAGGCTTCAGCGGCGGCGAGAAGAAGCGCAACGAAATCTTCCAGATGGCCATGTTGGAACCGAAGCTCTCCATACTCGACGAGACGGATTCCGGTCTGGATGTCGACGCCATGCGCATCGTGGCCGAAGGCGTCAACAAGTTGCAGACGCCCGAGACGTCGTGCATCGTCATCACCCACTACGACCGTCTGTTGGAGATGATTCGGCCGCAGTATGTCCATGTGCTCTACCAGGGCCGCATCGTCAAGACCGGCGGCCCCGACCTGGCCAAAGCCATTCAGGAGAACGGCTACGACTGGATAAAGGCGGACTATGTCCTAAATGAGAAGTGAGCAATGAGAAAAGAGAAATTGAGTGCGGAAAAGCAATATGTTGAGCTTTACGAACAGGCGCGGCAGCTCATCTGCGACCACTCGTCGGCGGTGATGAACAGCCAGCGCGACGAGGCTTTCCGCGTCTTTCAGGCCAACGGCTTCCCCACCACCAAGGTGGAGCGCTACAAGTACACCGACCTGCAGCAGCTCTTCGCCCCGGACTACGGACTGAACCTCAGCCGCCTCGACATACCCGTCGACCCGTACAAGGCCTTCCGCTGCGACGTCCCGAACCTCTCCACCAGCCTCTACTTCGTGGTCAACGACCAGTTCTACACCAAGGCCGAACCCAAGGGACAGCTGCCGCAGGGTGTCGTCATCGGCTCGCTCAAGGAGCACGCTACGACGCTCTACAACCAGCTGGCAGCGCGTGATGGCGACGCCGTCACCAGTCTGAACACCATGCTGGCGCAGGACGGACTCTACGTCTACGTGCCGCGCGGCGTGCGTGTCGACCGTGCCGTGCAGGTCATCAACATCCTGCGCTCCGACGTCGACCTCATGGTCAACCGCCGTGTCCTCATCGTCTTAGAGGAAGGTGCCGAGTTGAAGATGCTCTTCTGCGACCACGCTGCCGACGACCGCAACTTCCTGGCCACACAGGTCATAGAAGCCTACGTCGGCGAGGGTGCGTCGCTCGACCTCTACTGCTTGGAGGAGACCCATTATAAGAATGTACGCGTGAGCAACGTCTACATCCGGCAGCAGCGCGACAGCCGCGTCAACCATAACGTCATCACCCTGCACAACGGCGTGACACGCAACAAGCTCGACGTCGACCTCATGGGCGAGGGTGCCGAGTGCCAGTTGGCTGGCTGTGTCGTCGCCGACAAGCAGCAGCGTGTCGACAACAATACGCTGATTACCCACCATGTGCCCCACTGCACCAGCAGCGAGCTCTACAAGTACGTGCTCGACGACGAGGCCACGGGAGCCTTTGCCGGCCGCGTCTTAGTGAAGCCCGGTGCCCAGCAGACCGTGTCGCAGATGACCAACCAGAACCTTTGCGCCACCCGTCAGGCCCGCATGTTCACCCAGCCCATGCTCGAAATCTATGCCGACGACGTCAAGTGCGCCCATGGCTGCACGGTGGGCCAGCTCAACGACGCCGCGCTTTTCTACATGCAGCAGCGCGGCATCTCGCAGCACGAGGCGCGCCTGCTGCTGCAGAACGCCTTCATCAACGAAGTCATCGACAAGATGCAGCTTGAGCCGCTGCGCGACCGTCTGCACTACTTGGTCGAGAAGCGCTTCCGTGGCGAGCTGAACAAGTGCAGCGGCTGCAAGCTCTGCAAGTGAGAACACTACAATACATAGAGACAAGATGTATCCCATAGAGAAGATTCGAGCCGATTTCCCCATCCTCTCGCGTCAGGTGTATGGCCGTCCGCTGGTCTACTTGGACAATGCGGCGACGACGCAGAAGCCGCTGTGCGTGCTGGACGCCATGCGCGAGGAGTACCTGAACGTCAACGCCAACGTGCACCGTGGCGTGCATTATCTGTCGCAGCAAGCCACCGACCTGCACGAGGCCGCCCGCGAGCGCGTGCGCCAGTTCATCCATGCGCGCAAGACGGAGGAGATTGTTTTCACGCGCGGCACCACGGAGGCCATCAATCTGGTGGCATCGTCGTTCTGCGCCTCCCAGATGGCGGCTGGCGACGAGGTGTTAGTGACCGACATGGAGCACCACTCCAACATTGTGCCGTGGCAGTTGCAGGCGCAGCAGCGCGGCATCGTGGTGCGACACCTGCCCATTACGGACGACGGGCGGCTGGCGGACTGCGACGATATCGCTGGATACCTGACGGAGAAGACGCGACTGGTCAGCATCACTCACGTCAGCAACGTGTTAGGCACCATAAACCCTGTGGGCGACATCATCCGCCTGGCTCACAGCCGGGGCATCCCCGTGTTGGTGGACGCTGCCCAGAGTGCGCCGCACATCGCCATCGACGTGCAGCAGATGGACTGCGACTTCCTGGCCTTCAGTGGCCATAAGATGTACGGTCCTACGGGCATCGGCGTGCTCTACGGCAAGGAGGAGTGGCTCGACCGTCTGCCGCCCTATCAGGGTGGCGGCGAGATGATTGACAAGGTGTCGTGGGAGCGTACCACCTTCGAGCGTCTGCCTTTCAAGTTTGAGGCCGGCACGCCCGACTATGTGGCCACCCACGGCTTGGCAACAGCCATCGACTACATCAGCAGCATAGGTCTTGACAGCATCGAGGCGCATGAGCAACAGCTGACGCGCTACTGCATGGAGCAGCTGCGCAGCATCGATAATATCAGGTTTTTTGGCGAGGCAGAGCGTAAGGACGCCGTGGTGTCGTTCCTTGTCGGCGACATCCACCACTTGGACTTAGGCACGCTGCTCGACCGCTTAGGCATAGCCGTGCGCACCGGCCACCATTGTGCACAGCCCCTGATGGACCGCTTAGGCATCAGCGGCACCGTGCGCGCCTCGTTTGCCATGTATAATACGATGGAGGAAGTTGACGCCCTTGTCGCCGGCATCCGCCGCGTCAGCCAGATGTTCTGACCTGCATCCGCAAAAAATTTTTCTGAGCAAAAATTACAGTGTGAGTAGCTGGAGCCGTTCGGGCGCAAAGAGCTGTTGCGCCACGTCCTGCATCTCGCTGCTGCTGACGGCACTGACACGTTCCAGCAGCTCCTCGACACCCATGGGCGAGCCGTGGTGCAGGAAGTTTTTGGCTACGTCGAGGGCGTACTGCTCGTGGTTGTCGCAGGCGATGGCTAACTGGCCTCTCAGCTGGCGCTTGGCGGCAGTCAGTTGGCGGTCGCTCAGCGGAGCCTGCATCAGGCGGTCCAGTTCGCGGCGCACCAGTCGCAGGCAGCGTTTGACGTCGCTGTGGTCGCAGCCGAAGTAGACCGACCAGCAGCCCGTATCGCTGTAGGTAGCCATGGTGCTCTCGATGGTGTAGACCAGTCCGCGCCGTTCGCGCAGTGCCAGATTGAGGCGTGCGTTCATGGCCGGTCCCCCCAGGATGTTGTTCAGCAGGTAGAGTGCCGTGCGCCGCTCGTCGTTGCGGCTGAAGGTGCGGCAGCCCAGCATGACGTGGGCCTGGTGGTGCCGCTCGTCTGCCACGGCGGGGGTGGCCAGTGGGCTGCGCAGCGTGGCGTCGTCGGTCGGCAGGCTCTGTCCGCTGCTGATGTCGCGCAGTTTCGGCGAGGCTATCAGGCGGTTGAAGTCGATGTCGCCATGAACGAAGAACACGGCGCGCTCCGGGCGGTAGTGGCGGCTGGTGAAGCGCAGCGCGTCGGCGCTGGTGAACGAGCGCACGCGCTCCGGTGTGCCTAAGATGTTGTGGCCTAAGGGGTGGCCTTGGAACAGCATGTTCTCAAACTCGTCATAGATGAGTTCGGCCGGTGAGTCGTTGTAGCTCTCTATCTCGTCGCAGACCACGTCTACCTCGTGTTCTATCTCGTGCTGCGGATACTGACTGTTGAAGACCATGTCGGTGAGCAGGTCGACGGCGCGCATGAAGTGCTCGCGCTGTATGGCGGCATAGAACACGGTGTCCTCCTTGTTGGTGAAGGCGTTCAGGTCGCCGCCGACGCTCTCTAAGCTGTTCAGAATCTGCAGCGCCGTGCGCCGCCGCGTGCCTTTGAACGTGGTGTGCTCGCAGAAGTGGGCCAGTCCTTCCTCGCCGTCAGCCTCGTGGCGCGAGCCCACGGCGACGGCTATGCCGCAGTAGACGACGGGCGACGTGGAGGGCAGGTGAACGACGCGCAGGCCGTTGGACAGTGTGACAGTATGGTGGTTCATCTTCGTTTTTGCCTGCAAAGGTAACTTTTTTTTTTGTTTTTATTTTGTAGGTTCTATATTTTTATTTATCTTTGTCGCCAACAAAAGGACTTCACGACTTGACTGTTATGCTGAGAAGGTTGTCGACCATTGCAGGCGTGCTGCTCGCACTTGCCATGACGCAGGTGAGCAGGGCGCAAGGTGCCGCGCAGGACAGCGACGGCACGCGTAAGTATGTGGTGGCACTCAAGACGAACATGCTCTACGACGTGGTGCTTGTGCCCAACATAGGCGTGGAGGTGGCCGTGGGAAAAGGATGGACGATAGGAGCCGACTGGTTCTACACGTGGTTCTCGTCCGACAACAGGCACCGTTACTGGCAGGGCTATGGCGGCTATGCCACGGTAAGGCGGTACTTCGGCCCTGCCGCCAAAAGCCAAGACTCCAAGAACAAGACTCAAAACTTCACCGGCCACCATGTGGGCATCTACGGACTGGGACTGACCTACGACGTGGAGTGGGGAGGGCGCGGCTACCAGGCAGCACGCTTCGGCTTCGGCGCCGGCGTGGAGTACGGCTACTCCATGCCCATCGGCAGTCGGCTGAACCTCGACTTCTCGCTCGGTGTCGGTTTCCAGGACGGCGAATACAAGGAGTACGACCCTGTGGACGACCACTATGTCTGGCACAGCACGAACAAGCGACACTGGTGGGGACCTACCAAGGCCGAGGTAACCCTCAAGTGGAGTATATTGAAGTGAAGAGTGAAGAATTTGCTACCGCGCTATGAGTAGAGTATATAGACATATTGGCAAGGTTGGACACAGGCTGAATGGCTTGTGTAAGTCCATGGCATGTCTGCTCGGCAGGAAATTCTTCACTCTTCACTCTTCACTTTTCACTCTAAATTCTTCACTCTTCACTCTTCACTTTTCACTTTTACTCCTGCTCTCCAGCTGTGAATACAAGGACCTGTGCTACGACCACAACCACTGGGGCGACCTCAGAGTCAACTTCGACTGGCAGGGCGTGGGCGGCAGGATGGCACCCAAGGGCATGACGGTGCTCTTCTACAACGACGGACAGGCCGCACAGGAACCCATACGCTACGACATGGCGGGCATGGAGGGCGGCAGCGCACGACTGCTGCCAGCCACCTACCAGGCGGCGGCATACAACTACGACACGGAGACGATACTCTACCGGGGCATGGAGAACACCGCCACCTTAGAGGCGTACACCAGGCTGTCGAGCATCGAGGAGGGCACCCAGCTGTCGCCGCGCCGCGCCAGCATGCCACGCGCCGTCGGCACCGACGGCCAGCCCGTCATCCTGGAGCCGGACCCGCTGTGCGCCGCCGCCTCCGACACGTTCTCCGTGGCTCGCGACGCGAGCCGCACGGTGACCGTCATGCCGCACCTGCGCTACAAGGTGGTCACGGTCACCATCACCAACGTGCCCAACCTGCAGTACACCGGACAGTTCGGCGGCGCACTCTCCGGACTGGCGCCGTCGGTGTTCATCGAGAGCGGACAGCTGGGCGAGGGATGCGTCACGCAGGCGTTCACGGCTAACGTGGAGGGCGAGACGACACTGGTCATGAAGTTCCGCATCTTCGGACACTGCCCGCACAGCCGCGAGGGCAGACACTACGACCACCTGCTCACCGTCTACGCCATACTGGCCGACGGCTCCAAGTGGTACTACACCGAGGACGTCACCAGCCAGCTGCACCCCGAGGGCAGCGGCACGCCCGGCGGACAGGATGACGACCCGGAAATCAGCATCGAGCTGGACGGCCTGCCCGTGCCCAAGCCCATCGTCAACGGCTCCGGCTTCCAGCCCACCGTAGACTCCTGGCAGGGCATAGAGATAGACGTGGGCATGTAATACATAATGCATAATTCATAATTGACGCTTGAAGACGATGAAGAGAAAATATCCAGTAGGCATACAAAGCTTTGAGAAGATTCGCAAAGAAGACTATTTGTATATTGACAAGACCCCATTTATCTATAAGATGATAACCGAGGGGTGCCCTTACTTCCTGAGTCGTCCCCGGCGGTTCGGCAAGTCGCTGCTGATATCCACCCTACAAGCTGTCTTCGAGGGTCGTCGTGAACTGTTTGAGGAGATTACCTTGAAGAACGGCACCGTGCAGCCTCAGCTCTTTATCGCCACCACCGACTGGGAGTGGGAAAAATACCCCGTGCTACGCTTCGACTTCAGTGCCGGCGACCTGGCGGAGATTGCACAGCTCGACACACTCATCGATGCCACGCTCAGCAATTACGAGAGACAGTATGGCATCGTACCGGAGGTGAAGGATGCCAACATCCGCATGGTCAATTTGCTGCGTACGCTGCACCAGCAGACGGGCAAGCGCGTCGTGGTGCTGGTCGACGAATACGACAACTTCATTCTCCATGCCTTAGGCAACGATGAGAAGGTGACACTGGCTCGCCAGCGGTTCCAAAACCTGTTCAGTCCGCTGAAGGCCGAAGACGACCATTTGCAGTTTGCCTTCGTTACGGGCATCTCCAAGTTCTCGCAGATGGGCATCTTCAGCAAGCTCAACAACCTGATGAACATCTCGATGCGCGACGATTATGCCGCTGTCTGTGGCATCAGTCAGAAAGAACTGACCACCCAACTGCGTCCTGACATTGAGATGTTGGCCCAGCGCAACGGCACTACCTACGATGAGATGTTCGCCATGATGAAAGCCCGCTACGACGGCTACCACTTCAGCCGCCAGCTACAGGACATCTATAACCCCTTCAGCCTTGTCAATGCCTTCAATTCCGGCGATTTGTCCGATTACTGGTTCGACCGTGGCACCAGCGGTGCCCTCATATCCATGCTGGCCCAGATGCCACCGGTAGACATGGCCCAGACAGAAGGTCTCCGTTTGCCTTCTACAGCTTTTGACCTACCGTTGGTGAATTTCGACGACCCCATCCCCGTACTCTATCAAAGTGGCTACCTGACTATCAAGGATTGCCAGCCGATAGGAAAGATGACGATGTACACCTTGGGCTTCCCCAACGACGAGGTACGTATGGGCTTTGCCGAATGTCTTTACCAGCATGTGGCAGCAAACCGTAACGCCAACAATAGCAAGTCGGTGTTCCTCAATGCCTATAATGACTTTCTGATAAGTGGCGACCTGCCCCCGTTCATCGAAGCCATCCAGTCGTTCTTTGCCGGCATACCCTACCAGTGGGCGCAGGACAACCATAATGAGCACTACTACCATTCGCTGCTATACACCCTGCTCACCAGCTTCGGTGCCGACATCCGTGCCGAGGAGCCCACGGCCAAGGGACGTTCCGACCTCACCCTGCTCATGTCTAAAGCTATCTACGTCATTGAAATCAAGTACGACCATACAGCCCAGGAGGCTCTCGACCAGATTGACCAGAAAGGCTATGCAGACAAATACCTCGCTGACGGTCGGCCCGTCTTCAAGGTTGGTCTGGCTTTCTCTTCTGAGGAGCGCAACATCACGGAGTGGAGAAGCCAGCCGTTCAGAGAAAAATAAAGTGAATTAATATTTATTAACGCAACCTTTGCAGTATTTCATGAAATATATTCTATCTTTGCCAATTATTACTAAGATTACTTAAAACATTTCTTAAAATATTACAACTATGAAAAAAATTTATTTCTTCGCAGCCTTAGCAGCCGTAGCGCTCGCTTCCTGCAGTAACGACGAGGTGGTGCAGTCCGCACAGACCTCACCTGACAATGCAATAGCTTTCCGTACGCTGATGGGTAATGTGACCCGTGCAGCTGACCAGACGCAGACTACCCTTCAGGAAAGCGGTAAAGGGTTCTTTGTGACTGCTATGTATAAAGCTACTTCTCAAGCTACTGCCACTCAGTACTTTGACAACGTGCAGTTCACATACGATAATACATCAAAAACTTACAACTCTGTAAAGAAATACTACTGGCCTGCTACGGGTACGCTTGATTTCTTTGCTTACGCTCCTGAAATCCCGACTACATCTCCACAGGTGTCAAGGACAAATCATACAACCTTTGTAGTCACACCGTCGACAACCGTTTCTGAACAGGTGGATCTGATTTATGCAAATACGGATGCAAAGGAAAAAACGGGAGCATACACTCCGACTGGAGGTAGTGCTAGCACCTATGGTGCAGCTGGTGTTCCCTTGAACTTCCGCCATACCGGCAGCAAGATTGTAGTGAAAGTGAAGAACAGCGAGAGCAACAATTTGAAGTTTGAAATCACTGGTATGAAGATTGTGAACGTAGACGGTTCTGCTACGTTTACTTATAATGATGCTGCCGCAAGCGCTGGAGACGAAAACACTGATACAAAAGACAGCAAACAATTGCTGGTTGGTGACTGGGGTAACAACGCGGATTCCAGAATTGCAAGCTATAAGGTTGAGTGGACCACTGCTAATGTAATTAATACTCAGCAAACAGAAGCTAAGTTCCTGAATTCTCAAAACAGTTCTGAATTATCAGCAACAACGGATGAGAATATTAATATGATTCTTATCCCGCAGCACACAGAAGCAGTAGCAAGTACAACTTATGAAACTGCCACAGAAAATGCAGTCTATAAAAAAAGTTACATTGCTCTGAAGCTTAAAATTTACAATATTGGCGGCACTACTGAAACCCCTGTTGAGACCGTCATTGCAGATGCAACGCAGGACGTTTCTGATGTAAACAAGTGGGCAATGTGGCCTGTAGAGTTCCAATGGGAGCCGGGCAAGAAGTACACCTACACCATTGACCTGGCGAACGGTGGCTACTGGGAAATTAACGACGATGCAGATGCAGACCTTGACCCCATCCTTGACAATGCTCTCATCAAGTTCGTTGACGTAACTGTTGATAACTGGGCTGACGCAACAGGCATCGACGTCGATGGTCCGACACTGTAGGCTCAAGCTCACAGGGGGACAGACCCCGTGTGAGGTAGAGACATAACAATTCCTGCTCCGGCGATTGCTGGAGCAGGCTTTTTTGTATATTCTTGCATGTTACTCGGCCCGGAGCTGGACACGGTTGAGCCCGGAGCCGAACATGCTTGAGCCCGGAGCTGGACACGGTTGAGCTTCGGGCTCGTTCATAGTTTGCTTCTTCTAAGCTCTGACAGGCGCAAAAGCGGATGAATATGCGCAGTAATTAATAATTATACACTATGAGGCTAAAGCCTTGTTTACTTGACACAAACACGGCGTTTGCCTAACCCAAACACGGCGTTTGCCTGACACAAACACGGCGTTTGCCTGACACCGACGTGTCGTTTTCGACCTGTTTCTGAGAAGCATAGAAAAAAGAATACTCGATGTTTGGAGGTGTAGAGGAAAATTCCTATCTTTACAAGCGAGTAACATAAATTCAAGTTACTAAAAGTTACTACGTTGATTAGCAAAATTCTGATGGTCAGAATTTTCCTGATAAACATCAGAATTCCGCTCATCAGCATCACAATTCCCATGGTCAGCCTCATGGCCGGATTTGCCTCGCGCGCGTATATATTGCTATACAAGAAAACAGCTTACACCCACTACACCCGCGACACCCAGTCCGGGTGCTATGGGTGTAGTGGGTGTAGGATAAAAAGATTATTCGCTATTCATTACACGCGCACGCGTCATCTGTCAAAGTCATGAAAAATCTAAGATGGCAAGGAGATTAGGAGTTGTTTGATGACCATTTCATTGAATAGGTTGGAGCTATCTTGCCGAGACTACGAAAGGATTGACTAATCGCTGAACGGCAGCGTCTATACAAAAAAAAAGACAAAAAGTTTGGTTATTTCGTGATAATATCGTACTTTTGCAGGGATGAAACTAACCAGCAGTCTATATATAACCATCGCGGGCTTTTTTTTAGCAGGAGCTATACTGCTGTGTGGCTGTACAAGTGACGAAAGCCCTGCTGCTGACGGCAATAAGGAGATACACCTTACTGCCGACATTTGGCGTGTGATGGAGGACACCCGTACTGCCACCTTCGACAATGCTCCCGCCCTGCAGACCGAGGGCAGCTTCACTTGTGCCGTCTACCAGGCCGGCACCGCCACACCTTACATCACCGAAACGGCTGTCGACTGGGACGGCACTGCCTCGAAATGGCAGTTCAGAGACGGCAAGCACTACTGGCCCGCCACGGGTTCGTTGGATTTCTTTGCCTATATGCCCGCCGAGAAGCCCAGTTATATCGGTGCCATCACCTACGCCGTCAGCGGAGAGCCTGCCGTCCCCAATCCGCAGTTCACCAGCACCAGCCTGCCCCTTTCCGACACTGGGCAGAGCACGACACAAGAGTTCGTCTATGCACTGACCACTGGCCAGAACAAGGCCGCACAGGGAGCCACTGGTGTGGCGCTCAACTTCAAGCACCCCTTTGCCCGCATCAATTTGCAATGGTCAGCCGCTGACCATACGGGCATCACCATCAACAGCATCACGTTCAAGAACATCAAGAACAACGGCACCTGCACCATCGACGGCAGCACGGGCAATCCCTCGTGGGAAACGTCAGGCTCGGCCGCCGACTTCACGGCAGCGGCTATGGGTGGCCCATTCCTCGTTGTCCCGCAGACCTTCACCGGCGGCAATGTGACCATCGAGGTCAACGCCACCAAAGAAGGTGATACTGAGACGTTTACGGCTACCGTCGCCACTGCATGGGCGGCAGGTTACAGCTACACCTACTCCTTCACCCTCAACTTCAAGGCCAAGGAGCTGATTATCGACACCACTAAATACACTGAGCAATGGTAGGGAGATGTCTGATGGAAGATGTAAGAAGTAAGACGTGTAATTGAAAAAAACAATCGTAATGGGAATATATATAAATACAGGTAATGCAGGATTTCAGAGAGTTCGCAACAGCGAATACATTGACAAGTCGAGGCTAATCTCCATTGTCAACAGCACGCTGTTTACGGAGCGTAGCTTCAGTTGCGTGACCCGTAGCCGTCGCTTCGGCAAGTCGATGGCTGCCAAGATGCTCTGTGCCTACTACGACCATTCGTGTGAGTCGCGCCAACTGTTTGCCGACCTGCAGATAGCCAGCGACCCGCAGTTTGAGAAGCACCTGAATAAGTATCCCGTCATCTATCTGGATATCACGTCTTTTGTTACCCGTTTCAAGGATGACAGCATTATACAGCACATCAACGAAGAGATGAAGGCCGACATTCACGAGGCCTATCCCGATGTTCCCGTGAAGGACGGCGATGACCTGATGGCATTGCTCATACGCATCAACGCCAAGACCAACGAGCCGTTTATCTTCATCATCGACGAATGGGATGCTATCTGCCGCGAGTTCAAGGCTGGCACTACGGCTATGGACAACTACGTCAACTGGTTGCGCCGTATGTTCAAGGACTATGCAGCCTACAGGGTCTTCGCTGGAGTCTATATGACTGGTATTCTGCCTGTTAAGAAATATAAGACGGAGTCGGCCCTAAACAACTTTTCGGAATACTCTATGGTGGAGCCTGGAAAGATGGCTCAGTTCTTCGGCTTTACCAAAGACGAGGTAAGGGTTTTAGCCACCAAGCACAATCTGGACTTCGACGAACTGGAGAAGTGGTACGACGGCTACCATATAGGCGACGAACCCTCGATATTTAATCCTAATTCTGTAATGCAGGCTATTTCTCGACGTCGTTGTCGCAGTTTCTGGGCCTCTACAGGAGCCTTTGCCGCTGTGGCCGACTATATCAACATGAATTACGAAGGCTTGAAGGACGATATCATCTATATGCTGGCAGGTGGGCGATGCGCTGTTGACCCCACAGGATTCCAGAACGATATGTCCACCATCCGTAGCAAGAACGACGTGCTGACGGCACTCATCCACCTGGGTTATCTGGGCTACGACTGGCGCGAGGACGAATGCTACATCCCCAATCGTGAGGTAGCTGGCGAAATGGCTAATGCCGTCAAGGAAAACAACTGGAAACCAGTAGTGATAGCCTTGGAGCAGTCGAAGCAGTTGCTACAGGACACACTCGCAGGCGATAGTGAAGCTGTGGCACGAGCCATCGAGGCGGTACACGACGAGAACACCAGCATTCTGTCGTACAACAACGAGAATTCGCTGGCATGCGTGATAAGCCTCGCCTATTATTATGCCAAGAACGACTATATCATCCATCGGGAGTTACCTACGGGCAAGGGGTTTGCCGACATCGTGCTCATTCCACGAAAGAATGTCGACTCACCCGCCATCGTCGTAGAGTTGAAGTTCAACCAAGATGCCGATGCCGCCATCAATCAGATCAAGCGCAAGCAATATCCGGCAAAGGTGGCTCAACATGCCGACCGCCTGTTGCTCGTGGGCATCAACTATAACCGCGAAACGAAAACTCACACCTGCCAGATAGAGCAGAACTGCTGAACAGAATGTAATGCATAACACGAGACTACATATCTACGGAATATTTACCCTGCTGATGCTGCTCGTCATCGGCACGGTGAACGAGGCGTCGGCAAAGGAAATCAGATACCACATCCTGACCCGGCCGTTTTCTATCAGGAATTACAATAACTCCGATAATTATTTAACGGACATCCGCGTCGAGGCGCTGTTAGTCAAAAGCGACGCCACCACCGTCGGGTTGCCTGAGCAGTACAAGAGTCCGTTGGCCACCAATTTCCAGTACTACACCGGTTGGGAGACCCCAGAATATAAATTTTTGTTTGACCGAGCAAAAAATACGCATGTTTTGCAGGTAAAATACTACATCTATAGTCAAAATGGTGGGTTAGGATATGAGGTAGATGAAGGGGCTGATGTCGGAGCAGTTACCGATATCTACGTCACCTACGACTATAACCCTGTCAACGAAATCTATCTCGACAAAAGTCAGGACTATAACATCAGCGTAGGCGGGAACAAGTTTCTGTGCTACAACCGCAGCCGCAACAACCGTATCGCCAACGCCAACAGTGCCGCGATAACGGGTGAGCACCTTGCCAGCACGGAGTTCGTCGTGCCGACAGCCGGTACGGGTGCTAACCAACTCGGATTCAACTGGTCCAACGACCAATATGCCGGAGCCAAAGGCGTACACATGGGCTTTTGGCTCACACCCACTCCTGCCGCATACGCCCTTCCAGACCCCTACAACATCACCCTCATGACCGCTTATGATGGCGATGAGACCTACCAGAAAGACCCCGTCGAAAGTAAATATTATGTTAAGCCCTATAAGGGAGCCACGCTCTTTGCCAAGATTGTCAGCAATGCAAATAATAATGGTACAGAATCCAAGATGTGGTTCGACTGTGACAACGACTTGCATTACAAGGGTGTGCCCGGTTCTGAAGGTATCAATGATCCCAATAGCGATAATTATTGGGAGAAACAGGTGGATTACTGGCCAGGATATTTCAGAAATGCCAATCAGCCTCTGTTAAACTCTGTCGCCATATTGAACCACCCCAGTGGCACGGGCTATGTCTTTGTAGCAAGCAAGCTTAACCAGGGAGTGAACAATAATGCCTACAAAGAATACGCCCCCAACTCCAGCGGCAACTATGCCACGCTGACTGCTGACAACAACGACCCGAAGATGTACTTCAAGACCTTGGCCAGCTCGCCCGTCATCAACATCTACAAAATCAGGAGCTACACCTATAAAATCAAGACGCACGGCGCCAGCCCGCAGACCTTCACCGCCGACATGAGGTGGAGCGACGCGAAGCTGTCGGAAAACATCGTGAACCAGATTCCCGAATCCCTCAGACGTAAATACTGCAGCTACAAGGCATACTCCGACGCGGCACTGACTAAAGATAAAGAAATCACCACCTTTGCCGATGCCAAGGACCTGACGCCAGTGGACGGGAAAATCGTCATCTGGTTAGACTACACCGTCAGCGAGTCGCTGCCGTTCGAGACGCTGCCCGCTGATGGTAGCTACGAAAATGCCCACTGGTACACCATGCGCGTCAACGGCAAGGCCGAGGCCAAGAACATAGCCTATAAGGCTTCTGCTTCCAGCAATCTCATTACCAGTCCCACAACAGGCGACAACAGCAACCTACACACTGGCGAGAACTCCGCCGAGGCCATGGTAGCCTTCGTCGGCGACCCCTACGAACTGAGAATCATCAACCGTGCAGCCTGCGAAGCGGCTCCCGCAGGTAATCGCTATGTCGGCTGTGCGACAAGTGCTACCGACGGCACGACCCTCACCACCAACAACTCTGGCACTGGCGACATTAGTACGTGGGAAATCATGTATGAAAGCACCGACATGGACAACTTCGTCCTAAGGCAATTCGGTACCTATAGCAACCCCAAGTATATTGGCTGGGATACTACTGGCGAAAAGCCCGTCATCTACAGTGCCACCTCTACCCGCATCAGGGTGGTGGACTTAGACAAGGTGAACTACACCTACCACATCATGCGGGCTGACCACTCCATCGCCATCAAGGCCACCGTCAGCGAGTATGTGGGCAAGTCGCTGAAGAGTTGGACGGACATCCCCTCCATCATCCGCAGCCCGTTCCTCGCTACGGCCACCGTCACCTATTATGCTACGTCGGCAAATGCTGAAGCTGAAACGCCGGCCATCACCCACGCACCGTTCGGCAATGACCGCGACATCTATGTGCGCTATAGCTTTGTCACACCGCCGTCAGGAGGCGACTTCAACGTCAGCCTGAACAGTGAGTATATCTATACCAGTAGCAGTTACGACGATATCTATAGTAAGTCGTCCATCAACGCTACGGAGGCCGAGTCTACTCCTTTTGCCTGGACGCTCGACTATAGCGACCCCTACGCCATGACCATCTGGAACAAGGAGAAGAGCCAATATGTGCAAATCACGTCGCAGGCAGACAATACCTCGCTACAATGGGTGAGTACACCGGGGGATGCTACCCGTTTCATCGCCAAGCAGTCGGGTGCCAATGTCGGTAGTATTTATGAAGTGATGTTGGCCACGGGCGATGACGTGGATGCCGGAGACGGGACGGGCATCACCACCACTTACTATAACATCGGCCGCCATACCTCAAGCACCACCGGCAATACCGTCAAGCTGTTTTCCAACGCCACATACGCCACGGGCTACAGCGTGCTGCAGTTTATGCTGACCAGTACCACGGCTAATGAAATCACGTACCACCTGATAGACAAGGCCGGTAAAGACCTGTTGCAGGTAAGAACGCGACAAACCAGTACCGACGCCCCGTCGTTCCCGCCGCAGTATCGCAGTCCGTTGGTATCAGCCTATCACTATTATGATGAGAGTCAATTCACTGTTTCGGGTGATGTCCATACCCTTAAAGCCAGCCCCACACCGTTACTGGCTGTTGGCAGCTATGGCCACATCTACGTCACCTATGACGTCAACGACGAGGTGAACATGAAGGGGACCCAGCTGTACCTGCTCAAGTATGAAGCAGGTGAGGAGTTCCATCAGGAGAACGGTGGCGACGGTGTGGACACAGAAGCTAAAAAGGCCATCTATCCCTACTGCAACGGCGACTGTAACTTCTTCGTCTATGGCCAGGAGCAGTACGACCTGCAGCAGCAGGGTGCCGCCAGCACCCGCACGCGCTGGGCTTGGTCGGTGCAGAGCGACAACCAGGACCCCTACCACGTGAAGATCGTGTCGCGCCAGACGGAGACTTTTAATTCTCGAGAGAACAATGCCTACTTCTCTACTTACCAGCCTGATGGTTACGACAAGGTGGTGACCACGCTCACCTGGCCGGGCATCTACAGCGGCAACGGCGTCGCTCCCGTCACGGAATACATGGTGCTCGGCAACTCCGGACAGTACCAGTTGGTGA
This sequence comes from Prevotella sp., assembly GCA_017458125.1. Lineage (GTDB taxonomy): Bacteria > Bacteroidota > Bacteroidia > Bacteroidales > Bacteroidaceae > Prevotella. Next base: position 16,957 of record JAFTGB010000022.1, read on the forward strand.
CGACCGACGAGATAAGCGGCTCACGCTATGCCGTCAACTCCTTTGAGCAGTACTGGAAGACCTTCGACACCATCAGAAAGAAAATCTACGGCGACAACATCAGCAACAGCGCCGCCGATCCCGAAGACCCGGACGTGGTGCCCAACGATGTCCTTCAGACCAAGAACGCCCCCGAGGGCAGCAAGACGCTGAGAGCGTACTTGCAGCAGGACTTAGGCTGGCACAGCTATGAGCGTTGGGCCTACGCCAAGCGCTGGGACGGCTGCAACGCTGCCGACCCACCCGCAACGAGCAAGGGCTGGGAGAAGATAGAGCACTGGTTCCAGACGGTCAGCATGGGCGAGGGCTACTTCGACTTCGTGGAGACGAAGATAGACCCCGTGCTCATCCTGCTCGACCAGCACGGCTGGGAAGTGATGCGCAAGCCGCTGCCCAGCAGTCCCGACGATCCGGAGAAGAACGCCAAGTATGACGCCATCCGTCCCTATAACAGTCCGATGGTGAAGGAGTACGCCTTCTGGGCTACCGCCAAGAAGCGTACGGGCCTGCACCAGTACTACCAGATCAAGGACCGCATTGGCGGCGACGACTTCACCTCTACGGACCTGACCAGCCTGCCGCCCTATGAGTCGAAGAACGTGAAGGACAAGAAGGGCAACCTGAACGACCAGTACGTCACCTACATCGTGAAGGATGAGTATGCACAGAGCTACAACCCGGAGACCGGAGACGGTGCTGAGTTCCTGATAGAGCAGGGTAGCAGCAAGCAGTTTGCCACCACCGACGGCACGACGCTCACGACCACCACGATAGACGACATCCAGGAGCATCTGCTGAACGAGACCATACCTGAAGGCGAGATATGGTATGTGAAGCCCAATGCCCACATAGACTTCGAGATAGGCTACGGCACCGTGAGCCACTCGTGGGGCAGCAACCCCAACGCCTACGAGACGGAGGACTATCGGAACCTGCGGACGGCCACCTACATCAACGATGCCACGTTGGGCCAGTTCTCGTTCTCCAACGGCTTCGACCCGTACAACATCCAGATTGCGCCCAAGTCGGCCAGTACGACGTTCATGCAGACCAATGCCACGGGAGCACAATTGGACGAAGGTGTGATGCATGGCATCTATGGTGCCAATGCTGCCATCAGCTTAGCCGCCATTCCTAATCCTATTCCTGTAGACCGTACCAACAACTCGGTATGGTTCGACAACGTCCATCTGGCCATGACCAATGCCACCTTCATGGCCGTGCAGGATGCAGACGGCAACATGCAGCTGATGCCGCGCTTCGACCAGGACCACGTGATGAGCGAGTTCGGCACGCTGGTGCTGCCCAACGCCTCCGAGGCTGCTGCGACCACCCATACCACGCTGTATCGTGCCGAGCGGTATGACTACCGCATCATCGACAACGACGGCCACGAGGCACTGCGCTACAAGTCGGGCGGCGACCTGCTGCCGCAGACGCCCGACCACTTCAAGAGTCCGCTGGCCAAGGACTTTACCTACTTTGCATCAGCCACTCAGACCGACGGTGTCTACAGCAACCTTACGGACACCATCAAGGGGTCGCTGGACGGTGCGACGCTGACGGGCAACATCGTGTATGTGCGCTATGCGTACGACGAGGATGCCGACCCCCTGCGTATTCTGAGGGGCAACTGGCTGACAATGCAGATTAATGAGAAGGACGCCAAGTATAACAGCGGCATCAGTCTTGTGGCCACAGGCAAGCCTGCACCTGTCGACGGCGCGGAGGAGAAAAAGACGTGGCAGTGGAAGTTTCTGGAAGACACCAACAGCCAGCCCGACCCCTATTGCGTCTACCTGTTCAACCGCAACCAGACTGCCGGCACGAAAGCCAATGAAAATCGGTTTGCCATCCTGTCGCATACCAACGAGGGCGGATATGCCCTGGCCCAGGCAGGCTTAGGGAACTATACCTACAACTTCCTGAGCGGCAGCAGTTCTACCGCCTCCATAGCTACGGTGAGCACCTTTAAGAATTCAGACGGTACGTTTACGGGAAAAACGTCGCAGGTGCTGCTGTACGACGACGTTCAGCACGACTTTAAATATAAGGTATATACCAACGGCGGTGTGTTTGCCATTGATGCAAACCAGGACTTTTACGACGTGACCTACCACAACGACTGGAAGCCGGTGTTGCCGGAGGAGGCGCGCACACCGCTGCTCGACATCGAGCAATTCCGCTACTACGAAAAGAACCTGGAGGGGCCGATAGCGCCGGCGGACACGGCCGGACTGGCACTGAGCTACCTCTACGGACTCTACGACGACGTTGTCTACACGCACTATACGCCGTATGTAGACTCAGAGAGCGACTATCTGGTGCCTAACGTGAGAAACGCCACGTCGGAAACCACGGTGGCACGTTCCAGCAGTTCCAACGACGCCGCGCTCGGACTGGACGGCATACGCCCGTATAACTTCATCTGGTATGCCGACGACATGATGAAGAGCAACGGCACCGCCATAGCCGCCGATCCCGACAAGGTGCTGCAAGCCGAGGGAGCATACGAGTGGGAGCTGTGGGGCAACGACCCGTATGCCATCCAGATCAAGAACGCCGGCACCGGGAAATTTATCCATGAGGCCAACGCGACAACCACCGAGCTCAACGAGACGGCCACGCCCTTCATGCTGATACCGAGGGATGGCTATCAGTACGGCGTGCTGGCCAAGACAGGCAACAAGGACGTCATGCTGTCAGGGCATGGCAACACGCTCGTTAACAACGGCAGCGACCCCAACCATTTCATCATCTTCGCTCTCTCTACCTATAAGGTCATATACCACCTGATGATTAAGAACATCGGCGATAAAATCATCATTCCGTATAGAGCCACGGCAACAGATGCGGTTGCGAACACGCACATCAAGGACGGCACCACCCTGCGCGACCTGCAGTCCCGCGATGTCACCGGAAGTGTGGAAACCCACATTCATGGTGACAAATATCAGCTCGGTGCCACCCTCACGGCCATCGGTCAGAAGGAGAGCCACACGACGGGCCTATACGCCAGGGACAGCATCTACTGCTATGACGCCGGCCACGTCAGCTTGGGCGACGTGCTCAAAGTGCCGTCCGCGTTCTACCGTCCCAACGTCAACTACGACTTCTACATAGAAGGAGTCTACACCCCGGCTGGTGCGCCTGTCACAGACATGAACAACAAGTATCAGGGACTGAAGACTGACAACATGGGCGATGACGGCGGACTGTTGGACAACGTCGTGTTTGTCAACATCGTCTATAGCTTCATGGGCGGTCTGGACACCAATGCCGGTGACGGTTTCGTGACCAGTGTCAGCCAGAACAAGTGGTACACCTTTGAGGCTAACGACGCCACGCCGAGACTGGCAGAATATACCGGCAACATCGGCAGCCAGCTCATCACCCAGGCCGGATATGCCACCCACTACACCAACGACTACCTGTGGACGCCCGTCGGCGACCCCTACGGCTTCAAGATGTATAACCGCTATGGCACCAGAAACGGTCAGGAGGTGGTGATGACGACATCGGACATCAGCGCAGGAAGGGTCGTCACGATGAGTGCTGACAACGCCTACGCTGTCTACGAGCTGCTTGCCACCAGCACCACGACGCCGGGCTACTTCCATGTGCATCCGATGGTCAACATGACGGGTCTGCAGTATTACGTGAACAGCAACAGCGGCACGGGAGCCATGACGCTGAGCACCACGCCCTCGGAGTGGACCTTCGGACTGAGCGAAGAGGTGATGAACCCCTATTATCAGGCTGCCGGCTACGTGGGCGGACTGACCGCTGAGGGCAAGGCAAAGTACGAGGAGGCAAAGGCAAAGGAGGATGCCTTCACCATGCTGATGGGAATGCAGGCCGTGGTATACAATGACGACTACATTGTGCCATATACCCCCGGCTACTACCGCCTGCACTCGCAGCCCGGCTCCTTAGGACTCAGCACGCCGCGCTACGCCAGCGGATATACACACAAGACGGAGCTGACGGCAGGCGATGGCGGCACGGCCATCCCGCTGCACTTCTACGAGCAGACCAGCTACAGCATAGCGAATCCGGTCTTCACCGACCTGGAAGCCGGCGGATACACGGAAACCGTTGCCACCCAGGGCGACATGCCGCTACAGACCGTGGGCAGCGACCCTGCCAGCATCTTCTACTTCTACGAAGGAGCGGCAGACAACCCCACGTCAAGAATTCAGACGCAGGGACTCTACGTTAAGCAGAATGTGATGACGAAAACGGAAGACGAAGCCACGGCATACCAAGTTATCGACATCGGCGGCGCCATCGTGGCCCTGTATAACAGCACCGACAACAAGTTCCTGTGCTACAATCAGGAGACGAAACAGTACGACCTGAAGTACGACGTCTACCCCTCTATGGAGAGTGCCCGCTGGTGCATGCAGCCAGTACAGAAAGGCGCCAAAGCCGGCAATGGCGAGATGGGGCTGTCCATCACGACCAACAACGGCAAGGACGGCTACTACTATGCCACGTTCTATGCACCCTTCGACGTACTGCTGACAGATGCTTCGAAAGATATTGCATACGTATGCCCTGAGTGGGATAACACCCTGTCGGACGTGAAGACGAGCGGCAGTATCACCCCTGAAAATATCGGCAAATACAATACGGCTGAGTATGGGTGTCCGGAGAGCTATAGGGGTAGCAACCAGTTTATCCCTGCCAATACGCCTGTCATCATTCGTACGAGCAGTGCCAATGCCTCAGTGACCGCAGCCATACCCACCCTGCCGCCAGCCACACCGCGAACTTCCATCAAGAGTGTTCTGACCGGTCAGTATCTGGAGCAGATGCTGCCGCATGGCGCAGACTATGTCTACGTCTTCGGACTGCCATACAGCGGTACGATAACTGAAGATGACAACTTTGCCACCAATGGTATCATTACGGCCATGGTGCCACAGCCCGCTACGGAGGTAGGGTTCTACAAGAACATGAACTACGACCGTGAGTCTAACGAGCGCGCTGACCTGTGGACGCGCAATAACAAGTATGTCCTTGGCAACAAAATCTACTATCGTGACTCCGGCAGCTCGGGTGACTCCGGCAGCTCGGCCCGCGAACTGACGCGAGGCATCGGCTTCAGACCCGTGGTCTTCGACGTCAGCGAGGAGCGTGAGGCGTTGGAGGGTAGCGGCGAGACGGTGAACGGCGACGGCTGCATCTACGACATGCAGGGCCGCATGGTGGCCGACGGGCAGATGGTGGCCGACGGCACATGGCGCCAACGGCTGGCTCCCGGTGTCTACATCGTGAACGGACGGAAGTTTGTGAAGAAATAACTGTGAAAGACTGAGAAGAATACAATGAGAAAAGTGATTGGAATCGGTGAGACCGTATTGGACATCATCTTCCGCGACGACCAGCCCGTCAGTGCCGTGCCGGGTGGCTCGACGTTCAACGCCCTCATCTCGCTGAGCCGCGCGGGTGTCAACACCAGCTTCATCAGCGAGACGGGCAACGACAGGGTGGGGCGCATGATTCTGAAGTTTCTGAAGGACAACGGCTGTCAGGCTGACTGTGTCAGCGTCTACCCCGACTCCAAGTCGCCGCTGTCGTTAGCCTTCCTCAACGAGCGCAACGATGCCGAATACATCTTCTACAAAGACCATCCCAACGACCGTCTCGACTTCACCTATCCCGACGTGCAGCCCGACGATCTGGTGCTCTTCGGCTCCTACTACGCGCTGAACCCTGTCATCCGTCCGCAGGTGAAGGGCTTCTTGGAGTACGCCCACGAGCGCGGCGCCATCCTTTACTACGACGTCAACTTCCGTGCCTCGCACCAGCATGAGGTGATGAAGCTGACGCCCAACCTGTTGGAGAACTTCGAGTTGGCCGACATCGTGCGCGGTTCGTCGGAAGACTTCGAGATACTGTTCAAGAAGAGCGACGCCGACGCGGTGTACCGCTCGCAGATTATGTTCTATACCAAGAACTTCATCTACACGCACGGAGCGGAGCCTATTGAACTGCGGGCCGCCGGTGCACTCCGGAAGCAGTACCCCGTGGAGCAGGTCGACACGGTGAGCACCATCGGCGCTGGCGACAACTTCAACGCCGGCATCCTGTTCGGCATGCTGCGCGACGGCATCATGCGCCGCGACATCGAGAGCGGACTGAGCGAGCAGCAGTGGGACAGCATCATCGCCGCCGGGCAGCGTTTCTCGACCGAGGTGTGCAAGAGCCTCTACAACTACGTTTCACCCGAGTTCGGAAGTACAGTTCATAGTTTATAGTTCATAGTTAAGAGAGTATTCTCTTGCTTCATGCTTCTTGCTTCTAATCTCTAAAAAAAATAATATGCAAAACATCACTGAAAACATCTATTACGTCGGCGTTAACGACCGCAACAAGTCACTCTTTGAAGGACTGTGGCCCCTGCCTAACGGCGTCAGTTACAACTCGTACCTCATCGACGACGAGAAAGTCTGTCTCATCGACACCGTGGAGGTTGACTTCTTCATCCAGTTCATCGAGCACATCCACGAAGTCATCGGCGACCGTCCCGTCGACTACCTTGTCGTCAACCACATGGAGCCTGACCACAGTGGCAGCCTGGCACTCATAAGGAAGTATTATCCGGAGATTAAGATAATAGGCAACAAGAAGACGTTCCAGATGATGGAAGGCTTCTACGGCATCAGCGACGGCACCATAGAGGTGAAGAACGGCGACACCCTCTCGTTGGGCAAGCAGACGCTGAGCTTCGTGCTGACGCCTATGGTGCACTGGCCCGAGACCATGGTGACGCTCTGCGGCACTACGCTCTTCAGTGGCGACGCCTTTGGCTGCTTCGGTGCCCTGAACGGTGGCATAGTGGACGAGCAAATCAACTGCGACACCTTCTGGCTGGAGATGGTGCGCTACTATTCCAACATCGTCGGTAAGTACGGCACGCCCGTGCAGAACGCGCTGAAGAAGCTGGCCGGTGTCAAACTCGACTACATCTGCGCTACCCACGGTCCCGTGTGGCACCAGTACATCGACCGCGTGGTGGCAGAGTACGACCGCATGTCGCGCTACGAGACGAAGCCCGGACTGGTCATCTGCTACGGCACCATGTACGGCAATACGGAGCGTGCCGCCGAGGTCATAGCCCGCGCCGCCTCGGAGGCCGGTGTCAAGGACATCGTGATGTATAACGTGTCGAAGACCCACCACTCCTACATCATCCGCGACGTGTTCCGCTACCGTGGACTCGTCGTCGGCGCGCCCACCTACAACACCGCCCTCTACCACGAGATGGACGTGCTGCTGTCGGAGTTGGCAGGCAAGGACATCAAGAACCACCTGTTGGGATGGTTCGGCAGCTATGGCTGGGCGTCGAAGGCCGTCAGCGAGATACAGCGCTGGAACGACGAGCGCCTGCACTTCGAGGCCGTCGGTGAGCCTGTGGAAATCAAGCAGAGTCTGACCGCCGAGACCAAGGCACAGTGTGAAGCCTTGGGCCGTGCCTTAGCGAGTGCGCTGATAGGTGCGCCAGCCGTAGACGATAATCACTAAGAAGCACACTAACGGAAGCACAAACGACACATTGACTGCGGGCATGCCCATCAGCATGCCGCAGTCAATGATGCTGGCTTGCAGCGGTGGCAGCACGCTACCGCCCAGTATGGCCATGATAAGCCCTGCAGCTCCGAACTTGGCGTCGTCGCCCAGTCCCTGCAGGGCTATGCCATATATGGTGGGGAACATGAGCGACATGCACGCCGAGATGGCCACTAAGCAGTAGAGTCCCATGCGTCCGTCGATGAAGATGACACCTAATGTCAGCACCGCTCCCACCACGGCCAGTATGCCTAACAGGGCCCCGGCATTGACATATTTCAGGAAGTAGGTGCAGATGAAGCGCGAGCTGACGAAGATGACCATAGCCACGATGTTGTACGTCTGCGACAGCACTTCAGCCTCCTGTTCGCTCATACCTTCGGCCATGAACACGCGCGTACCATATTGTATGATGAACGTCCAGCACATAATCTGCACGCCCACGTAGAAGAACTGGGCGATGACACCCTCGCGGTAGTGGTGGATGCGGCAGATGCGCTTCAGCGTCGACAGCGGGTGCACGTCGTGGTTCTTGTCGGCATTGTGCGGCATCTTGGTGAACCAGATGACGCAGAACATGACGGCGATGATGGCGCCGATGGCCAAGTAGGGGGTGATGAGCACGCTCAGGTCGCTGTCGCGCATGGCGGCAAAGTCGGCATCGCTCAGCATGGCGCGCTCAGCAGTCGATGCGGGGTGCAGCTTAGCCTGGATGAAGTTCATGGCCACATACATGCCGCAGAGCGAACCCATGGGGTTGAAGCACTGCGCCAGGTTGAGGCGACGTGTCGCCGTTTCCTCCGTACCCATCGACAGGATGTAGGGGTTGCACGACGTCTCTAAGAACGACAGTCCGCAGGTCAGTATGAAGTAGGCTACGAGGAACGGGTAGTACATGCCCGTCCACGACGCCGGCAGAAACAGCAGTGCGCCCGTGGCATAGAGGCCTAAGCCCATCAGCACGCCGGCCTTGTAGGAGTATTTGCGGATGAACATGGCGGCAGGGAAGGCCATGGCAAAGTAGCCGCCGTAGAAAGCGACCTGCACCAGTGCGCCGTCGGTGACGCTCATGCGGAAAATCTTGCTGAATGCCTTCACCATCGGATTGGTGATGTCGTTGGCAAAGCCCCAGAGGGCGAAACACGAGGTGACGAGGACGAACGGCACCAGATAGCTCACGCCGTCCTTCGAGATGATGGATTGGTTCTTGTTGTCCATGGTGTTGGTCTTGTTTTGTTTTAGTAGCGGTTGCAAAGATACACTTTTTTTGTTAAATCTTGCATGCTTTGTGTGAAAAGTTGTCATCAAAGCCTACTATGTCCCCTTGGCTGTGAGGACACTAAGCACACTCGCGCGTCATTTAGAAAATATCAATCACTCAAAAACATACTTTATGAAAAGACTTATCTTTGCCGCTGCCATGCTGGCCGGAACGCTTACGGCCAGTGCACAGTATCCGCAGTTGACGGACGAGGCAGCAAAACTCATTGACCAGCAGAAGAAGCAGTGGAAGGCACATAGCGACTCGGCGTGGGCGGAAGCATTCCCCATTGTCATCGAGGAGGCCAAGGCCGGTCGTCCCTACGTGCCCTGGGCCTCGCGCCCCTACGACCTGCGCCAGGCCAAGATACCCGCATTCCCCGGTGCTGAGGGCGGCGGCATGTTCACCTTCGGCGGACGCGGAGGCAAGGTGCTCACCGTCACCAACCTCAACGACTCCGGTCCCGGCTCGTTCCGCTGGGCCTGCGAGCAGGGCGGTGCCCGCATCGTGGTGTTCAACGTCAGCGGCATCATCCGTCTGAAGTCGCCCATCTATGTGCGCGCTCCTTATATCACCATTGCCGGACAGACTGCTCCCGGCGACGGCGTCTGCGTTGCGGGCGAGTCGTTCCAGGTGGACACCCACGACGTCATCGTGCGCCACATGCGCTTCCGTCGTGGCGAGACGCAAGTCACCAACCGCGAGGACTCTTTCGGCGGCAACCCCGTTGGCAACATCATGATTGACCACTGCTCGTGCGAATGGGGACTGGACGAGAACATCAGCTTCTACCGACACATGTTCGACATGCACGACGGCAAGCCCAACCGCAAGGAGCCGACCGTCAACGTGACCATCCAGAACACCATCTCGGCCAAGGCACTCGACACATGGAACCACGCCTTCGGCTCGACTATCGGTGGCGAAAACACCACTTTCATGCGCAACCTGTGGGCCGACAACACGGGACGTAACCCGTCGATAGGCTGGGGCGGCGTGTTCAACTATGTCAACAACGTCGTCTACAACTGGGTGCACCGCACCGCTGACGGCGGCGAGTTCTCCACCATGTCGAACTTCATCAACAACTACTACAAGCCCGGACCGCTCACTCCGAAGGATGAGGCCGTGGGTCATCGCATCATCAAGGCCGAGAGCCGCTCCGAGGGCCTGTTCCCCTTCAAGCAGTTCGGACGCGTCTATGCTGTGGGCAACGTCATGGAGGGCTACCCCGAGATTACCAAAGACAACTGGAATGGCGGCATACAGACGGCCGACAAGGACGGTGCCATAGATGCCACCGAGCTGGCGCTCATGCGCTCCAACGAGCCGTTCCAGATGCCGTACCTGAAGGTGATGGGCGCCGAGCAGGCCTTCGACTGGGTGCTCCAGCATGCCGGAGCTACCGTTCCCTGCCGCGACATCGTCGATGAGCGCATCTGCGAAGAGGTGCGCACGGGCAAGGCCTACTACGTCAAGGACTACGAGAAGGAGCTGGCCAAGATAGAGAAGAAGACCAAGGTGGCGCAGAACCCTTACGGCGACATGTGGGGACTGCACGACAAGTCGAAGAACGAACAAGGCTTCTTCAAGTACCGCCGTCTGCCGCAGGACAGCTACAAGCAGGGCATCATCACCGACCCGCGCCAGATGGGCGGCTACCCGGAATACCGCGCGTGGGAGCCTTACGTGGACAGCGACGATGACGGCATGCCTGACGAGTGGGAGAAGCAGTACGGCCTGAACCCCCTCGATGCCAGCGACGCCAACGGCGACTGCAACGGCGACGGCTACACCAATATCGAGAAGTACATCAACGGTATCAACCCCAACACCAAGACCGACTGGCGCAACCTGAACAACAACTACGACACGCTGGCCGCCAAGGGCAAAGTATTATAGTATGAAAAGGTTCCTGTATACAGCGATATTATCGCTGTTCACCCTCACCATTTCCGCCCAGACGGTAGCCCTCAACAGCGAGGGACTGGACGCCGCCTACGTGGAGACCATCAAGGGCCGTGCCCAGAAGATAGTCGACGGCCTGCACCTCGCCGACGCCGCCAAGGCTGAGAATGTCCGCAACATCATAGCCAACCGCTATTTCCTGCTCAACAAGATACACGAAACCTACAAGGACAATGCCGACAAGCGCGACGCTGAGCTCTTCAAGCATCACTTCGAGCTGGTCACCGCCCTCTCGCTCTATGTCGACGATGCCGCCATCGAGGCCGTCAAGGATGGCATGACCTACGGCGTAGTGCCTAAGACCTACCAGGCCCACTTGGACATGATACCCTCGCTGAAGGCCGAGGAGAAAGCCCAGATATTGGCGTGGCTCAAGGAAGCACGCGAGTTTGCCATGGATGCCGAGAACTCCGACAAGAAGCACGGCTGGTTCGGCAAATACAAGGGTCGCATCAACAACTGGCTCTCCGCCCGTGGTTACGACCTGGTGAAAGAGCGCGAGGCATGGTACAAGCGCATTGAAGAAAAGAAAGAAAAGAAATGATCAGACAACTGTTACTTGCAGTCACTGCACTCTTTGTAATTCCATCGGCAGCCCAAGAGGTGCCGATGGATTACTCGTATTGCGGCTACCATCGTTCAGAACAGCCCATTCCTTCAGCAAAGGTTGTGGCCTACGTGCAGCCGACAGGCGGCGATGATGCGGAACTGATACAGCAAGCCATCGACTGGGTCGGTCGCCAGAAGGCCGACCGGCTGACGGGGCTTCGTGGTGCCGTGCTCTTAGCCGAGGGCACCTTCACCGTCAGCACGCCGCTGCGCATCACCACCGGCGGCGTCGTGCTGCGTGGCAGCGGGCGCGACAAGACCGTCATCCGCAAGACAGGTTTCGACCGCGGTGCCCTTATATATATAGAAGGTACGCGCGAGGTCACTGCGCTCGACACCCTCGACGTGGCCGACGCGTCCCCCGGCACCCTCACCGTCACCGTGCAGGGCAGCTCGTCTGCCCTGAAGAGTGGCGCGCGCATCGCCCTCTGGCGCCCCTCCACGCAGGAGTGGATAGCGTCGTTGGGCTGCACGTCGTTCGGCGGTGGCAAGCGCATGGGCTATTGGGCGTGGCACCCCGGCGACATCGACCTGCGCTGGAACCGTCACGTCGTGGCCGTCAACGGCAGTGCGGTGACCCTTGACGCTCCCCTCACCTGCAGCATCGAAGCGCGCTGGGGTGGGGCGAAAGCCATCGTCTGTGAGCACCGTGGTCTGGTGACGGAGAGCGGCGTGGAGAACCTGACGTTGGAAAGCAGTTACGACACGGCCCTGCCCATGGACGAGAACCACTGCTGGGACGGCGTCTACATGGCCGACGCTGAAGACTGCTGGGTGCGCATGGTCAATTTCCGCCACTTCGCCGGTTCGGCGGTGGTCGTACAGAAGACGGCCAGCCGCGTCACCGTCGAAGACTGCAAGAGCCTGCAACCCGTCTCGGAGATTGGCGGCTTCCGCCGTCGCACCTTCCTGACCAACGGTGAGCTGGTGCTATTCCAGCGTTGCTACTCCGAGCACGGCATCAACGACTTCGCCGTCGGCCACACTGCCGCCGGACCCAATGCCTTTGTGCAGTGCGACAGCTATGAGTCGTTCGGTCCTTCCGGAGCCATTGCCTCATGGTCGCCGGGACTGTTGTTCGATGTCGTCAACATCGACGGCAACGACCTCGTATTGCGCAACTGGGAGCTGGAGAAGTTCGGAGCCGGCTGGAGCACAGCCAACAGCACGCTGTGGCAGTCGACGGCTTCCGGCCTCTTCGTCTATTCGCCTGACACGCTGAACCGCAACTGCTCCATAGGCTGCTGGGGACAGATAAACGGCAACGGCGACTACTCCGAAATGAACGAGCACGTCAAGCCCTACTCGCTCTTTGCCGCACAGTTGCAGCAACGCCTCGGGCGCGACGTCAGCAGCCAGTGCCGCGTCTTGGAGCGCAACACCAATGCCAGCAGTTCGCCCACCATCGAGGAGGCCATGCAGATGGCCGAGGAGGCCCTGCTGCCGCGCACCACCATGCGCATGTGGATTGACTCCGCCGTCTTCGCAGGCAGCGTCGCACCCGGTGCGCTGAAGCCTTTCACCTATACGGCCATGGTGCCGCGCGACCACCGCATCCATCGGTATGCCGTTGTCAATGGCTGGCTGACCAAGAACGGTCACGTCCTGGTGGGCGGCAAGCATCAGACGCCGTGGTGGAACGGTCGCACCACCGACGCGGCCATGGCTAAGGCCAAGCCCGCGCTGACGCGCTTCGTACCCGGCTACGAGGGCACGGGCGGCACCGACCGCATCGACTCCGTCATTGCCCACATGCAGCGCACGCACACCCTGCTGTTCAGCCAGAACTACGGCCTCTGGACCGACCGCCGCCGTGACGACCACGAGCGCATCCGCCGTAAGAACGGCGACGCGTGGGCACCGTTCTATGAGCAGCCCTTCGCCCGTACGGGCCTGACGCAGGGCGGTTTCTCCGCCCTGGCCTGGGACGGCATGACGAAGTACGACCTGACGCAGCTCAACAAGTGGTACTTCTGGCGCTTGCAGCAGTTTGCCCGGAAGACCGAACCCCTCGGCATGCTGCTCAAGAACCAGCACTACTTCCAGCACAACATCCTGGAGGCCGGTGCCCACTGGGTGGACTGCCCGTGGCGCACGGCCAACAACGTGAACGGCACGCCGTTCGCGGAGCCTGTCAATTTCACCGGCGACAAGCGCATCTTCACCGCTACCCTGTTCTACGACGTCACCAACCCGACGCTGCGCCAGCTGCACCGCCAGTACATCCGCCAGTCGTTAGACGCCTTCAAGGGCCAGCCCAACGTCATCCACAGCATCGGCGAGGAGTTCACCGGGCCGCTGCCGTTCGTGCAGTTCTGGCTCGACGTCATTGCCGAGTGGGAGCAGGAGAACGGTCAGGTGCTGGTGGCCCTTGCCGTTAACAAGGACGTGCAGGATGCCATTCTGGCCGACCCCGTGCGCTCGCGTGTCGTCGACATCATCGACATCGAACAGTGGTTCTATCACGCCAAGGGCGAGTATGCCCCGCCTGGCGGTGTCAACATGGCCCAGCGCCAGTACATGCGTAAGATACGCACCGGCAGCGCCCGCTTTGCCGACGTCTACCGTGCCGTCAGCGAGTACCGCCAGCGCTATCCCGACAAGGCCGTCGTCTACTCCGCCCAGAAGCATCCCGAAATGTGCTGGGCCTCGCTGATGGCCGGCGGTTCGTGTGCGGCCATTCCCGTCACCGAACCCGCTTTCCTCTACGAGGTAGCCACCATGCAGCCCGCGCGTCAGGGCGATGCCTGTCTGCTGAAGGGCGACAGCGGCTACGTCGTCTGTCTGGAGTCTGACGGCAGCGTTGCACTCGACTTGGGCAAGAGCCGTTATACGCTCTATCAGGTTGACGCCAAGACGGGTGCCGTCCGCCGTCTGCGCGACGCTTCCGGACCAACAGATATCAAGGGCAGCGGCATCTTTTGGCTGTCAAAGAAATAAGACGATAATGGGGAAATGCGGAAAAACCTGCATTTCCTCATTTTTTTTAACGTTTTTTGTGTGCGTAGTTTTGTTATTTTCATTACCTTTGCAAGTAGAAAACAAACTACTGACAAAAACTTATCTCTCGTTATGGCTACCAAGAACCTCAAGGAGCGCACCCAGCAACTGGTGGCGCAGTTCTGCGCAGGCGACAATCAGGCATACGCCCAGTTGTATGACATGTATGTCCAGATGCTTTTCAATTATGGCCTGAAGCTCACCAACGACCATGAGCTGCTGAAGGACTGTATCCACGACGTCTTTGTTAAGGTTTATAACAAACGCAACGAGAAGAATGCCATCAACAATCTCTGTTCCTATCTCATCATCTCGCTCAAGAACCGCCTGCTCGACGAGTTCCGGCGCCAGACCTTCACTACTCCCAACGAGGTAGAGGAGTATGAGTACCGCCGGGCCACTGACGATGTGGAGCGCGACTACCTGCATACAGAGCGCGAACTGCTGCAGTCGTCGCATGTAGCCCGACTGATGAAGCACCTGACGCGCCGTCAGCGTCAGGCCATCACCCTCTATTATTTAGAGGAGCGCAAGTATGACGAGATTTGCGGCATCATGCAGATGAACTACCACTCCGTTCGCAACCTGATGCACCGGGGTATGCTGAAGTTGCGCGAGGCCGCCTTCTCTGCCTGATGTTTCCTTCTTTTCTTCCGTTTATGTGGTGACATATTGCCTTGTGCTCCGTCTATAGATAAAGCCTGAGCACGTGAAGAGAGTAATATATACCAAGGTAGAACAGTTCCTTTGTGATGACGATTTCATCCGCTATGTCATGGACACTTGTCCCGACGGTGACTCCTATTGGGTCTCTTACCTTAACGCCTCGCCGCCCATACGCTCAGCCTACCTGAAAGCCTACGACATCCTGTTGCACCTTGACGACTGTGACCTGCTGACGCCCGAGCAGGCCGAACGCCTGAAGCGCCGCATCGTCAACACCCTTCAAGCCACCGTCAACTAATCCTGGAAGTCTAAGGTCAGCTGGCCGTCACCTAACATGTTGAACGTCTTCCTGTGATACGGAGTGATGCCGTACAGGCGTATGGCCTCACGGTGCTTCTTCGTGGGGTAGCCCTTGTTCGACAGCCAGTCGTACTGCGGGTACTCCACGGCCAGCGCGTCCATGTAGTCGTCGCGGTACGTCTTGGCCAGTATGGATGCCGCGGCAATGCTCAGGTACTTGCCGTCGCCCTTGACAATCGTCGTATAAGGTATGCTCTTGCCTCTTGCTTCTTGCCTCTTGCTTCTCTCAAAATACGGCTTAAAGCGGTTGCCGTCCACGATGATGGCTTCAGGGCGTACCGTCAGCTGGTCCAGCGCGCGGTGCATGGCCAGTATGGAGGCGTTGAGGATGTTTATCCTATCAATCTCTTCAGGTGTGACCACGCCTACGGCCCACGCCACGGCGTCGCGTTCAATGATGCCGCGCAGCAGCTTGCGCCGCCTGTCGGTCAGCTGCTTCGAGTCGTTCAGCTCGTCGTTGTGGTAGTCTTCAGGCAGTATGACGGCAGCAGCAAAGACGCTGCCTGCCAGGCATCCGCGTCCTGCTTCGTCGCAGCCCGCCTCCACCTTTCCTTTGTTATAATGGCTTAGAAGCATTTCTTTCTCAACACTAAACAGTCAGCTAATCAAGTGGTATGTTCCGCCGGCCATGGGTTTGACGATGCCCTTCATCTCTAACGAGAAGAGCAGAGCCGTCAGCTGGCCGATGGGCAGGTTGGTGCGAATGCTGATGAGGTTCAGCTGCAAGTCGTTCTTCTGCCGCAGCACGTCCGCCACGCAGCGCTCCTCCGCGCTGAGGTCCGGAAACAGCTGCCGCTCCACGGTTTCCGTGCGTTGGTTGGCCGTCTGCCAGCCCATGGACTCTAAGAAGTCCTTGGCCGATGTGATGAGCGCTGCCGTATTGTTGCGTATCATGCGGTTGCAGCCCTCCGACGTGGCCATGCCCACCGCCCCAGGGAATGCGAAGACGTCGCGGCCGTACTCCTGGGCTATGCGGCAGGTGATGAGTCCTCCGCCTTTGATGGCACTCTCGACGAGTATGGTGGCGTCGCTGATGCCCGCCACGATGCGGTTGCGCTGTCGGAAGTTGTTGGGCAGCGGTTCCGTCTGCGACATGTATTCCGTCAGCAGTCCGCCGTGCTTCACCATGTCGGCGGCCGTCGACCGGTGTGCGCTGGGATAGATCTGGTCCAGTCCGTGCGCCAGCACGCCCACCGTGTCGTAGCCCTGTTGCATGGCGTTGCGGTGGGCGCAGATGTCGATGCCGTAGGCCAGTCCGCTGACCACGAGCACCTGCGGGCACTGCTGCCGCAGGTCGCTCAGGAAGCGTTGCACCAGGTCCTGACCGTAGGCTGTGCAGTGTCGCGTGCCCACCATGTTGAGGATGTAGCGCTGGTTGAGGCTTGCCGTCCCCTTGTAGTACAGCACAATCGGTGCGTCGGGGCACTCGCGCAGCCGCTGCGGATAGTCCGGGTCGCTGAGCGTCAGCGCCTGTATGCCCGACTTGCTGATGAACTCCATCTCGGCGGCGGCGCGTCGCAGGGCGTTGTCCCAGTGGCGCAGGCTTTCGCGCAGCCGCGGCGTGGTGTCGCCGACGGCATCGCCAATGTCGTTGCGGTGCTCGTAGACGGCCTGGCTGCTGCCCATGGCCTGATAGAGTCGCAGTGCCATGTCGGCACTGAAGCCCGTCATGCGCGTCAGCGCTATGCTGTAGTAGACGTCGTCGTTCATAGGTAAGGGGCAAAGGCTTTGTCGTATTCTTCGCTTTCGCCTAAGCGTCCGTCTATCAGGCAGACGAGCATCACCTTCGCCTTGAAGCAGATGGCTTCGTCGCCGGCGCGGTAGATGTCTTGGTGGAAGATGTACTTGAAGGCATCTTTCTCCAGCCACAGTCGCGAAATGAACTCGTCGTCGCAGCGCAGCGGTGTCTTGTACTGCAGCTCCATGCGGGCCACCACGGCGTCGATGCCGCGTGAGTGCATTTCAGCGAAGCTCAGTCCGCACTCTTTCAGAAACAGGTGGCGCGTATGCTCGGCATAGTGCAGGTAGTTGGCGTTGTTGACGATGCCTTCTATGTCGCACTCGTAGTCGCGCACTTCCATTCGGGTTTCAAAAACGTATTTTCTCATTGTTTTTAGTGGGGGTTAGTGGGGGGTGTGGGCATTTGTGGGTGCTTCAGGTATTCGTAGCCGAAGCGGCAGCGCAGGCAGTCCTTGCGGTCGCAGTATTCGCGCTTCAGCTGGATGAGCGCCTGCGAGTCGCCCGCCGTCTTCACCTCCAGTCCGCACTCCTGCCAGAGCCGTATGATGTGGTTGTGCTCGGCCTTCAGCTGTTCCAGGATGTCGAAGGCGCGGTCGCACAGCGCATCGCGCATCGTGTGGCGGCCGTAGGCGAAGAGCATGGGCACGCAGGTGTTGATGATGAGCAGGCTGATGCTCCCCGGCGACAGGTGCTTGGCGTTGCGAACGCTCTCGGAGCCGAAGGTGTAGTGCGTCTGCCAGTAGGGTGTCACCTGCGTGCGCAGCAGTTCGCTGAGGCTCGCCATGTCCTTGCACGCTATGAGCTGCGACAGTCCGGCCTTGCGCTCGTAGTAGACGTTGGCCAGCTGTGCCAGCCTGATGTGTGGGAAGTTCTGCGGCCGCAGACGGAGGAACCGCCACCGTTTGTAGTCCATGGGCTGCAGGCTGAACTTATGCGCCAGATACTGGTACTCGTTGCGCAGGCGGGCGAAGTAGCCCTCCGTCAACGCCTGCTGTTGGTAGCGCTCGGGCACGGCCTCCATGGCGAGCAGTCCGGCCTGGCCGAGGAAGACGGCTTCTATCTGGAACAGATTGTCGCGGTGCTTGCCCACGGCGCTGAGTGGAATGTGGCGTGCCCACTCCTCGAAGGCGTCGCCGTTGATGCCGAAACCGTAGTTGCGTGCCAGCGTCATGAAGTAGGCGTCCTCCCACGACCCGCCGCACTGTCTGACGCGCTGCTCTATGGCCGTGGTTTTCTGCTCCAGGCGCTCCGTCTGCAGGGCGGCCATCCAGGCGTGGACGGTGAGCCGCGGCAGGTTGGGGATGACGCGGTAGCAGGGTGGGTAGCTGTCGGTGCGCAGCAGTTCCTCGTAGTTGTCGCTGACCGCTGGCGGCACCGTCAGGCACACCTGCGGCACAAAGTCGCCCTTCGACGTCTGCACGTCGCGGTCGGCCTCGCCCACCACGTGCAGTATGACGTTGTCGTAGGCGGCATCGCTGTCGTGGCCGTGCTGGTACCAGTGCGACGCGCGGTCGTGCAGCTCCACGTTGCCCACCCACAGCGTGCCCCCTATCCTCACTTTGGCGTTGAAGAAGTCGGGTCCCGCATTGCGGTTGTGCAGCCCCGGGTCTATGACCTCGATGCGCCGTCCGTCGGTGGTCTCCAGTCCCGTGGCCGGCCACATCTTGTGTTTCCAGCAGTAGTGCAGCAGCTGTTCCATGGCGTTGAGCTTTATTTTTGCGTTGATGTTACAGTGCCTACAAAGTTACGAAATGTTGCTGGAAAATGCAAGTATTTCCGTTTCTTTTTGCAGCGTGACCACTTTTGATGTGCCACAGTCTCACATTTTCCGTAATTTATGCTTAGAATTACGGAAAAAATTGCGATGAATTACGGAGAATTTCACGAGAACTACGGAAAAGCCGAAAGGCAGTACGGGAAAAAGCCCGTTCACGGGCAATGAAATGACGAAGTGCTGGCGGTGAGAAGGCGAAAAAATAATGGTGTTTTTATGCCTTGATATGTAAAACTTTTCGTACCTTTGCGCAAACGAAACCTTAAAACAAGCAGTTATGAGTAAACACAAGAGTGGCAAACGACTGTCAAAGCAGCGGGTGATAGAGATGCTGCAGACGCTGTTTCAGCAGAACCCCGCGCAGACCTTCTCGTTCAAGGACATCTTCAAGAGCCTGAAGCTGTCGACGCATCCGGCCAAGATGCTGGCCGTAGAGACCATGGACGAGATGGCGTGGGACGACTACCTGACCAAGACTTCCGAGAACTCGTTCCGACTGAACCTGAAGAACCAGGTGCAGGAAGGCACCTTCATCCGCAAGGCAAACGGCAAGAACTCCTTCCAACCCGACGACGGCGGCAAGCCCATCTTCGTCTCGGAGCGCAATTCGCTGTTCGCCATGAACGGCGACCGCGTGCGCGTGGCCATGATGGCACGGCGCCGTCACCACATCAAAGAAGCCATGGTCGTTGAAATACTGTCGCACAAGGTAGACCAGGCCGTGGGCAAGCTGAAGGTGGAAAAGGACTACGCCTTCCTCGTCACCGAGGGCAACATCTTTGTGCACGACATCCTGATACCCAAGAAGAAGCTGAAGGGCGGCAAGGACGGCGAGAAGGCCGTGGTGCGCATCACGCAGTGGCCGTCGAAGGAGTCGAAGAACATCGTGGGCGAAGTCATCGACGTCTTGGGCAAGGAGGGCGACAACAACGTGGAGATGCACGCCATCCTGGCACAGTACGGTCTGCCCTATAAGTACCCCAGGCACGTAGAGGACGCCGCAGACAAGATAGACCCGGGCATCACTCCAGAGGAGATAGCCCGCCGCGAGGACTTCCGCGACGTGTTCACCTGCACCATCGACCCCAAGGACGCCAAGGACTTCGACGATGCGCTGTCGTTCAAGGAAATCGTAAATAGTAAATCGTCAAATAGTAAATTATACGAGGTCGGCGTCCATATCGCCGACGTCAGCCACTATGTTAAGGAAGGTTCCGTCATCGACAAGGAAGCCGTCAAGCGTGCCACCAGCGTCTATCTGGTAGACCGCACCATCCCCATGCTGCCCGAACGGCTCTGCAACTACATCTGTTCGCTGCGCCCGGACGAGGAGAAACTGTGCTACAGCGTTGTCTTCCTGCTGGACGACGCCGCCAACGTCAAGGACTACCGCATCGTGCACACCGTCATCAAGAGCAACCGGCGCTATGCCTACGAGGAGGTGCAGGACATACTGACGGGCAAGGACGGCGACTACGCCGCAGAGCTGCGCACGCTGGACCGGCTGGCCAAGCAGCTGCGCGAGCGCCGCTTCAAGGGCGGTGCGGTGAAGTTTGACCGCGAGGAGATGCGCTTCGAAATAGACGAGACGGGGAAGCCTACGCGTGCCTACTTCAAGAAGTCGAACGACGCCACCCAACTCATTGAGGAGTTCATGCTGCTGGCTAACAGGACGGTGGCTGAGCATGTGGGCAAGGTGAAGAAAGGCATCAAGGCCAAGACGCTGCCCTACCGCGTGCACGACCAGCCTGACCCCACCAAGCTGGAGATGCTGCGGGCGTTCGTGGTCAAGTTCGGCTACAAGTTGAAGACCGCCGGCACCAAGGGAGCCGTCTCGCGCTCGCTGAACGCGCTGATGGACGACTGTCAGGGCAAGAAGGAGCAGAAACTCATTGAGACCGTGGCCCTGCGCGCCATGATGAAAGCCAAGTATTCGACGCACAACATAGGACACTACGGGCTGGCCTTCGACTACTACACCCACTTCACGTCGCCCATACGCCGCTATCCCGACACCATGGTACACCGACTGCTGACCAAGTATCAGGACGGCGGACGCTCGGCCAACAAGGAGAAGTACGAGGAACTGTGCGAGCACTGTTCGGACATGGAGCTGGTGGCACAGCAGGCTGAGCGCGACAGCATCAAGTACAAGATGGTGGAGTTCATGAGCGACAAGGTGGGTGAAGAGTACGATGCCCACATCAGCGGCATACAGACGTACGGCATCTACTGCGAAATAGACGAGAACCACTGCGAGGGCATGGTGCCCATGCGTGACTTGGACGACGACTACTACGACTTTGACGAGAAGAACTACTGTCTTGTCGGCCGCCGTCACCACAACAAGTACCAGTTGGGCGACCCCATTCGCATCCGCGTAGCCCGTGCCAACCTGGAGAAGCGCCAGCTGGACTTTGCATTGGCTGAGTGAAAAGTAACTTGTTATGATTTTGAAATAATGATACGATGAAAGAAAACAGAACAATCAGTGCAGCACTCATAGCCTTGGGGCTGGTGTGCTTAGGGTGGTTTATCAAGGCCGGCATTGACAACTTTGCCGAGAAAGACCGCAAGGTGAACGTAAAGGGACTGGCCGAACAGGAGGTGGAAGCCGACAAGGTGACGTGGCCCATCGTGTCGAAAGAGGTAGGCAACGACCTGCCGGGACTGTACGACAAGATAGGCTCGACACAACGGAAAATCAAGGCTTTCCTGCTGCGTAACGGCATCAAGGAGGCCGAACTGACGGAGAATGCCCCGCAAGTGGTGGACCTGCAGGCCCGCGAGTATAGCGACAACAACAAGGCTTACCGCTACATCGTGACGTCGGTCATCACCGTCACGTCGCAGAATGTGAAGCAGGTGCGCGCCATCATTGCACGGCAGGGCGACCTGCTGAAGGAGGGTGTGGCCATCGTCGACGGCAGCTACGAGAACCCGGTGAAGTATGAGTTTGTGTCGTTCAAGGAGATGAAGCCCAAGATGATGCAGGAGGCCATTGAGAACGCCGAGAAGACCGCCCAGCAGTTTGCCGAGAACAGCCACTCGCAGTTGGACAAGATAGTCAGTGCCGACCAGGGCCAGTTCTCGATAGACAACCGTGACGAGAACACGCCCTATATTAAAAAGGTACGCGTAGTGACCACCGTCACTTACTCGCTGAAGGACTGACGGACGCTGCTTTCCCTGGCGTTGCAGGCAATAAAACGGCTGCCGCAGCGTTTTAACAAAAAAGAAAGGGAAAGCAATGAAAAGAACAGTTCTAATCTTGGCGCTGATGGCCGCAGGTCTGGGCGCACAGGCACAACATGAGGTAGGCACGTGGTCGGTGACGCCGCGTGTGGGTGTCAACTTGTCGAAACTCTCGGACCATGAGGTCATCTACGAGGGATTAGAAAGCAATGCCAAGACCGCCAAGGCAAAGTACAAGTGGGGAATGACGGCAGGAGCCGAGGCTGAGTACCAGGCGTGGCCACAGGTGGCCGTATCGGCCGGCGTGCTCTACTCGAACGAAGGCTATACCTACGGCAAGATACCCGACACGGGTGAACTGTCGCAGACACTGCATTTCGTCAACATCCCACTGCTGCTGAACTTCTACATTGAGCCGAACCTGCTGCCGGGACTGGCACTGAAGGCTGGCGTGCAGATGGGTTTCCTGGCAAAGGCTACGCGCCATATAGACGGGACAGCCGATGACAACAAGAACGAGTACAACACGGCTAACGTCTCTATTCCTGCCGGCATCAGCTATACTTACAAGGGCTTTACGGCCGACTTTCGCTACAACATCGGCGTAAGCAACCTGTGCAAGGTGCCTGATACCAACTGGAAGTGGCGTACGGGCTCCTTCTGGCTGACGCTGGGTTATCAGTTTATGTTGTAGGCGGCTTACCTGCTAAACAATTCTCCCCACGGGTAGCTGCCAGGCTTTAGCGTGACTAATGTGCCGTTAACGGCACGCATCTGAACGACACCGGGAGCAACTTGGTGCTCAATGTCGAAACGGGTCCAGCCAAGAGCCTGGAGCGTGGCCCATGCCGTGGCTCCACCTTCGATGATGAGGTGAAGCCTCAGGCCCATGGTACCCTCTCCCGGTCCCTCCCCGTGAGTCAGGGGTGTAAAATGCTTGTTGATGAGGAGCTTGGTCATTTCAGCCATGACGGTACGCAGATGGACGGCGACGGCTTTTCCCGTGCGGTGCGTGTGGGGAATGGTGAGGACTAAAGATTTGAAGGTTGAGGGTTGAAGGCTGAAGGTATTGAACCAGTAGTCGGCTCCCTGTTCACCGTCATAGACCTCGCGCGGCATAGGCACTACGGGAATGCCGAGGTCGAGCGGACGGCTCTGTGTGCTGCCGCAGAGGATGAGGGTGAGGGGTGAAGGTTGAGGGTTGAGGGTTGAAGGGTGAGGCTTCGCAGTGAGGGGTAGGGGTTTCATCCATTCCGTAAACAAGTCGGCGGCACCGGCGAAGAGTGTTTGGCCGTCGTCGTAGTGCGTGACGACCGTACGGATGTCATCGAGGGTTACGGCGTCGGGCATGATGATGCCCTGCGCTTCGGCATCGGGGAAGCGCGCTTTCAGTGACGATGTGCGGGCGGGAAACTCGGGATCGTAGCTGAAAGCGGTATCGGCGATGGGTACACCTTTTATATAATAGACACCGTTGCGGACGGTACGCTGCCTCGACGGATTGGCAGGCAGGAAGACGGCGCGGCTGTAGCCGGTAGCCTGCATCAGCGCCTTCAGCTCGGCCACCACATGGCCGCGCAGGGCTGAGTCGGTCTTCTTGAAAATGAGGAGTGAGGAGTGAGGAATGAGGAGTGAGTCCGCTATGCGGCGCGTCTCAGCGACGGCGTCAGCCTCCGTCATGCCCCGGGTGTCGGTGGCGATGACGGTGACACCTGTTGCTGCGGCGGAGCCGCAGCCTGCCGTGGAACTGCACATCAGCTGCACTTGCCGGCCGTGGCTGTGGGCGATGCCGGCTATCTCGGCCGCTCCAGTGATGTCGTCGGCAATGACGACGATAGGGGCATTACGCTTACTACATTCCTCATTTCTCATTTCTCATTACTCATTTCGCCGAAGGCGATATATCGCCATACGGCTGGCATAGTCGATGCTGAGTGTCATGGCGGAGTCGTTGGCAATGCCTTTGCCAGCGACGTCGAAGGCGGTGCCGTGGTCAACGCTGACGCGGATAATAGGCAGTCCGAGCGTGATGTTGACACCGGAAGCCGACTCCATCTTGCCCGTCTCCTTGTTCCAGTTGAAGGCGCAGACCTTCAAAGGAATGTGGCCCTGGTCGTGATACATGGCCACCACGCCGTCGAACTGTCCGCACCTGGCCTTGGCAAAGACGCTGTCGGGCGGCACGGGGCCGTCGACGTTGAAGCCGCGCTGGCGCAGTTCCTCAATGGCGGGCGTTATCTCCTGAGCCTCCTCGTAGCCGAACATGCCGTTCTCGCTGCTATGGGGGTTAAGGCCGGCGACACCGATGTGGGGCTTTTCGATGCCGAACTGGCGGCAGGCATCGTCGATGAGTTCCACACACTCTATGATGCGTCCCTTCTTCACCAAGTCGCAGGCTTTCCTCAAAGGCACATGCGTGGAGACGTGGATGACACGGATGTTCTCGTCGGCCAGCATCATGGCGTACTTCTTTGTGTGGGTGAACGTGGCGTAAATCTCGGTATGACCGTCGTAGTGGTGACCGGCCAGGTTGAGTGCTTCCTTGTTCAGCGGGGCAGTAACGGTGCCGTCCACCTCGTTGGCCATGGCTAAGTCGATGGCACGCTTGATGTACTGGAAGGCAGCATTGCCGCACTGGGCCTGTACCTTGCCGAACTCGAAGGTGCTGAGGTCGATGCACTGGAGGTCGATGACGTCGATGGTGCCATGCTCAAACGTGGCTTCGCTGACGTGCTGGATGGCGTTGACCTTCAGGTTGAGGCCAAGCAGTTGCACAGCCTGGCGCAGAATGGCGGCGTCGCCCGTGACGACGGGGCGGCACTTCTGGTAAGTCTCTTGGCGGTTGAGGGCACGTACCGTGATTTCAGGACCGATGCCTGCGGGGTCGCCCATGGTGATGGCTAATATGGGTTTCATTGTTGTTTCTGTTTTTTCTTTTTTCAAAATGGCGGTATAACGGTATGCCGGTATCCCGATATTACGGTAATAATGCGGGTCAATACAGCGAGTTATAGATATCGCGAGCGTCCTGTTCGGTGACCTCGCGGGGGTTGTTCTTCAGCAAACGCTGCACCTCCATGGCAGCGCGCGCCATGCCGTCGACGGCCGTCTGCGGAATGTTGAGGGCGGTGAGCGTCTTGGGAATGCCTACGGCGTCGGCCAACCGGTAGATGAAGTCGACACCACGGCGGGCAGTCTCGTCGTCGTCGCGCCCGGGTTGGCAGCCCATGGCGACGGCCACTTCGGCATAGCGCCTGACGGCTGACGGCATGTTGAACTTCATGACTGAGGGCAGCAGGATGGCATTGGAGAGTCCGTGGGGGATGTGGAACTCACCGCCTAAGGGATAGCTGAGGGCATGAACGGCAGCGGTGTTGACAGGACCTAAGCACAAACCGCCATAGAGTGAGCCGAAAGCCATAGCCTCGCGGGCCTCGATATCGGTGCCGTCCTTGACGGCACGCTCCAGGTTGGCGGCAATGAGGCGGATGCCCTGAAGGGCATAGATGTCGACGGCGGGGTGTGCAAACTTGTTGGTGTAGGCTTCGATGCAGTGGGTCAGGGCATCCATGCCGGTGTCGGCGGTGACCTTAGCAGGAACGGTCCACGTCAGCTTGGGGTCTACGTAGGCAGCGTCGGCGATGAGGTAGGGGCTGACGATGCCTTTCTTCAGGTGGTCGCGCTCGTCGAGCAGGATGGCGTTGGGACTGACCTCGCTGCCTGTGCCTGCCGTGGTGGGCAGGCAGGCAAGCCAGACTCCTTTCTCGCGGATGAAGCCTGTGCCGAAGCACTGCTCCACCTGTTGCTGACTGTTGATGAAGGCTGCTACCAGCTTCGAGACGTCGAGCACGGAGCCGCCGCCGATGCCCACGACACTGTCGGCCCGGAACTGGCGGGCAAGGGCGATGATGTGGTTGAAGTCGCTGACGGTAGGTTCGGCCACGATGTCCTGAAACACCTCGATGGCTACGCCCTTGGCTTGCAGTGCGGCCAGCGGCTGTTCAAGGAGCGGACGGATGGGCGGTGCCGTCAGCACGAAGAGGCGCTTGAGGCCCAACGCCAGATAGTCGTCAGTAAATGTCTGGATGCAGCCTGTTCCGAAGACAATCTTCTGTGGCTGCAGAAGTGTAATGGCTTTCATATTTGTTTTAGTTAAAGTAGTGACAAAGGGGGAAGAGGGCTCAGATGTTGAGGCCGATGTTCTGCTTGACCTCACTCATGACGAAGGTGCTCTCTAAAGAGGAGAGCGTTTCAATCTCGCCTAACTTGTTGATGACGAACTCCTGATACTGCTTCATGTCGGAAGCCCGGACCTTGAGCAGGTAGTCGTACTGGCCGGAGATGTTGTAGCACTCGATGACTTCGGGGATGCGCATGATGCGGCGCGAGAAGGAGTCGGCTATCTCGTGGTTGATCTGCTTGAGCTTTACCTTGCAGAACACTAACAGGCCCAGGTTGAGCTTCTCGGGATTGAGTACGGCCACGTACTTACGGATGTAGCCCATGCGCTCCATGCGCTTCTGGCGTTCAAACACGGGAGTGGGGGTCAGGTGGACGATGTCGGCCAGCTCCTTGGTGGTGAGTTTGCAGTTCTTTTGCAGTGTGCGTAGAATCTGAAGGTCGATGGAATCTAAGGTGTCTGTCATAATGGGGTAGTAGTAAATAGGGTGGGGGAGGGGTTAGCCTAACAGCCGTTTGGAGAAGTAGCGCACTGGGTACCAGACGCTGAGGAAGCCCACGGCGAGCACGGTGACGAAGACGAGCACGATGTCCAAAGGGTGGACGCTGACAGGGTAGGCGTTGACAACGAAGGAACCCTCGCTGGCTCCAAGGCGCACAATGCCGTAGGTCTGCTGAATCCAGCAGAGCAGCAGTCCGAAGGCTATGCCGATGGTGGCTCCTATGATGCTGATCATACGTCCCTCGAAAAGGAAGATGCGGCTGATTTGCCGGTCGGAGGCTCCTAAGTTGTGCAGGGTGACAACGTCGTCGCGCTTGTCGATGATGAGCATGGAGAGGGATCCGATGATGTTGAAACAGGCTATCATCAGGATGAAGGTCAGAAAGACGTAGGCCAGCAGCTTCTCTATTTTCATGATGCGGAACGTGTCTTCCTGCTGTTCGTAGCGGTCACGAACGTAGTATTTGTCGCCGGCTATCTGCTGCACTTGCGACTTCACCCGGTCAAAGTCGCTGCCGGGCTTGAGGCGTAACTCAAGGGATGACAGCATGCCGTCCTGCGCAAACAGCTGGCGGGTGAATTGAATGGAGGTGAGGATGTAGTTCTTGTCGTACTTGCCTTGCTTCATGCTGAAGACGACTCCGGGCGAGTATAGCTCACCCTCAACGAAGCCCTCGGTGGGATTGGCCATGTTGAGCTGGCCTTCGCGCTGAGGGGCAAAGATGCGGAGTGGCTGCTGGTAGGTGTAGCCCAGGCCTAACAGGTAGGCCACGCCCAAACCAGGAATGCCGTAGTTCATGTCGGCAGCATGCAGCTCGAAGCTGCCGGGGCCTTCCAGTATCTCGCGAATGTGCGTCAGCTGGTCAAAGTTGTCGTCCACACCCTTTATCTTCACCATCAGCTGCTGGTCGCCATAGACGGCTAACGCCTGGTCTTCGAGGCACTCGGTGGCTACGGCTACCTGCGGCAACTGGCGTATCTGCATCAGCACAGGGTCGTCGGACGGTGCCGTCTTGCCTTTGACTGGGGTCACCTTCAGCTGAGGGTCCAGCTGGGTGAAGAAGGAGGCCACCATGTCGTGGAAACCGTTGAACACGCTGAGCGTTACCACCAAGGCCATGGTAGCCACGGCAACGCCTACGGCTGAGATGGCACTGATGATGTTGATGGCGTGTGTTGACTTCTTGGAAAAGAGGTAACGCCGTGCGATGTAAAACGGGAAGTTCATTTCTTCAACAGTTCGTCAATGCGCTCAATGTAGTCGAGACTGTCGTCAATGAAGAAGCGTAGTTCGGGGATGATGCGCAACTGATAGCGGACGCGGGTGCCCAACTCGTAGCGTATCTGCTTGTCGTTCTTAGTGATGTTCTTTATCAGTTCCTCGCCCTTTTCGGAAGGGAAGATGCTGAGATATGCCGTACATACACTAAGGTCTGGCGATATTTTTACACGGGTCACGCTGACCATGACACCATGCATAGAGCGTGTCTGCTCCTGGAAGATGATGCTAAGTTCCTTCTGAAGCAGACGCGCTATCTTGTTTTGTCTTGTCTCTTGCATGGGCTATTCTTTGGTTTCACTTTGGGCCTGCGGCTCTTCTATGCCCACCAGTTCGACATCGAAGATGAGCGTGCTGAAGGCGGGAATGGGGCCTGAGGGGCGTGCTCCGTAGCCCAGTTCCTGCGGGATGTAGAGCTGCCACTTGGAACCTACAGGCATCATGGTCAGTGCTTCGGTCCAACCCTTGATGACCTGTGCAGGCGAGAAGGTGACGGGATTGCCACCGTGCTTGTCGGTAGAGTCGAAGACAGTGCCGTCGATAAGGCGTCCCTCGTACTTCACTTTCACCTTGTCAGACTCTTTGGGGACAGGACCGTTGCCCTTCTGAAGCACCTTGTACTGGAGTCCGCTGGGCAGCGTGACGACACCCTCCTTCTTGGCATTAGCGTCTAAGAAGGCCTTGCCTTCAGCCTTTTGTTTCTCCTCCTTGGCATGGTGGATGGCTGCCACACGCGAATTGAGGAAATGCTCGGCAAAGGCTTTCTGGATGAGGGTGGTATCTTCGCGCAGACCATCGAAGAGACCCTGATAGGCTTTCTGCAGCTGCAGCGAGTCGGAAGTGCCGCTCACCTCCTTGGCCAAGCCTGCCAGGAAACGGTCGCGCACGATGTCGGCCAGCACGTAACCTGCGGCATAGCTCAGTGAGTCGCTGCCCGTCACAAGTGTGGTGGCGGCATGCTTGGCTTTCTTGTCTTTCTTGGCTGCTTCGGCAGTAGACAAAGAAGCACCCGCCACGAAGGCGAGTGCTACGATGATGAGTTTCTTCATTATTTCTTGTTTTCTACGATTTCAAGAAGCTCAATCTTGAAGATAAGCATAGAGAAAGGCTTGATGTCAGCACCCTGCTGGCGCTCACCGTAGGCAAGCTCCTGGGGAATGTAGACCTCCCAGACGGAACCGACGGGCATGTGAACCAGTGCGTCCGTCCAACCCTTGATGACCTGGTTGACAGGGAACTGAGCAGGCTCGCCACGCTTGTAGGAGCTGTCGAACACCTTGCCGTCAAGGGTCTTGCCCTCGTAATGAACCTTTACAATAGAAGTGTCCTTAGGCAGAGCACCGGCTCCCTCCTTGATGACCTTGTACTGGACACCGCTGGCCAGCTTCTTCACGCCTTCCTTCTTCTCGTTAGCCTTCAGGAAGTCCTCGCCGGCCTTCTTGTTGGGACCGAACTCCTTCTCCATGTTCTTGGCCTTGATGGTACGCATCATGGTCTGAGCCACATGCTGGGCAGAGTCAACAGTCATGAGACCACCCTCGCCAGTGGTAGCACTGATGAAACCGGCCATGAAGTTCTTCAGCGAGATGGTCTTGGTGGAGTCATCACCGAAGAGCTCGTGGTTGATGCCCTTCACCATCTGGTTGCTGATCTGCTGGCCAATCTGAATACCGGCATAGTAGGCGGCCTTCTTCTTGTCGTCGCCAGCATTGGCACCTTCGTTCACACCTTTGACAAACTCGTCCATGTAGGCAGTGTCAACACCCAGGCGGCCTACAAGGTAGTCCTTCAATCCCATGGTCTGAGCCATACCAATGGCATAGCTGACGGTGTCCACATCACTCTTTAAGTTAGCCTTAGGAGTGCCGTTGCCGCAAGAGTACATCATTACGGCAGCTACTGCTGCAAGTGCAGCAAAAGTAAACTTTTTCATTGCTTTCGTTTTATAATGTTTAAATTTAACTCTTAAATCTAAATACTTTTTACATTACTTGAATTAACTCAACGTCAAAGATAAGAGCTGCAAATGGAGGAATGGAGTTGCCTGCACCGCCCTCGCCGTAAGCCAGGCGATAGGGGATGAAGAAACGGTACTTGGCTCCCTCTTGCATGAGTTGCAGACCTTCAGTCCAACCGGCGATGACCTGCTGAAGTCCAAACACGGCAGGCTCGCCGCGCTGTACGCTCGAATCGAACACGGTGCCGTCAATGAGGAATCCCTCGTAATGGCACTTCACCGAGTCTTTGGCCGTGGGCTTCTTGCCGTTGCCCTCCTTCAGCACTTGATACTGAAGGCCGCTGGGCAGGGTGACGATACCGTCCTTCTTGGCATTCTCTGCTAAGTATTTCTCGCCAGCTTCCTTATGCTGCTTGCCGGCTTCGGCACGCTGCTGACTAATCTTCTTTTCCTGTTCGGCGAAGTATTCCTGAACGATGCGCTGGGCCTCGCTGCTCTTTACCTTTAGTTCATTGCCGGCCAGCACGTCTTTAACAGCCTGTGCAAAGTCGTCGATGTTAAGGGCTTGTCCGCCCATGTTGGCCAACTGGTGGCCGATGCCAATGCCAAGGGCATAGCTTACTTTATCCATACGTCTAATACCTTATAATATTAAAAATCGGCCGCAAAGGTACAAATAATCTCTGATTTACGTGCGATATTTCGGGAAAAATTACTAATTTTGTGCATTCTTAATACTTTAGCTTATGAAAAAGATTGTAGTATTGACGGGTGCAGGCATGTCGGTGGAGAGTGGTTTGAAGACTTTCCGCGATGCTGACGGCTTGTGGGAGGAATATCCTGTGCAGCAGGTGGCTACCCACGAGGGATGGTTGGCCAATCCCACACTGGTGACGAATTTTTATAACATGCTGCGAAAGAAGTGCTGGGGGGTGAAACCTAACGAGGGTCATCGGCTGGTGGCTGCCCTGGAACAGCAGTACGAAGTGACGGTGGTGACGCAAAATGTTGACAACCTGCATGAAATGGCGGGTTCGTCGCGAGTAATTCATCTGCATGGCGAACTGATGAAAGTATGCTCAAGCAACGACCCTGACGACTCGCGCTACCAACAGCTGCTGACTCCTGAGAACTGTGAAGTGGAACCCGGAACAAAGGCTGGTGACGGTTCGTTGCTGCGCCCCTTCATCGTGTTCTTCGGCGAAGCCGTGCCCATGATAGCTCCTGCTGCCGAGGAGTGTCAACAGGCTGACATCTTCATCATCATCGGCACGTCGCTCAACGTTTATCCCGCAGCGGGACTTATTCAGTACACTCGCCCTGGTATACCCATCTACCTCATCGACCCCAAGCCCGTTTCAACAGGCAGCCGTCAGGTGACGCAGATACAGAAGGGCGCCTCGGAAGGCATGCGCGAGTTGAGCAAGCTACTGCTGAAGTAATATCCGGCTATACTCACCCTTTGTGTTGAGTATACGCTCAGCCTCCAGCAGCATTTTGTCATTGCGCAGACCTATCTGCATCTGACCGCCTTGGTAGTAGTAGGCACCTACGATGTCTTGCTCTAACAACTGCTGAATCTCTTCCCGACGGCGTTCAAGGTCGCTGTTCAGGTCGTGATGGTCTATCTTGGCCTTCAAAGCCTCAAACTCGGCCTTGGCGTCATCGTAGTACCCCTCGAAACGGACAGCCTTCTCCAGTTCGGACAGCTGCTTCTTGCTCAGCTGGTCGTAGGTGAAGCCTGCCTTGGCAACGCGCTGCTTGAACTCTTCGTAGTCGGCATCGGTCAGGTGGAAGTCCTTGGCAGGGGCTATGCTGGGGTGACGGGCTATGTAGTCAACCACATAGTCGAACATCACTTCCGTGGAGTCCAGACGGTCTAAATAGATGGTTATGTTGCCCAGCGTGTCAGGTTTCACCTCCACGTCGGGCTTGATGCCTTCTTTCATCTCAATGCCTCGCCCGCTGGGCAGATAGTAACGCGAAGTGGTGAGCTTCAGATTGGCATTGTATGGTAAATCCACGTTAGGCACCTGTACCAGTCCCTTACCGTAGGTTCGTGTACCTACCACGATGCCACGCTTCAAATCCTGCAAGGCACCGCAGGTAATCTCGCTGGCTGACGCTGTCTCCTTGTTCACCAGCACAACGATGGGCATGATGGTGTCAATGGGTTCCAGCCGCGTCTTGTATTCCGAGTTGGCACGTTTCAGCTTACCCTTGGTCTCCACAATCTTCTGACCCTTCGGAACCCACATGCTCAGAATGTCAACACACTCCGACAACGAGCCGCCGCCATTGCCGCGAAGGTCAAGTACCAGCTTGCGCGCACCTTGCTTCTTCAGCTCAATGTAAGCCAGACGCATCTGTTTGGCCGCATCGCCCGTAAACGTGTTCAGGCTGATGTAGCCCACGCTGTCAGGGCGCATGCCGTACCATGTAATCTCGGGCATCTTGATGCTTTGGCGCGTAATCTTGAACTTCATCGTCTTGCCCGTGGAAGGACGACGTATCTTGAGTACAAAGCTCGTGCCAGCTTCGCCACGCAGACGACTGCTCACGTAGTCAGTCATCTTCCCAGTCATCAGTGAGTCGTCAATCTGCAGAATGACATCGCCCTTCTTCAGCCCAGCCTCAGTGGCCGGCATGCCCTCATAAGGCTCGTCAATGACCACATGCTTCTGCTTCTGGTGGTAACGGATGAGCGCCCCGATGCCTGCATACTTACCCGTCAGCATCTGCTTTAGCTCCTTCTGACGCTCGTCAGGATAATACTCCGTGTAGGGGTCAAGCGAGTGCAGCATGGCATCAATACCCGTAGTGATGACCTTGTTGGCATCAAGCGTGTCGACATACATCAGGTCCAGATTTCTATACAAGGCATTAAAGATCTCCAGGTTCTTTGCTACCTCAAGATTATGGTTCCTCACGCCCTGTGCCCACAGGCCTGTGGCACCCGTCAGCAGCATTGTCAGCAATAGGAAAAAGCGTCTTTTCATCATGTACTTCTTTAAATTATGCCTGCAAAATTACAAAAAAATACGCTTCCAGTGAATTTTTTCGCCAAAAAGTTTGCGAGTTTCAGAAAAACCTATTACCTTTGCACCCGCAAATCAGAAATGACAAGCACCTGCTTCAGTAGCTCAGTTGGTTAGAGCACCTGACTGTTAATCAGGGGGTCGTTGGTTCAAGCCCATCCTGAAGCGCCTTAAGAATCAAGGAGTTAGAGAAATCTAACTCCTTTTTCTTTTTTCCTCGGGAACACCACGGGAACACACACCCTGGTTTCAGCGTCTCCAAACGTGCTTACAGATTGTCATTTGTTGTCAATCATAAAATGATTTTTATTACCTTATTGTATATAATAATGAATCATTTTTCCATTATCAAACACTTTTTTCAAAAAAACATATCCAATAATCGTATTTTTTGCTTAACTTTGTGGGAAATTATTGATAACAGCCTAATATGAACTGAATTGTTATTTGAAAAATGATCAATATACGAAAACTCGAAGCCGAGCTATGGGAGTCGGCAGATTTATTGAGACAAGGCAGTAAACTTACAAGCAGTCAGTATTGTATGCCTGTGCTGGCTTTGCTGTTCTTACGCTATGCCTACAGCCGCTACAAGATGGTAGAGGCAGAGATATTGCAGAACCGCCCCAGTCGTGGTGGGCGTGTAATGCCTGTTGAACCCAGTGACTTCGCCGCTAAGAGTGCACTGTATCTGCCCCGCGAGGCTCAGTTCGACTATCTTGTAAACTTGCCTGATAATATCGTGACTGCTGGCTTGAAGACCAAGGACGGACAGGAAATCAACTCGTTAGGCGAGGCTGTGAATAATGCCATGCAACTGGTGGAAGACCAGAGCGAACAACTGACGGGCGTACTGCCCAAGACCTACACAATGTTCGCTGACGACCTCCTACGCGAACTGCTTCGTATCTTCAACAATAAGACCATTGACGAGGTCGGTGGCGACATCATCGGGCGAATCTATGAATACTTCCTTTCCAAGTTTGCAAAAGCGGTA
Organism: Prevotella sp.; assembly: GCA_017458125.1. GTDB lineage: Bacteria > Bacteroidota > Bacteroidia > Bacteroidales > Bacteroidaceae > Prevotella. The sequence goes on from JAFTGB010000022.1 coordinate 51,099, forward strand.
GCCTCTGACGATGGCGTGTTCTTTACGCCTAAATCGCTGGTAAAGATGCTGGTCAATGTGCTGGAGCCCACACAAGGTGTGATGCTCGACCCCGCCTGTGGTTCGGGTGGTATGTTTGTGCAGACGGGTGACTTTGTGAATCAGGCAGGACTCAATGCCAATACCCAAATGACCTTTTTCGGACAAGAGAAGGTGGAGTATAACGCTCAGCTTTGTTTGATGAATATGGCAGTACATGGGCTTAACGGTCGTATTATCTCTGGTGACGAAGCTAACTCATTCTATCACGATGCCCATAATCTGGCTGGTAAGTGCGACTATGTCATGGCCAATCCTCCATTCAATGTCGATAAGGTGAAAGCTGAGTCCGCCTCTGCTGCAGGTCGTCTTCCTTTCGGACTCCCCGGCGTGAACGCCAAGACCAAGGAGATAGGCAATGCCAACTATCTTTGGATTAGCTATTTCTATGCCTACCTTAACGACCATGGACGTGCCGGCTTCGTAATGGCAAGTTCGGCTACCGATAGTGCGAACAAAGATCGCGACATCCGTGAAAAACTAGTGCGTACAGGTGATGTGGATGTGATGGTCAGCGTGGGTAACAACTTCTTCTATACGCTCTCGTTGCCTTGCTCGCTGTGGTTCTTCGACCGCAATAAGCATGCTGATATTCGTGATAAGGTACTCTTCATCGATGCCCGCAATTACTATACCGTGGTTGACCGCACCTTGAACGAATGGACTGAGTGGCAATTGCGCAACCTGCAAGCCATCGTGCATCTTTATCGCGGTGAAAAGGAAAAATATCAACAGTTGCTTGCCGAGTATCAATCTGTATTAGGCGATACAACTGTAGCTTCTGCTCAGGAAGCACTTGATAAGCAAAAGGCCATAGCGAAAGAGATTATTGCCAATGCCACCCGCAAAGACAAGAAACGCATCGAGGCTGAACAGAATGCCCTCATTGCCGAACTGGAAGACACACTTGAGACGGCCCGTCAGCATGAATGGCTTACGGAGAAGTTTGGCGACGGTGAATATCAGGATGTGCTCGGCCTCTGCAAGATAGCCTCCATTCAGGAGATAGAAGAAAAGAACTATTCTCTTACTCCAGGTGCATACGTCGGCGTGGCCGAACAGGAAGACGACGGCGTGGATTTCCATGAACGCATGACCGAGATTCATGCAGAGCTGGCACAGCTGAACAAGGAAGCCAACGTCTTAATGGACGAGATACAAAAAGCATGGGAGAAACTGAAAAGAAACAGAAAGATGACATAATGGAACCGACATTTGTAGTGCGTGACGGGATGTTGGCTGACAAAGAATATGTTGAATGGCTGGCGGATGTTAAAACGCGTTTTCGCCAAAGCCAGATAAAAGCGTCTATTCGTGTCAACACCGATATGCTCGAATTCTATTGGAGCATTGGCCGTGACTTAGTAGTCCTTCGTGCTGAAGAGCGCTGGGGGGCAGGAGTCGTTAAGCAGTTCGCTCTCGATATGCGCCAGGCGTTTCCTGATGCCACTGGCTTTTCACATACCAATGTGAAATATATGAAACAGTGGTATTCGTTTTATTTTAAGCAAATTACAAAAAGCCAACGAGCCGTTGGCCAAATTCATCCCCAAGTTGGGGGCGAATTTGGAAAGAAAGAAAAAAGCCACCAACTTGGTGACCAATTGGAACAAACAGTAAAAAGCCACCAGCTTGGTGGCCAATTGGAAATGCCGGAAATTTTTGGCTTTGTTCCATGGAGACATCACGTTGAAATCTTCTCCAAAAGCAAGTCACTTGAAGAAGCTCTGTTCTATATCAACAAGGTTGTCGAAGGAGGATGGACCCGCAGCTGGTTAGAAGAACAGATTAACGCAAAACTTTTTGAAGCGCAAGGCTCTGCTATCACTAATTTCAAGCGGACTTTGCCTGCGCCACAAGGCATATTGGCAAAAGAGATATTGAAGGATCCCTATCACTTTGAATTCCTGTCCTTAAAGGAGAGGTATAGTGAGCATGACCTGGAAGATGCACTCGTTGCTAATGTTACACAGTTTTTGCTTGAATTGGGCAAAGGATTCTCATACGTTGGCAGACAAATGGAGCTTCAGATGCCCGGTGGACAAACTTTCTTCCCCGATTTGGTGTTTTATCACATACCGCAGCATCGTTACGTCATCATCGAACTCAAGACGGTTAAGTACGTACCCGAGTTTGCCGGTAAACTCAATTTCTATGTCACGGCAGCAGATAAGTTGCTTCGTGGAGAGGGTGATAATCCATCTGTCGGCTTGATTATATGTAAGTCAACGGACAAGACTGTTGTTGAGTGGTCATTACAGGACATTCAGAAACCTTTGGGTGTTGCCACCTATCAACTGCAAGAGGTGGTCGACCGCACGGTGGCTGAACTGGAACAAAGAAAGAAACAGAAGGAGGACGAAGGATGAGTGAGTGGAAAGTTTTAACAGCAGAAGAGTTCTGCGATTCCGTTAGAGATGGGACACATGATACTCCTAGGCAAGTTGAATGTGGGTATAAACTTGTTACTGCAAAACATATAAGCAATGGGCAAATAGATTTGTCTGATGCCTACTTAATCTCAGAAAGTGACTATCTAAAAATTAACGAACGTAGTAAAGTTGAAAGATGGGATGTACTAATGTCCATGATAGGCAATGGCCTTGGTAAAAGTGCAGTGGTCAAGGATAATCCACAATACGCAATTAAAAACCTTGCATTATTTAAGATTGGTGATGAGACAAGAGCAAAATGGTTACATTATTATCTTTCAAGTAATAAAGGTCAAGGTTTTATATATAATAGCTTACAAGGTTCTGGCCAGCCATTCATTTCACTCTCTTTGTTAAGAAAATTCCCGATACCAGTCCCTGATGATGAAAAGATAATGAGAAAAGTTGTAGCCATCCTCTCTCGCTACGACTCTTTGATAGAGAACTATCAGAAGCAGATAAAGGTGATGGAGGAAGCGGCGCAGCGACTCTATAAGGAATGGTTCGTTGACCTCCACTTCCCTGGCCACGAAAACACCAAGATCGTCGATGGTGTGCCAGAGGGGTGGGAATACAGAAAGATAGGTGATATCGTCATTTATTACGATAAACAAAGAAAACCCCTATCTTCAATGCAAAGAATGAGCATGGAAAAAATATATCCATATTATGGTGCCGCTACGCTAATGGATTATGTTGATAATTATTTGTTTGATGGTATTTATCTGCTTTTAGGAGAAGATGGAACCGTTATTACGCCTGATAAATTCCCCGTTCTACAATATGTGTGGGGAAAATTTTGGGTAAACAATCATGCTCACGTATTAAGAGGTAAAGAAGGGATTAGCACAGAGTTTTTATTCTCAATGTTTAAAGAGATGCCAATTGCAGATGTCGTAACGGGAGCCGCTCAACCTAAAATTAGTCAAGGTAGACTTTCTGAAAAGAAAATACTAATACCCTCCTTAAAACTGATACAAAAATGGTCATCTATAGCGAAACATTTTTTTGACAGGTTAAGAGTACTAAGCGAGCAAGTTCGCCTCCTCACCGAAGCTCGCGACCGCTTGCTTCCCAAGCTGATAAGTGGCGAGATAGCAGTATAAACGAATAAAGATAAACAGAACGAGATATGTATATACCACCATTTACTGTAAGTGCTGAGGCCATCAATCTGATAGCAGAGATTTCCGCTCAGATAGAACGCTATGCTATCCGCTTGGAACAAGAAGACGGATTGCGACTACGTAAAATAAATCGTATTAAGACCATCCACTCCTCGCTGGCCATTGAAGGAAACACACTGAGTGAAAACCAGGTGCGCGACATCATTGATGGTAAGACGGTGGTGGCACCTATCAAGGAGATACAGGAGGTGAAGAATGCCATCAAGACCTACGAGATGTATCCTTCGCTTGATGCTTTCAAAGAGAAAGACCTTCTGAAAGCCCACGGCGTGATGATGCAGGCATTGGTGGACAATCCTGGTCATTATCGACGTGGGGGTGTGGGCGTGTTTGGCGAGAAAGGATTAGTACATTTAGCACCTCCTGCCGATCGTGTGCCTATGCTGATGGGGGACCTTTTTGATTGGCTGAAGCATTCGAAAGACCATCTGCTGATTCGCAGCTGTGTGTTCCACTTTGAATTTGAGTTTATCCATCCGTTCATAGACGGCAATGGGAGAACAGGGCGTCTGTGGCAGTCACTCATACTGGGCAAACTGCATCCGCTATTCGAACATCTGCCTGTGGAGAATATGGTTTATGCCAACCAACAGGCTTACTATGACGCCATCACCGCCAGCACCAACGCCGGGCAGTCGGGACCGTTCATAGACTTTATGCTCAATGAGATATACAAGACGCTGAAAGCGCATCAAGGAGAAGAACTTGCTGTCAATATCAATAACCCTACAGAGAAGGAATTCGGTATAAAGTTCGGTGAAGAGTTCGGTATAAAGAATGGTATAAAGTTCGGTATAAATGAAAAAGCTCTGCTACTTATGCTCAACTCAAATCCTTCATCTACAGCCGCAGATGTAGCAAAGAAAATTGGAATTAGCTTGCGAGGAGCGGAAAAAATGATAAAAAGGCTAAAGGATGCTGGCGTTATTAGAAGGGAAGGAAGTAGAAAAAACGGACTTTGGATTATCAATAAAAACATCTGATTATGGCAAAGGACTATAGCGAAGACCAACTGATACAGCGGAGTGCAGCCGACTTGATGGAAAAAGAACTGGGCTGGACGAGCGTGTACGCTTTCGATAAGGAAGTGCTTGGCGTGAATGGTACGTTGGGGCGCACGTCTTATCAAGAGGTGCTGCTGACGGGCCGTTTCCGCAAGGCGCTGAAGACGCTGAACCCGTGGCTGACGGACAAGCAGTTGCAGGAGTGTGTGGAACGCATGACGGAACACATGAGCTCGCAGACGCTGATGCAGATTAATGAGCAGAAATATCAGTACATCAAGGACGGTGTGCCCGTTACTCGCGTAAAGCCGAACGGCGAAACGGAAGAGGTGCGTGCCAAAGTGATAGACTTCGCTTCGCCCGAGAAGAACGACTTCCTATGTGTCCGCGAGCTATGGGTGTATGGTGCCTTGTATCGTCGCCGAGCCGACATCGTGGGCTTCGTGAATGGGTTGCCTTTGCTATTTATGGAGTTGAAGAACCACGACGTGGAAGTGGTGGATGCCTTCAACAAGAACTATCGCGACTATCTTGATACGATACCGCAGCTGTTCTACCATAATGCATTCATCATGTTCAGCAACGGACTGGAGGCACGTGTGGGAACTATCGACTCGAAATGGGAGTTTTTCCACGAATGGAAACGACTGACGGAGGAAGATGCTGGCAACATCGAACTACCGACGATGCTAAGGGGTATCTGCCGGAAGGAGAACTTCCTGGACCTGCTGGAAAACTTCATCCTCTACGACCACAGCGGAGGCCGAACGGCTAAGATTCTGGCCCGTAACCACCAATACCTGGGTGTAAACCAAGCCGTGGAGATGTATCGCAACCGTCAGTATCTGAACGGAAAGCTGGGTGTGTTCTGGCATACACAAGGCTCAGGCAAGAGTTATTCCATGCTGTTCCTCTCACAGAAGATTCGCCGTAAGTTCGAAGGTTCACCAACTTTCCTCGTATTGACCGACCGCGACGAACTGAACAAGCAAATCAGCGATACATTTGAGAACTGCGGTTTGCTGGGCAATGTAAAGGCGAAAAAGTTCATCGCCAGCAGTGGCGAGGATTTGAAATCGAAGTTGAAAGGCAATCCGTCGTTCATCTTCTCGCTCATTCAGAAGTTCAACGACCCGAAGGCAGAGCCTATTTATCCCGACCACGACATCATCGTGATGAGCGACGAGGCGCACCGCACACAGAATGGCATCTTTGCTGATAACCTAATGCACTTGCTGCCGACAGCCCATCGCATTGGTTTTACAGGTACGCCGCTGCTATCTAACGATAACATCACGGCACGTACATTCGGTGGCTACGTGAGTATCTATGACTTCAAACGGGCCGTGGAAGATAAGGCTACAGTGCCTCTCTATTATGAGAATCGTGGTGAGAAACTACAAGACCTGAAGAATCCAGAAATCAACGACGAAATTGCAGCTGCGTTGGAACAAGCAGGCGAACTGGATGCTTCGCAACTGGCTAAGTTGGAACGAGAGTTTGCCAAGGAGGTGCATCTGCTGATGGCAGCCAAACGCTTGCGACTGATAGCCAAAGATTTTGTACATCATTACAGCGACCTGTGGACTTCAGGCAAGGCGATGTTCGTATGTTATAATAAGGTGACGTGCGTCCGAATGTTCAACTATGTGCAGGAATACTGGCAGCGCGAAATCAAGGCATTGGAAGAAGCCATCGCCAAAAGCACTTCACAACAGGAGGCACAGGAGATGCAGCGCAAATTGGAATGGATGCGTGAGACAGACATGGCGGTCGTCGTTTCGCAAGAGCAGAACGAAATACAGACGTTCCAGAAGTGGGGACTCGACATCAAGCCACACCGTGAGCGGATGGAGAAAGAAGAACTGGACAAGGCTTTCAAGGCGGATGACTCGCGGCTGCGCGTGGTCTTCGTCTGCGCCATGTGGCTGACAGGCTTCGACGTAAAAACGCTCTCATGCCTCTATATCGACAAGCCCATGAAGGCACACACGCTGATGCAGACCATCGCCCGTGCCAATCGCGTGGCGGAAGGAAAGACAAACGGTCTGATCATCGACTATATCGGCATCGTGAAAGCCCTGCGCCAGGCATTGGCCGATTATACAGCCAACCCGGAAGGTGGCGCAGGAGGCAGCGACCCAACCATCGACAAGAAGGAACTCATCAAGCATGTCATAGAGACGATAGCCGCTGCGGCGGCTTTCCTGAAAGAGCACGACTTTGAGTTGGATGACCTCATCAAAGCAGAGACTTTCGAAAAACTGTCGTTGCTGAAAAAGGCGGCCAACGCGATGTGCGAGACGGCTGAAATCAGGAAGTCATACTGCACGTTTGCCTCTACGCTGTTAAAACTTTGGAAATATCTCGACCGGGAGGACATCACTCCCGAAATGAAGCAACAGAAGGATGCTATTGAAGCTATATACAAGGAGTTACAGCAGAAACGTAAACATGCCGACATCACAGATCTGAGCGTGACAATCAACGAAATCGTGAATGAGCATCTGGAACTCGATGGCGAAGGGGCGATGGCTTCCGAGTCGCGACGTTTCGACATCAGCGGTATCGACTTTGAACTACTCCGTCGCGAGTTCGCCAAGAGCAAAGAGAAGAACCTCGTGCTGAAAGATATTCAGGACCTGCTGCAGGAGCGTATTGCCCGGATGCTTGCCGAGAATCCCTCACGTATCAACTTCTACGAGAAGTATCAAGAGATTATTCACGACTACAACCAGGAGCAGAATCGTGCCACCATAGAGAAAACCTTCGAGGAACTGATGAAACTCTCTCACGACTTGACCGAGGAAGAAAAACGCTACATTCGTGAAGGTTTTGAGAACGACGAACAGCTTTCGATGTATGATGTGCTGATGAAAGACAACCTTTCAAAGGAAGACATCAAGAAACTGAAAGTTGTCGCCAAGGATTTACTGGAGAAGATAAAGGCCCAACTGGCCACGATGGATCATCCGTTCGACAAGCAAGAAACCAGAGCGTCCATCATCATCACCATTCGTGACATCCTCTGGAAGGAACTTCCCGAGAGCTATTCCGACGAAAGCATCAACTACTACCGCGATGCTGTATATAACTACGTCAGTCAGCACTATGGAAGTGTGGCATAAGAACATGATTCAATATCCGCAGATTTTTTGATAACAAGAAAAATGTCATCACTTAATTCACTTTATTCTGACAAATCACTATTTTATCAAAATAAATTAGTAAATTTGTCCCAGAATTTAATAAGTTAAAGAATGGAGAATTTGAATCGACTAAAAGCGGTACTCGCTGATTCCGGTAAAACAAACAAGTGGCTTGCTGAACAGCTGGGCAAATTTTTAACCCTTTGCGTCGCAGAAGAAAGCTGTCTCTTGCTGAAAGAGAACGGCACGGTGAGGGAGATAACGTAGCCCACGAAAAAGAACAAACTTTGCAAAAGGGGAGAAGAAGCCTGCAAACAGGGGGGAAGGTACTGGGAAACAGGGAGAAAGGTACGCTTAGGCTCGTTGCCATCGCCCGCCCTCACAAATTAGGGCGGGCGCCCTTACGTCTTGGAGCACCCGTCCGTTTATGCTGGAGCGGACGGCAGAATCCGACTTTTATTCCTTGGCTTTGTCTTTCTTTGGGAAGTAGAGCCAGCGGCGGCTTTCACGCACCTTCCACAGGCGTGGATGCTCGCCCTGACAGAGACTGTCGAGATAAGCCTTGGCGGAGTCACGTTTCAGGCCGCTGTAAATCATAAACTCTGGGATGGTGGTGTAGCCCAGTCGCATGCTGCGACGCAGGGCCTCGTCCATCGCCTGCTGGTCGTGCATCTGGCTGTTGCCCACTGGCTCCTGGCTCTTGCGATAGCCTTCGCGGTTCTGGCCGCCTTCCTTGACAAACTCCTTGGAGGGGATGAACTCGATGCCGGCATACCTCACGTCGCGGCCATGAATGGTCTTGGGGTCGGTGTGCTCGCCCATGAGTTTCAGTTTCGGAGCAAACGAGCCGAGGGGTGTCTCTACGCGATAGCCGTCGGAGAGCCAGAGTCCGACAACCTCCATCACTACGTCCATCACCTGCTGTAGTTCTCCCGTGCGAAGGCCCCAATATTTGTTGCAGAACGTCTCCAAATCCTTGAAGCTCTTCTTGCGGCCCTTGGCCGGGCGAACGTAGAGTAATGGCTTGCCGTCTTCGCCCTTGGTGGGGCGCGGATGAATCTCAAATTCTATTCCGTCGGTCTTGCGTGGCATAACGTATTCCTATTTTGATGCAAAATTACTGATTTTTCTTGGATTCTGCTCGTCAAAACCCAATAAACAGAAGAAATTAACACTTTATCAAACTCTCGATGCAATCGTCCTGCGTATTGGGCCACGATGCCTTTCCATGCAACGGGCGATACAAGGAAAAGCGTATCATGACGTGCGTAGTCGAACCCTTCGCCCACATACCCCAGCCTCCGAGCTTTGACGGCTAATACAGGAGCCTCAAAGAAAATCCACACATGGGCACCATTGCCAGAACGCGAGCGTTCTATAGAACAAGGAACGCCCCCGCTCGGCTTTGCCGCTTGCCTTAGCAAGAACTCTTGCAGACATCAACAAAGGCTACTACGTCTTCCTGATAGATTCGTTCAAGAAGTCGTTGGCGCTCTGTTATCCATTCTTGATAACTCCCGAAAGACATCCTGCCTATTTTATCATTTTACTGCATCATTTCTGGGAATCCTTACTTCTTTTCCAGCCACTTATGCAAAAGATAGTCATTGATCTTGTAAGTGACATTACGCCTTTTGTCTCCAACTCTACTGATGATTCCCTGTTTCTCTAACCTGAACAGACCAGAAGCAGTATTTGCAGCAGTTAGACCCGACAGGCGTTGTACCTCTGCAGAAGATGCAGTTTCTCCGGCTTGTGCTAAACCAAAGGCTCCCTTCTTTCGTCTTTCCAGCAGATTGTCATAAAGAATCTGTTGAGCTTTGATTCTATTAGGGAGGTGATTGTAGTTCCTGCTGGGATACGTATCACTTTTCGCTCAAAAAGGTCACCTGAAGGTCACTGAAAAAGAAAAAGCACTTGCGGGAAATTCGTAAGTGCTTGATTTTTAGTGTGGACCAGCCAGGGCTTGAACCTGGGACCTCCAGATTATGAGTCTGTTAAAGTAAGGTTTTCTAAGATTTCACAAAATATTTTCTTGTTTTCTATTTGGTTGTTTATCAATTATTTAGTAATTTTGCAGCCGAATTAGAAAACTTTGTGAAATCTTAATTATCGAGTTATTTTGTTCGCAAATTGTTCGCAAATTGTTCGCAGGGTACTCAAAGATAGAAACAACAGACTGAAGTTATGAAGGATATTAAGACATCAATCAAGTGCAGTAAGGTGGACAATTGTTCACTTACTCTTGTGCTGGACAAACGCACCAACAAGAACACCGACGTTTATCCATTGGCCGTATGTTTTCAGATTGCGGCTAAGCGATACTACCACAAGTTGAAGGACATGGACTATCAAAGCGAGAAGTACTTCAATGAGGTGTGTAGTGTCAAGGGGGCAAAGAGTTTGCTGATGCCAGTAAGGACAGAGTGGCAGAACATACTGGAAAGCTATCGGGAAAAACTGGTGAAGTTGAGTAAGAATCAGCCTTTGACCCTTGACCTGATTCGAACCTATCTGACAGGCGAAGCTATGGAAGAGGATACGGCAACCTCGTTTATTGGCGTATGGGAGAGCATTATCGCCAGTAGGGGCAAAGATGATCGAGTGGGAACAGGCGAGAACTATAAATGGGCACTTAACTCTTTCTTGAAGTACGCTGGTGACGTGAAGGGTTTCAAGGTGGATAAGAATGTTATCTCCAGATGGGACGCGGTGATGAAGAACGGCACAATGGTAAACGGTAAATTGGTAGGCAAGATTGCCGATGCTACCCGAGGTATGTACCTACGCACTTGTCGTGTGGTTTGGAATGAGTGTATCCGTCTGGGGTATCTTACCGAAGACAAGTATCCGTTTTCCAATAAGGACAGTACGCTTATTTCTATCCCTCGCGGTAAGCGTCGCCAACAGTCCTATTTGAACGTTAACGAGATGACCCAATTATATCATGTGTTTACAGAGAAGCGATACCCAGAATCATGGGATCCTGAATACACAAAACGGGTGCATCAGTCATTGGGGCTATTTTTGGCTCAATATCTATGTAATGGTTTCAACTTGGCGGATGCCGGAAGACTGCAATACAACCGCACATACTTTGCCGAGGGCGGCAGAGCCTTTGAGTTTATGCGCAAAAAGACATCGGCACGTAGTAATGGCATGTCTGTTGTCATTGTTCCAATTATCGAGCCCTTGAAGGTTGTCTTGGAAGAAATAGCAGCCAAGCCCGAAAAGGATGCTTATGTGTTTCCTCAGATATTCAATGGCGCAACGGACGAGCTGACAAGACGTAAGCTGACTGTTCAGGAGAACTCGAACATCAAAGACCGTATGATTCGTATTTGTAAAGATGTTCTTGGCTGGGACAAAGGAGTTTCAGGAACCTGGGCCCGTCACTCCTTCGCTACCAATCTGAAATTGGCGGGAGTCGAAGAACTCTATATTTCTGAGAGCATGGGCCATTCACAGGGCAACGACGTAACCAGCGGTTATCAAGACATGTATCCCCTTGAAATCCGCTTCCGCTATAATAGCAAACTGCTGAATGTCGAGACGAATGAAGTGCCTATCGATATCGACAAGCTCTCTAAGAAGGAAATGAAGGAATTGCTGAAGAAGATGATTGGAAAAGATAGCGTTTAGCGATAAAAACGTTTAAAACAGAACAAATTTCAAAGAAAATGTGTAATTTTGCACTCTATATATAATAAGGTAGAAGAAATATGGCAAGACGAACATATAAATACGAAGATTTACAGCCCGTATTTGAACAACTGCTGCAAGACAGGGAGTCTGATGAACTGGAGTTCAAATCGGCTGCTGGCGGATTTCCCAAATCGTTCTGGGCGACTTACTCTTCGTTTGCCAATACTTACGGTGGCGCTATCGTGTTTGGCGTGAAAGAGAAAGACGGCGAGATTCAACTTGACGGATTAGATGAAAACCAAATAGAGAAATATAAAAAGGACTTCTTCAATGGCATGCATAGCAAGCAGAATGTTAACATAGCCTTGCTGACCGAAGAAGATGTGCATGATGTGGAATTTGGAGGAACTCATTTTCTCTTCTTCTATATACCGCGAGTTGACAGGAGTCTAAGGCCTGTATTTTGTGGACTTGATCCCTATACTGGCACATATCGTCGTGACTATGAGGGTGACTATCATTGTTCACGCGAGGAAGTGAACAGTATGTTTGCTGATGCCAACCTTGCAAGTCCCATTGATGGACGAATCTTGAAGAACTTCAGCAAGGATGATTTGGATCCTGCGTCAATTCAGCAATATCGTCGTCGTTTTGAGCAGTGGAATCCAGAACATGTTTGGATCAAACTGCCCGATGACCAGTTCTTGGAGAAACTGAATGTTTTCAGGAAGGACAGAAAGACTGGTGAATATGGGCTGACTTACGCTGGATTACTGATGTTTGGTACGTATAGTGCTATTATGGACGAGAATCCCAACTTCTTCCCTGACTATCAGGAGATACAAGACCCCAAAGACAGATGGGTTGACAGAATCTATCCTGACGGTAACTGGGAATCGAATCTTTTCCAATTTTATAGCAGAGTACTTCCTATTCTACAGAACTTTCTGCCTAAGCCCTTTATTCTGGAGAACAACCAGAGGAAGACGGAAACGCCAGCTCATGTAGCAGTCAGAGAAGCTTTGGTCAACATGCTGGTACACGCTGACCATACGGAGAATGCAACGCTGAACGTTTATAAGTACCCCAACAAGATGGTGTTCTCTAATCCGGGTACCATGCTTATTTCACCAAAGCAATATTACCACGGAGGAGAAAGCATCTGTCGTAATAAGTATCTTCAGACCATGTTCACCTTCCTTGGCTCAGCCGAGAAAGCGGGAAGTGGAGCTGATAAGATTATCCACGGTTGGGAAAAACAAAACTGGAAGCGCCCCTATATCTCTGAGCGAAGTCGTCCTAATAAGGTGATTCTCACATTGTCAATGGAATCGCTGCTTGATGAAAATGTAAAGAATGCCCTTGTACAGTTATTCGGAGAGAGAGTTAACACCCTTCCCCAACCTCAATTGACAACTTTGGCGCTCGCATATTCAGAGGAAGAAATTACCAACGAGCGACTGCAATATGCCTTGGACATCCATCGTGCAGACATCACCAAGTTGTTAAGTGACATGTGTGCCAACAAATTGTTGCAGTCATCAGGGCGTGGAAGAGGTACTAAGTATCATGTTTACGGCATTAACCTTGCAAGCTATGCAGGAAACCTTGCAAGTTCCGCATCTAACCTTGCAACCTCAGATAGAAACCTTGCAACCTCAAGCACAAACCTTGCAACCTCAGAAGGTAATAATTTGGCTAATCTTGACACCTCGGATGAAAACCTTGCAACCTCCCCGACGGAAAACCTTGCAAGTTCAAAGAAGAAAAGGTATTCTAAGGTTGAAGTACAGCAGCTAATACTAAATTTCTGCTCCGAATGGAGGACTATCGAAGATATATCTATATTTCTTGATAGGGATAAAAGCTATATAAGAAACGAAGTCTTACCCCTGCTTACAGAAAAGCTGGAAAAGATGTATGAGAACATACCGAATCACCCCAGACAGAAGTACAGAGTGAAAACTGAATAGCTTGAATGTCCCTCAAATTGGCACTGTATATTAGAAGATTTGATAATAGTATTAAGGATAACAAAATGAGTAAATGGATTGACGAGCGTGCATGGACTATGTCTGTGTATATATGCTATGCACTTGGTTTTATTGTATTGAGCGTTGCTGGATACAACTGCGCTATTAGTTTAGTAGGCGATGTTTCATTGTTTATGCGAATCATCATACTGATGTGCGTCTGTCTATTGGTGGCATTGATAGTGCTTCTGGCGTTTTCTGCATTTATAACACCATTAAGTGAACTGATACTTAGGATGCTAAAGCGTCTACAACAAAGCAAAATTGTCGATGTCCCTGTTCCCGTGAATGAAGAAAAGGGTGGTGACGAAGCTGTCATTGGTGGTGAGAGTACAGTATCTCCCTCTAAGAAGCCAGACAAGAACACACTAAGATCACTATTCATGTCAAGGTATGTAGCAGATAACCACAAGAATGAACCAATATATGATGTCATAGACCATGTGCTTAATGAAAGAAAGGAAGGAGCTTTTGCTGCAAAAATCATAATCAGTGCTCACCAACATTTTCAGTGGCTTACGTCTATGCCTAGCGGACAGGTAATGGCATCCTTCTTCGGCGAAGAAACAATTAAAAGTACCTCGGCGTATGATACAGGTAAGAGTGCTAACAAAGATGTGTCGGATAACGAGGCAAATACCATTTTAAAGGCTTCTTTGGAAGTTTTCATGAAAAAGAAATTGGAAGAAGCAAAGGCTAACGCCAAGAAGTAACATTCCAGAGGTTATTTTTGCACTCCATAGGCATTGCTTATGGAGTTTTTTGTGCTTATTTGCCATGTTCGCTAAATGTGGTTGGCTGAACTTCACTGAATTTCGCTGAACTTCACTGAATTCAGCGATAACTAACTGAATATCAATACTTTTAGCGAATTAAGGTTCGAAATGATTCCATAACTTTGCATCACGATTTTAGCAAAATCATCATTAAAATTTATGTAATATGGAATCGAATTTAGCAAATCAATTAGTAGTTGTTACCAAAGCTGACTATGAGGCTATGGTACGTGAGCAGGCACACAGAGAGGCTGCAGCACTTTCTGAGCCGAAGTCTTCTGACATCACCTGCAAGGGTGAAGTGATTAAACCTATTATGTGTAACGGAGAGCGTTTCCTGCATCGTAAGGATACAGCCAAGATGCTTGATGTCGGTCTGCCTACATTGTGGCGATGGAACAATGAAGGTAGATTGAAAGCTATCAAGGTAGGAGCTCGTAAAGTATATTATCGTTATGATGATGTACTGGCTATGTTGAAAGGAGAACTGAATTATGGCGAATGATTTAGACCTTATCCAGCAGAAGTTCAACGAACTTCAGGTAGGCGACCCTGTAGATGGTGGCGGATTCCATGTTGAACGGATGAACCAGTGCATTGACGAGGCCCATCAACTGCCGCCGTTAGTTCCTCTCTATCCAGACATTGTGCTTGAAGGTGATCTCAGTATCATCTTCGGCCAGTCTGGTATTGGCAAAACCATATTCGCCATGCAGATAGCCCGCTATATTGCCGAAAGTGGCAAGCGACTGCTGTATGTGGATTGTGAGATGACCCCTCGACAGCTTGGCAACCGCTACAAGACACCTAACTTCCCTCCAACTTTTCTCCGTGCAGAGATGGACAGAGAGCATCCTGCCGAGGATGTCCTTAAGGGAATAGAGGAAGTAGCTGTAGCCAATCATGTAGAAGTGGTGTTCATCGACAACATCACCGCTTTGGGTCAGTCACTTGACAGGAGTGCTGATGCTGGTGCTCTGATGGCCTCTCTGAATACCTTGAAGAAGAAGTACAACTGGACTTTGGTCGTGCTCAACCACGTCCCTAAGATGTTCTCCGGCAACGTTCCTCTTTCCCTTTCAGCCATGCAAGGCTCTGCCAAGATAAACCAACTGATTGATGATGCCATAGGAATAGCCCAATCCAGCATCGACTCAAACCTTGTCTATGTCAAACAATGTAAGTGGCGCAATGGAGAGCTGACAATGGGAGCCGACCATGTGGCAGTCTACGAACGCTGCAAGGACGAAAACGGTAATCTGGGCTTCATCAGTCGTGGTTTCGGTACTGAACAGGAACATCTGAGCATTGAGAACAGTAACGAAAGGGAAGAAATGAAGGCTCGTGTAAGGGAACT
The DNA here is from genome assembly GCA_017458125.1 of Prevotella sp. Classification (GTDB taxonomy): domain Bacteria; phylum Bacteroidota; class Bacteroidia; order Bacteroidales; family Bacteroidaceae; genus Prevotella. Next base: position 66,760 of record JAFTGB010000022.1, read on the forward strand.
TTCAAACAAGGGAATGACACAGACAGCCATTGCCGAACAGCTTGGAATCTCTCAGAGCAAGGTGTCAAGACTGCTGAAAGAGTAGACTTGGATTATTCATTATTCACATTATTCATGCTGCATAACTGCATAATCTGCATAAATTGAATAAAACATGGACGATAAAGAACTGAAACAGATACTTGCCACCAAGGTTCCTGCCTATGAGCGTTCTTTCATAGAGATTCCGAGGGATAGCGTTGTTCCTCATCTTTCCTCTTTGACTGATTATCTGGATAAGGTGGTTAAGGCTGATAAAAGGATGATGAGCCGCATTGACAACCTTGTCATGCGCTATCGGTTGGGAGCTGTCGATAAAACGATGAACGAACACTTTGGTACCGTTCTGCCTCGCATCAACCAGAAAGGGATGATAGTTGGTGGTAGTGTCATCTACTACAATACTGAGGATGGAACCATGCTCCAGAAGGATGAACTCGTTGACCATCTCTATCCCTGGTATGCCTTCGACTATTATACTGACCCTAATGTGTTCTTTGGTGAGCATCTTTGCCATAGGAGGCAGATAGTCATCGTTCCGGAAGAGAAGACCGCCTTGCTTGGAGCATTGGCCCATCCTGACTTCGACTGGCTGGCAGTTGGAGTAGGCAACAACCTGACGGACGCAATGATGAAGAAGTTCGCAGGGCGACTGGTCATCCTTTTCCCTGATGATTTCTCCTGCGAATACTGGTCAGAACACTTTGGCAGCAAGTTCAAGGTGGATGACTGCTTCACTCACCGTGACATCAACCAGTACCTGATAGACGTGATTCACAAGCAGCATGTTCCGTAAGCAAATCGGGTGCGGAGAGTAATGAAGGGCTTGCCCTTGATATAGCCCACTATAACTACGAGCTTCGCTTTCGTAGTTGTGGGCTCTTCCGAGGGACTCAGGGCTTTGCCCTAAGAACCCACCAAGGGCTGCTTGCCCTATGGAACCTCGCAAGGGGGTGAC
>JAFTGB010000023.1 GCA_017458125.1 Prevotella sp.
GATGATACTTGGTTTCAGGAAGGTTATTAATTCTTTCCTTGTGTTGCATGATGCTATTTATGTTTATTTTATCAACCACCCCCGACCCCTCCTTTCCAAGGAGGGGAGAGTGGCGGCCATCTCCAACCATACTCGGTTTACTCCTTTTTCCCCCCCTTCCTTGAAGTTCCTTCTTCTCCCCTCCTTTCCAAGGAGGGGTAGGGGGTGGTTGATACCCTACTCAAAGTGTAGTATAGCGTTGATTTTCCCTTTGCCTTTGCTCCAGTAGGGCTGGGCGGAGGGACCGTTGAGGTCGGTGGTGTTCACCTTGTTGCGCACAGCAGGGATGACCTTCAGGATGCTGAGGCCTGTCTCGGGCAGGGTGTAGAGCAGGTGGTCACGCCCATCGCGCGGGGTGTAGACACCTATCTTGCTGCCCATCGTCTCCAGACCAATCTTGCCTTCAGTAGTTTGCAGCTGCATCCACTTCACATCGGCAAAATAGCCCTTGAATTCAGGATACTCGAACGACTCGCCCGGGATGGGGTCGTTGTAGTCGTTGTGCCACAATCCATACTGCGGACCCTCCATGCGGTTCTGCCACACGCGGTAGGGACCCTTGCCCACCCACGTCTTGCTCTTCACCTTGTCCTCGGGGTAGTCGAAGCAGATACCCATCAGGTCTACCACACCGTTGAAGTAGTAGTCGGCGTTCATATACAGTCCGCCGTCCTTCAGGAAGCGGTAGGTCACTTTCTCCAGTGAACCGTGGATGTAGTTGGCCACCAGCGTGCTATCAGAAACGGTAAAGCCTGCAAAGGCGCCCTGGTCTTTGTATTCAGTATACTGCGTCTTCTTGTCGAAGGCCTCCTTGTCATCGTGGTTGTAGAAACCATCGTCTGAGCGGTCTGAGCGCTTGGCGGCAATGAAGCGTGGACCATTGGCGAACGAGAACGCTTTGCCACTGACGCTGACGCCCATCAGACGACCTGTCTTCTTGTCAAAGGTGTACTGGCGATTACCATTGCTGACCGTCAGCTTGTCAGCATCCTCCTGCGTGGTGTATGTCTGCGTGTTCTGACGCAAAGCCTGTATACTCAGGTTGTTAAGCTTTACCATGTGTCTTTTGCGCCATGTAAATATCTCTTGACCGTGCGGGTTGATAGCGGTCAGCTCTATCACGTCGGCATCGGTTTTACCCATATTTAGTTTCCCTGTTTTGCCTGGTTCCACATTAGGCGAAGTGAACTTGCCTTCCTTCAATACCTTTACTTTAGTCTCACCGTATGCCGGCATCTCCAGCAGACGGTAGCTAAACTGGCAGTCTTTCAGATTAGTGAAGTCGTAGCAGTTTTTGACGTATATGTCATAATCCCACGTCACCTGTACAGGACTCCACACCTCGCGGATGGTATGGAACGAGCCCTCTTTCTCCATGTGTGGCCCTACGATGCCGTCGGCGCCGAAGTTACCCATACAGTCTACGATGTTGTTCATATCCGTGCGCACCACGCCCTGGTCCATCAGGTCCCAGAGAAAGCCGCCGGCACAGCGAGGATTCGACATCATCAGCTTCCAATAGTCCTTCAGTCCGGCTCCGTGACCTCCGTCGTAAAGACCATGCAAGAACTCGGTGGGCATGAAGATTTCTTTCTGCCGCATATACTCCGACGTCTCGCCCCACGAACGGTAGTGCTTGGTCTCGAAGCCGTTGCGGTTGGCCCAGGGGTAGAGCACCACGCGTTGCTGCGGGTCGAACTTCGTGAACACTGGCTCCAGCTCGTAGTTGAAGCCACCCTCGTTGCCGTTGCTCCAGAAGATGATGCTGGGATGGTTGACATCGCGCGTCACCATCTCCTCCACCGTCTGGCTTCCGATGATGGTGTTGTGCGCCCAGTGCCAGCCAGGTTGCTCGCACTCTACGTAGAGACCCAACGAGTCGCAGGCATCCAGAAACTCTGGGTCGGCAGGGTAGTGGCTCAGTCGCACGGCATTCATATTCATGCTTTTGATCAGCAGCACGTCCTCGATGTTCTTCTGCTTCGACAGGGTGCGACCCGTCTCAGGACGGAACGAGTGGCGGTTGGCGCCCTTCACGATGACCTTCTGCCCATTAATAAACAGACCGTCCTCCTTGCAGCCGTAGACGTGATTGCCCGTCTCCTTTCTGCTGGCTGCTGATGCAGGATAGCTATGGCGATACTCGATGGTGCGGAAACCGAAGCGCTGACGTTCTATGTGCAGCGTCTTGCCCTCGGCATTCTTCAGGGTAAAGACAGCGGTATAGAGGTTCGGCTGTTCGGCATTCCACGCCTTGATGCCCTTCGCATTGAAGTCTACCTTGGCACCATCGCTGCTGATGGGGAAGGCGGGGCTTTGCGCCACCTTCTTGCCATTAGCGTCGATAATATCAACGCCTACTGAACAACCAGGCAGGGCGCGGTTCAGGAAGACGTCGGCCATGAACCTCCCGTCGTGTCTGGCGTCGATGGCCACACGGCTGATGTTCTGGGCAGGCTTGCTGATAACAAACACTGGGCGCCAGATGCCTCCGAAGTTCCAGTAGTCAGCGCGACGCTCGGCCAGGTTCACCTGCGGCACGGTGCTCTCCTTCAGCACCTCTACCTCTAAGCGGTTCTTCTTCTTGCCAAAGAACACGCGGTCGCTGACGTCCATCGTATGGCGGGTAAAGCCGCCGTGATAGGTACCGTTCCCCGCCTTGCGTCCGTTAATCTGCACACGTATCTCCGTAAAGGCGGCCTCGAAGACCAGCAGAATCTGTCTACCCTGCCACTCCTCGGGCAGCGTAAACTCATGTTTATACAAACCTTTCTCGTCGGCAATACCCTCTGGTGTTGCCTTGCCGTAGAAGCGCATGCCGTACTGGTAGGTGCCAAAGCCCTGCAGCTCCCAGCACGACGGTACACCAATCTTGGTCCACTTACCACTATTTCGCCCATCCGTGCACTGAAAGTCCCACTGCACCATGTCGTCGCAGCCGTGTCCGCTCAGGTACTGCCGCTGTGTCTCCACCATGGTCTGCGCCTGCACTGCCAGAGCCGTCAGCCCCAGCACTGCCAAAAGAAAAGTTCGTCTCATATATTGCAATATATTATTTATATATGAGACGAACACTATAGTGTTTTGTCACCAGCGCCCCTACTCGGTCAGGATGAGGCCGCCCAAGGGCTGCATGGTCACTTTGGTCTGGCCGTTCTTGCCTATCTTCAGCGTCTTCAGGGCGGGTTGCGCCTTGCCCTTCTTCTGCGGCAGGTCGGTGTAGTATCTGACCGTCTTGCCGGCCAGCATGGGCAGCGACAGCGTCAGCGTCAGCGGCTGGCCGGTGCCGTTTAGTCCGCCCACATACCAGCGCCCTGCCGTGCGGCGGGCCAGCACGACGTACTGCGTGGGGTAGCCGTCGATGTACTGCACCTCGTCCCACGTCGTGGGCAGCTGGCGCAGGAAGTCCAGTTCAAACGCGGGCAGCTCCGTCAGGTTGTTGGGGTACAGGGCCACGCAGTTGACGCTGGTCTGCAGTACGATGGCCGTAGCCATTTCGAAGATGTCGGTGGTGTGTCGCTCGTGGCGGCTCCGGTTGTCGCGGCTCATGTGGTGGTTCATCATCACGCCGCCCCAGTCGAGGGCTGCCACGGCGTTGCGGGCAAAGGGGTGCATGGTCAGCTCGAAGCCCTCGCGCTTGGCGTGGTGCTCGTTGAAGAAGACGTTCTCAGACGCCAGCGCGGCCTCCGATGCCACGAAGTTGGGATACATGCGCTCCCAGCCGCGCGGCAGCGTGCAGCCGTGGAACACCACCTGCAGTCCGTAGCGGTTGGCGTCGGCCAGTATGTCCTCGTAGAGCTGCATCATCTGCTGCTTGTCGCTGCCGAAGAAGTCGACCTTGATGCCCTTGATGCCCGTCTTTTGCAGCCATGCCATCTCGCTGTTGCGGGCTTGTGCCGTGTTCATCCTGTTGCGTGGCCCCTGCGGGGCGTCGTTCCAATAGCCGTTGGAGTTGTACCACAGCAGCAGGCTGACCCCTTTCCGGCGGGCGTAGTCTGCCAGCCGCACTATGCCGTCGCGGCCGATGCGCGTGTCCCACCAGTTGTCCACCAGCACGTATTCGTAGCCCATGGCAGCGGCAGTGTCAACCATCCTGACCTGGTCGTCGTAGTTGATGGACTCGTCCTGCCACACCAGCCACGACCACGTGTAGCGTCCCGCCTTGTAGGGCTGTGTGGCCTCGTAGCGCGGCTCCACCACGTCGTACGCTATGGTAGTCTCGACGATGGGTTTCAGCGTGGTGCCCACGGTGATGGTGCGCCACGGCGTGCTGGCGGGCAGCGACAGGCCGGCCCACGGACTGCCCATGCCTTGCATCTCGTCCTTGTTGGGGAAGGCTATGGTGTAGCCCTTGTCGGCATCGTAGTCGCTGAGGTGCGAAGCCACGTAGCCGCCGTCCACGCCGGTCTCGCTGACGAGGAGCCAGAAGTGAGAGGTCTGGGGTGAGAGGTTAGAAGTTTGGGGTATTTTAAACAGGCAGGGAAAGGTGAAACCCTCGCCGAAGGCCGAGTGGTCGGTCATCGGGGCATCGGCCTTGTACTCCTCCTCGTAGCTGGGCTTAGTGCGCTGCCACCCCACCATGGGCAGGCTTTGCGGACAGAGGAACGTAGTGGTGCCCTCGGGCAGTCGGAAGGCCGACGCCTCGCCGCGGACGATGGCCGACAGGCGGCTGCCGTCGGCTTTGGGCTGCAAGGTGTAGCGGTAGGCGATGTCGTTGTCCGACACGCAGAAGGTGACCGTCAGCGGCAGTCCGTCGGCGTTGGTGTAGGTCAGCTCGGTCTGCTGTGCCACGTAGTGCACCGTCGACGCCTTGGTGCGCGTCATGGTGTAGGTGCGGTCGATACGGCTTTCGCGGCATGCCTTGTAGGTCAGTCCACGGGTGAAGTCGCCGATGTCGGTCGTCAGTCCCAGTGCCGACGGCAGCAGCACCGTCCGTCCGTCGTAGCTGACGCTGTAAGTCAGGCGTCCGCCCTCGTCGCCGATGGTTACTACGAGCCGCCCGTCGGGCGACGTAATGGTGGTCTCTGCCTGCACGGTCATGGTGAGCAGCAGGAGCAGCAGGGTGGTCAGTAGTCGTGTCATCATGTGTCGTATTCTTTTGCGGCAAAGGTAGGCATTATTTGGCGTACCTCCAAACAAATGTCTCAAAACTTGCGGATGAGACATATTGAAACGTCTCATGCCGGATTATGATACAAAAAAACAGCCCTCACCCACAACACCCACAACACCTACATCAAGTGTTGTGGGTGTTGTGGGTGAGGGATAAAAAAGTTATTGGCTATATATTATGCGCGCGTGCGCGTGAGAATGCTGACCATCAGAAATATTTTCCTGACCATGGGAATTTTATTTCTGACCATCAGAATTTCGCTGATGAGCCTCACAAAAAAATCCCTGCCGTCCGGAGACAGCAGGGAACAGTTGATGAGACATACAGAAACGTTATTTCACCGTTTCGCTGACATTGTTTTTCTCATAGAAAGCCTTGTAGTCGGTACCGCCGTACTGCAGACCCAAGTCCTCGCCGGCCAGTCCGTCGCAGACGCCCTTGTAGGCCCACTTGCGCAGGAACGAAGCGTCGAACAGGTTGGGCTTCTCGCCCTTCAGCCAGTACTCGTGCTCGTCGTCGGCATCGGTGAGCGACCAGATGGTGATGCCGCTCTGCTGGGCCTCGGGAACATTCTCGAAGTACGACTCGAAGATGGTCTTATATGCATCGCTCTGGGCCTTGTACTGGGCTGCCGAGGGCGACGAGGTGCTGAGCGATACGTCGAGCTCGGTGACGCGGACGAGCTTGCCCGTGGCAGCCAGCTCCTTGAACTGCTTGTCCACCTTGGCGCGCAGGTCGGCCACCTTCTGAGCGTTATTGTCAGCGTCGTCGCTGGTGCCGCTGAGCGTGATGTGCATCTGCGTGCCTATGCCGTCGACGATGGCCGAGCCGTTGGCAGCGTCGATATCCTTGACAAACTTAATGGCGGCGGCGCGCTTCGAGTCGCTGGTCTCCAGATTGTAGTCGTTGTAGAACAGCTTGGTCTCAGCAGGCAGATACTGACGGGCAAACTGGAACGCCTTCACGGCGTAGTCCTTGACGTAGTAGCCCCAGTAGAAGTGGCCGGGTCCCCAGTTGAGCTGTAGTCCGTTGTCGGTGTCCTCGGTGGGCGTGCCGTCGTAGTGCGTGCCGTCGTCGTCGGTCCAGGAGCCGCCGAAGACGCCGTCCACACCGCGAACCTTGTTGTCGCCGTCGGTGATGGCCTCATTGATGACGTCGTAGCCTACGGGTACAATGCCCTCGTCGGCCAGGTGGGCGGCCATACCCTTCACCCACGACTCCATGGCGCCGAGCAGTATCTCGCGCTTCTCCTCCGGGGTCTTGAAGGTGTAGACCATCTTGGTGGCGCGGTGGCGTGCTGACGACTCGCCCTCCTCGCTGACCTTCGTCACGCGCACGTTGTCAATGTAGTAGGTTACGCCGGGCAGCTTGCCTAAGTCGATGAAGAAGCGCCAGGTGGCAGCACCGTCGACGAAGTCGTGACTGTAGTTCTGCATGATGTAGTTGATTTCCATCCAGCCGTTAGAGGTTTCAAACGACTCCGTCCAGCTCGACTGGTTGCCCGTCCAGTTGACCCACGGCCACTGGTTGCTGATTTCGTTGCCCGAGGGGTACGACACGCGGGCCTGTCCGGCCTGGTCGCTCTTGATGAAGAACGAGATGCGCACCTGCTCGCCGGGGAAGGTGGGGATGGTCGGGGTAGTCACCTGGCAGTCCCAGTAGTTGGCTGACGATGCCGAGGTTGTAGCCTTCAGCACGTGACTGCCGTCCACGGCGTCGCTGGCTTCCACGACCTCTATGCCGTCACCGGCGTTGTTGATAGTCCAACCCTCGGTGCCGTTCTCGAATGAGCCGTTGTCGCAGTAGTTGGTGGGACCGGTCTTCTTCTCGCCGAACTCCACGTCGTCAATCCAGTAGGTGGCAGCGTCGGCACCGGTGTTGATGCACAGGCGTGTGTAGCTGTTGCCACCGTCGTCCTCGAAGGTGATTTCCTTCTCAAACGTGAACCAGCTGGTGCCTACCTCCTTGGTCTCGTAGCCCACGGCGGGGTAGCTGCCGCTGGGCTGCTGCACGCAGCACTGCACGCGGCCTGTGCCGTCGGTGCGCACCTTGAAGCGCAGCACGTAGGTCTTGCCGGCCTCCAACGGGTTGGGCAGGTCCTGGCAGAACTGTACGTCCCACTGGTTGCCACCCTTGGGCACGGTAATCTTGGCGGCACCCGAGCCGTCGACACCGCCCGTGGCGTCCCATTCGCGCTGTGAGTCGCCGCCCCAGCCCATCCAGCTGGACAGGTCGCTGTCGAACGAGCCGTTCTTCAGCACGCTGGCAATGTCGCCGTCGGTCTCAATGGTGATGACGGGGGCGATGAGCGACTTCAGGTAGTTCTGGTTCTGCTGGGTGTGCCAGAAGAAGTTATGGCCGTAGAGTGCCAAGCCGTCTTTCTTCAGCTGCTTCAGTGCGGGATCCAGGTTGGCGAAGTTCAGTGCGCCGGAGTTGGTGACGATGGCATCCATCTTCATGGCGTTGCCCCACGTCACCATCTGGAAGTTGGCAGTGGCCAGCTCGTGGCGGCCGTCCTCACCCATGTAGATGTCCTTGCCCACGCCTAATCCGAGCTTCATGTTGGGATGGTGCTTAGCAGAGTAGACCTTGATGTCGTCGTAGTTGGCCAGCACCTCTTTCACGGCGAGGGGTATCTCGTCCTTGGTGACGCCGTTGTGTCCGTCGGGCGTTCCCCACTCCATAATCTGGTCTTTGCAGCCGGTGAGCAGCATGGTCGATGCTACTACTGGCAATAGGATTTTATTGATTTTCATAATGGATATACTTTTTAAAACAGGTGGTTACTCTTCGGTTACTTCGTCGTTAAAGTCACTCACGGCCTGCGGGGCTATGGAGACGACACGGATGTTGTCGACGTAGATGCGCTGGTTGAAAGTGCTTGACTTGTAGGTGATGGCATCAGAGAACTCGATGTCGCTGTTGACGAACACCATCAGGAAGTTGCGGTAGGAGCCGGCGTTGCGGTCCTCGCAAATCTGGCGGAAGGTGGCGTCGGGAGCGTCGGTGGCGTTGTAGTTGCCGAACTTGGTCATGGGGATGGTGACCGTCACCCAGCGCTGGCCGGTGGTCCAGGCAGCGTGCGAGCCGTCCTCCTCGTTCATCCACGGCACCCAGACGGTGGCCGTGTTCAGGTACTGCGTGCTGAACTTTGTGCCGGCGGAGCCCCAGCCCTTGCCCGACAGGTTGTTCTGCAGCGAGAACTCCAGCTGGCCGGTGAGGTCCCACGGCTCAGGACAGTAGACGTCGAACTGCAGGCCCACGTTGGCAGCGGGTGTGGTCTCGGGAATGTAGCTATACATGCGCGACGTCCAGTCGTCGTTGGCGTTGTCGTTACCGGCGGTAGCCCACATCAGGGCTTCGCCTCCGGCATCAACACCACCGGCCGAGAGCTTCACCTCGGGTACCAGCATGGCCACCTTGCCGCGGCCGCTGTTCAGCGGGTCGTCCACCAAGTCGTCGGCGCTGTAGGTGGCGCTCCACGAACCTAACTCGCCCTTGCCGTTCTCCTCGAAGTCGATGACGTAGCAGCGGAAGTCGTTGAAGAACTCCGGGCTCTTGGCCGTACCGTTGGCGCCCTCGCTGGTCAGACAGCCGGCCACGCTCAGGTTGGCCGAGGCGGGCACCTGGAAAGTGAACCACTTGCCTTCCTCGTCGCTCTCGATGCCGCTGGTCACCTCGGTACCGTCGGGCAGTGTCACCTTAGTGGTCTCCTGCAGGTTGGCACCGTAGACAGTGACCGTCTCGCCAGCCTTGGGCAGCGTATTGTCGCACTCGGTGATGCTGGGAGCAGCGGCACGGATGGTGAAGCTGTAGACCAGACGGTTGGCGTCGCTCTTATAGAGCACGATGGTGTTGCGCACTGACTCGTCGGCCTTGTCGACGGGAGTCTTGCTGTTCAGCTGCACCCACACGTTGTTGTCGGTCATCAGGGCGTTGTTGAAGTAGGTCTCGTAGCCGTTGATGTAGATTTTCTTCAGACCCGTGAAGCCGGAGCCTTGCAGGCGCAGCAGCTGGCCCAGGCGGGCAAACTCCACCTCGCGGTCTTTGTTGACGTCGTCGTCGATGTTCTCAAGGAACACCTTGTCTATTTTCATTGTTGCTCCGCTGCCACCGTTGTCGTCGTCCTTACAGCCTGCCAGACCTAAGGCGATGACTGCCAGACAGAGCATATATCTCATTGTCTTCATAATCGTAAAATGTTTAATGTTTAATCTTTAATCTTAAAACAGCTGGGCGTCGGTCACTTCGCGCTCGCCGAAGGTAAAGGGTGTGGTGGCCACGTTGCCGTCAGCATCGGACTTCAGCAAGGGGTTCTTGGTGGAGTCGGTCTCGGGCAACGGCAGCACCAGGTTGCGGGCCGTGGCGGTTGACACGCTGGGGCCGGGCTTGGTGTAGGTGTCGGAGAGCTTGTAGGTGTGCGTGGACGACTCGTAGTAGCTGGCGTTGCGGTTCTGGTTGTTCACGTAGTTGACCACCTCCTGCTGCTGGTAGTAGCCGCGGCGCACGAGGAAGTACCAATAGAGACCTTCGAAGGCGGTTTCGAGGCGGAACTCGTGGCGCAGGTCTTCGTAGCCAATCTTGTTCTTGGCGGGCACGCCGGCGCGCTGGCGCAGGGCGTTGAAATACTGCAATGCCGTAGCGTCGTTGGTGGTGGCGTTGTTGCCTAACACGGCCTCAGCATAGTTGAGGTACACCTCGGCCAGTCGCATCATGTAGGTGTTGACGCCGGAGTTGTTGTTCACGGAGATGCCGTTGACGGCATTAGTGCCTACGACGTACTTCTTGATGTTGGCACCCTGGCTGCTGGCCTGTTCGCTCTCGCCGTAGATGTAGGGCTTGGCGGGGTCGGTGGACAGCTCGGGGTAGGACTCGCCGTAGGAGGCTACGCAGTAGTGGCGGCGCGTGGCGTCGTCGATGGTGATGCCCAGCGTCGGGTCAGCATACTCCTTGAACTCCTGCCACAGGTCGTACGAACAGTAGGTGGAGCCGCCCCACGAGTTGCCTTGGTTCACCTGCGTGCTCCACGCCAGGAAGCGCGTCATGGACTGTGCCAGACCGGCGGCGGCACCGGCCTGCCACTGCAGCTGGAAGATGCTCTCGCTGTTGTTGTTGAACGTGGCGGCGGCAAACAGCTCGGCATAGGTGTCGGCCAGCTTGTAGGGACCGTCGTTGATGACCTTGGCGGCAGCCTGACGGGCAGCGTTCAGGTAGTAGCTGTTGCGTGTGCCGCTGATGAAGTTGGTCTGGGCATTGTTGCCGTCGTAACGGTTGTCGCCAGCCACCAGACCGGCCATGGACAGGTAGAAGCGTGACAGCATGCCGTAGGCGGCGTACTTGTTGATGCGACCGGCTGCGGGCGACGTGGCGGGCAGGTTGACGGCGGCATACTCCATGTCGCGGATGGCGAACTCGATGACGTCGGGACGCGACGAGGGACTGACCACGTAGTTGTTCACCAGGTCTTGCGTGTTCTCGTAGATGACACCGCAGCCCCACAGCGACCCCACATACCAGTAGGCCAGTCCGCGCATGAAGCGGGCCTCGGCGATGCCTTGCGTCTTGGCGGTCTCGGAAACGCCGCTGGTGGAGTAGTTCCTGATGTTGTTGATGGTGTTGTTAGCCTGTGAGATGACGGAGTAGAAGGCCGACCAGGCGTCGTTCAGACCGTTAGAGGCTCCGCTCTCCGTGAAGTTGGTGTAGGGGTAGATGTAGTCTGAATACTGTGCCGTGATGTTGTTGGCGCGGCCGTCGCCCATGCCGTAGTACGCCTTGTCGTTGAACATGTACCACACGTAGTCGTACAGCGGGGTGATAGCCTGCGACACTGCTTCGTTGCTGGTGAAGAAGTTGTCCTGTGACAGCTGGTAGGAGTTCTTCTGGTCGAGGAAGTCTTCGGCACAGCTTCCTAACGACAGCATTCCTGCCAGGGCTATTGTGTATTTAAAGATATTTGTTTTCATAATGATCAATGTCAATTATCAATTATTGATGGTTTAGAATTGCAGGTTCACACCGACGGTGTAGATACGGGGCGAGGGATAGCGGCTGTAGTCGACGCCGTTCAGCAGGGCGTTGCCACGCAGCGAACCGACTTCAGGGTCATAACCGTCGTACTTGGTGATGGTGAAGAGGTTCTGGATGTTGCAGTATATCTTGGCATTGCTCAGGTATATCTTCTGGATGAGTTTGCGCGGAAGCGTGTAGCTGAGCGAGATGTTCTGCAGACGGATGTAGCTGCCGTCCTCCACGTAGGCGTCGCTGACGCGGTTGTTCTTGTTGACACCACTCTCCGTCGACAGGCGGGGCATGCTGGTGCTGGGGTTGGTGACGTAGTAGTTGCGGTAGTCCTCAGGACCGTCGGGGTCGTACTTGGCCAGACGGGCGTAGTCGAGCACGGTGGTCAGCTGGTTGCTGGTGCTGCCCGTGATGTCGAGGAAGCGGCGCTGGTAGTTCATCACCTTGTTGCCGTAAGAGCCGCTGAACTGGAAGCTCAGGTCGAAGCCTTTGTAGGAGAAGGTGTTGCCGAAGCCCCATGTGAATTTCGGCTCGGGGTTGCCGATGAACGTCATGTCGCTGTCGTCGATGACACCGTCCTCGTTCAGGTCGGCGTAGATGTAGTCGCCGATGAAGACACCACCCGACGTGGGCGAGGTGGCCATGGTGGCACCCTTAGGCAGGGCCACGGGCTTCACGGTGCCGTTGGCGTCCTTGTAGAAGAAGTCTTCGGGCTTGTCGAAGCGGCCGATGACCTTGTAGCCCCAGAACTGGCCGATGGGACGGCCCACCACGGTGTTGGTGACGGTAGCCACGTCGGAGCCGATCTGCAGGGTCTGCGGCAGCGAACCGCTGTCGGAGTCGAGTTCCACCACCTTGTTGCGGTTGAGCGAGAAGACGACGTTGGAGCGCCACGAGAAGTCCTTGTTCTCGATGTTGACGGTGTTCAGCGTGATTTCGATACCCGTGTTGCGCAGGCTGCCGATGTTACCCCAAGGGTTGGAAGCCGTACCGTAGGCCTCGTTGGAGCCGGCACCCGAACCGAGGAAGGCGGGCAGGTCGAGCATCATCAGCAAGTCCTTGGTCTTCTTGTAGTACCAGTCGAACACCAGGTCGATGCGGCTGCCGAAGAGCGACAGGTCGAAACCGATATTGGTGGAGTAGGTGGTCTCCCACTTCAGGTTGGGGTTGGCATTGTTGGCGTTCAGCACACCGACACCCCACGGTGTGGTGTAGTTGGCCAGCATGGCCTGATAAGCCCAGTCCTGAACGTTCTGGTTACCCGTGGCACCCCAGCCTAAGCGCAGCTTCAGGTTGTTGATGACGCGGTTGTCCTTGAGGAAGTTCTCCTGAGAGGCGCGCCAGGCGAAGGCAGCAGAGGGGAACCAGCCCCAGCGGTTGTCCTTGTGGAATTTCGACGAACCGTCGCGACGCAGCGTGGCCGTCACGAGATAGCGGTCGTCGAAGTTGTAGAGCACGCGTCCGAAGTAGGAGAAAAGCGACGTGTTGTTCTGGTAGCCGTCAATGTTGACGTTGTTGCCCGTACGCTCACCGGCGCGCAGGTCGATGACGCTGTTCGACAGGTAGCCCTGGTTGGCGGCGCTCATGTTCTCCCAGTAGCTGTGGCTCATCTCCTGACCGATCATGGCGTTGATGTTGTGCTTCTGGGCTATCTGGCCGTTGTAGGTCAGGATGTTGCGCCACGACCAGTATTTGGAGTCATTCTTGTACCATGCGCCGTCGCGCTGCGTGTTCTCCTTGACACCGAAGGTGTAGTCCGGCGTGTAGGTCTTGGTCTTGTTCAGGTTGTAGTCGGCGGACAGCTCGGTCTTGAAGGTCAGTCCCTTGTAGAACGTTGCCTCCAAGTAAGTGTTCACGCGGAAGTTCAGACGCTTGGCGTAGTTGGTCTTGATTTCGGCCAAAGCCACGGCGTTCTCGGGCATCCACTGGTCGTCCGGACCGTCGTAGCCGCCGTCCGGGTTGCGCACGGCTACTGAGGGCTGCGAACGCAGGGCAGTGTTGATGATGTCCCAGTTCTTTTCCATCTCCTGTCTGGAGTCAGAGAGCGAGAACGACACGCCGCCCTTCAGCCACTTCTTCAGCTCGCTGTCCACGTTACCGCGCAGCGTCTGGCGCTTGAAGCCGGTGGACAGGGCGATACCGTCCTGTTTCAGGTAGCCGGCCGAGATGGCGTAGGTGGTCTTCTCCGTGCCGCCCGTCAGCGACAGGCTGTGGTTGGTCATGAAGGCCGTATGGAACATCTCGTCCTGCCAGTCGGTACCCTCGCCTAACAGCTCGGGACGCAGGAAGGTGCCTGAGTGGGTCTTGATTTGGGCGTCGGCAATGTCGTTGTTGTGCTCGGCATACTGGCGCAGGTTCAGCACGTCCAACTTCTTGGGCATCTGCTGCCAGCCCACATAGCCGTCATAGGTTAGCGTAGCCTCGCCGGCCTTGCCGCGCTTGGTGGTAATCATGATGACACCATTACTTGCGCGCGAACCATAAATAGCTGTAGCGGAGGCATCCTTCAGAATGTCCATCGTCAGAATGTCGCTCGGGTTGATGCCGGCCAGCGGGTTGGAGTTGCCGTCGTCGCCACCATCAGAGTCGATGATGACACCGTCGATGACGAAGATAGGCTGGCTGGAGGCGTTCAGCGAGTTGGTACCGCGGATGCGGATGGTGCTGGAACCGCCAGGCGTACCGGTGTTGGCCTGAATCTGCACACCGGCGGCACGGCCTTGCAGCACCTGGTCGATGCTCGTGGTGACCGACTTCTCGAAGGCCTTGTTGTCGACTTGGGTGACAGCGCCCGTCAGGTCTGACTTGCGCATCGTGCCGTAACCGACGACGACGACCTCGTTGAGCAGGGCCTCGTCTTCATGGAGTGTGATGTTGATAGTCCTCTGCCCGGCAACCTTCACTTCCTGTGTCTGGTAGCCTACATAGCTGAAGACAAGCGTTGAGTTAGACTGGGTGTCAATGGTGTAGTTACCGTCGTAGTCGGTAATGGTACCACCCTGAGCGCCCTTCACTTTGACGGTAGCACCGATGACCGGCCCGTCAGCTGCACTTACAGTGCCCTTTACGGTAATCTTCTGCGCGTACGCTCCTATTGGTAACATACAAAACAGAAGCATCAACCCAAGGGTCCTTTTTAGAACTTTACATGTGCGTTTCATACATCTTGTTTTTGTTAGTTATAGATTGTTCTGTAGGATTTTCCGCTGCAAAGATAGAGATTTACGCCTAAATGTCAGTTTGCAGATGTTTCATGGTCGTTTCATTTTGTCTCATTCGTAATGATACAAGCGGATATGTAGGATTTTCCAGTCATCACAGGCTATTCGGACGTGCCGCCCTTGGTGGTCTTGGTCGCCGTTAAGGCGTCGTATATAGTTCATTTTCCCCGTTTCATCGATGCTTACCTCGTCCACGCTGCCGATGCCGATACGGTGGCCGCTGAAGGTGTCGCGCTTAACGAAATGTACATTTTGATTTGTTGCATCGGCCACGAAACCGTCCTCGCCTAACACCTTCTGCTCCTCACGCGACTTTTCGTACTGCGAGGCAAAGGCTACGACGACACCCGTTCCGGCCAAAAGGTACTCGTACTTGTTTACCTTGATGAGCATGGCGCCGCCCTCGGGCCATGTGGAGCCGTCAGTGGCGCGGGCATCCCACGGCAGCGTGAAGTAGTGGCGGCAGGTGATGGCCATGCCGTCGTCGGTGATGACGCGTTCCTTGTCCTGCTGGTCGAAGAGCATACCCCACGACAATGTATTATTTGACAATTTACTTGCGATTTGTTTGAGCAGGGTGTAGGCTTTCGTGATGCTGGCTGTTTCACGCGGCGTGGCCTGGTCGATGGCGAAGGGCGAGAAGCCGATGGCACGGTGCTCGCCAAAGGCATACATGGCGCGCGCACCGCTGTTCTCGCAGCAGCGGCTCTCGGGAATGAACAGCCTGTTGTTGGGCAGGGCGTACTGGTCGGCCCACGACTTGAACCCCGTGTCGTAGATGTCGGGGGCCAGGCAGAGCAGCTGCGGTGCACCGATGTGCCACAGGTCGATGAGGTGGGCCAACGGACCGGCCGACGGGTATTGGCCGGGCTGCCGCCCGCGGCTGTTCATGGCAGCGTTGATGTAGAGCGGCATCTGGGTGTACTGTCGCGCTGTCTCGCACAGTCGTCCGACGTACTTGGCATAGTAGTAAGCCATGAATATTTCATCGGTGAAGATGTCGTCACCGAACAGCTCCGTCCACGATGGAATGGGGCTTTTTTGCGCTTTTCCCTTGTTTTTGGCCAACCGGGCCTTCAGCCAGGGGTGCAGTGTCTTCTGGTTTTTGTTCAGGTAGTCGACGACTTCCTTGGGTACACCTTTCTTATATATATGGTCAGCCAGCGTCGAGTAGTCGCGGGCCGACTCCAGCATACCTATCTCGTTCTCCACCTGCACCATCGTCACCACGTCGGCGGCGGTACGGCTGACGTGCTGCATCAAGGCGCCGAAGGCACGGTTGTCGGCCTGGAACACCGCTTCCGAGAAACAGCTGGCTATCTCCATCGGCTTGCCTTCCGCAGTGCGGGCTCGCTGGAACCGCTTGGTGTCCTGTTTGAACCACAGCGGCGCATAGCACGACATGGAGTTCTTCCAGGCACCAAACCACAGCAGCACCACCTTCAGCTGGTTTTCGCGGGCTCTGAGTATGGTGCGGTCGACGAGGGTGAAGTCGAACTGTCCCTCCGTAGGCTCCATCAGTTCCCAGTAGACAGGAGTCAGCACGGTGTTCAGCCCCAACGCTTTCATGCGGGGCATCACCTCGTCGATGTCCTCCACGCTGGTGACGGCCGAATTGCTCAGTTCGCCACCCAAAATCATCTCCCCCTGTGCCTTGACGGTCATCACTGTGACCATCAGCATCACGGTCAGCAAGTGGATACGTTTCATAGGCTACTTGTTGATTACTTTGGCAAAATAACCCAGACAGACATCTTGCCACTCACGGGCATTCTGTAGCTGGTCTTCCAACCGTTCGTCCACCTCACGCCACCGCTGTTCGTCGATGAAATGGCGCATTTTGTAGTGCCATGCGGTCTTTAGCATGTCTACGTAAATCACACCCATGTGGTATTCCAGCTGCATACTCTCCCATAGCGTGCTGCCGTCCTTCATGCGATGAGTCCAAGGCACGCGGTGGAACCACAGCAGCAGGTTCTCGGGACAGGTGTCGATGTTGTCGTACAGGCTGGCCATCTCGGGACGATACTGGCTGACGGCGTCGGTGCCCGTTGTGGAGCGGTCGAAGCCGATACTGTCTTTCGTGGCCTTGTGGTAGTAGACGGGACACCACTCCAGCGGGTAGTCGGCTTTGAACCCGTCAGGCTCGGGGCCGTAGTGGTGGTCAAACTTAAAGATGTGGTGCAGGCCTAACGGCATCATGTATCTGACGCAGGCCTCGTGGCTCCCTTCCATCAACTTGCTCATGGTATGCACGAAGCCGTTGTCGGTGGTGAAGGTCAGCTTGAGCCACTCCTGTGCGATGTCCTTCGAGCCCCGTTTCGGGTTCCATGCCAACCGTCCGAAGGCGTACCAGTTGGCTTGCGAGAAGTGGTGGCCGCACCAGTTGCGGTCCAGCCCGATGTTGGCCACGCCGGCGATACCCTTTAGCCGGGTTGGGTCGACGGACGTGAAGAACTCCTCCCACATGGGAGCCAGATAGACGAGATGACGCGACTGCCCGAGATACTCCTGAGTGATTTGCAGCTCTACCATGTTGGGTGTCTTCTTTATCTGGTCGAAGATGGGGCTGTACGGCTCACGCGGCTGGAAGTCCAGAGGACCGTTCTTGGTCTGTAGGATGACATTCGGGCGGAACAGGCCGTCCAGGGGCTTGAACTCCGACACGGCCTGCTTCACGCGGTCCTCCCCCTTGTGGTTGGCACCGTAGACGAAGCAGCGCCACATGACGATGCCGCCGTAAGGCTTCAGCGCGTCGGCCAGCATGTTGGCACCGTCGGCATGAGTGCGCCCGAAGTCGCCGGGGCCGGGCTGTCCCTCGCTGTTGGCTTTGACCAGAAAACCGCCGAAGTCGGGTATCAGCTTGTATATCTCCTTGGCCTTCCGCTTCCACCAGCGGGCCACTTGCGGGTTCAGCGGGTCGGCGGTCTTGGTGTCGCCCAAGGCCATAGGCGTGGCGAAGTTGATGCTGAGGTAGACCTTGATGTGGTAAGGCCGCAGCATGTCGGCAATGTGCTTCACCTCCTTCAGGTAGGGCTTGGTCAGCATCTTGGGCGAGGCGTTGACGTTGTTCAGCACCGTGCCGTTGATACCGATGGAGGCGTTGGCGCGGGCGTACTCTTTGATGAGTTGAGTGTTTCTTTCTTTCCAGAAGATGCTTTCGCCGGCGTAGCCACGCTCGATGCTGCCGTCCAGGTTGTCCCAGTGGTTCAGCAGGCGCAGGGCGAAGGCCGGGTGCGACTCGTAGTGTGTCGTCCTGTTGTTGTCGGTCACCTGACGGCGCAACAGTTCGTAGGTTCCGTAGAGCAGTCCCGCCTCGCGGCGCGCCGTGATGGTGTCGCCGCTGATGCGGTAACCGTCGTCGTCGGGCATGGTGGCGTCAATGCGCAGCGTCACCGCATTGCCGTCGTAGTAGGTCTCCAGCTCCTGGCGGGCGATGTTGACGGTGGGCGAGGTGAGGGTGGTCGTAACCTTTGTTTTGTTGAGGGGCTGGTAGCGCAGCCACAGCTGGTGGCCGTCCTCCGCCATTGTGGTCAGAAAGGTGAGAAGACAGCAGGGTAAGACTATGATGAGCCTTAATAAACTGTTGTGAAAGTTGTTGTTCATATCGTTACGTTTTGATGCTTCAGTTCTCGGCAAACTCTGTCGGCGACATGCCGAAGTGTTTCTTGAAGACGGTAGAGAAGTGGGCCTGGTTGTTGAAGCCTACCGCGTAGGCCACTTGCGTGATGTTGACCTTTTTTTCGCGGATGAGGCGTGCCGCCTGTTCCAGCCGCAGGTTGCGGATGAACTCGCTGGTGGATATGCCCGTCAGCTCCTTCATCTTGCGGTGCAGCTGGGCGCGGCTGATGCCCACCTCGCGGGTCAGCACCTCCATACCGAAGTCGGGGTCGGACAGGTTTTCGTTGACACACCGCATGATTTTCTCCATGAGCACGTCGTTGTTGCCTTTCACCTTGACCTGCTCCACCTTGTCGGCCTGAGCCAGTGCCCCCGTGTACTTGCCGCGCAGTCGTCGCACGTTGTCTATCAGTTTGTCGATGGTAATCTTCAGCTCCTGCATGGCGAAGGGCTTGGCAATGAAGGCGTCGGCACCGCGCTTGAGTCCCTCCAAGCGGTACTGCACGTCGCTCTTCGATGTCAGCAGTATGACGGGAATGTCGCTGATGTTAGAGTTCGACTTGATGCTGCGCAACAGCGTGATGCCGTCCATCTCGGGCATCATCACGTCGCTGACCACCAGGTCGAAACTTCTGGTCAGTAGCAGTTTCAGCGCCTCGCGTCCGTTCGGGGCGTAGGTGAACTTGTACCACTCGCCCAGTTCCTGTCTGATGTACTTGGCTATCTCCTCGTCGTCGTCCACTATCAGCACCTTGATGTTGCGATACGACTGCTGTCTGCTCTGCTGTTCGCTGTCAGTCGGCTGCTTTTCCTCGATGTACTCGGGCTTCAGGTGGTCCTTGCCCAACGGCAGCGTGACGGTGAGTATGGCTCCTGTCGTGTCGCCCTTCCTGTTGACAGCCGTCACCCGTCCGCCGTGCATCTCGGTCAGGGCCAGACACAGGTTGAGGCCTATGCCCGTGCCGTCCACATGGATGTCCTTCGAGTTCTTGCCTTGGTAGAAACGCTGGAAGAAACGTTCCGTCTTGTCGCTTTCAAAGCCGTTGCCGTTGTCTATGACCTCGATGGCCGCCGTCTTGGCCGTCGTGCTGATGCGTATCTTGACCTCGTCGCGGGTGTATTTGAAGGCGTTCGACAGCAGGTTTGAGATGACCTTGTCGAACTGAATGCGGTCTATCCACACTTTCACCACCCCCTCTGGGTGCTCGAAGCTGTAGCGTATGCCCATTTCGTTGGCCTTGTACTCGAAGAGTTTATAGATGCCGTTGGTGAATGCCACCAGGTCGGTCTCCTGGCACGCCAGCCTCATCTGCTGTTTGTCAATTTTCCGTTCGTCCAGTATCTGGTTCACTAATAGCAGTAGCCGCTGTGCATTCTTGTCGATGGTGTCCAGGTCTTCCATGTTGTCGCTTCCGGCCAGCCGTTTCTTCAACTTCTCCAACGGTCCCATAATGAGCGTCAGCGGCGAACGTATGTCGTGCGTGGCGTTGATGAGGAACTGCATTTTCGTCTCCTCCAAGTCGCGCTTGCGCTGCCTTTCCCAGTTGAAGAGCAGCAGTCCGATAAATCCTGCCACCACCAGCAGGTAGGCCATGTACGCCCATGTCGACTTATACCACGGCTTCAGCACCGTAACCATCAGTGTGGTGACCTGGTCGGACACCACGCTGCCTGCTGCTGCCTTCACCTCGATGGTGTAGATGCCCGGCTGCAGTTGGTTGAAGGCCAGCTGGTTGTTGCCCTCGGTGGTCTGCTGCCATGTGTTGCCTCCGTTGACGCGGTAAAGGAATACAATGTTGTCGGTGTTGCGGTAGTCTAACAGCGAGAACTCCATGGTGAACGAGTTGTCGGCATAGGGCAGTTCAAAGCGGTCTGTCATGCAGTTGAGCGTCTTGCCGTCGGCGGTAAAGCGTGTCAGGAACGTCTTTCCGAGATGCAGCTTGCTGACGGTGACGGTGTGTGGCCTGAATGTCACCAGTCCGTCAGCCGTACCGAAGCTGATGCGGTCGTCCGTGTGATGTATCATGGCTCCCAGCACGTACTCGTTAGTGGTCAGCCCCATGCCGGCGGTGTGGCCGATGAGTCGTCCGCCTTTCAGCTTGTACTGCCAGATACCCATGGTGGTTGATATCCAGATGTCGCCCTGCTGGTCGCGCACCATGGCACATATCATCTTGTCGTGCAGCGGTTCCGTGTCCGGCACCTCGGCCACCGTGTTGCGCTTCCTGTCGTAGCAGTACAGTCCGTTCTCCGTGCCTATCAGAATGTTGCCGTCCGTCGTCTCGCAGGTGGTGTAGCACTGCTTTCCCTCCAACAGGACGTTCCAGCCTTTCGCGTTGAAGACGTACCCCTCGGGCTGCATCATGGAGAGACCGTCCGTGGTACATATCCAGAGCAGTCCGTGCGAGTCGAACATCAGTCCCTTAATCCAGTCATTCCACAGGTAGCCGTCCTTGCGCTCCGTCTGCTGCATGCTCAGCAACTTGCCCTGTCGGGTGGCGGGGTCGTAGACGTAGAGTCCCAATCCGAAGGTGCAGATGTAGAGCCTGCCCTCCTGGTCTTCGGCCATGCAGTTCAGCCCGCGGCCGTTCAGCGTCAGTTCGGCCACGGCCTGTCCCGTCTCCGGGTTGTAGCGGTAGAGCATGTTCTCCGTGGTGAGCCAGTAGGAGCCTTTCCTGCTGCGGAAGATGAGGCGCGTTCCCGCAGGCGACTGCGGATGGGCGATGACGTGGCCGTTGCTGTCGAACTGGTAGACGCCGCTGTTCTGCACCGTGCACCAGACGCTGCCGCCGTTGCCCGTAGCTATTGACGACACGCCGCCTCCCGTCACGTAGCGCTGTTCGGAGAGGCTCCACGTCTGGAAGGGCGACTCCTGCCTGGGCAGCACCATCAGTCCTTTGGCGTAGCAGGCCACCCACAGGTTGCGGTCTTTGTCCTCCATGACGTCCACCACGTTGGTTGTCTTCAGGTCTATGTGCCCGTTGCCGCTGGCCACACTGGTCAGTTCGCGGCTGTTGCGGGCTATCTTCATCAGTCCGCTGCCCGACGTGGCAATGTAGATGTCGCCCGAGCCGTCGATGATGGCGTCCTCGAAGCTGACGTTATGGTCCAGCAGGCTCAGGTCGTAGTCGGCGTTGGTTATTTCGCCGGTGCGGTAGTCGTAGGACAGTATGCCGTGCATGCAGACGATGAGCAGCTGTTCGCCGTTCTCGACGTACTGCATCGGTTGTCCGCAGGCCGACGTGTAGTCGCGCAGCGTCTCGGGCTGTCCGTTCTTCAGCACGAAGCGGGTGAAAGTGGTCGTGTGGCTGCTGCGCCATAGGTTACCTTTGCAGTCGATGTGCATGCGACTGTAGAAGTGGTCGCCGTGGCGGCGGTTGAAGTTGCTTTCGTAGTGGATGGGCGTGCCCTCCACTAACGAGTAGAGTCCGTAGCCCGCCGTGCCTATCAGCAGGCGCCCGTCCACGGCCTGTTGCAGCGAGTTGATGCGCGGCATCCTGTTGTCAGGGAATGTGAAGCGGTGGAAACTGTTCGTGCTGTAGTTGTAGCGCACCAGTCCGCGTGAACAGCCTACCCACAGGCGTCCCTCCCTGTCGACGAACAGCGACGACACCTCGTTGTCGCTGATGGTTGTCGAGTCCGTGCGGCTGTGGAAGTAGGTGGTATACCGATAACCGTCAAACTTGTTCAGACCGTACTCTGTGCCTATCCATATATAGCCGTAGCAATCCTGGCAGACGCAGGTGATGAGTCCGCTTGACAATTTGTCTGACATATATAGGTGTCCTGTCTCTGCCATGCCCTCGATGGTACTGATGAGGCAGACAAGCAGCAGTGTGAGTAGTCTATGTTTACACTTCATGTTATTGGTAATCTTTTGCAAAGATACAAAATAATTGATAATTTCAGCTTAAACAGTAAAAAAAATCGTACCTTTGCCAAACTTTATGACTATCAGGTACACACACAAGGAAGAGCTATGGAACTCGTGGAGCCATGCCGGCGGCATCGTCATGGGTGTTGCCTTCGGCGTCGTGTTCCTCTGCATGGCGTTCCGCGGCAACGACCCGTGGGCGCGGCTCGGCGTATGCCTCTACCTTTTCGGCATGCTCGGCTCCTACATCGCCTCCACCGTCTACCACGCCCTGCCGCGCCGCTCCAAGTGGAAGGAGCGGCTCAGGCGCTGGGACCACGCCGCCATCTACTGGCACATCGCAGGTTCCTACTCGCCGCTGACGCTCATCGCCCTGCGCCTGCAAGGCTTCTGGGGCTGGGGACTGTTCGCCTTTGTCTGGCTCTGTGCCATAGCGGGCACCATCGTCAGCTTTGTGCGGCTGAAGGAGCATTCCAACGTCGAGACCTTCTGCTTCATAGGCATGGGACTGAGCATCCTCGTGGCCTTCAAGCCGCTCATCGACGCCGTGTCGACGGCTGCCGTCATCTGGATTGTGGCCGAAGGCGTCTGCTACATCACGGGGGCAGCCTTCTACAGTCTGAACAAGCGGCGCTATATGCACTCCGTTTTTCACTTCTTCGTCCTGGCGGGCAGCATCTGCCACATCGTTGCCGTTTGGGACGTGCTGATGGAATACCTTTAATAGTTGACTCTATACTACAAAACTTTTGAGGGACTTTCCTCAATTTTCCTCGAAATGCCTTTATTCATGGGGCGAACTGCGTTAATCATCCAAAAATGCTTTTCTATGTCAGCATTATTTCGTAACTTTGCAGCCAAATTTGCAAATTAATAAGTATTAATTATGTCTTATACGCGTATGACCGCTGCAGAGGCTGCAGCACTGATTAAGAACGGCGACCAGATCGCCATGAGTGGTTTTACTCCTGCCGGTGTGGCCAAGGCCACCACTAAGGAGTTAGCTAAGTTGGCCGAGGCTGAGCATGCCGCCGGCCGTGAGTTCAAGGTGGCCATCTTCACCGGTGCTTCTACCGGCCAGTCTACCGACGGTGTGCTGGCCAACGCACAGGCCATCAAGTACCGTGCACCCTACACCACCAATCCCGACTTCCGCAAGCACGTCAATGCCGGCGAGATTCCCTACAACGACCTGCACCTGAGCCACATGGCACAGGAGCTGCGCTACGGTTTCTACGGCGACATCGACTGGGCTATCCTGGAGGTCTGCGACATCGAGGACGCTGGCAGCGACTGGCATGTCTTCCTGACTGCCGCCGGTGGCATTTCGCCCACGGCAGCGCGTCTGGCCAAGAAGGTTATTCTGGAGCTCAACGCGTTCCACAATCCCAACGCTAAGTTCATCCACGACGTGTATGAACCGGCCGATCCCCCCTACCGCAAGCCCATCCCCATCTTCAACGTCAGCGACCGCATCGGTGTGCCCTACGTGTCGATACCCAAGGACAAGGTAGTAGGTGTCGTGGAGTGCAACATCCCCGACGAGGCCCGCGCTTTCAAGGACAGCGACCCCGTGACCGAGAAGATTGGCTACCTGACGGCCGAGTTCCTTGTTGACGAGCTGCACAAGGGTCGCATTCCCAAGGAGTTCCTGCCCCTGCAGAGCGGTGTGGGTTCGACGGCCAACGCCATTCTCGGTGCCTTAGGTGCCGACAAGCATGTGCCCGACTTCAACATCTATACCGAGGTCATCCAGAACGCCGTCATCGACATGATGCTTACCGGCCGCGTCAAGGATGCTTCGGCCTGCTCGCTCACCGTGTCGAACGACTGCCTGATGCAGGTCTACGACAACATGGACTACATGAAGCAGCACCTGACGCTGCGCCAGAGCGAAATCAGCAACCACCCCGCCGTCATCCGCCGTCTCGGTGTCATCGCCATCAATACGGCCATCGAGGTCGACATCTACGGCAATGCCAACTCCACGCACATCAGCGGCACCAAGATGATGAACGGCATCGGCGGCAGCGGCGACTTCATCCGCAATGCCTACCTCAGCATCTTCACCTGCCCGTCAGTGGCCAAGGGCGGACTCATCTCCAGCGTCGTACCCTTCGTCACCCACCAGGACTCGTCGGAGCACGACGTCAACATCATCGTCACCGAGCAGGGTATTGCCGACCTGCGTGGCAAGAGCCCCATGCAGCGCGCCGAGATCATCATCGAGAACTGCGCTCACCCCGACTACAAGCAGCTGTTGTGGGACTACCTGAAGTTAGGCACCGGCGGCCACACCCGTCACTGTCTGACTGCCGCCTTCGCCATGCACGACACGCTGGCGCGCAAAGGCGACATGCGGCTGACTGACTTCTCTGAATACGTGAAATAAACCGTTGAACTGAAGTGGGAGGTCGTCAAGCCTCTCACTTTTTACACCCTATCGAGTATGAAGAAGACCATCGTCAACCTCCTGTTGCTCTGCCTTGTCAGCACTACGCTGTCGGCACAAATCATCAAGCAGCAGGATTTGGAGAATTACGCCAAAGAGCGTTACGGTGCCAACTGGCTTGAGGCCGCAAAAGCCTTGGGCGGAACGCTGAAGTTCGACAAGAACGAGTCGCTGACCTTCCAGGAGGTTATTCAGGCTCCCGGCAAGACCAGCCAGCAGCTCTACGTCTTGCTTAACTACTGGGCGACGGCCACCTTCAAGGACAAGCAGGCCATCACCCTCAACGACAAGGAGTCGGGGTGCATCATCATCTCGTCCACACTCCCCGCCATTGCCGACCATACCGGCACTGTCAACCGCTACATCGTCAACATCACGCCCGTCATCCGCATCGACATCAAGGACGGACGCATCCGCGTCACCTATACCGTGCAGAACTACGACGTGCTGAAGGCTGAGGACGGCGGCTGGTTGGGCGCTCTCTTCGACAACACTAAGCATGACAACAAGAACCAGACCATCTACAGCGACGGCAAGCGCATGAACGACGACAAGACCGACCGCCGCCTCTACGACGAGCAGTGGGAAATCACCAAGCACTACCCCTTCGTCGAGAAAGACAGTCAGAAGCGCACCTGCGCCAAGGCCCTCGTCATGACCTATGCCTACAGCAACGTGGTGTTGGACAAGATTACGGAAACGGTCAAGAACGGACTCGTGGGCAACGAGGACGACAACTGGTAAGCAGTGATAGTTACATTTTTTCGATTTTCCATTTACTATTGATTTTACGATTATGGATTCAAAACTGGTCATATACAACACGCTGACGCGGCAGAAGGAACGCTTCGAGCCGCTCCATGCCCCTAACGTAGGCATGTACGTCTGCGGCCCCACCGTCTACGGCGACCCCCACTTGGGACACGCCCGCCCTGCCATCACCTTCGACCTCGTGTTCCGCTACCTGCGCCACTTGGGCTACAAGGTGCGCTACGTGCGCAACATCACCGACGTGGGACACCTGGAGCACGACGCCGACGAAGGCGAGGACAAGATAGCCAAGAAGGCACGGCTGGAACAGCTGGAGCCCATGGAGATAGCACAGTATTACACCAACCGCTACCACGCCGCCATGGATGCCTTAGGCTGTCTGCGACCCAGCATAGAGCCGCACGCCACGGGACACATCATCGAGCAGCAGCAGCTGGTGAAGCAGATACTGGACAACGGCTTCGCCTACGAGTCGAACGGCAGCATCTACTTCGACATCGAGGCCTATAACCGCAAGTACCACTACGGCATACTGAGCGGACGCTCCTTGGAGAACATCAAGGACGAGAGCCGCGAGCTGGCCGGCGTGGGCGAGAAGCACCATCAGGCCGACTTCGCCCTGTGGAAGAAAGCCCAGCCCGAGCACATCATGCGGTGGCCCTCGCCGTGGAGCGACGGTTTCCCCGGCTGGCACTGCGAGTGTACGGCTATGGGTCGCAAGTATTTGGGCGAGCAGTTCGACATCCACGGCGGCGGCATGGACCTTGTCTTCCCGCACCACGAGTGCGAGATAGCGCAGGCCACGGCAGCGATGGGTCATCAGGCCGTCAAATACTGGATGCACAACAACATGATTACCATCAACGGGCAGAAGATGGGTAAGTCGTTAGGCAACTTCATCACTCTTGAGCAGTTCTTCACCGGACAGCACGAGAAGCTGCAGAAGGCCTACTCGCCCATGACCATCCGTTTCTTTATACTCTCTGCCCACTACCGTGGTACTGTCGACTTCAGCAACGACGCCCTGTTGGCCGCCGAGAAGGGACTGGAGAAACTCAGCAACGCCATCAGCGACCTCAGCCGCATCAGCGCCGCCGCACAAAGCGATGCCGACACGGCGCGCATCGTCGGCAGCCTGCGCCAGCAGTGTTACGACGCCATGAACGACGACTTCGCCACACCGCAGGTCATCAGCCACCTCTTCGAGGCCTGCACCGTCGTCAACAAGCTCACAGCTCACCAGGCCACCATCAGCGCTGCCGACCTGAAGGAGCTGTCCGACGTCATGCACCTCTTTGCTGAAGACATCTTAGGCCTGTCTACCGCCAACGCCGGGCAGTCCGCTGGCGGCAATGGCGCACGCGAGGAAGCCTTTGCCAAGGTCATGGACATGGTGCTGGAGCTGCGTGCCAAGGCCAAGGCCGACAAGGACTGGGCTACGTCCGACCGCATTCGCGACGAGCTGGCTGCCGCCGGCTTTGAAGTCAAGGACACCAAAGACGGTGTCACGTGGAAGTTGAATGTATAGCGTTTAGATACATCGAGTTGATGGTGTGTCAAAATGTAACGACCCCCTCCTTGGAAAGGAGGGGCTGGGGGTGGTTGATAATTCGCGGACTAATATAGCATATTCGTCGATGAAATCAACCCCTCCTAACCTCCCCTTTCCAAGGGGAGGGATTGCTTAGCTACATTTTGAACCCTCTTTTTGTTGGGATTTTCAAATCCGAGAAACAGCTACTAAAAGGTTTACGGAAAATTAGCGTTAAAAGTTCTTAATTAGCGTTTCACTATTTAAATTATTCACTATCTTTGCAACATAAAGGTTCTTAGGGTTAATATAGATTCCATCGCGGAATAACATCGGTATTCACCATACTACTTTTGCACGAGATGATGCAAGAGAAGACGAACGCACTGTGAAATAACCGATGGCCATGGAGTCAGTTTTTCAGCATATCAACAACGGTCCTGCGCAGGATTTCTGTCCGGCACCTCGCATGAGTGCCGAACAGGTGATGAAGACTGAGCTGACCAAAATGATACTGCCTCACAAAACCGGCGAACTGGACACCATCTGCGACAACCTGAAACGCTTCCTCGTCAGCGTACCGTCGGGACGCTACCTGATAGAGTTCGACGTGGAACCGGGCACGGACGGACGACCGGCCAAATATCCCAAGCAGTACGTCTTCAACTTCCTTGACGACATCTTCTGTCTCTTAGAGTGCAACAAGACCTACTACTTCTGGTGGGTGGCACAGTACACCAACCTCGCTGACAATGTCGAAACCGTGAAAACCATGCACAAACGCCACGCCAAGGAACAGGCGTAGGGTACAATCAGGGTACAACAAAGTACACATTCCGACCGCAACATAGGGTACATTTTCCGTTGGAACCGACGTTTTTTTCTCATAACTTTGCACTCGTAATTACATAACGCGAGACCGGTCTTGCATTTTAATAACCCAAAAAATGCAAGCAAGATGAAAAGAACAAACTTCCAGCTGACTCCACACTTCAGCTACGACGAGATGACGTTCTCGGCCTGGGCCGAGACCCACAACGCGGACAACACCCCCGACTGCCTGCAGCAGGCAGCCTTGGAGAACCTGTGCCGCAAGTTCATGGAACCGCTCTACGCGAAGTTCGGACCCGTCACCGTGCGCTCCGCCTTCCGCACCGAGCAGGTCAACATCGGACACCACGGCGTGGGATGCTCCAAGCACCTCAGCGGCGAGGCTGTCGACATCAGCCTGCCCGACGAGCAGACCGGCCGTGCCTACTTCCGCTTCCTCAAGACGCTGCCCGACATCGACCAGATGTTCTTCGAGTACGACCGCCACGGCGACATGTGGCTGCACCTGAGCAGCTGCCTCGACGCGCGCGAGAACCGCCACCAGTTGTTTCCTAACTACCGCATGACCTATGATGAAGACCTGTAGCAACTGCGGATGCCTGTTGCCCGAGGAGCAGTTCGAACTGTACCCCTCGGGCACCCGCCGCCGCGTCTGTCGTCACTGCCACTACGTGCTGCATGGCCTGCGGGCCAAGCGCAAGTGGCAAATGAAGCAAAAAATCATGCTATTAGTGAAACAATAAAACAACCTACACCCACGACACCCACAACACTGAACTTCAGTGTCGCGGGTGCTGTGGGTGAGGGCAGAAAAAATCATTAACCTATACATACACAACATGAAACATTTCATCAAGTACATTTCAGATTGTCTCATCAGCCTGTTTCAGCGCCGTCGCGTTGTCAGTAGTGAGACACGCACGCTGTCGACAACCGACAAGAAGCGTATAGCCCGTGGAGTCAAGGCGTTTTTCGACTGCAACTACGAATTGCGTTACAACGTCATCAAACAGCAGGAGGAGTTCCGGCCGCGTCACCGCGATGAGGCTGAACAGGAAAATGCTGATGGTCAGAAAAAAAATTCTGATGGTCAGAATTTTGCTGGTGAGCATCAGCATTTCCATGATGAGCGTCAGCATGAAGGATGGCAGCAGATGACCGACCGGCATCTGCGCCGCATAGCCTTCGAGCAGATGTTGCAGGTCGGCGTGGCCTGGTCGGTGGATGTCGAGCTTTATGTGCGCTCGGCACTGACACCCGACTACAACCCCATCGCCGACTACCTCAGCCGCTGCGGTCAGTGGGACGGCCAGACCGACTACATCCGCCAGTTTGCAGACCGCGTACCTACCGTCTACGCCCAGTGGCCCGACCTCTTCCACCGCTGGTTCCTCGCCATGGTGGCCCAGTGGCAGCAGCGCAGCCGCGACTACGGCAACAGCCTCGTACCCATGCTCATCGGCGGGCAGGGCACGCACAAGAGCACCTTCTGCAAACTCATACTGCCTCCCTCGCTGCGCGAATACTACGTCGACGACATCAAATTGGATTCTCCCGAACAGGTGGAGCGTATGCTCGGACGCATGCTGCTGGTCAACATCGACGAGTACAACGCCAAGACCGACCGCGAGCAGGCCAAAATCAAGCGGGTGCTTACCGAGCGCGACGTCCAGACGCGTAAGATGCGCAGCGACCAGTACGTCATGCTGCCTCGCATGGCTTCATTCATTGCCACCACCAACGACCGCCAGCCGCTCACCGACCCCACGGGGTCGCGCCGCTACTTGTGCTGCGAACTCTCCGGCATCATCGACACCACTGAGCCTGTTCCCCACCAGCAGATGTACGCCCAGGCACTTTATGAGCTGGACCACGGCCACTCGTGGCACCTCACCCGTCAGGAGGAAGCCGCCGTCGAGGAGCACAACCGCGACTTCCAGTGTCAGGCGTCGACCGAGGCCGTCCTGCTGGCCTACTACGAGCCGGCCGCCCCGTCCAAAGACCACTTCCTCCGTGCCGTCGACATCCAGCACGAGTTGCGCCGTCACCTCCGTCAGGCTGACGTACCGACCGTCACTGCCCTTGTCAAGGCATTGAAGTCCTCCGGTTTCCGCCATGGTGCCTACGACGGCCAGCGCGGCTGGTATGCCCGCCGCCGCGCCCCGGCTGCTGACGAGCGTTAGCCCTCCGTGTGTCTACGGCACGGCATGGACAATATTCTTTATTATTATCAGAACCGTGATTATCAAACTTTTGATAATCACGGTTCTGATAATATGTCAAAAGGTCTTCCTCCTGCCACCGACCTCAAACAGGTATTTGTCATCGACGAGGAAGTCAAAATTACGAATTTATATTTGCAACTGCAAACTTTTGCCCGTTTTTTACATTTGCAACTGTAAAATAATAACCTATTTTTATATTTACAACTGCAAAACTATACTTTTTAAACGTTTTTAATCACTAAAAACTACATTTTGTCAGATGCAAAAATACTACTTTTTCTTTCATTATCAAAACCTTGATTATCAAAAGTTTGATAATCAAGGTTTTGATAATGGAGCGTTTCAATCCATTGTTATTTATTTCATTACAAAGATGGTGGATTGTTCATTTTGACGGATAATATAAACTCCTCTTTTTAAGGATGATTTGACATCACCGAAGTCTCCCAAACAAACACCATGGAGCGTGTATACTTTACCCTGTCGTATGGGTTGATTATGTTGAAGAGCATTCGCTATACTTGTACTTTCTTCTTTGAAAAGCCGAAAGTTATCAACAAAAATACCACCTGTATTGATTCGTCCGTACATCTTATATTTAAATTCATTGTCAGCGAATACCACAGGGACTTCTACATTTTCCCAGTCATTGATAAGCATATCTGTAGAGTATATTCTATATTCACCGTACTGGTCTTCAACGTATAATCTAAAAGAAGGAGGCGGAGCAGTGGCCAGAGTCTTTGTGCAGATGTCGAATGCAATCGTGTAATTCTCACCAGACTCGACAGCAATAGGCTTGCTTGCAATTTCTGATTCGCTGGTTGCATTGTCTTTGCCGGAAAAGAGCATGAGCAGACTTTCTCCATTAGTAGGAGAAGGAATGTATTCGGTATTTATGCCAATATCTCCTGTTCTGTAGGTACACCACGAATTTTTTCCTATAACAGAAAGAATGGTCATTCTATTTTCAACCTTATCTTCAAATCCTTCGAAGTATTTTAAATCCTTTTCAATAGGTTGGTCAGGGTCAATAGGTTCTGGTTCACCGCTGTTACCACTTGTAACAAAAGAAACAGTACCATCAGCCCCTTGTATGGCAATATTGGATATGGATACTTTAGCGGCACTGCCATTCCATGCCACAGCAGCAGGTGCGGTGTCAGCAGAAAATGAGCTTATGTTTCGAGTGCCGGGAAAAGGGCACCCTGAAGAATTGATGTCACCGTAATTGCGAGCAGAAGGGGTGGAACCAGAAGCACAAACAGGATACATAGCCTGCGGATGTGATGCGTTAATGGTGTTGGTAGAGCGATACCTTTCAATATTGGGGTGCACATGGTAGATCATTAGTCCTTCACCTGGGAGTTTGGCATCAAAACCGTGTCTCTGCCTGTTTTCTAAAAGAAAATAATCACCGCTACTGCCAGTTTCCATCTTGTAAACGGGTGTCAGTTCGGGATTGTTGGTTTCCATCCTTGGCATTGTGATTTGTTGGTCTGACGTTAATGTTTCTTGCTTATTCCACCCAAAGATGACAGAACGCACAAAGGGGTTGAAATTCGGTGGTGTCTTTCCGTTATCATTCCAGCTTCCGCCTGCCATGATGTCCCACTTTCCTGTTCCAGCATATTCACCGCCTGTACCGTAGTTGGTGTCATAATAGTCCATGGCTCCAAGAGCATGGCCGAGTTCATGGCACACAACTCCAATATGAGAAATGTCTGAACCGTAATTTCCTCTAAGTTCTGGTGAACACGAGTAGCCCGATAATGAGTAGCCGATATCATTTTTGAGATTGATACGATGAGGGTACTCATGTGCCCAGATCGCATTTGCAGCACCGCCAGCTTCTTCTCCATAGCCAGCATATATAATGTGGACATTGTCTATCAGTCCATCTTCGTCATTGTCGTACCGACTGAAATCGACAGTGTCAGGCAGACTTTTCATGGCTTCTATGCATAGGTCTAAAGCATGTGCGTCGCTACCGCCTGTTGAAACGTTGGCACCATAATAGTTCATATTGTTCTCCGAGGTATAAGGGCCATAAATGTCGGACACATAGTCCAACTGGCCTTGAGAGGCAAATCTATAGTAGTCTCTAACACTTCCTGTAACATCATTTTCGTGATAGTCGACGGAGTTAAATAAAGAGACAAAATCTTTTCTCTCAGTTTTGAATCTCACATCTTTATATTGCATCAATATAACCAGTGCTCGCCTTTCTCCAACGATGGCGTCAGTTGTATTTGCTCTGCGTGGTTCGGCGGCTACACGGCGTGTTGTAGCCGAGATATCAGGGACGAGGCCTTTTGAACAGTTCAACTTAAACTTTTTCAGATGTTCAGTCTCGTCGTCTATAGACATTAGTTTGAAGGATGATTTTACTACGTTTCCGTTACTGTCTTTTTCAGCATACCACCATCCTTTCTCATCGCATAGAATGGTGAAACCGTCAGAGGTTACAGCATATTTGTTGTTTTCGTCACCTCTTAAAAAAATTGCTACCTCCTTGCCATTATCTGTTTTAACCATCACCTTGTATGGATATGCTGACACTGCAAAGGCAGAACCAATGCTAAAATAAAGCAGTAACAATAATGAATAGGCTCTATTGTTGATCTTCATTTTAAAAATGCTAAATAGCAGGTGCGTCATAAACGCACCTGCATATCATACGTTTGAAATGAATTTATTTAATAATTTTGTTCTTTATCTGAGAACGCCTGTAAGTCTTGTCAGGCATGATGGAGTTCTTGTTTCTTGCTATTTTTGAAGGAGCCGAGTTGTAGTTGCTTAAATTGAATTGGAAACCGATAAGGTCGGAAGAAACAGTGCCGTCCTTAAAGACTCCCCAAGCAGAGGCAAAAGCCCAAGGAATGTTTGCAACGTAGGGTCTTATGTCAGCAGGAAGACTGGTACTGTAATAATTGAAGGTGTGATTATTAGGATAGTCTGTAATAATTTCCCACCCCAACTGTTCTGCTAACCAGTGCTTCTTTTTGTTCTTTAGGTAGTAATTGATTTCAAAGGCGTGAACCACAGAGTTAACCTGATCGGTATAAAGGCCATAGACGATATGGTATGTGTTGCAGTATCCTTCTTTCTTGGCATCAAAACTGAAACCTCCCCAGTTGTTGAAATAAGCAATGTTCTCGAAACTGACATAGGCATCTTTGTCAGCGTCCAAGAATGCAGGTGTGTTCACCTTGGTCTTTTTTAATTCGCCGGCCTTATCGTCATTGTTGTACGCAATGGTTACAATGTAGTAAGTAGATCTCTCGGTAATTCTGTTACCATTGTGGTCACTACCCACTGTTGTAAGATAGTCGTCAACGAACTTCAGCTCTTCTTGTTTGTTGAGTTCTGTTATCATTTCTTTGTCGGTCATTCTGTTAAATTCATTTTCGGACAAGACAATATATTGGAACAAGTTGACCGTTCCCGTTGCCGAATACTCCCATGCTAAACGATTGTAAAGTGCTACGATGTTTTGGGGTTCAACATAACTCAAAGGTTTCCCTGCTTCTTGGGTTACGTTGATTGTGGCACTTGCGCCAGAACCCGATAGGGTTATCGTGGCTGTACGCGGACTTGACGAAGGGTTTTCGCTGGTTGGATATACTACCATTTCCAACGTACCATTACCATTTGTCGGAGAAACAAAGAGCCAATCGGCATCTTTGCTCATTGTCCAACTTGCTGTGGAGACAACGGCAACGGACTGCTTATAGTCAACGCCGCTCTTCCCGTCAAAGTCTCCTACAAATCCTAAACTTGTACTTGTACTGCCATTCACTAAAACAGATGTAGTGGGTTGGGGCTCTGGACTGGGCGTTGGGGTTGGTGATGAATCGTCTTTATCATCGCCACCGCAAGAGGCAAAACCAATACTTAGCATGGCAAAAGTCATTATTGCCATTGCTCTGAAGAGATAATTTTCTTTTTTCATGTCACTTATTATTTTAGTTATAGAAAATAATGCACACACAGCGAAGTACAATAGAATAGCGTGGCCATTCTTATGCACTTAACTTTAGGGGCGAGTCTGGAATGGAACCCCTGACACTATATAAGAAATGTCCACGCCATTGACGTGAGCATAGCTCAAAGTGTCAGAGATAGCCCAAACAGGCTATTCCCTATGCCATTAATTCGACTATTCCAAATGAGTTTTCCAGACTTCTTCAGTTAAGTGCGAAATAATAAGCTTATGCATCTGCATCTCGGATTTCTCCCCGAGACAGTGCAAATTTACAACATTTATTTGTTATAACAAAATAAAATAGAAAAAAATATAGACGGGGCATTATAGAAGGGGTATAGAAGGGGCATAATTGCTAATTACTTAATTACCCGTGTCATTTGATACCCTTTTGTGCCTTTAAAACATGGGTTTCAATGTGTTAATTTGCAAAATATCGCATTCTGTGATATGATTTTTATGTAAAATATCGCATTTTACAGGGATTACCATCATGACATGCATACTGCCATGCATTTAGGATTCCACCTGGACTACCCTGTTTGCTTGCACCATTGCGGAAAGGGTTGTACCTTTGCCAACGCAAACAAGACAAGAAACAGCGCTGAAGAGTCAAGGATGCAAAACAGTTAACACAAAGTCAAACTAAAACCTATTAAAAATTATGGCAGTACGCATTAACGTTCACAAGAACACCAACAGCAAGTCGCTCGCCTTCGGCAAGTGGTATGGCTACGTAGACAACGACGCCCCCATCGGCATCGCCGACCTGGCAGCTCACATGTCAGAACACAACACCCCTTTCAGCCCCGGCACCATCGCCGGCGTGCTGACGGACATGGTGCACTGCATCCGTGAACTCAACCTCAACTCGGTGCCCGTCAAGCTGGACAACCTGTGCATCTTCAAGGCCAGCGTCGAGACCAACGGCATCAACGACCTGGCTGAGTTCACCATCGCCAAGGGCATCAAGCGCATCCGCCTGTCGGCTCAGGCTACTGGCGACTACACCGCCGACGAGCTGACCAAGGCTGGTAGCCTGGAGCTGTCGAAGTTGGCCAAACAGATGATTGATGAGGCCAAGGAACATGAGGGATAGATAGTCCTGACAAAAAAATCCCGTTGCCTATCAATGGCAACGGGATTTTTTGTTACTCTTCGTCGAAGTATTCTTCATCTTCGTCCATCCAGAAGCCTTCGCGGGCGTCAGCTTCCTTGCCGCTGCCTTCGCCGCCGGAGGTCATGCCTTCGAGGGAGGCACTGACAAGCAGTTGGCATCTGATGACGGTGACGGTCATCGCGGGGGCTATATATACTTTTTTCTTCATAGTCGTGTTCTGTGTTTTAACCCTTTAACTTTTTAACCTTTTAACCCTTACTTTACGATTACTTTCTTACCGTTCACGATATACAGTCCCTTGGTGGGCTGTTCCACGCGCTGACCGTTGAGATTGTAGTAATTTTCGATTTTCGATTTACTATTTTCTATTTGAGAAATGCCAGTGGTCTCGCTGTCGCTGTCGACGCTGAATGTCAGCTGGCGGGCGGGAGTGGCACCTGTGTAGGTGAACCAGCCGCGGAAGGCCTTGATAGTGTTATCGTCAGCGGCGTGGTAGAGCACGTTGTTGCTGAAGAAGTAGCTGCCCTCGGGGATGTCGCCCTTGGTGTAGGTACCGACGAACTGCCAGTTGCCGAAGGTCTGTGTCGGTGCCTCGCTGTACTGGACGGTGACACCGTTGAAGGTAGCTTTGCCGACGTCAGTCTTCACCCTGATGGCATAGGGCTGGTTGGCCACGATGTTCGTCGCAGTGCTGAACTTCAGGTTCTCTGCCGTGCTCTTGTCGCTCAGTGCAGCCACCTTGACGTCGTTGCCGAAGGCTGCCTTCACCTGAGCCTCCGTCAGGTCGAAGGGCAGGACGATGGTGTTCCACTTGTCGGCACCGATGCTGCGCGTCAGCTCTACCGTGCGCTCCTCGTTGTCGGTAGCGGCGATGCGGCAGACGTTGTAGTAGCTGTTCTCGTCGAGCACCACGTCATCCTCGTAGATGTGCTCCGGCGTGAAGCCTAACTTGTTGACCACTCCTGCGTAGATGTCAAGAGCGACAGCGTCGTCCAGCACACCGTTGATGTTAGCACCAGTCGGGCCCGTCAAGCTGTAGTTGGCATTGATGGTCGGGTCAAAGTCGTAGATGTGCAGGTTGGCCTCGCCGGCAGCGACGCCGCCACCCATGTTCTGCCATGTGTACGATAAGTCGTTGCCAATCTCGTTCTTCAGGTTGAAGTAGTAGACGTTAGCATTGGCACCACCCCAGTCGCGGCCTAAGTTGGCTTGAATGTAGGTGCGGTCCGTCTTCTTGACGGTGCAGTCGCGGAAGATGTAGGCCTCCGTTGCCGACGGGCTGTTGGCGGTGATGTAGGCCGTGGCTCTCTGGTCGCTGTAGCCGCCGATGGTGAGGTCGCAGTTGTCGAACACCACCTCGCCGCCGCCGAAGATGTAGTCGGTGTTACCCACGATGTTGCAGTTCTTGACATAGATGCTGCCGCTGCTGTAGAATGTGTCCTGCGAACCGATGAACTCGCAGTTGTGGAGCTCGCAGCCCGAGGGGTTGTTCTCGAAGGCAATGGCGGCGGCACGCTCGGTGATAGCCTTGCTGTCGGCAGCCTTGTAGCCGCTGTCGTTGGGACCCAGCGTGCGGTCGTACGTGATGCTCTGGCATCCGTTGGGCATAACGCCGTCAATCACCTCTTCATCCGTATAATACTGGTTGAAGCTGTTCTCGAAGATGATGTTCTCAGCCTTGAAGCCGCTGGCAGATCCTCTCAGCAGTACGGTAGCGCCCCAGCGTACGGGGTCAATCATCTTGATGCTGTTGCGCGTCATGGCACGGTCTTTGTCATAGACACCGCTGGCATTCAGGCTGTAGTATGCGTAGCCAATGCCGTAGTAGAAAGTGATTTTGGCTTTCCCCGTGCCGGTAGTCGTGAAGGTAACGTTAGCCTGGTCTATGACGACCTGCTCGCGGTAGATCTGTCCGCTGGTCAGCTTGATGACGGGAGCCGAGATGTTGCCGGCCTTGGCTGCAGCTAAGGCGTTGGTCACCGACTTATAGTTGTTAGCCGTCTCCACGCTCAGCTTGTTGTCCACGATAATCGTCTGCTCAGTGGCGGCGGGGGAAGCAGCCTCGGGGAAGTAGATGTTGAAGGTGACAGCTTCCTTCACCACCTTGAAGCTCTCTACCGACAGCGGTGACAGTGTGCCGACGTTGGAGCTGATGACGTAGGTGCTGGGCATCAGCGAGGCGGTGTAAGAGGTGGCTCCTG
Organism: Prevotella sp.; assembly: GCA_017458125.1. Classification (GTDB taxonomy): domain Bacteria; phylum Bacteroidota; class Bacteroidia; order Bacteroidales; family Bacteroidaceae; genus Prevotella. The sequence continues at coordinate 37,006 of JAFTGB010000023.1, forward strand.
CCTCACATTGCACTTGTGTCGTCTGGTTGCTGGTGTTCGTGAACGTCAGCGTGAAGGCCTTGGCGGGAGCGTTGGTGATGGCACCGCTTACGGTCTGGGCGGTGGCTTGCTCAATGGTGAACACGCCTAAGTCGCCAGCAGCACTGACAGTCGTTGACGTTGGCGAACTGATGACGTAGGCCACGTCGTCGCTCAAGCCAGGCGTATAGGTGTCGGCAGGGAGAGACAAAGTGAATGCGGCATTCGCGATGACAGCCGTGTAGGGCTGTCCGTTACCGTTGGCAGTGAAAATGATGGGAGTATCATTGATGTCGGCACCTGAGATGGTTCCGCTTACTTCGTACAGCGTGATGGGCTCTATCTTAATGTAGCTGAGGTAACCGATGCCTACAGCTTTCATCTCTACCGTACCGTCGGCAGTAGCCACATAATATTCGTTATACAGCTGGCCGTCGATGGTGAAGCCGGTCTCGCTACCGCCGTTGTAGCGGCCCCACGTCAGCTTGGAACCTGCGTAGACGGGAACCTTGAATGTCGTGCCGTCGTTGCATTGTGCCCACTGGTCAGAACGCGAGGCATTGTTCAGCTTGCCCGCATCGGTGTTAACGACCAGCGAGTAGTCGTTGACGGTGTACGTGTATTCCGCGCTTCTCTGCAGTGCAAACTCAGGAGCACCATTGCTCTTGCCGAAATTCCAGGTGTTGGTGTAGCCTTCTGTGGGTGCCAGTGCCTCGACAAAGGCGGGACCAGTGACGGTGATGCTCTTGATGAAGCCATCAGCAGGACAAGTCATGGTCACGTTCATGTCCTCCGTGGCAGTGAAGGTGTCGCCATTGCCGTACTCAACACCCCCTATGGTCAGCTTGGTTTCGCCGTAGAGGGCGAATGTGATGGTTGCGCCCTCGGGCACGCCGGGAAGCGTCAGCACGGTGTTGGCTCTTATTTGTGCCCAGTCGGCGTTGTTCTTCCCTAACTTACCGCTCGTAGCGTCAACCTCCAAATCGGGTGCGTTGGCTGCTTCTTCTGCTGTCGTAGGAGCGAGGCTTCCACTGTTGCCCTCAAAGTTGGAAGTTGCTTCCATCATGGCAGTAGCGAGATCGTAGACGGTAGTGAAAATCTGTTTCTCGCCGCTGATTTTGCCGTTGATGGTGACACGGCCGAGTGCCACTTGCTTGTCCGTAGTACACTTACCAATGTAGATGCGTAGAGTGACGGCATTGCCTGATGAATGGGAGGCTGTTGCCATGGTATAAGAGTGGTTTATGGCCGGGTTTGATTCAGAAACATCATTCCCGTCTCTGTTGATAGCAGCATCAGTAGCCAGTTCTTCGGTTACTTCAGTTCCATCAATGAAGTCGACATCTATGCTGGGGTTACCCGTTCCGCACTTTACGGCATCAAATGACACACTCGTTGGTGTGAAGGTGATGCCAGGATAGGGTTTGAAAGTCCACTCCACGTAATAGTCGGTGTTTCGTTCCACTCTGGGATTATGGTCAGCCGTTGGGTTGAACTTAGTGATGACATTGCCGCCATACGTGGCTGTAGAGTTGACTTCTATCTTGGCACTCATAGTCCAGGAGCTACTTAGCGTCACATCGTCAACAGATGTCGTGGCCGTGCTGTTTGCGCCGTTTGCCATACTCCAAGTGATGCTGAAATCCTGCCCTTCTCCCTGTTCTTCGGTGTTAGCAACTGGATAGGTCACGGAAATGTACGACAGGAACTGGTTGCCTACGTTGACGGCAATCTCGGTAGGCTCGTCGCCAGTGTAGGTGTAGGTGTAGACGACGTTGCCTTGAGCACCGTGTGTGTCGGCATCGTAAGTAATTTCTTCACCATTGAAGGAGGCATTGTAGGTGTAGTAGACCTTTGCCGTCACGACAGATCCCTTAATGACGGGAACCATCATGTCTTTCTGCTGGTTGTTCATCCACTCGTCGTTGTGGCCGTCATGCGAACCGCCAAGCATTTTGATGCCGAGGTCGATGGTGGCATCGCCGATGGTGACCTGCTGTACGTTGGCGTTGACAGAACCGTCATAGTCAACGGCTCCGTTGCTCTTGCCGAAGTACCATGTCACGGTCTTGTCAGCCGTCACGTCGCTCATGCTGACGGTGTTGGCCGTAAAGACGGGGTTCAGTGTGACGTCGGCTGTCGGCGTGTAGTTGGCACCGATGGCGTAGGTGGTGGTGCCGTCGCTCCAGCCTGTCAGAGTGTAGCCAGTCTTGTATAGCGTTTTGTTTGTAGGAATGGTCACGCTCTCATCCGCTGTGACGGTGACGGCAGCCGGTGCAGTGCCATAGGCATCCGCATCGTTATTAGTGAACGTCACGGTGTATTCTTCGGGAGTCCCTTGTGTGTACTCGTAGATGATGCCTTCCCAGCGAGCTTTTGAACCCTGTACGGATAGCGTGTATAGTGTATTGGCCTTGACGGAAATCTTGATGCCGCCCGTTACACCGTTCCCATTGTTAAGGATCTTAACGTCTGATTTTCCGTCGTATGCAACAGACTGCGTGCCATCGCCTATGATGGTTCCGCTTTTTACCACACCGCCTTCATAACACCAGGTAGGTTTTGGATTACTTGAGTCACCTCCACCCATGTTGTGTGTCACTATGATGAGCGTACCGTTGTATTTGGGCACGAAAGCAATGTAGTTGTTAGTAGAAGTGCCGTCAGCAGCGAGAGAACTGCTGTTGCTTCCGTTCACATTGCTGGTTGTAGCGTATTTGTCGAAAGAGTAAGCCACGTCCTTGTAAGTGACGGTTACGCTACCGTTAGCTATTGTCCAGTCGTTGGCATTATTCATGACGGCTGTGCCAAAAGCAATCTGGATGAGGTCGCTTCCTTCGTGGGTGACGATACCGCCATTGTTGGGGGCGGAAGACACCTTCCACTGGTAAACACCGCTTGTCGCTTCCTCACCATACATCAAGGTGGCACCGGCGTGGTTGCTGACCTCGGAGGATACCGAGCTGGCGGGCATGGGGGTGTAGGTGTAGGAGGGAACGAACTGGGCGATACTGCCTGAGTAGCTTTCGGTGTTGGACGCGCCCTGGTTGCCTACTAATTTGATGTTGTAGTCAGTATAGCCAGTTTTGGTAGCATAGTTCTGCCAGGCGTTTGAAATGGTGAATTTGGAGTTCTCTACATAGATGTTGCTGCGGTAGCCAGCACCGATGCCGTAGTCAGCAGCGGAAGAGCTGTAGTAGCAGTTAAGGATGTGTATCTTGCCGAAGCGGACACGCGGCATGCGCTGCTTGCAGCCGTCGTCCCACCAGCAGGCGTAGAACGTGGTGTTCAGTTTGTCTTGGTCGGTGGTAGATTCGTCGCCGCCGCCCCAGAGGTTGCTGAAACGGTGGTCGTTAGAGCCGCCGCTGCCACCAGACCACGGGGTGATGAGGTAGCGGAAGCGGCACCAGCTGACGCAGATGTTGTCAGAGCCGTTGTTGGCATCGAGGTTGCCATCCACGCCGTCCTGGAAGTCGCAGTGGTCTACCCAGATGTTGCTGCAGTTCTGTAGTGTCAGGTTGTCGTTGCCGTCAATGTCGTAGGCTCCGGCACCCTTGAACGTCAGGTTGCGGATGATGATGTTGGAGCAGCCGCTGAGGGTCAGGATGCCCGAGGCATTCTTAGCTGTGTCCGTGGGCTTGTTGGTGGCAGGGGCAATCTCCTCTGCCACGTGCGTGGTGTTCTCCAGCGTGGCTCCAGGCAGTCCGTAGATGGTCTTATTGGAACAGCTAACGGATATTCTTCCCGTGAAGGTAATGGTACCGTCAACGTAGATGGTCTTCTTGTCCGAGCCGCTGAGGGCTGCTTGCAGTTCCGCGAGCGTTGTGACGGTCACGGGGTTCTCGTCCTTCGAGCCTGTCACGCCGGCACCGAATCCGAAGGGGGCGTTCAGGTCGTACGATGACAGTCCGTCGGTGCTGACGGGGTCATACGTGTCAGCCCATGCCGTGACGGAGCACAGCATGGCGAGTAGCATCATGATGATGCGCGTCATGGATTTTTTCTTCATTTGTTTTAATATTTAGTTATTTAAGTTATACGCTTCTTGTGTCATGTAGACGGCCACCATGTCGCGCCATAGCTCGTCGGCTGGCATGTAGACCAGTCCGCCGTTGGGCTGGTCGGCGCCCCACGAGTTTTTCAGCACGTAGTAGCTGTTGCCGCGCTTGTCGTGCGCTGTGCCGACGATGGCCATGGCGTGCCGCTTGCTCTCCCAGCAGACGGGGTGGCGCCGCTGCAGTGCGCGGTCTACGTGGTGGCGCAGCGTGTCCTGCGGCACGTTGAGCAGCCGGTTGTGCTCCCAGTTGTCGGCGATGGGTACTTCCACCTTATTATAATAGTTGGAGTCCGGTAGGCTGGTCAGCGACAGGTACTCGTCGGGGGCACACACGGAGTGGGCAAACTCTTTCGGCGTGTACCGGGCCCCCAGCATGAACACCCACTGCGGCATGGGCATGTCGCCGGGTGCGTCGTCGGGCATCACGTCGTACCCCACGATGCCCATGTGCTGCAGCATGTTGAGCAGCGTCTGGCACATGGCCCGTTGCGAGGTGGGGGTGGGGTGGAGACCCGTCAGCCGCTGGTAGTCAGCCAGCTTGCGGCCGATGTAGACCGCCGACAGGTTGACGCTGTCGCCACGCAGCAGGTGCTCCGTCTCGATGGTAGCCAGCATGGCATAGGCCCAGCACAGCTCTGACTTGCCTTGGTTCTTGACGGGAGTCATGGGCAGCAGCACGTCGTGGGTGTAGTCCCCCTGCGGCCGCTGCCTGTTGCAGCCCGTCAGTGCCACGAGGGCAGTCAGTAGTAGTAACCACTTGCGCGTCACGGCTGCAAAGTTACTAAGAAAAAGAAAGATTAAAGATGAAAAAAGAAAAATAATTCGTATCTTTGCCGAAAATTTCAACATTTTAGCTATGAAGAGACTGATTTTCAGCGTGTTCATCACGCTTCTAAGTACGGTGGCCGTATGGGCTTCGCGGGCCTATTCGGAACCGATGACCGTTGTGCAGCCCGACGGCAGCAGCCTGACGGTGGTGCTCAACGGCGACGAGCACTTCCACTGGATGCAGACCATGGACGGCGTATTAGTGGTTAACACGGGCAAGGGCTACTTCGTGGCCCACATAGATGAGCAGGGCGCGATGACAGCCACCGGACAGCTGGCCCACGAGGCCATGCAGCGCAGCGTCAGCGAGACGGCCATGGTGAGCGTGCAGGCCAGCCGCAAGGCCCTGTTCCACGCCCGTGGCGAGCAGCTTGCTGTCGCCAGCCGCCGTGCCGCCGTCACCACTGCTGGCACGTTCCCCCATACGGGTTCGCCCAAGGTGCTGGTGGTGCTGGCCCAGTTTCAGGACGTGCAGTTCACGATGGCCGACCCCGTCAAGTCGTTCGACCAATACTACAACAGCACCGCCAAGGGAGCCTTGGAGAACTACGGCAACCGCGAGGACAAGAACTACAGCAGCGTGCGCGGCTACTTCGAGGCATGCAGTAACGGTGCGTTCACCCCGGAGTTCACCGTCGTGGGTCCGCTGACGTTGCCCGGCACGCTGGCTACCTACGGTGCCAACACGTCGGGCGAGGACTCCAACATCGGCCAGTTCTATACCGATGTGATGAACCTGTTGGACGCGCAGGACTTCGACTTCCAGCCCTTTGTCAACGACAGGGCCAACACCATTGAGACCGTTATCGTCATCTATGCCGGCTACGGTGAGAATGTCGGAGCAGCGGCCGACGCCATATGGGCAAAGAACAGTCTCACGGTGCGCAAGAGCAAGAGTGGCGTCAGTGTGCAGCGTTTCTGCATCAGCAGCGAGCTGAACGGTGCAAGCATCGCGAGTTTCTCGTCAGGCATCCCTTGGATTAACGGCATCGGTGTCGCCGTACACGAGTTCTCGCACTCGTTAGGACTGCCCGACATGTACCCCAACACAAAAGCCTCGCGCAGCGTCAACAACCAGACCATGGAGTTCTGGGACCTGATGGACTACGGCGAGTACCTGAACAACGGCTACAACCCCACGCCCTACACGGCCTGGGAGCAGGAGACGATGAGCTGGTTGGAGATAGAGGAGCTGACAGCTCCTGCTGCCGACATCACGCTGATACCGCTGCTGGAGGGCGGCAAGGCCTATAAGTTCAACAACGGCGGCAGCAACGAGGAGTGGTTTATCCTTGAGAACGTGCAGCAGCGCGGTTTCAACAGTCGTGCCTACGGGCACGGCCTGTTAGTGTGCCACGTCAACTACGCCAAGAGCACCGTAACCTCCGTCGACTATCCCAACAACGAGGCCGGCAAGCCGCGCATGACCATTGTGCCTGCTGACGGACTGCTCATCAGCGGCTTCCAGACGCTGAAAAGCAATGGCGCATCGCAGGGCTATGGCGGTACGTACACACAGGATGAGTATAAGGCCAGCTTGGCCGGCGACCCCTTCCCCGGTTCGCAGGGTGTCACCATGCTGACTGCCAAGCAGGAGCTGCCGGGCTTTGCCTACTACAACGGCGAGGCCACGCCTGCCTACTCGTTGGCTAACATCCGTGAGGACGAAGAGACGGGCTTCATCACCTTCGACTTCACCGACCAGGACCCGACGGGGATTAGGGTAATTGAGAATGGAGAAATGAGGACGGACAATTGCTATAACCTGCAGGGACAGCGCGTGGCGCAGCCAACGCGCGGCATCTATATCAAGAACGGTCGCAAGGTTGTGGTCAATAAATAGTAAATCGAAAATAATTAAATCGTAAATATTAAAAGCGGGCTCGGTGGTCATTGCCACTGGCCCGCTTCCTTCGTTTTAGTAGTTAGTTGGTTATGTTTTTATTCTGTAGGTACGAGAATGATGAGCATCACCATCGACTCCTCGCTTCCCTTCTTGATGACGTACTGCGTGTTGGCGGTGATGTCGATGGGGTTGGCCTCGAAGTAGTTACCTGCTTCACTGACCGTGCCAGTTAGTGCGGTCACTGTGCCGTTGATGCTGATGTCGCTATATTTTTTCGATTTTGACATGACGAGCGTCATCTTGTAGTTCTGCGTCGGCGTGAAAGTGATGGAACCTTTGGAGTTCATCTTTATACCTTTCTTATAATAGGTACCTCCGTAGGTTATCTTGCCGTCGCCATACTCACCCGCAGCGGTGAACATGCTGTTCGAGGAAGAACCGTCGAAGCTGACAGTGATGGTGCCTTCTGGTGTCGGTGTCACCTCACCGCCGGGCTCGTCGCCACCGCCGGGCTGGTCGCCGCCTCCGGGTTCTTCACCGCCGTCGACGGGCACGAGCTTGATATAGAAGAGGTTGAACGACGTGCTCTTGGTAATGGTGTACGCGCCAGCCTCCAAGGTGGTCTCCAAGATGCCGCTGGCGTTGGTCTCGTACTCCTTGTCGTTGATGAGCACCTTGCCGGCCTTGTCGAAGACCATGGTCAGCTTCATGGCCTTGGTGATGGTGAAGGCGATGCTGGTCTTGCTCTCCATCTTCAGGCAGATGCTGTATGTCTTGCCGCCGTAGGTGACAGAGCCCTTGCTGTCGGAGTAGCTGCCGGAGATAGAGAAGGCGGTGCTGGACGGCTTCTTGCCTTCGAAGGAGCACTCGATGGTGCCTTCGATGGTCTCGCCGGGCACGGTCTCGCCGTCGCCGCTGCCGGTGTCGTCCTTGCCGTCGTCAGTGGTGTCGCCGGTCTGGCCTGTCTGTCCGCTGGTGCCGTCGTCCACACCCGTTTCGCCGCTGGCAGCGTTCTCGTCGCCGAAGAGTCCCACTAATCCGCCCTTGTAGTTGGAGAGTATGGTCTTCAGCATCGAGTTCACGCCGTAGTCGGTGTCGTCGTTGGCTCCACTGAAGCTGAATCCGACGTCACCCTTGTTCATGCGTCCGCAGCCGAAGTAGCTGGCCAGCACGCTGGGCACGTTGGCGGCCGCGTCAGGTTCGTATGCGTACATGCGCTCCGGGTCGGTGTCGAAGTTGTTGTAGCTGTTGCCGCCGTTGAACGACTTGATGTCCTCGGGCACCTCCTGGTTGGGGTCGGTCACCTCGTAGCAGTCGAAGTGCTCCTTGGTGTCCACGCCCAAGCTCTCGGCAGTCACCATTTTTCCTTTTGTCAGGATTTCAGTGGCACCGTAGGGCCAGTAGGAGGTGGTGGCGCCCGTGATGATGTTGCCGTACGACTTAATCATGCCGCCCGACTCCTTGCTGAAGGTGCCGTAGTTGCTCGGGTCGTACTTGCTGCTGCCGGCGTAGACGTCGTTGCCCTGCAGCGAAATCATCATCGGGAACTTGGTGTTGCGGAAGTAGTTGCGCTCGACGAAGAGGCTGGAGCCTTGCGTGGAGCCGGCGCCGTACTTCGACACGCCGTCGTAGTAGTTGTTGTAGACGTGTACGGTTTTCACACGGACGCGCGGCATGCGCGAGTCAGCGTGGTCGAACCAGTTGTGGTGATAGGTGACGTAGTCCGACGTTGTCTCGCCGCTCAGTCCGCAGAGCGACGCCTTGCCGCAGTCCCAGAAGTGGATGTTGTCGAAGGTGCAGTAGCGCGTGCCCTTCTTCAGGTCGAGGGAGCCGTCGCCCTTGGCCTGGTCGGAGTCGCTGCCGGGCTTGCCGTAGAAGATGTCGTTATGGTGTATCCAGACGCGGAGGCACTGCGTAAGCTCGATGCCGTCGTCGGCTTGGTTCATGATGCCTAAGTTACGGATTTCAATGGAGCCTGCTCGGTTGAAGCGGAAGCCGATGCCGTTCATGGTGGCGTCGTCGCCGATGCCTTCGTAGGTGACGTTCTGCGAGCTGCCGAAGCTCTTACCTTTTAGGTTCAGGCAGCCCTTCTCGCCTAAGAGCTGTGCGCCGTCCACCTTGCTGCTGCTGATGTTGCCGATAAAGCGGATGGCGAAAGGCCGTGTCTCGTAACCCTTCTCCAAAGCCCTGAGGATGAGGCCCAGGCCGGTGAAGGTCTCCCGCTTGTCGCTGCCGGTCTTGACTTCGCAGGTGATGGTGTTGAAGTTGTTGCTGGTGATATACAGGACGACGGCGTTGGCCTTCAGCGTACCGTCGTTGTTGTAGGCACCGACACCGGCGGCACGGTCGAAGAAGGCGAAGCCCTCGCGGTTGTAGTTGCGTACCTCGATGCTGGTGGCCTCGTTGGCATTGTCCGTCATCTCCCTGCCGTTAGCATCGACGGGCACCACTTTCAAGCTGTAGTCGCCAGCCGTCAGGCCCACCGCGTCGGCGCGTCCGTAGCTGCCGTAGTTGCGCACCAGCTGTTGGTCAATCTTGGTGTACTGCTCGTACTGGCCGCCAGCGACGTAGACGTTGTAGCTCGTGGCACCCTCCATGAGTTTGAACTTGACGTAGGCCGACTCGAACCAGCCGCGGGCCTCAGTAATCTCGACGACACCGGCGGGGTTCTGGAACTCGCCGTCAGCCACCGTCTCGTCCACGGGGCCAGGCTCGTCACCACCGCCGGGCTCTTCGCCGCCGCCCTGGCTCTGCTCTGCCAGTTTGAAACCGATGGTCTTGACGCTGTTCTTGTAGGTGTAGTTGCCTACGGCCTGATTGACGGTCACGTCGTTGCCGCTGAAGTCAATGCTGCTGACGCTCTCCGTGTTGTAATACTTGGTGGTGCCGTCCTTCAGCGTCAGGATGGCCTGGTTCTTCTGCGCGTTCTGTGTGGTGGAGAAGTCGCCGCCCGTGGGTTCGTCGGTCTGCGAGCCGCCGTCGCCGCTCACCTCGATGCTGAAGACGTTGATGGAGCCTCCGCTGCACTTGAAGGTGACGGCTCCGTCAGCCAGTACCGTTGCCGTACCCGTCTGCGTGGTGTTCTTGTCGGCTGCGTTGAGTCCCGAGATGCCGGAGAGATTGTCCACTTCGTCGAAGGTGACAGCCGTGGCTCCTGTAGAGGCGCACACGATTTTCACCACCTGGCCTTTTTTCAGTGTGGGCGTGGTGAGGGGAATGTTCTTGCCGGCCAGCTGCAGGCGGTTGTTGACGTCAATGCGTATCTTCTTGGCGGCAGCGTCCACGGTGAGTCCCTGTGTGAGCTGTAGCTCCTTGCCACCGGCAGTGATGGGGCCGCTGATGGCGTTGATGCTCTCGTAGCGGTTGCTCGACTCGGTGTAGCTCCACTCGCTGGTGGCGGCCTTCAGGGCGGCCACGTCGGCATCGCTGGTTTTCGTGAAGTCCCACGACTGGGCGTTCACGCTGCTGCTCAGTCCCAGCATGAGGGTGAGCAGGGTAAGGATAGCGGTTAGTTTCTTCATAGTCTGTTCTTTCTCCTTCCTTTACTTGATAACTATCTTCTTGCCGTCCACAATGTAGACTCCTTTGGTCAGTCGGGCCACGCTCTCGCCTACCACCTGTCCCTTCAGGTTGTAGACCGTCTTGCCCTCCAGTCCGTACTTCTCGCTGAGTGTGATGCGGTCGTCAATACTGGTGGCTTCGCTGAAGTCGATGACGATTTCCGACATTTTCGCCGTCTGGTCGGCAGTGCCGTCGTTGTAGTGGATAATCATGTTATCCCCCTCGAAGGTGATTTTGGAAATCTTAGAACTGCTGATCTTCTGCACGTCGTCGGCCATGGCCATGGCTGACAGGCTGAAAAGACATGCCATCAAAAATAGCTTCTTCATCATAAGTATTTGTTTTTTAGTTCTGGTTATTTCTCTGCAAAAGTAACTGAAATATCTGACATTAGCAAACATTCTGCTGACTTTTAAGCGTAAACGTTTTCACACTCAAGGATTTTTGCGTAATTTTGCAGCCATGAATTCACTGACAGATTTTGAGATTATGGCACCGGTGGGCAGCCGCGACGCGCTGGCCGCCGCCCTGAAGGCGGGTGCAGGCTCCGTCTACTTCGGCGTGGAGCAGCTGAACATGCGGTCACATTCCGCCAACCATTTCACCATCGACGACCTGCGCGACATCGCCGCCACCTGCCGCGAGCATGGCGTCAAGAGCTACCTGACCGTCAACACCATCATCTATGGCGAGGACATTGCGCTGATGCACCAGATTATAGATGCCGCCGTCGAGGCGCGCATCACCGCCGTCATTGCCTCCGACGTGGCCGTCATGACCTACTGCCGTGCGGTGGGCATGGAGGTGCACCTCTCCACGCAGCTCAACATCTCTAACATCGAGGCGCTGCGTTTCTATGCCCAGTTTGCCGACGTGGTGGTGCTGGCGCGCGAATTGAACATGGAGCAGGTGGCCGACATCCACCGCCAGATAGAGGCTGAGCACATCTGCGGTCCCAACGGCCAGCCGGTGCGCATCGAGATGTTCTGCCACGGCGCGCTGTGCATGGCCGTCAGCGGCAAGTGCTACATGAGTCTTGACAACACCGGACGCTCGGCCAACCGTGGCGCATGCATGCAGATTTGCCGCCGTTCCTACTTGGTCACCGACCGCGAAACGGGTACGGAATTAGAGATAGACAACAAGTACATCATGTCGCCCAAAGACTTGAAGACCATCCGGTTCATCGACCGCCTCATGCGTGCTGGCGTGCGCGTATTTAAAATAGAAGGGCGTGCGCGCGGGCCCGAATATGTGCTTACCGTTGTGCAGTGCTACCGCGAGGCCATCCAGTCGGTGCTGGACGGCACGTTCACCGAGGACAAGAAGGACGCGTGGGACGAGCGTCTGGCTACCGTTTTCAACCGTGGCTTCTGGGACGGCTACTACCAGGGGCAGCTGTTGGGCGAGTGGAACAGCAACTACGGGTCGAACGCCACCGAGCGCAAGCAGTACATCGGCAAGGGCGTGAAGTATTTCTCGCGTTTAGGTGTCGCCGAGTTCACTGTTGAGGCCGACACCTTCTCGGTGGGCGACAAGATGCTCATCACCGGACCCACCACGGGAGCCCTCTACGTCACCGTTGACGAGATACACGACGACACGTCATCCATCCAGACGGCCCAGCAGGGCACGCGTGTCAGCATTCGTGTCCCCGAGAAGGTCCGTCCCAGCGACAAGCTGTTTAAGATAATCAAAGGATAGATTTACGATTTGACGATTTACGATTTACTATTTATTTACGATTTAGTTATTTAGCAATTTCTTCGGTTGTTACATCCAAATAAATAACCAAATTATAAAATCGTAAATAAAAAGTAAATCGTAAATCGCCAAATCGTAAATGAAAATTACTTTTTCGGCCCCGCTGCACGGTGTGCCTGCTCAGTGTACTGCTTCAGCTGGAGCGTGGCGCTGAGCGGCAGGTTGCGGCTGCTGTTGCCGATGGCAAAGGTGTAGGCACCGGCCTCGCCTAACCACTGCGAGTTGGCTTCGTCGTACGATGTCAGCTCGCGGCGTGCTATCTGCATGGTCAGCGTCTGGCTCTCGCCGGGCTTCAGCTCACGCGTCTTGGCGAAGGCTTTCAACTCGTGGACAGGTTTCTGTAGCGTGCCCTTGGGAGCGGTGACGTAGACCTGTGCCACCTCCTTGCCGCTGACGCTGCCCGTGTTCTTGACCGTCACCTGTACGGTGACGCCGTCGGCAGTGGCGCGAACCACGGGTTTCGAGAAAGCAAACGTCGTGTAGCTGAGGCCGTAGCCAAAGGGGTAGGCCACTTCCACGCCTTTGGTGTCGAAGTAGCGGTAGCCCACATAGATGTCCTCCTCGTGGTTGGTGAAGTCTTCATTGGGAATGCCCGAGTCCCAGCCCTGCATCTCACGGTAGCTATACATGTCGTAGCCCTGCGGGAAGTTCTTGGTCGACGGGTGGTCGGTGGCTGCCACGGGCCATGTCATGGTCAGCTTGCCGCTGGGGTTGGCTTTGCCCGTCAGCACGTCGGCTACCGAGTTGCCACCCTCTTCGCCCGGCTGCCATGCGCAGAGTATGGCGTCGGCACGGTCGCGCCACGAACAGGTCTCCATGACCGACCCGCTGTTGATGATGACGATGACGGGTTTGCCTGCGGCGTGGAACTGATCGCTGACGCGGAATATCATGTCCTGCTCCTGTCGGGTCAGGTTGAACTCGCCGTCTATCTGGCGGTCCATGCCTTCGCCGGCCTGGCGGCCGATGGTGATGATGGCGGCGTCGGCCTCCTTCACCTCGTGGGCTACGCAGCGTTCGGAGATCTCAATCTCGTCCAGCTTCGGCTGTCCCTGGTCCAGGAACCACATCATGGGGTTCTTGTCGGCTTTCAGCTTGGCTTTGGCATATTTGACGTAGTTCTGGTAGATGTCGGTGAGCAGCGGTGTGGTGCTGACGCCGATGTTCTTCAGTCCCTGCACCATGTCGACCACGTAAGGCATGTTGACGGCACCCGAGCCGAGGCCGCCGGCCAGGAAGTCGTAGCTGTTGACGCCGAACAGGGCTACCTGTTTCAGGTTGCGGATGGGCAGCACGCCCTTATTCTTCAGCAGCACCATGCCCTCGGTCGACGACTGGCGCGTGATGGCGGCATGGGCCTTCAGGTCGGGTTTCGAGGCCTTATGGCCACGGAAGCGTGGCGTCTTGACGATGTATTCCAGCATGCGGCGCACGTTGCGGTCGACGTCTTTGATGTCGAGCTGTCCCTCCTTCACACCCTTGACGATGTCTTCGGCCTGGGCGGGATAGCCCGGCATCATCAGGTCGTTGCCGGCAGCCACCTCGCGGGTGGTGGGCAGTTGCGGGCGCTTGCCTATCCAGTCGGTCATCACGATGCCCTTGAAGCCCCACTCGTCGCGCAGGATGGTGGTCAGCAGGTCTTTGTGCCCTTGGGCATACTCGCCGTTGACGCGGTTGTAGGCCGACATGATGGTCCACGGGTCGGCCTGGCGCACCACCATCTCGAAGCCTTTCAGGTACAGCTCGCGCAGGGCGCGCTCCGACAGCCGTTCGTCCACCTTGGTACGCGCTGTCTCTTGCGAGTTGACGGCGTAGTGCTTGGCGCTGACGCCGACGCCCTGACTCTGTATGCCCTTAGTGACGGCCACGCCGATGAGGCCGGTGACGACGGGGTCTTCCGAGTAGTATTCAAAGTTGCGGCCGCACAGCGGGCTGCGGTGCAGGTTGAGGCCGGGACCCAGCACGACGTCGCAGCCATATTCTAAGGTTTCGTTGCCGATGGCGCGTCCCACCTGTTCCACCAAGTCGGTGTTCCACGTCGATGCTAAGCAGGTGCCGATGGGAAATCCCGTGGCGTAGTAGGTGTTGGGGTCGCCGTCGCGCTTGGGGTCGATGTGTACGCCGGCCGGTCCGTCGGTCAGCACGGTGGCGGTGATGCCTAAGCGCGGTATCTCTACGGTGGTTCCGGCGGCGCCGGCCACGTACTTCTTCTGGTGGCCGAGCATGGCTCCCGAGCCTACGAAGGCATCGTTGCCGCCGCCCACTAAGAGCTGAGCTTTCTCTTCGAGCGTCATGGCTGCCAGCACCTCGTCGATGTTGTCAGCACGCAGTTTGGGTTGTGCAGTCATTGTGGTAATGGTAAGAAAGGCCGTCAGGCCGGTGGTGAATAGTTTTTTCATTGTTGTTATTGGTTTTGTTAAATTCTTCAGGGTGGGGAGGTCAGCGGAAGTAAGCCTTCAGCTGCTCGGCATGGTCGGCCAACTGGCGGCTGTCGCTGTTGCCGAAGCGCTGCCACACTAACTGGCAGGGCAGCAGCAGCGGGCTGAACGTGACGTCGTGGCGGTTCAGGTAGGGGTCGCAGTGCTGGAAGATGTCCAGTACGTCGACCACCAGGCTGGCGGGTATGTGCATCAGGCGTGCCAGCTCCTGCACCTCTGGCGTCTCGGCCACCATGGTCAGCGGTGTCAGCCGGAAGTAGAGGTCGAGCGTCAGGATGAGCATGACGGGTGTCAGCCGCTGGTCTTCGGCCAACGGGCGGAAGTCGCGCTCGAAGGTCTCCTGCACGTCTACACCCTCGAAAAATCCGCCGCCCGAGTTGAAGCCCGTCATCTGGCGCAGCAGGCCCACCGCCCTGTTCAGTCGCTGCGGCTTTTTGGAGTATTCGTTCCAGATGCGCTCAATGCGCGGCGTGCGCAGTCGGGCGATGTCGCCCAGTCGCTCGTGCAGCACCTCGGGTGCGATGTGCAGTTCCAGGCTCAGGTTGACCATCGTTCTGCTGTAAACGGGCTTGATGCCCACCGGCTTCTGCAGGTAGGCCTGTATGAGCAGCAGCCAGTAGTCGTCTTGCCATAGTTGTTTGCTTGCCATAACGAATTGTTTTTTTGTGAAATTTCCTTGCAAATATACATAATTTTTTTTATATTTGCACACCCAAATGATAATCTTTATGAGAAAATTGCTGCTGACAGCTTTTTTGGCTGCTTTTGTCATGCAGTTCAGCGCACAGTCGTTGCGCGACGAACTGCATGACAACATCCGCTGTTCGGCCAGCAATTATATGGCTTATCCCGGGCCGAGCCAGTTGACGATGACACCGCCGCCCATGGGTAAGAAACCCTTTTACATCTCGCACTACGGTCGCCACGGCTCGCGATACCACAACAAGCGCGAGACCTACGAGCTGCCCTACAGCGTCATGGCCCGTGCCGACAGCCTGGGCAAGCTCACCGCATTGGGCCGCGACGTGCTGCGCCGCCTTGACGCCATACGCCGGAATGCTCATGGACGCTACGGCGAACTGACGCAGCTGGGGTTCCGCCAGCACCGCCAGATTATGCGGCGCATGGTGTCGCGCTTCCCCGAGGTGTTTGCCGACGGTGTCAGCGTCGACGCCCGCAGCACCACCGTGCTGCGCTGCGTGCTGTCCATGGAGAGTGCCATGGTGGAGCTGTCACGGCTGAAGCCTAAGGTGAAGATACACCATAATGCCACCCAGCGCGACATGGACTACCTGAACCAGCAGGACAAGCGGCTCTTCGCCATGAAGATGGACTCTACCACCCAGGCCGCCTACACGGCGTGGGCACAGCACTACGAGGACAACGGCAGGCTCATGCGGTCGCTGTTCTGCGACACGGCGTACGTCCGCCAGCATGTTGATGCCGGACAGCTGAACTACTACCTGTTCAAGGTGGCGTGCAACGTGCAGAGCACGGAGATGATGGAGGGCATCACGCTCTACGACCTGTTTACCGATGACGAAGTGTACCGCAACTGGAAAAAGGAGAACGCCTGGTGGTACACGGCCTTTGGCGGTTGCACCCTCAACGGCGGCCTGCAGCCTTACACGCAGCGCAACCTGCTGCGCAAGTTGATTGCGCAGGCCGACAGCTGCATACGCCTGAAGGCGCCCGGCGCCCATCTGCGCTTCGGCCACGAGACGGTGGTCATGCCGCTTGCCTGCCTGTTGGACCTTAACGGCTACGGACTGGCCACCGACGACCTGGAGTCGCTGGACCGCCGCGGGTGGGCTAACTACAAGATATTTCCCATGGGGGCCAACATCCAGTTTGTCTTCTATCGCGAAAGCCCGGACGATGCGGACGTCCTCTTCAAGGTGTTGCTGAACGAGGACGAAGCCACGCTGCCGCTGAAGTCAGGCATAGCGCCTTACTACCGCTGGAGCGACTTCCGCGAGTATTACCTGAAAAAGCTTGATGACTATGACCAGCAGCAACAACAGCCGTAACACCTGTAGCATCCTGATTGTGGCACTGCTGATGGTGCTGTGCTCCACGCCGCTGTGCGCACAGTCGGCGTTCGACCACATCGTGCGCAACCGCTTCTTCTCGGCCAGCAACTACTGCATCTACCCCGACAGCGTGCCGTCCAGGATGACGACGCCACCCGCAGGCAAGTACCCCTTCTACATCTCGCACTACGGTCGGCACGGCTCGCGCTACCTCATCAACCGCAAGGGCTACGACATTCCGTACCGCATGCTGTGCAGGGCCGACAGCATGGGTGAGCTGACCGCCACGGGACGGCAGGTGAAAGAGGAGCTGGCCGGCATCATCAGCGACTCCGAAGGGCGTTGGGGCGACCTGTCAGGCATTGGCAAACAGCAGCAGCGCAACATCGCCAGGCGCATGGTGGAGCGCTTCCCCGAGGTGTTCCGCGACAACGCGCACATAGAAGCCCGCAGCACCACCGTCAACCGCTGTGTGCTCTCCATGGGCACTTTCCTGCAGCAGTTGGCGGCTATATGTCCCAAGGTGGACATCACCATGGATGCCATGAAGAACGACATGTACTACATGAACCATCAGGACAGGCTGCTGCGCGACAACATGAAGGATGAGGCCGCGCTGCAGGCCTACCACGACTTCAGTAGCAGGCGCGAGCACAACCCCGCGCTCATGCGCGCACTCTTCGTTCACCCCGACAGCGTAGCTTCCGTTGTTGACGAGGTGCAGCTTAACTACTACATCCTCAAGAGCGCGCTGATACAGCAGAACACCCACATGGGCGAACGGTGCCGGCTGCTCGAACACTTTGCACTGGAGGACATACACCGCTTCTGGCAAAAGGAGAACGCTTGGTGGTACATCATGTACGGGCCGTCACCGCTCAACGGCGGCAACCAGCCCTACAGCCAGCGGCACCTGCTGCGCCGCATCATCAGCGACGCCGACAGCTGCATCAGCCTGTCGCAGCCCGGTGCCATGCTGCGCTTCGGTCACGAGACGGTGCTGCTGCCGCTGGTGTGCCTGATGGGTGTCAACGGCTTTGACCAGCGGTTGGACGACCTGGAGGATTTGGAGGAGTACGGCTGGTGGGCCTGCCGGGTATTCCCCATGGCTTCCAACATCCAGTTGGTGTTCTATCGCTCAGACCCTAAAGACAAGAACGTGCTCGTCAAGGTGCTGCTCAACGAGCAGGAGGCCACCTTGCCGCTGAAGTCCGACCATGCTCCTTACTACCGATGGAAGGACTTCCGTAAATATTTCCTGAAAAAGTTAGACGACTACGACGCTGCCCGCCGTTAGGCCTTCTTCGACTGGAAGGCCAGGGCGTACATGCGCATCTGCTTCACCATGGCTAACAGACCGTTGGAGCGGGTGGGCGACAGGTGTTCCTTCAGCCCTATGCGGTCGATGAAGTAAAGGTCGGCATCGAGTATTTCCTGTGGCGTGTGCCCTGACAGCACGCGGATGAGCAGCGTCACGATGCCCTTGACGATGAGGGCGTCGCTCTCGGCCGTGAAGCGGATGATGCCCCCCTCGTAGTCGGCCTGAAGCCACACGCGGCTCTGGCAGCCGTCTATCAGGTTGCTCTCCGTCTTATAGCGTTCGTCCAACGGTTCCTGCTCGTTGCCTAAGTCGATGAGCAGCTGATACTTGTCCATCCAGTCGTCAAAGCCGGAGAACTCTTCTATGATTTCGTCCTGAATATCGTTGATTGTTGCCATGATGCTATTGTCTTTTTCGGCTGCAAAGGTACTGCAAACGGATGGAAATGCCAAACAATCCTGAAAGTTTCTTATGGCGAGAGTTGCCTCTTCCTGTGCATTCTTTCTGTGCAAAAACGTCACTCCAGCAGTATCACCTTTGCTTTGCTGTTGTCCATTCTGGGCATGGTACTTCCCACAGGAGCATTAATATAGGTAGGGTCACAAACCGTATATCTCACCCCATCCAGCATGATATAGTCACCTGTCACGTCACTGTTGAAGTGTACCGCCGTGGCCAGATGCCCAGGGTAAAAGACAAGAACAACCTTAAGCCCCAGCAAGTCACGTACCAGTCTTGAAAACAGAATAGAGCGGTCTTCACAGTCACAATATGGATAGTATAATGACTCTTCTGCGAAGAATGCTCTGTCGCAGCCCCACACCTTGTCGTCATATTCATATACGAAGGCCGTTTGAACCCAGTTTAATAGTCTCTCTACCGCTTCCAACTCATTCTTTCCTTTTAGCTTTTCACGAAGAGCAGGATATAGCGCTTCCCTCGCTGTATTCTCCAAAGGCGTATTGGCATACATAGCCCAACGCGTCATGAAGTTAAAGTCAAGCATAGACGATGGATAGTCGTTGTAGAATGTCATTAGGTTTTTGTTTGCACAAACTTTCACCTGCATGTCACCATATCTTTTCGATGTCAGTATGCGTTCAGCCGATTTTTCTACTGCAAAACCCTGCTGCTGAGGTATTAGCAGGGATAGCGGCTTTTCATTGGGGAAGGCAACCTTGCATATTTCTACATTCTTTTCCTCCCCATTAAAGGAATAATAGTCCTCGCCATCAATGTTAAAGAAACCTTTGCCATAGATGCAGTGCTTTGTTCCATACAACATGCATAATCTGTTTCCTGCTCTGGCAAGTCGCATTTGATAGCCCGACTGGCAATACACATACGCCATCAGTAGTGTCGCGGCATTACCCTTGCCGAGGCAAGCCTCTGCCATTTTGTTGAGCATGTTGAGGTAAGCCCAGTCACTTAGTTTTTTTGTGATTCGTAGCTCCAGACAGTCACGAATGGTATTGTTATATGCAATGCCTGAAAGTCGCTTCCATATATCAGACACTGTTTCTTCAGAACAGTCTTTCATGTCGAACCATTCATCATCGCTGAAGCGTACTTTCATCTCCGTCCCATACACCATAAATGATGTCCATTTTTCCTGTGGCTGCGGTTGTTCACGAATAGGTGCTATTGGCACGGGTTGCGGCTCTGGCACGGTTGGCGTCACCACTTCTTCTATCGGCAACGGATTATCCTTCTTCGGCTTGTTCTTCTCTTTTTCATCCATTTCTACAGGAGGGATGTTTTCGTCCTTAGGCTTTGGCATGGCAGGCATCACTTTGTGCTGTTCCCATGCCTCTTTCACGAATTCTGCATACTCACGGTTGACTTTGTCACGGAAGTTCTCATAGTCTGCCTTAGCCTGCTGTTTGAATTCATTATATGCATCTTCAAACGTCCTTGGCTTTTCTTTCACCGTGGTATCTCCCTTCTCACGGGTCACTGTTGCTGGGTCGCTGGCCTTCTTTTCAGCCAGTTTCTCCTTCCCCTTGGCCTTGTCTTTGGCATACTGTACATACTGCTTCGACAGCTGCGCAGTCGACTTCTTGTTTTTCTTGGTCTGTGCCATTGTTCCGACACTAAATGCCATGAGGAGCATCAATCCCATTATCAGTCGCTTTTCCATATTATTTGTTTTTATATGCTGTTTTACATTCATCATATATGCTCTCAGCCAACACTAAGAAGGCCATGGCTGACAAAGCCCAGCCTAAGTTCAGGCTGATATCGTATTTACAGAATAGTATAAAGGCGACCCACATCCATAGAGCCATCCCAAAAAACAACAGGATACTTCTTACGAATGAGGCTGACAGCAAGAAACTCGCAAGCCTGTTCTTCCGGCTTTTGGCAAATGTTTTGTAGGACGAGAATACTACTTGGGTCAGAAACACCAGTGCAAACGACAGCAATACTGTTAGCCAGCCATTCAGTTCTCTAACCTCACTCTGATCTAATAGCGTCTCAATGGAATAGGCCAATAGTTCTACCCCTGCCATCTTTCCTAATGGCGTATAGTGCATGTCCTGTTCGTCTTTCATGGCGCCAAAAAGCACCACCTTATCCTTAATCCATTCATGATGCTTGTTAATGGCATTAGGCTCCACAACTCTGAATCGTTGTGGGGTGAAGTTGATGTTCATATCCCTGTCTTCCGTCGGCATCAGCTCCGTACCGCTTGCCATTCGTGCAACTTGAAGTATAAAGGAGGGCGCCAACTCTGTCTGATGTTTCTTTCCCAGACTCAGCATACGCTTCATGCCTCCATAGAGATTGCGTTGCATATTCGTAAAGCCCTCACAAATGCTGTCGGCAGCAAAAAACGAGTGGACAGCATCTGCATAGCCCGTGCTGTCGTTCGCATAATTCAAGAGTTTATACGAAAAAACAATATTAGGATTATTTGCAGCCACTTCCCGCATCATGTCATCACCTATGCTGTCCTCCTTCAGACCCTCGAATACGACATCTACACCTATCACCTTTGGCCTTTGGTTCTCAATCTCACATAGTGCCTCAGCCAATTCTCGTCTGCTGTATAGTTCCGACATGTCCACGATTGTCAATGCGTCGCTTACATCTCCGCTGTCCGTGTCCTGAAGAATCTGGTAGTAAATGTCCGTCATCTCGAAGTCCTTCACCACCTGTGCTATCGGACTCAGAAACGAGAGATTCAAGGCGAACACTGCAAACATCCCCACAACAATGAATGCCAATGCCGTAATTATAACGTGCTGAAACAACTTTCCTTGCCTAATATTTTGCATTATCATTATTTCTTTATACCTTTGCCTGCGACAAAAAATAATATAGATGATATGACGATTGTAAGTACAACTGAATTCCGGGCCAACCAAACCAAGTATCTCGGATTGGTAGATCGTGGCGAGCGAGTGATCTTGCGCACTCGCAAGGGAAGCTATCATCTGACCCCAGCCACCGACGAAGATGTTGAGGAAGCCAAGCGCGACGTAACAGCCGAGGTCTGCCAAGCATTGAAAGACTGGAAAGAGTATTTGGATACAGGAAAGTCAGACAAGTTCCGACCCGCAAACGAATTGATTGATGAGTTACGAAATCTCCAGGCACAAAGACTTTGATGTTTCGATTAAACGCCTCGCCAAGCGTTATCGTAGCATATCTGACGATTACGAAGACTTTTTGGAATCGCTTGAGGAGAACCCTTTCCAAGGTGCTGAGCTCTGTCCCGGTATCCGCAAGATTCGTATGTCCATTGCGTCCAAGGGGCGAGGCAAGTCGGGTGGTGCCCGCGTCATCACGGCCAACGCCATTGTTGCCGAGCACGAAGGACGCATAGCCCTCCTCACCATTTACGACAAGGAGGGTGCGTCCACCGTTAAGCTGAATGTCATCAAACAGATGGCGCGCGAACTTGGTTTCAACGTCTAACATTCCTTTTATCTCAACTTCAAGTTTCGCCAACTATTAGTCAATGTCTGAGAGGGTATGACGGTAGGCGTTTGGATCTTGTTGTTGATGACCACAGACTGCTGTTGCACTTGTTTTGTAACATAGTCCATTAGAGTTCCCATTTCAATATCACCGCCTGTGGTTTGCAATTTTTTTAATAGATAGTATGTAAATAATCCATGTTTTTGCTCTTCTATTGGATATGCTGTTTCAGAACCTTGGCATGCAGACAAAACAATCATTTTTCCTTTTGGCTGAATTTCTTTCGGTTTTATTGAAATTCCTCTCGATTCAACAAGCATTCCACCTTTTCTTTTGGCTCCGCTAAAACAAGCATCTAAAAGCACCACCGATTCTGATGGTAATTTTCCCAACTCTTCATAAACATCTGTTAAATCTAAACCCGTACTAGTATTTTTGGCATATCCATCCACAGGTAATAGGTATGACGTGGACAAATTTTCAGCAGGGACACCGTGACCGGAATAATACAAAATAATTTTCTTAGCATTTTGAGTTGAAGCATTTGTAATTAGCCAATCTAATTCTCTTTTCATTTTATTTAATCCAGCATCTATAACGACATGAATATTATTTTCCGGAATACCCAATGTCTGATTGATATACTTAGCGACAACAACTCCGTCATTTTCTGCATATGGCACATATTGCTCATAGTCGTAATTTTCATTTGCAATAATCAAAGCATATATATTGCTGTTTTTCTTCCCTGTTTGTGGAATATCAACATCTACGTCAGAGTCAACAGCTAATTTAGCCACAACTTTCTCTTCCCATTCTTCATAAGTAGAATAATTAGCGGCATCTATAACCCCTTCATTGTAAAACATTTTTAATGGACCTGCATTTGAATTATCAATTACAACATTCCCATCTTTGTCTTTCGAAACTATGTTGTCTTTCCAATTCCCCAAATCTATGATATGATTGTCTTCGCGTGATTTATAATACCATTTTAACGATAAACGCAAATGTCTTTCATCCAAAGTCTTTCGATACAACTTTTCGTACACTTCCCCAAGCCTATCTTGAGCACTCCAATTTCCTTGGTCTGCGGCTTTTTGATACCATTTTGCTGCTTCACCCATATCTCGTTCCACAATAATTCCATCTTCAAAATACTTCCCTATATGATACTGAGCTCTATCAAACCCATTCTCTGCTGAAATTCTAAATAAACCATATGCCCTTTTAGAATCATTCTTATAGAATTTTGAAGCTAATAGGAAGGGGGCTTGCTGCATCTCAACTCCCTCTTTTACGGACTGCTCCAATACTTTTTTCATTGAAGCACTATCTTTCTCACTTTCATATATAATAAACAAATTTATTACAGAATATTTGGAACCTGTTTGATGATTTTCATTATTTATAGACATTATATAGTATTTCTTTGCATAGTCGTCATTTTGCATAAGTCCCTTTTTTGAACCATATCTATAATCGTACATTCTTCCAACATTAAATTGTGCATTTGCGAATCCATTCTCTGCTGCTTTAATGTACCAATTTAGGCCTTTTTCATTTTCATTCATACTTTCATAAAACAGGCCAAGATAATTCTGTGATATCGCATCACCTCTCTCTGCATAAGGTTTAACCAAAGCTATCCCTTCATTGTACTTCTCATTTTCAATCAGTTCGTTAGCTTTATCATAAACGATTTCTATATCATTTCTACTAGAATTAATTACTTGCATTGTTTTCTCTTGGGCAAAAACCACTATTGTAAACAACAAACAACTAAACAAACAAAGAATTTTTTTCATATTTTTTAATTATACTCTTTTATAAATACTAAACATCCTAAATAATTGTGTAATACGAAATTTCCTTAACCAGAAGGCTCTGATAGAATTTCACACATATCACCCTTTTTTACATATTTTACTACAGTTACAATATCATCATTCGTTAGCCTAATGCACCCCTGGCTACTTCGCGTCCCTATTGTTTCTGGGTAACACGTACCATGAATTCCTATACTATTTGTGACAGGAGTTTTAAGTCTAATAAAATATGGCCCATAAGCACCTTTGACGGCCCCTTTCCCATCATGAAAATCATGTGTCCATTTATCAGAATGTTGAATTTGTACTATTTTGAACACGCCTTCTGGTGTTTTACAATCACCCTTTTTCTTTTTATTCCCGTAGTTTTTCCCTATTGCGACACTGGCAGTATACAAAGTGTCGTTAGTAGGACTTACCACATATAATTTAAAGGTTTTTTTTACAACAACAATACGATTTTGACATATGCCTATTAATACAGACAATAATAGCAAGCTTATAATTAATAATCTTTTTTGCATAATCTTTTATTTAAATTTGAGAGATTGCCAGTCATTGATTATTGTGGGTGAGACTCTTACAGTGGGGTGTTGACTCTTCCCATTTATAGCAATCGATTGTGATTGTATTTTAGTATTTAAATAGTCTTCAAGTTCTCCTAACGTACAATCACCTTGACTTTCCTGAATTTTTTTCAGCAAATAATAAGTAAAGAGGCCGTGTTGTTGGTCAGAATACTGAAGAGCCGTTTCGTCACCTTTACAAGCCGACATTACGACAACTTTCCCCGAGAGGGGTTGCTCCTTTGGCTTAATAGCAACACCGCGAGAAGATACCATCATATTGCCATCACGCTGCGCCCCACTGAAGCATGCGTCTAAAAGAATTATAGATGGTACTTTAGAATTTCCGAGTTGCTTATATAGATTCCCGATATCTAATCCCGTAGAAGTATTCCGCGCGTATCCGTCAATAGGTAAGAGATAAGCCGTTGAAAGATTATCTGCTGGTATGCCATGACCAGCATAATAAAATATAATTTTGGATTCCGCATTAAGTGAACTTTTTTGTACTAACATATCTATTTCATACTTCATCTTGTTTAGCGAGCAATCAGTAACATAAGTTACATTGCTTTTTGGAATACCTAATGCAGATGTGCAATATTTTGCAAATATTCTTCCATCATTTTCTGCATAAAGTACTGGACTTTCCAATTCATAATGCTCATTTGCAATTATTAGAACCCATACATTGGAATTTATCTTTTCGGTCTTAGGAATATTATAATCAACGTCAGAATCGTAACTAAATGCTTTTATAAGAAATGAACGCCAAGCTTGAAAGGTCGGATATTCTTCTGCATGGTACACTTTCTCATTATATAATTCTTGTAAGTAATCATCTGTAAATATGTCATCTGCTCTTGCACACCATTTCAGTGTTAATCTTAAATATTTATCTGTATTGTATTTCCGATACATTTCTTCATACATGTGCCCCAAATATCTACGAGCACGCGTTTTAATACTACCCCATCCGTCATCATAGTCTTCTTCGCTTTCTGAAACCAAAGTTAACAATCTAATAGCTTCCTCCTCGTCTTTGTCAAGTTTCCCGGCCTTACCCTTCATGTATTCACGTCCTAACCAAAACATTGGATACAATACTTTTTTCTCAGCCAATTTTCTATGAATTTTTAAAGCTTCTCTATAATTATTGTTCTTATCTTCATCTTCCAAAAGTAGCTGGCAAAGATATATATGAACCAGATATTCTTCATCTTGATCCATATACTTTTTCAAAAATTCTATAGCTTCTTCTTTCTTGTTTTCTACCTTACGAAGAAGTATGGCGTAGTTCACAACACTCCAATACTTGTCCTTTTCATTGCTTGATGATATTGCCTTCAAATAGTATTTTTTTGACAATTCTATGTTTTTTTCTACATTCCATTGTTTTCTTAAAGGATCGAGCATAAGGGCTAAGTTAAAGAAAGATGGTACGTAGTTGTTTTCTGCAGCTTCCTTTAACCAAAAAATGCTGTTTTGCGTATCTCCCAATTTATCATAACATTCCGCAAGAATAAATTGGTATTTGGCATTCCCTCCTTTTGCTTCATCACGCAACAAATCTATTACTGACTGTATTTGCCCTTTCTCCAAAAGCTCTATTGCTTTGTCATATTTAGTTTGAGCGCATGCTATACTACACGACAAAATACATAACAGGAAACATATTATTAACTTTAATTTTTTCATTGCCTCTATGATTTAATTATGGTTCTTCATAGGAATGGCGTGATACCGGCATCGTGCAGGGCCAGCAGACGAAGTTTGAAGTAGCGGTCGTCTGTGAAGCCCAAGCCTCACGCTTCATCACCTTGATCTTGTTTCGAAAAATGACATGGAAAAGC
>JAFTGB010000024.1 GCA_017458125.1 Prevotella sp.
ACACCGCTCCATCGACAACTTTGCCACAAACCTGTTCGCTGGGCTTATTGCCTACAACCTGCTGCCAAAGAAGCCAGAAATGAATTTAGAAATCATCGACAAAAGCAGACTTATTGCGTAAGGCTTACGTCGAACTCACGTTATTATGAATATCGAAGAATTCGAGATATGAGTAAAATATCAATCAGGTTTTATAAGGACCATAAGGTGCGGGCCGTGTGGGACGAGGATGGGAACCACTGGTGGTTCTCGGTACTGGACATCGTGGGGGCTGTCAACCAGCAGGATGACCATGAGAAGAACCGTAATTACTGGAAGTACCTGAAGGCCAAACTGCGGAAAGAGCAGAGTGAGGTGGTTAGTGACACTACCCAACTGAAACTGACAGCGGCTGACGGCAAGTAATATAACACCGAGTGGCATCACCAGAGCCTTGAAGTTTACGCCTGACATCAAGTTCGTAAACGACGAGATACTCAATGAGTTTGTCGTGACGGTTGAGCGTAGAGATGTAGGAGAAACTGATGTTAAAAATGATAGAGATAGTGACAGAGAAGACAGAGATAAAAGAGACGGAGAAGACAGAGATAACTCGCTGTCTGCGAAATATATAGAAAAACAACAACTCAAAGAATATGACCACGTATGTTAGACCATTGTTGGAGATGGGATATTTAGAAATGACTGAGCCAGAGAAGCCCAAAAGTAAGAATCAGAAGTATTGGAAAGTTAGAAAGTAATAAATGAAAGTGTATGATATTCGGTAAGAAAATAAAAGAACTCAGAGAAGAGCATGGGATGGTGCAGCGGAAACTTGCGGCTGCACTGGATATTGACACGCCTATGTATAGCAAGATAGAGCGTGGAGAAAGGAAAGCCAAGCGATGCCATATCCCTATTATGGCCAGACTCCTTGAAATCGAAGAGAAAGAACTGTTGACTATTTGGTTGGCGGACAAGGTGCTGGATATCGTTGAGGGTGAGGACGAGGTGAAACTTGACGCTGTAATCTGTGCTCAGAAAGAGATAGAGGCTGGAGTTGGATGATTCACCCCGGCTACTCGATAAGCTCGAAATGCTGGAAGTCCTTGCACGACGTCCAGTCACCGCCCCACTCAAAGCCTGCCTTGGTGAAGAGCTTGAAGCAGAGGTCGTTGTGGTCTATCTTATAGGCGAACGACTTCGTGCGGTCGCAGTATTCGGCAGCCGTGGCAGGCTGGATGAAGCGTGTGCCGTTGGCTCTGTCCTTGTAGTAGGGGTTATAGAGCGTATTGATGTCCACTGCCAGCCCGCGGGCATGCTTCGAGAGCTTGGCGGTGCCTGCAACGGCCCGGTAGCAGAAGCACGACGAGTTGTTGTCACGCATCTGTGTCTCGTCGTCAGCACCGTAGACATCGGGCAGCAGCATCCGCTGAATGGGGTATTTCGCATCGAAGAGCTGGCGCAGGATGCGGGCCACACGGTCGGCAATCTTCTTGTTGCAAATCATCTCGCCGACATGCATCTGGTGGTCATAGTCCCAGTGCAGTGCGCGGATGTGTCGCAGGTCGTCACGCTTGATGTAGGGGTTCTCCTTGTACGTCTTACCCTGCATCCTCGCCCATACGTCGTCGGGGATGGGTTCCGCAGCGAAGCACTTGTCAAGGCCTCCGTAGGCTGCCACGGCTTCATCCGATACCGTCTTTCCGGCCTGCCACTCCGTAAGCACCGTCAAGTCCGCTGCCGTTGTGTGGTCACTTTTACTGCACACCGGCAGTGCCAGACCGCAAGTCAGGATGACGGTCAGCATCCATAGTTTCTTCTTTCCCATTGTGTGTGTTCTTTTTTCGGGGCGCAAATTTACGAATATTTTTCCATAAACCGAAGGACTTTCACGAAAAAACGAATGTGAAAAAACATCGGCAGGATTTCCGGAAATCCTGCCGATGCGTGAGAGAGGTTAGCCAGCCATGCAGCTCTGCACGAAAAATGAACTGACGATGGCCGTAAGCACGGTGATGATGAACTGGATGATGGTCTTCCACGTGTTCATGTCTTTAAGCATCTTCATAGCGTTACGACTTTAAGTGTTAGTGACTGAAGTGCAGTGTTCGCGCGGCTCAAGGCTCCGGTTCGGGTTCAGCCTTCTTCGTGGTTACCGTGGCCTTCTTCAGCTGCGCCTCCAGGTTCAGGCTCTTCGTGATGAGCTCACCCGTGGCACGGGCACGGAGCTTCACACCCTTGATGTGCTTCGTCACGGAGAACTCCTCCTCGGTGTTGGAGCCGCCGGCGTTCTTGATGCCAAGCGAGAAGATGGCCAGGTCGGCAATCTTGACGTTCTTGCCCTCCAGGAGCAGCTCCTTGATGCAGTTCACCATGTCGGCCAGCACCCCCTTGATGGCACCCTTCGAGTAGGGCGTGTTGTGGTTCGACATGTGCTCGGCGAGGGCATCCAGGTCGATGGTTTCCTCGATGACGGGGAAGGCGTACCACTTGCCGAAGGCAAGAGACTTGGAATTCTTGTTCTGCTTCACAATGTAAAGAATCATAGTTTTAATGTACCTTTAAATTTTTTCACTCACGATATGGCTGCGCGCCAGGCCAGAGGTCGTCCCAGGGTCTCTCCCTGATGTTGCAAAGGTACGACATTGTGCGGCACCGTTTTCCCCTTTCTGCCCGCTACTCCCCGTTAATGCCCGATAAAGCCGCTTCCTTTCTGAATGGTGTGAGTTATAAGAAGGCAACGCCTAACCGATGATGGCCTGCGCCCATATCGGGATGTCTTCAGTATATCGTTTGAAGAGTTTGCCGTCCGTCATGCGGAAGATTAGACGGGCCTCAATGTCATCGACTGAGTTGTCATAGATGTAAACGCGGTCAGCCAGAGCCGCCACACGCTTGCAGTTGAGTATTGACTTTTGATAGCGAGAGATGATTTTGGGAATGGGCACATCGTGACCGCCTTGCATCACGCGTTTAGCAATGCGCGAGGAGTTAATGGAAGGATGGCATGTGGACACAAAGAACACACGAATGAAATAGCCCGCCTCGTGGGCGCGACGGATGAAGTCAACCTTGCCCTCAGAAGATAGGACTGTCTCAAAGATGAGGCTTTGCTTGCGCTTGAGGCACTGTTCACGCTGTTGCTCGCAATATTGGGCTGCTTGCATTACAGCCTCGGGCGAGTTCCAATCGCCGAAGCGTTCTTGTGCCACTTGGTCGGGATTGATATACAGGGCGTCTTCAAGCCACTCATGACGCAGAATCTTTGAAGTTATAGTTGTCTTACCCGAACCGTTTGGTCCGGCTATAACGATGAGTACAGGACGATGGGCTAACTGTGCCATGGCATTAATCAGATGGCAGCAGCAGATTGCCGCAATTCCTCAAAAAAGCGCCGAGTGGCCTGAATGTTTGCTTGCTTTGCCTCCTCGGCCGCCTCTTTCATCAACTGGCTGAGCACTTCATCGGTAGGCTCGTCCATACTCGTCAGTTTATAAGTGTCAATACTCATAGGGCGTCTTTTATATAATCTGTGTGCAAAGATACGAATATTTTTTTAAGAGAAGCATAAAAACCTAAAATTTCAACCTTTCTCACAGGTCGATGCAGAAGTGGTCGGCTATCCATTTCACGATGTGGGGAGGCAGTACGCGCATGCCGGGCCTCAGGCCCATGGCGGTCAGCTCCTGGCTGTAGGGCTGGCACCAGTTCATCAGGGTCTTGACGGTCACTCCGGCGGCTTGGGCTATTTGCTGTTTCGTCATTGCTTTCATAGCGGGTGTATGTTGTTTTTGGATTGTAAATATCTTGTTTTCAATGTCTTAGTATCATACTTTGAGGATGTAAACATCATGTTTCGCAAAGCTTTCTTCGAGAGTGTGAAGGATGTGAAGGATAAATATAAAACTTTATATATAGGAAAACATTTAGGTCGGGGGTAAATAATTTCTATAGTAAAAGTTGAAAAACTACCTTCACATCCTTCACACTGCGTCCGTCAGAATGGCAAATCACCCTCTTGCAGGGTGTCCGTCTCGTGCTCTTCAGGCTCTGTCTGAGCCAGCATGGCCTGAATCTTGTCGGCAGGTATCAGAAAGACCTCGAAGAAGTTGCCTTGCCTGCTGTGCATTTTCTTGTACCCCAGCTTTCCCATAAGGATGCTGACCTTCCGCGAGGACAGTCCGCGCCCTACGTTGCCGCCGTTGAGCAGCTGGCAGATCATGGTGGCGTTCATCAGCGTGATTTTCTCGCCCACGCGTGGCGGCCGCAGGCGCGAGCGTATGAGCTGCTCCTCGTCGCTCTCAATGCGGAACGACTCGTTCTGGGTGTCCACGCTGCGCTGCTCGTCCGTGTCGAACCAGTAGCGGAAGCCCTGTCGCAGCTCCTGGTAGAGCTGTGCGTAGAGCTGGTCGTAATGGAGCGTCCAGGTGCGCGGGTCGCTGATGCTGGTCACCTTGTGGCAGAGCCAGCGCCGGCTTCCCGTCTCGTCGCTGAGGAAGTGCTCCTGGTTGCCCGAGCCGCAGAAGGAGGCCAGGCGGTGCTTCTCCTCGCGGAAGCGGGCGTAGGGTCGTCGCTCCTTCACCTTCTGGCTGGTGGCCAGTGCTTTGAGTTCCGATACGTCGCTGGCGCTCTGCAGGTCTATCTCCTCTATCTCCACCAGACAGTTCTCGGCCAGTGCCAGATGGTCATCCTTGGTTGCGAACGAGTTGTGGGCGTTCTCCCAGAAGTACGTCCTCAGCGGTGGCGGCAGCAGGTGGCGGAAGAAGGTGGTCTTGTAGATGCCCTGCGAGCCTATGAGCACGAAGATGGTGTGGTTCGACGACAGGTCGCTCATCCATGTGGCCACCATTGCCACCAGCCACTTGTGCAGTGTCCACTCGAAGTAGGAGTCCGCGCCCTGCCTGCGGGCAAACTGCTCGCACGCCGTGCTCAGCGACTTGCTTCTGACGTAGGTGCACAACTCCTTCACGCGGTCCGTACCGTCCCACTGGGGCAGTGCCTCGATGTATTCGCGCACGGGGTGGGAGAGTCGCGAGAAGTCGGAGTTCAGCACGTCGCGCACGTCCTGTTTCAGCACGCGCTTGCCGGTGTCTGTCGCCATCTGGCTGCGCATGCTGCAGAGCACGCGCTCGTCCAGCATGGTCCACTGCGCCTCTGCAGCCTCCTGCGGGGCGTGGGGCTGCACCGGTGTCTTCAGGCGGTACATGGTCTGGTCGGTCACCAGGTTGTAGACCACCTCCACATGCTGGGTGAGCCACTGGTGTATCTCGGGCAGGGTGATCATCGACGTCTCCTTGGCCTGCCGTCCCTGTCGGTTCAGCCGCCATGTGCCGTGCTGCTGCGTGCGCTTGTAGCAGCTGCGTATGGTGGCCTCACGCTGACGGGTGTCGTAGTCGGCCCACTCGCGGGCAGCCCACTCCAGCAGCTCGTCACGGTCCACGCCGTAGCGGTTCATCAGGAACGCCGCGTGCATGACGTAGTCGTGGTGGTGGCCGCTCTGGTAGACCATCCTGCGCCTGGTCAGCGCCTGCTCCACGCGTGGCCAGGCCTCCTCCGCCGTCACCCTGTGTGTGCCTGCGGCATACTCGCGGCGCGCCTTGCCCCGCTCCTTCTCGTCGGCGAAGCTGCAGGCCAGCACCTCGTCGTCGCTGACGCTGAAAGGCTCAGCCTCCCAGTTGACGTACACACTGGCGTCGTGGGCCAGCCCGCACAGCCGCGAGTAGTCGCCGCACTGCGTGTCGTAGTCATGGCCCACCAGCTTGGCGTAGTAGGCGTTGCCCTTCAGAAAGGCTGCGGGCCAGGTGAGCGCAGCGTGAGGAGTCTCGGGTGACGGGTTGGCTTGCGCCTCGTCCTGAACCCGCACGTAACGGTAGACGACACGGAGCCCCCGGCCGCTGACCGTCCGGTAGGCCATCAGCGTGTGGGCGTCGTGCGCGGCCTTCGCGAAAGCTGCCTCCACCGCATCATCGCTGCCTATGTGGTCTATGTCGCACAGTGCCAGCCCTGTAAAGCCCAGCACGTTCGCCGCACCACGGCCGTTGCCGTCGAACAGCACACCCACCGACACGGCCGGCATCAGCTTGCGCTTCACCTCCTCATCGGCTTTCTCCTTGCCCAGGACGGCAGCCATCGTACGGTAGCCCTCGGTCTTCGAGGCCACGCTGCTGTCGTGGCGTATCAGCCGTACCACCTCGTCCAGCGCCACCGCTTTGCTTGGCACGCTGGTCAGACACTGAAACAAACTTACTTTCTGCTGTATCATAACTTTTGCACGGTTAAAAAATCAGGTGCAAAGTTATGAAATATATTTCTTCCCCACTCACTACGCAGTACCTACGCGTAGGTACTACGGTTTTCTGCAAATCACTGTATATCAGCGAACAATGTTTTCAGCTCGCCTATGAAATCAAGTGTTTTCCGCTGGCATAAGGCCTTGTTATAGTCGGCTCGCATGTCTTTCCTGCCCCACAGCCGCTCAAACGTCTTCCACTTCTGGCTGATTTCCAGCCGCTCGGCCATCTCGCTGGCCAGCAGCGCCGTCTGCGTGCGCGACAGCATGGTCGGCTGGCAGTGGTCGTCAACATACCCCTTCTGCTGCAGTCGCTGCCACATGGCCCTGGCCTTCTGCGTCTTCAGCTGCTCAGGCAGCTCGCCGGGCTCCGCGACAGCGACAGACCTGTCTGGCGGTCTGACAGCCTCGTCCCTGTCGTCCTTCATGATGCTCACTATCGACATCATCATGTCGCGCTGCTGCTGTTGCCGCCGCTCCTCAAGTCTCTGCCTCTCCGCCGCCCTTGCCTCGTTGATACGCGCCATGGCAGCATTGTAGGCCTCGTCGATGTCACGATAGAAGAACATTTTCTCGGCCAGTTCTCTTATCTCCCTGCTCGCCGTGTCAGCGTCGGCAGTGGCCAGATGGAACGACACCGCATCGTCCATCACCTTGAAAGCGATGGAACACCCCGCTTCGGGGCTTGCCCGTGTCTGCCATGTCTGACCCATTGTCTTTTTTGTTTCTGTTATTGCATGAATACTTTTGTTTACTTACTGTCACAACGAAACTGCGTCCCGCCCTGCCCGTGTCGACAGTGCGCGCCGCTATGATGCTCCTGGGTGACAGTGCAAACAGCATATTCATTTTCCAGCCTCCTTTCTTATAGTTCAAGACTGCAAAGATACGACTATTTTTTCATTCTGCAAGCATTTCTGCAAAAAAAATTTTTTTTCGCCGTTGCATAGCATTATTTGTGATTTTACCAAAAAAATCCGTATCTTTGCGCCTGATTAGATAATAGTTTGTCTTTAAGACGACTGTTATGATTTTAGAATATTAAAAACAAACCAATGAACAGAACATTTTCCATGAAACGTATGGGGCTCGTTGCGGTATGCATTCTGAGCCTATTATCATGCAGCAAGGACGATTCCGCTGACTCCGCACAGCCGACTCGGCAAATTCACTACACGCTTGCCAGCAAGGCTCAAGGCGAGGCAGAGCTCATGAGCAACGAGCAATACTACAACAGCATGAATCAGGCCGACTTAGACTGGCGCATGCGTAAGACGGGGGCAACACTTGACGAGCTGAAGGATTTCGCCAGAGCTCAGGTAATGGATTTTACCGACAGTCAGAAGGCGGCCGTCAAAAGAGGTATCGACGCCATTGAGGAAAGGCTGGCATCCCTGAACATCCGGTTGCCGTTTCCCAAGGACATCACCTACGTCTGCACATCAATGAAAGAGGAAGGGGGCAGCCTTGCCTACACCCACAAGACAGCTATCTATCTGGGGTCCCAATTCTTTACCATAAATGCAGACTTGGACAACCCTGCTACGTTCAACAACTTTCTGAAAACCATGGCGCACGAGCTGTTCCACTGCCTGACGCGAAATGATGCCGACTTCCGCAAGACGATGTACGGCCTTATCGGGTTCACCGTGATGGAGCAAGACCTACAACTGAAGGGCGAGAACAAGAGCATGTTGCTCACAAATCCCGATGTGGAGCATATCGACAATTATGCCGAGTTCACCGTCAACGGCCAGAAGCGCAAGTGCGAGCTGATGGTGCTTTACCAAAAGACATGGGCCGAGGCTTCAGCTGGTGCCGAAGACCTGTCGAAAATCTCCTTCCTCAGATTCTTCCGTCAGGTGTTGGTACCTATCGACGCCACCGATACCAACTATGACATCAACGAAGTGCCGGACTTTTGGGACCGCGTCGGTCGCAACACCCAATATGTTTTCGCACCGGAAGAATGTTTGGCCGACAACTTCGGTTTCACCATTACCTACGGTTTGAACGGCAAGGACTACCAGACGCCAGAGCTCATCCGCAACATCATCACCACTCTGCAGCAGAAGTATCCCTTGAAGTAAGCTCCGTGACTGTACTGTTCCGATGGGCAGCTGTAGGCTTTTAGTGCCGACGCTGCCTTTCGGCCCAAGAAACCCGATGCTAACGATACGCTTTACACGCTGATACGCCGACTGAAAGCAAGTATGATGCCCATACGATTCCTGTTCGTATTGATGATGCTCATAGCACCGTCATTTGCGAAAGCTCAGACTTCGTTTGACTCAGAAGAAGGTTGCCTGAATGTCGTTGATGTTTCCTATTCGCAAGGCATAGGCGAATATGGCGACGGGGGTATCGCTGCAAACTATCTGCACGAAAAGTTCAGCAATGATTGCTTCAGCATCGGAGCCGGTATTGGATACAGCTATCATCAGAAGTATAAGTTCTCGGCTATTCCCATTTACGTCAGTACACATTACTTCTTTTTAGACCGCAGGTTCTCTCCGTTTGTTAATCTGCGCGCTGGAGGATTCATCCTATTTAATAAAAAGAATGTGGGAACCAATGAGAAATACTCTCTGTCAAAAGACAAGCAGGGCTTCAGCCTGTTTGTCTCGCCAAGCGTCGGCGTGAAGATGCACATTACACCAAACATCGGCATTATGGCTTCGATAAGTGACGAAGCCTATCTTGTGAAAGCGTTTGACACCCAAAGGAACGATTATAAAAACAAACTGATTCATGATTTGGGAATCAGTATTGGTGTGTGCTTTCAGATTAACGGATGGTAGGACAATGTCTCAATGTCTTTATTCGACATTTGACCTTTAGTCGCCACAAAGGTACGATTTGCTACACGAAAAAGCGAAAAAAGTTTATAATTCAAGGAAATTTTGTATCTTTGCACCATCATTGTAATCAATTAAGGCAAACAAAGTAATGAACAATGCAGATTTTTGGGCTTCTGTCCGCACCATCATTGCCGAGGGCTTTACGCCTGAAGGTCTGCTAAAACTGGATAGTTATGCAGAACAGTTTATCAGCGGGCGATTGGTATATCAACGATTTTCACCGCACGAACAGCATGGCTGCGCAGCGGGAGGTAATGCAAATGTCATTGCATCCTTGCTCGCGGGAGCAGAAGTTGGCACAGATTCAGAGAGTCAAGGAGCACTCAGCAACTACCAAAGAGAGTGCCAACAAGGAGCGAAGCAAGAGGCAGCTATAGAGCATTGGGCCAAAGCAGTAGGCCTATGGACATCAAACGTAGAAGAGCGGTTGACTCTGACTTTGGGCGAGCAAATTGCCGAGGGAGGAGAGGCAAAGGTTTATGACCACGGATCGACATTAGTCAAGTCAATAGGCCTGGACTATTTCATACAACCCATCTTTGCCCTTGACCGTATCACGCTCCATAATACTTTTTTTCCAGAGACAAGGCTTTTTGTAATCGGTTTTGGAAGAGACAGTAATGGTGAGTTCAAGATTATTGTAGAGCAACCCTTCATCGACGGACAACCAGTTAGCGACGAGGATATTTCCGCCTATATGCGCCAAATGGGATTCGAGTTGAAAAATCCGCGAAACTGGACGTATGCCACCCCAGACATCTACCTTAGCGATATGCATGACGAGAATGTCATTCTTTCGGCTGCAGAAAACATTTTCGTCGTTGACTGCGACATCCGCATCAAT
Source organism: Prevotella sp. (assembly GCA_017458125.1). Classification (GTDB taxonomy): domain Bacteria; phylum Bacteroidota; class Bacteroidia; order Bacteroidales; family Bacteroidaceae; genus Prevotella. The sequence goes on from JAFTGB010000024.1 coordinate 9,977, forward strand.
ACGCCTGAGTTGCGGCAAGGAGGAAGAAGAACGCTGACCACAGAAGTGAGATTCTTATAACATGTATCCAAAGGAACTATATTCCGGGCGCATTACGGTGCTGACGGAGGAGATACGGCAGCTGAACAAGCACAACCGGCTGGTGGTAGTGCTGGAGTTGTCGGCCATCGGCCTGGCCATTGGCTGTGTGGTGGCTTATACGATGTGGAGCAACGTGGCGGCACTGGTGGTGGCGTTATTGTTCATAGCAGCATATGTAGCCATACGCTGGCGAGACAGCAGGAACAGCCGGATGGCGGAAGAGAAGGAGAACCTGCGCAACGTCTATCAGAAGGAACTGAACTATCTCGACGGCGACTTCTCCGGCTTTGCGTCGGGAGAGCAATATATCAACCCTCGCCATGCGTTCACGCTTGACCTCGACATCTTTGGGTCGCAATCACTCTTTCATCGTATCAACCGCACCGTCACTACTGGCGGCAGCGATTTCCTGGCAAAGGAACTGGCTGAGACGCGGGTGAGGACCATCGACGAGATTGAAGCACGGCGCGAAGTCATCCGCGAGCTATCGGAAAAGGAACCGCTGAGAACGGCATTTATGGCGCAAGGCCGTGGGCGACAGATTAACACGGCCGACATTTTGGAAGCCCTGCACGCGGTGCAGCAGATGCAGGTCTCTCGCCTTGCCGCCCATCGGCTCACTCATATTGCAGCCGTCGGGAGCGTCATCGTGTTCTATGGACTATTGGCCGGGGCCATTTTTGGCCCGCTGTCTGGCGCACTACCCATGCTTTGGGTGCTGTTGCAGATTCTGGCAGTCTATCTGCTTTTCGGTCGAACGCTGAAACGTGTCAATCAGAGCATCAATATCATCCTGCCGCGACTGAGTAACTACGTCAATATGATTATGCTGATAGTGACCGCCGACCTGAAGAGTAGGGTGGGGTGCGACATCATCAGTCAGCTGTCGGCCGATAAGCAGGATGCACTGAAGTCGTTCCGTCTGCTGAAGGGCATCATCAATGCCCTCGACCAGCGCAACGAGATATGGGTGCCCATCTCCAATGCCCTCTATCTGGCCGACTATTTCATCGTACGCCGCTTCCTGCTTTGGCAAGACCGCTACATGGGGCACATCGGCGAGTGGATAGCCGCTGTGAGCCATTTCGACGCATTAGTGTCGATGGCCACATTCCGCTACAACGAACCGGCGGCCACGGATGCCGAACTGGTGGATGTCGACGAGGTGGTCTTCGAGGCGCGAGGCCTCTATCATCCGTTCCTCGGACAAAAGGCCGTGCGCAACGACTTCACCATTGCTGACCGTCACTACTACATCGTCACTGGTGCAAATATGGCGGGCAAGAGCACCTTCCTCCGCTCCATCGGCATCAACTATGTGCTGGCCACTTGTGGTATGCCCGTCTTTGCCGACAGCCTGCGCGTCTCGCTCTTCTCGCTGTTCAGCAGCATGCGCACCACCGACGACCTCGCCCACGGCATCAGCTATTTCAACGCCGAACTGCTCCGACTGCAACAGCTCATCGAGACCTGCCGGCAGAACCGCCACACGCTCATCATTCTCGACGAAATCCTGAAGGGCACCAACTCGCTCGACAAACTCAACGGCTCGCGGCTCTTCCTCCAGTCCGTAGCGTCACTCCCCGTCACCGGCATCATCGCCACCCACGACCTCGAGCTGTCGAAGATGCAGCAGCAGTATCCCGCCCGCTTCCACAACTATTGCTTTGAAATAACGAACGAGAGAGAGAAGAGCGATGCTTGCATCTGCTCTTCCGAACGAGGAGGAATTCGACGAAGTCAAATCCAGCTCTCCGACGAAATCACCTACACCTATCGCCTCACCGAGGGTGTGGCCCGCAATCAGAATGCCACGCATCTGCTGAAGAATATTTTGAAGTCAGCATTAAGATGAACCGCCAAAGGGTATTCCAGTCAAATATCCTTTCCGGCGTCACCTTTTGCCGTCTTGAACTGTTATTATAGTGAATCGGTTCAAGAAAACAAAAGTCTAACAATAAAAAAGAAAGAATTATGGAATATTTAGTTGCCATCTTAGTGCCTATCGCCTGCGGATGCGTGCTGCCCATCATGGTCGTATGGCTTGCTATCCGCAAAAAGATGAACGAGACCAACCAGCGCACACAGATTGTGTTGGCCGCCATTGAGAAGAACCCCGATATGGACATCGAGGAACTGATGAAGAAGATTTCGCCCAAGAAGAAACTGCTGAAGGAGAAACTGCTGACGAAACTGCTGTGGGGCAGTATCATTACTTTCCTCGGTGTTGCCTTGATAGGCTTCTGCATCGTTCAGGCCTTTGTTGGCGGAATGCCGACTGCAGCAATTCAGCAATTCAGCCTATTCGGAGCTGTTCTTTCAGGCATAGGCATCGCGTTCCTTGTTAATTACTACATTGGCAAGCGGATGCTCGCCAAGGAGATGGAGGCAGAGGAGCAGTTATTGGTAATGCAAGCCGAGAACAAGTGACACGCGAGCAGTTCATCACCCTGGTAGAGCGTGAGCAGGAGGCACTTCGCGGCTTCCTGCTCGCCCTCTGCTGCGGCAACAAGGGCGATGCCGACGACCTGGCGCAGGACGCACTGGTGAAGGCTTACCTCTCGTCGGCAGGCTATCAGGACCGAGGCCGTTTCCGCTCGTGGCTCTTCAAGATTGCCCACAACACATTCCTCAACCACAGGGCAAGCCTGCGAACGGTCGCGACGCTCGACGAGGCACGGACACTCATCAGTCCCAATGCCGCCGACAGCAGTTTCGAGCACCAGAGCCTCTACCTCGCCCTGCGCACCCTGCCGCCCAAGGAGCGGTCGGCCATCACACTCTACTATCTCAGCGGCTACGACATCAAGGAGATTGCCGCCATCACCGACACCTCGGAGGATGCCGTGAAGAAGCAGCTCTCGAGGGGCCGTGACAAACTGAAAGAAAGACTGAAGTTATGAGTAAACAGCAAGGAGATACTGAAGCTATGACAAAAGACAAAGCACTTGAGGAACTTTTCCTCGCCCAGCAACCCCACTTCGACGACCAGGCCGACTTCATGGCCACACTCACCCGCCGCCTCGATGCCGTGGAATACGTCCGCCAGCATCAGGAAGCCACGCTTCGCCGCTACAAAATGGCGATGGTCGCCGCCTTCGTCGTGGGCCTCGTCAGCGGAGCCGTCACCCTGGCTTTCGTCTTGTCGATGCCTGCCGACGTGCCCCTGTTCACCGTCCGTGTCCAGTCGGGGCTCTTGGTGTGGCTCGCCCAGAACTCCCGCCTCCTCTCGGCCACCGTCCTCGCCCTGCTGCTGAGCCTCGGCACGATGAGCATCATCCGCAACGTCCACGACATCCTGCGCATGCGCCGCGCCATTTCAGGCACGGATGTCCAAAACGCATTTCCGCTTTTCCAATAAAGCGCAGTAGTATTTATTGCGAATAATATATCAATTCGGGTATAAATTTGGATGAGATATTCAAAATTATACCCGAACTGATGTAATAAAGCGGTTGTGGCTATCTAACGGTCAGGTCTTTTTTACATTCAGATAGCTTTTCAGCGCTTTCACATAATCCTCAAAGGCTTTCAGCCCTACAGGCGTGATGCGGCAGAGGGTGCAGGGCTTCTTGCCCTTGAAGGTCTTCTCCACCTCGATGTAGCCTGCTGCCGACAGCTTGTCTATCTGCACACTCAGGTTGCCCGCCGTGGCTCCCGTCTGCTCCTTGATGTAGGGGAACTCGGCTTCCTCGGCACTGATGAGCAGCGACATCACGGCCAGTCGCAACTCGGCATGCAGCAGGGGGTCTAATGGCTTGAACATGGGCTACGAGTTTTTTAGTTTCATGCCTGGGAGCGTCAGGCCGATGAATGCCAAGACAGTGACGATGATGGCAGGGATAATGCCGTGGGCTACGCCAACATAGTGAGCATTGGTATAATAAACCAACCATCCGGTCAGTGTCTGCGTGACGTAGAACGACTCCCAGATGAAGCCACCTATTCCACCCACAATGCCGCACCACACCATCCAACGACTCTTCAATATGTAACCGTTGATGGTAATGGTCATGCCCATAAGCAGGAGCACGACACGAAGGGGGTGAATCACCAGACGTGAATAGACTTCGGGCTGCTCGAAGTGTGCCATCAGCATGTTATACAAAATGCCGAACACGAAGTATGCGAATACGAAGATACCAAACGTCTGCCAAGTCTTGTCGACCATCGAGCCGACCAGACTGGCGGGAACTTTCGGTTTTCCTCTCTTTGCATAGCGGTCAGCAGCGAAGATAATGACAGGCAGTAGGATGTACATCAGATACCAAGCCGTGTTGGACGTAAGATAGACAAGGATGCCTATAAGAATGGCCATCCCCATTGTGCATAGTCCTGCCACGTAGAGTGACAGGCCTGTGTCCTTAGCCACCACCTGACGGCTGCGCTCTATCTGCTCCGTGATGATCTCCAGACTGCGCTCGGCAGTCATGTTATTTTTTTCTTCCATTGTTGTTCCATTTTTAAGTGATGTTCTACTTTCGTTTACTACTCTCTGACCTCGTCCGCGCTCCTGCAGAAAGCACGGCTTCGGCCTATCGTGTCCGGTTCACGCTGCAAAGATAGACAAGTTTATGATATAAACCAAATTATTTCGTAAATATTTTGCTCCCATTGCTGATTTTTAACATTTCGCATAGAACAAGGGCAAATACGAATACGGCATGCCTTTTCGCCTAATTATATTTAAAAGATGTAGGTGAGGCGAACAATTCTCGCTAAAAAGTTGTAAATTTGCACTCGTAATTCTAATTGACGGCAATTATGACTGAGATTCACAAACGATACAGGCTGACCTCCACGGAAGAGCCGACAGACGAGATGCTGCAGGCACTGATGGAGGACGTGGCAGCAGAAGCTCGCAAGTCAATGGCTAACGCTGAGGCAGAGAAGAAACGGAGACTACAGGCCGTGGCTGATGAAATTTCTGCATGGAGGGCCGCGCAATGAGCATCAGGAAGCCTACCCTATGCGTAGTGGCCATCTACGACAACTCCATTGACGGTCAGTTGCCTCGCCTGCTCTATCGCACCGTGGACGGGACGGTTTTCAAGAAGTATACTGACGACATTCCCGAATGGGCGCAGACTATTTGCCAATGGAGCAGGTAGCAATTTATGCTTCTACTGAAATAGGAATCTTGTAATAAAGCAGTGCCAGCCTCACGACTGGCACTGCTTTAACGAGAGAGCGTATTTTAGAAACTGTGTTATTCTGCAGATAGTTCGTCAATCTCGCGGATGGAACGGTTCACGCGGTGCATCTCCCAGAAATAGCCGCAGAAAACAATGAGAGTGCCGATGAAGAATCCTATGCCCACCCTGATGCCGATGGCTGCAACTCTTTCTGTCGGATTATCTGCGAAGACTCCTAACTGCCAGCATAAGGCGAGTGCCCAAAGAGTGATCAGTGGTAAGGATATGAGCATCTGCAGGCGCTCCCTCTTCTTAAACTCCAGCAGCCCGCGGCGAACGGCCAGCAAGTCGTTGCCTTCGGTGAAGAGCCGCTGTATTTGTCGATGGCAAATGATGTTATAGGCAAGTTCGATGATAACACCTAAGAGCAGGATGAGTGTAAGATACCAAGAAACGCCCATCTTGGAGAACGCCCAAAAGACGAGAGGCATGATGAGCAATACGACAATATCTGCAATGACGCCTGTCTTAGTGAAGATGCTGATGCGGGCGTTCATCGAGCGGCGCATGAGTCGGTCGCTGATGATTTCCTGCTGGTCCAGTCGCTGCTTGAACAGGGCGAGTTGCTCGCGGAGTTCGTCTACTTCGTTCTGAGGAATGTTGTTATTGTTTGTCTGAGTTTCCATAATCGTATGCTTTTTTAATATTAATAATAGGTGTAGTTCCGGAACCTACGTTTCTCGAGTTTTATTTCATTCTTTTCAGTTGTTCCCTGATGCGCACCAGGCGCACGCTGACGTTCTTGGCCGAGATGCCCACGATAGCACCAATCTCGTCGTAGCTCATGTTCTCCAGCCACAGCAGTACGATAGCGCGGTCGATGGGCGGCAACTGGTTGATACGCTGGCGCAGCATCTCCATCTGGCGCGAGTTCTGGTTGTCCTCCTCGTAGGGGTTGATGTCCATCGTCAGCGGGATGGTCTTGTGGCGGCGACGCTTACGGTCGAGGCTGACACAGACGTTCAGGCAGATGCGGTATATCCACGTCCGCACGTCGCTGCGATGCTCGAAGTTCGGCCAACTTCGCCACAGGTTAATGAGGCACTCCTGATAGAGGTCGGCCACCTCGTCCTGATCCTTGCTGAACATATAGCAGACGGTGTAGATGGTTGCCTTGTGCGTCCGCACCTGCTGCTCAAATTCTTGCTCGTTCTGGTTCATTGTCTCGATGTTTTTGTTCGACATTTGACCTTTAGTCGCTGCAAAGGTACGATTTGCTACACGAAAAAGCAAAAAAATTGTATTGTTCCCTTATAAGGGACTGGTCTTCGTTGCCGAGATTCAATCTGTTTGAGACGATGGCAGGTTATCGTTCAATAAGGTTTAAGTATTGAAAAATATACATAAAAGGGGTAGCAAAATAAATATGTCTCGCAGAAAAATTGTATATTTGCGGCTGTAATTCAAGACAGTGTTGGAATGAACAAGAGAACTGTTATCACTGTGCTATTCGCCCTCGTTGTGACGATGTTTGCCCAGGCACAAAACCTGATAAAGAGCGCAATGGCGCCTGTGAGTTTCTCGAAGAGCGATTTTGCTGACACCATCAAGATAAAGGTGATGGACGGAGCGGTTGTCATCCCTGTGGAGATAGCGGGGAAAACCAGGAATCTGCTGTTCGATAACGGCTCGCCGCTCGGACTATGGTTTGGACAGAAAGAGGACTGGATGAAACAGGTAACGGCGGACAGCCTGATCTTTGGAGACATCAACAATAAAAGTCGCCAGCAAGTCATCTACCAGTTCCCAACCCTCAAGATGGGGAGTCTCTGTATTGAGAACTATCCGATGACTGTAATAAGATGAAACGGGCATCATCTGCCAAACTCGGTTTGAAAATATCAAAATAGGAAATATGAAGAAAACCATTTTCACCATCCTTCTCGCTTTCATATCTATTGAGATGCTCGCCCAGCAAGTAATGTTGGCAGACAGCATAACCAAGAATCCCGTTAGTTATGCTACTGTCTATGATGCTAATGGAGCTGTAATAGGACGCTCAGACATGGGAGGATATATCAGCCTTCAGAAAGGCTATGAATATCATATTTCTCATATAGGCTATGAGCGCAAGAGCCTTGTTTACAATGAGGACAACATTATATTCCTGTCCCCATCATCTTACATCATATCAGAAGTCAATATTACTGCAAAGAGAAAGAAATACTATCACTGTAAAGTGTATTTCAGGAGCATAGAGCATGTGGATTCATGCTTGAAGTATTATATGGACGGAATAAGGGAATTCTATATCGACACCAAAAGCAGAAAGGTGCATTGCGGTAATGTCGTAAGGAATTACTTTATGTCAAAGAGACAGGACATTGCACAGAAGAAACGAAGCATGATGATTGGCGACAGATACATGGCTCTTCCGTTCCTTGACAAATATACTTTATATGAGGAGACCATGCGTGACAAAAAGAGAAATATCAAGGCGGGTGTTGTCTATGCGGATACTGTATCAATAGGTAGTTGCAAGATGCTTCCAGAGAAAAACGAGATGCTTTTCTCTATAGATGCCTTGTGGCCCAAGAACATGCTTGTGACCAATCTATTCGGGTACACACAAGTATTATCGAAACACAACAAGACTGAACTTTATCGCAATGATAATGCCCCTTCTGTTTTCGACTTAAAATCATCCAACAGTTACCGGCATCTGACACTGACCCATAAGAAAGAAAGTCTTGTACGAGACATTGATGTTGAAGATGTATTCTACGTGGTCGAATATGAATATACAGATACGAGGAAATCATCTTCGTCAGAATTGTTGCAGGAAGATTATAAGAAGTATTCCGTGATGTTTCCAATCGCCGAAAGAATAAGGGAACAGTTGGTTCGGGAAGAATAGAAATCCATAAAAAGATACTAATATTTTGGAACGTAATCCAAAAAATTACCATAAGATTTGGGATTACGTTCTTTTTTACTATCTTTGCAAAAAATTGCGAGAACAGGCTGCACCCCGGCAAAGAACAGGCTCTCTGCACTCGGTTTACGCTGTCCTTGCAGCAGAAAACGATAAAGCGTATGAAATCAGTAAAGCGAGGGCTACAGATACGATTATGAGATGACATGAGAGTTCTGAGAGCATTATTCTTTTTCTTCATAGTCTGTGCATCACAAGCGAATGCACAAACGGAGCAGAACGGCAAGGGCATTATTGCGGGGGATGCTGCTGCCTTACCGACTATGGAATTTGACAATCATCTGATGACGGACTCGGCAAATCTCTTCATAGGCACTATGAGTCCGAAATATCAGTTGATGCCCACGGATAGGAAATTGCCAAATACAGGACGTATAGTACAATATGCGCCAATGGGGGCAAAGTCCTTTAATCTATGGCGTAGAGGCGCGCTTGGCATCAATACTGCAACAGCGCAGATGCCTGGACTGATGGACTTTCAGGCGGGCTCACTCACACTTCATCAGGATTTCGGAAGGCTGCATCTTACAGCATCTGCGACAGCAAACAAGCATTGGATGCCCATGCAGAGCCAACTCATCACACAGTATGGCTTTGGCGGCACTGTAGGCTATGATGTCAGCAGGGCTGTCTCACTCCATGCCTTCGGCTATTATTATGCAAGCAATCCCATTGTCGCACCTGCATTCAGCCCATTCATGAACACTACGGCTTATGGCGGCTATGCCGATATTCGCTTCAATGACCGTTTCGGTTCGAATATTGGTGTCCGCCGCTATGTAAATCCCATGTCTGGCCGCTGGACTACCGAACCTATCGTTACGCCCTATTTCCGTATCGGCAAGAAGATGAAACTGGAACTGCCTATCGGCAATCTGCTGAAAGCCGCCATTTGGGGCGACCAGGATAACCCTCTCCGTTTCCAGCCGAGACCAATGACAACACCGCAGCAAAGAAAATAACAGCATTAAGACGGAGTGATGAACTTAACAAAAAACGGGGCTTTTCAACTAATAATTTATAAAAGGTAAGGGCGAAACGAACATTTTTTATCAAAAAGTAGTATATTTGCAGTCGATAATCAATAGCAATAAACCAATGCATACGAAGGGTCAAAACCTTGTGTGCTTGAAACTGAAAGATAAGTATGAAACAGCAATATGCAGTCGTGGTGCTCTTTGCACTGATAGTAGCATCAAGTCTGACGAGTCTTGACAGTTATCGCTCAACGAGCCAACGAGTGAGCGAGGATATGGACAGGGCACTGGCTATCACGATGCAGGAACAGCAGAGCGACGTCATCAGTCAGGACACCATCCGTACCTTTAACAGCCACTTGCAAATAGCAGAACTGCGAGGCAAGGCTACGTTAGCCGTCGACACGCGCAGCAGGCAGTTCAAGGCGTACGCCCACTGTTCGGAGGCTACCATCTTCAGCCTCTCCGACCAGCGTCCTGCGGCATTGTTGTGGGTGCTGACAGGATGCTGGGCGGTGTTCTTTTTCTTTAGTGAAAAGTTAAGAGTGAAGAGTGAAGAATTAAGTGGCTTTGGCGGCTTGACCTATTCAGAAACCGATGGCCGCTTCTATGCTGCCGACGGCAACGAGGTGCAACTGACTCCCATGCAGCACCAGCTGATGGAGATGTTCTTCCATTCACCCTCCCACAGCTTGTCAAAGGCAGAGATTTGTGAGGCCCTGTGGCCCAAGAAGCCTGATGCTAACGATACGCTCTACACGCTGATCCGCAGGCTGAAACCCGTCGTAGAGCAGCATTCTAACCTCAAAATCGAGTCCGACCGCAGTAAGGCTTATCGATTGACTATCAAATAAAAGCATGGAGACAGATACTTGTATAAGCCAAGTAACCTGTCTCCATGATTTGAGTTATTCCGCAATTTTTCGCAGCGTCTCTGACAGTTCCTCTATGGTCTGTGGAGAGGCAATGATGATACCGCGTTTGTCGATGACAACGGTTTCGGGCCAGGAACTGATGCCGTAGACTCCGGCTGCTTTGGTGGTCAGCTGGGGCCAGGGCAGTCGTTCTTCTTTTACGCGCTCTTTCCAGCGCTGGCCGTTATCCATGCCGTCCGTAGACAGGCTGACAATCTGTAGCCCTTTCGTTGCATGGTATTGGTCATAAAGCGTGCGCAACTGTGGCAGGATGTCATACTCACCACGATGCCAACTCTCCCAAAAGTGCAGCACCACGTAGCCCTGCCCGATGTATTCCTTCAGCTGGTGATACTCGCCTAAGGTGTCAGCCAGCAGGATGTCCGTATAGCGGGTGTCGGGACGACGTTTCTCCTGTCCGGCGGCATACTCACGCACAGGAGCCAAGTGCGGGTGGTTGGCATAGCGGTAGTCTGGACGCAGGAACGGCTTCAACTCGTCGTAAGTCAGTTCGGTATAGTTACGGAAGAGCGCATAAGTGGCCAGCAGACTGTCCTTGCCAGAGAAGATGGCTTGACGGAAACGCTGGATTCTCTTTTGCGTGGTTTCGTCTAATTCTTTCTTATCCTTAAGGCTTAGCATCCACAGCCGTTCGGTCTCCGCCCTGTTTACAAAGTCGTTGCGACGAACCGATGCTTTAGAACCTTTCGCGGAGCGACGAGGCAGGTCAATGTTTACAGGCTGTCCGTCGACCCAGAAATAGGTGGTGTTCAGCTGGTCGGTAGTCAGATAGCAAACCTCATCCTTAGGCAACAGGCAGGTGAACGAGAAGCGTCCATCCCTGACGGGATATTTCCCCATGTCCTCATGAACCACAAGGCGCCTGAGCGTCACGCTGTCTGCGTCTTTTGGTGCCGTTCCGCTAATCTGGCATTCCACCAGTTGCAGGTCGGGCGATTGGTTGACGATGAGGGTGTTATAGCTGACGACCTTGCGTGCCTGTGCTACCGTAGCCGTTGATGACTGAATCATTGCAGGTCGTTTCTGCTGTTTGTCCTCTTCCTGGTAATACGCGCTCTTCTTGTAGAGCGTATAGCAGGTATAGGCAAACATGTCTTTGTGCCGTTGTCCTTTGGCCTCGTCGACAAAGGGATTGATGATGCCTATCAGCGTATTATACTGTTCGTTGGTCAGCCTGTCAGGGTAGCCCTCGCACATCTTGTGCAGAATAACCACAGCCGCCGTCTTTCCACCTTCCGTCTCGCGCTGATAGATGTCGCAGGTGCTCCGCACCTTGGCTAACAGCTCTTCGTAGGTTTTCGGTGCCGTAGGCTCAGCGGCGTATTCTACCGTTCCGTTATAAGAGATGGGCGCAATGGGCTGTATAAACGGTGTGCCATCCTTTTTCTTGCACCACACTTCATACACTTTGCCGTTCATCATCCAGTGGTTGCCAGCCTGCCGGTCAGGGATGATGCGCTGTTCCCAAACCAAGATGACGGCATAGGCATAGCCACGGGGGTCATCGAAGGCTATCAGGCGGACGCGTTGCCGCAGGTCGAACTTGACGTTGAAGCTGATGCCGCCATACTTGCTGCCATAGCTGATTTTCACGCCACGCATCAACGGCAAGCCCTCCGAACCGTTATGGATATAGGTCTCCTTGGCATGAACCGTCTCCTGGCGCAGGGCCTGCTCCAAGGCTCGCAGGTGGTTGAACAAGAGCGTAGAGTCGGTGCTGTTCTCCACTGCGAACATCATGCTAAAATTGTATAAGGTGGTTTTACTACCCGTCACTTCGTCGCTGTTGATGACAACACCCTTGCTGACGTTGTACTCACCAGCGGCCACAAAAGCCTCTATCTTCTCATGAATGCGCCGGGCGGATTCACTCACCTGCGCCTGTCCTGTCAGCAGAATCAGCAGGCAGGCTGCTGTTGTCAATAGTCTATTCTTCATTTTCTGTCGTGTTTACATTGTTAGTATTAATGGCCTCTATGGGACGGCCGTCCTTGTCGAGCTGGTGCAGCAGATAGTTGTTGACAATGCGCTGCAGTCGCTCGTCAGCACGTATCAGTTTCTGCATCCGTTCTATATAGAGACTTTCGTCCACTTGGGTCAGTTCGCGTTCTATCTTGGCGATATAGTAGTCGAGGCTGTCGATTTGTTTCTTTTCGCATACCTTTGCTGCCACCGACGGCTCTCGACTGATGTTAACCGGCGTTGCTGATATTTTTCCGCGCCGTGCGGAAACGTTTTCCGTACGGCGCGGAATTTGTTTCCGCGCCGTACGGAAAGTTTTGCTACTGGCTATTGTCTTGTCCTCCCTGACGTCTGACGTCATATTGAACACCAGGAACAGCAGGACACTGGCGGCAACGGCTATTGCCGACATGATGTAGAGTCTGGCTCTACGGGCAATCCGTCTTCCCGGCTCGTCACTGGCGGGCAGTGCATCCATGTCGGGCAGGCTGTCCATGATGCGCTCTGTCAGATCGTCAGGATGGCTGACGGCAGGCTGTTGTTGCAGTTGGGTCAATATGTCGTCAATCTTCTTCATATCCTAAGTCTTTCAGTCGTTTACGTATGGTTTGGCGGGCCACATACAGATTGCTTTTCAACTGTCGGGCATCCATATCCGTGATTTCTTCAGCCTCCTGCGGGGAGAGCCCTTCGAGTTGGCAGAGGGTGAAGGCTATGCGCTGCTTCTCGCTCAGTCCTTCAGCCAGCAGTCGCACGATGGCTGCCCACTCTGCGTTTTCCAACTGTCGCTGGCTGTCGTCAGATGCAAAACGGTGCAGCAGGTGCTCGTCATCAGGCAGAGGAATCAGCGGCTTTTCACGTTTCAGCCGGTCCAGGCACAGTCGCGTGGCTATTGTGTAGAGCCAGGTCTTGAATGGCTTCTGCGGGTTGTAGCTTCTGATGCTTTGCCAGACTCGGATAAACGTGTCCTGCACCACATTTTTCGCTTCTTCCTCGTCGGCCAGCATCTTCAGTGATAGCGAGAATATCATGCGCTGGTAGTTCTTCACTACCTCGCGGAACGCGGCCTTGTCGCCGCGCTGGCATCGTGTGATGATTTCGCTGTCTGTCTGTATCATTTCTATTGCTGGTCTGTCTTTTTATTAAGTTTACGATGCAGAAAGGAAAAAGTCGAAAAGCTGGGTTCTTTTTTGTCAGAAAGCGTCATGCTCTTTACGATTTCCCGTGCAAAGATAACGTTTTTTTCTTCTATTCAGCGAAATGTCAGGCAAATGTCAGACTTCTTTTTCGGCCTGTTAGACGATTGTTGCTACCTTTGCACGAAAAACGAGCAAAGCATGATGCAACAAACCACCTTTTCAAAAGTCAATACCTCGATGGCGTGGCTGATGTTTGCCATCAGCGCCGTAGTGTATGGACTGACCGTTGAGCCTACAGCCAGCCTGTGGGACTGTCCTGAATTCATTGCCTGTGGCTATAAGCTGGAGATTGGCCATCCGCCCGGCGCACCCGTCTTCATGCTGGCCGCCAACCTCTTCTCTCAGTTTGCCAGCAGTCCGTCGCAAGTGGCGCTGATGGTCAATCTGCTGTCGGCCCTGCTAAGTGCGGGCTGCATCTTCTTCCTCTTCCTCACCATCACGCATTTAAGTGAAAAGTTAATAGTGAAGAGTGAAGAATTTGCTGCCGCTATTCCAACAGGCAATGCTACGGCGGCAGCAAATTCTTCACTCTTCACTTTTCACTTTTCACTTCCTCAGGTTATCACCATCGAGGCTTGCGGCGTGGTAGGCGCACTGGCCTATGCATTCAGCGACACGTTCTGGTATTCAGCGGTAGAGGCTGAAGTCTATGCCTTCTCCAGTTTCCTGACGGCACTGATGTTCTGGCTGATACTGAAGTGGAGTACGCAGGCCGATGAGCCCGGCAGCGACCGCTGGATTATCCTGATAGCCTACATCACCGGTCTCTCCATCGGTGTCCACTTGCTCTGCCTGCTCTGTCTGCCCGCGATGTCGTTCGTTGTTTATTTCCGTAAGGCCAAGCGTATTACCACGTTTGGCATGCTGAAAACCCTCGTGGCCGGAGTCCTGTTGCTGGGACTCATCCTTTATGGCATCATCCCCGGTGTAGTGAAATTAGGAGGCTATGTCATCCTGCTCGTAGCAGTGCTCGTGTACCTATATTATAAGTTAAGGCGCAGGGCTTACAGGCTTGCGCTGGCCTGCCTGTTGATGATACTGGCGGGCTACAGCAGCTATGGCGTCATCTTCATCCGGGCCAATGCCAATCCGCCGATGTGCGAGAATGCACCAGGCAACGTCGCCGCCCTCGCCAGCTATCTGAACCGCGAGCAATACGGCAAGACACCGTTGCTCTACGGACAAGCCTACACCAGCGAACTGGACTACGAGGCCTATCAGCGCGAGGGTGAGTACCGTTATAAGGAAAACATGGCGTTCCCCCGCATGCACTCCCAGCGCCATGCCCAGGCTTACGAGGACTGGATGGGCGGTGTGGAGAAGAAGGGAAATCTGCCCACCATGAAGGAGAACCTGCGCTTCTTCCTTACGTATCAGGTGAACTTCATGTACTGGCGCTACTTCCTGTGGAACTTCGTCGGCAGGCAGAACAACATACAAGGGCACGGCGAAGTGGAGCATGGCAACTGGATAACGGGCCTGCGATGGATAGACGACTGGCTATTGGGGTGCGACACCTCCCGCATGCCCGCAGACCTCGCCGAGAACAAAGGACGCAACGTGTTCTACGGCCTGCCACTGTTGTTGGGACTTGTCGGCATCTGCTGGCAGTGGCGACGCAGACGTGAGGGTCGGCAGCAGCTACTGATTGTCACCCTGCTATTCGTGATGACAGGACTCGCCATCGTGGTCTATCTCAACCAGACACCTCTCCAGCCTCGTGAGCGCGATTATGCCTACGCCGGCTCGTTCTATGCCTTCGCCATCTGGATAGGATTGGGGGTAGCGGGCGTAGAGAAGACCCTCCTCCGACTCCTCCCTGTAGGGCGGAGAGTAAATACATCTGCGTCAGAACTATCTACTCCCCTCCATACAGGGAGGGGCTGGGGGTGGGTCTGCTGGGGGGTGGGTCTCTTATGTCTCTTAGTCCCGCTGCAGATGGTTTCGCAGACGTGGGACGACCATGACCGCTCCGACCGCTATACCTGTCGTGACTTCGGTGCCAACTATCTGGAGAGTATGCAGCGCGAGGGCCACCCCATCATCCTGACCAACGGCGACAACGATACGTTCCCGCTGTGGTATAACCATGAGGTGGAGAGTGTGCGAACCGATACGCGCGACTGCAACATGGAATACCTGCAGACCGACTGGTATATCGACCAGATGAAGCGTCCTGCCTACGACTCCCCAGCCCTGCCCATCAGTTGGCAGCACAAGGACTATCAGGAAGGCCAGAGGGAGTATATCCCCATTCGCCCGGAGCTGAAGGCGGAGATAGAGGCGTACATGTCGCAACACCCTCAGGAGGCTAAAGCACTTTTGGGCGACAACCCCTACGAATTGAAGAACATCATCCGGAAATGGGTGCTCAACGACTCGGCCGACATGCAGTGCATTCCCACGGACAGCGTCACCATCACGACTGACGAGGGTACGATGCTGATTTCTTTAAAGGATAAGCGGGCACTGTATAAAAACGAGATGATGGTGCTCGAAATGCTGTCGCATGGCGACTGGAGCCGTCCCGTCTATACCTCCATCAACATGGGGTCCAACCAGCTGTCGTTCCTTCGTGACCATTTAATACTCGAAGGACTGGCCTATCGCGTCACTCCCACGGCAACAGGCCGAAGTGTGGACACGGAGCGGCTCTACGACAACGTGATGCACCGCTTCCGTTTCGGCAACCTCAGCCACAAGGGCATCTATGCCGATGCCGACGTGCTGCACATGGCCAACACCCACCAAGTCGTCATGGGCATACTCATCGACTCACTACTGCGGCGTGGAGACACGCAGCGGGCTGTCGAAGTGTGCCGAAAGTGGCAGCAGGAGATGCCTGAGGAGAACGTGCCTTACACCGATGCCGCCCTCTCGATGGCCCGCTGCTTCTATGCGGTGCAGCGGTCGGAGGAGGGCGACAAGATTGTCGGCAGCCTGCTGCGCCGCGCTGACGAGTGGCTCTTGTGGATTGCCACCATCCAACCCTCCCGCCGCACCGGTTCCCTTTACTCTCAGTACACCTGGCTACAAACCATGCAGCAAGCACTCGACGTGGCCGTGCGATATCATCGGACAAACATTTACCAACAATACAGCAAGCAATATGAACACCACATCCAGCAATATCCCCAAGACTAAGCGCACTTGGTCTTCCTACTTCACTCGCCGCCGCATCGCCGTGGCTGCCTGCCTACTGATTGCCACGGGCTATCTCCTGATGGCCGGCCCCGGCAGCACAGAGCAGTCGTTCTGTGCCGACATCTTCTCACCACGCAGAATCGTCCTCGCCCCGCTGCTATGCCTGAGCGGCTACCTGCTCATCATCGTTGCCATTTTGAGGAGAAGTTGACAGAAGAATGTCAAACGGTCAAGATGGAGTTCGTGTAAGCCTTGGCTTACACGAACTCAAATATATTACTGAATCCTGTGATGTCGAAGATGTTGCGTACCTTTTCGTTGATGTTTCTGATAAAGACGTGGCCGCCTTTCTCTTCGGCATTTTGCAGGATGCCCAGAAAGATGCGCAGGCCTGCCGAGGAAATGTATTCGAGGCCCGTGCAGTCGATGATGATGTCCTTTCCCCCGACGTCGTTCAAGGGACTCATAGCTTTCTCAGTTTCTGCGGCGACAGAAGTGTCGAGACTGCCTTCGAGAATGGCAACCATTTTGCCGTCTTGCTCTTGAATTGTTGTTTTCATATTCTACTATTTACAGTTTGACTATTTACTGCTTATTTACTGATGAGTTTCTTCACTTTTCAACTCTTCAGTATTAATATTCTTTCTCAGCGTCAGCACGTTGAGCTGGTCAATGCGCTCGTAGTTAATGGAGTCCATATTCTGACGCATGACATGAATGCCCAGTCCTCCGATTTTCCTGTCCTTGGCCGAAAGTGTCGTATCGACTACTGAGTAAACGGTAGGGTCGAAGGGCTTGCCGCTGTCGATGATGGTGAACTTCAGGCGAAGTTTGTTTGATGCCGCCTCGATGGTCACGTCACCGTTATGTCCGGACGGGTAAGCGTATTTCATCACGTTGACCACGGCTTCCTCGACACCCACCTTTACCTTCATGGTCTCGATGTCGTCTAATCCGACTGACTGGCACGCATCCTCGACAAAATCATTCAGCTTCGCCACCTCTTTCAGGTCGGTAGTCAGTACGATGCTCTTGTGCATCAGCACGTCGCTCTGCTGGTGGATGTACTGTATGGCCATCATCGTCAGGTCGTCGCTCTGCTCGGCATCGCCCACAAACTGATGTACGGCCTCGGTCATTCTGCTGATAATCTGGCGAGGCTCCTGCTGTTGCTCCGAGAGGGCCTTGAAGGCCACATCGTTGACACGCTCCATTTGGAACTGCTCATTGTTGGCATTCATAGCCTCGGTCAGTCCGTCGGTAAAGAGGAAGATGGTGGTACCGGTGAATATCTGCGCCTCCTGCAGCGTGTATTTCCAATTGGGCATGAAGCCGACGGGGATGTTGGCGTCGCAGGGCAGTTCGCCTACTCCCGCACCCACGAGCAACGGGGCGTCATGGCCGGCATTGCAGTACCGTAGGCGCCCTGTGGGGAGGTCGAGCACACCGACGAAGAGCGTCACGAACATGTGGTTCTTGTTCATGTCGCTGATGGTTCTGTTCATGACGGTCACAATACGGTCGGGCAGCGACTCGTGGGCAGACACCGTGCGGAACGTAGAGCGTGTGACCGCCATGAAGAGCGATGCAGGCACACCTTTGCCCGACACGTCGCCGATGCAGAAGAAGAGCTTCTCGTCGCGGAAGTAGAAATCGAACAGGTCGCCGCCCACCTCCTTGGTCGGGGTCAGCGAGGCATAGAGCTGTACGTCGTCGCGGTCGTCGCGTGTGGGGAACTTCTCGGGCAGCATACCCATCTGGATATCGCTGGCAATACGCAGGTCGCTCTCTATCGACGCTTTCTGGGCGATGGTGGTCTTCAGCTCTTCGATGTATTTCACCAGTGACTGCTGCATGTTCCCGAACGAGTGGCTCAGCTGACCTATCTCGTCGATGCGCCGGAAGTCGGGTAGCGAGGCATCAAACTGTCCCGAGGCGATGGCTTCGGCCTCCTTGGCCAGTCGGTGCAGAGGCTTCAGCTCGCGGGTAATAATGCGGATGAACAAATAAAGCATAGCCAGCAAGCCGACGGTAAAGATAATCATAATGGTGCGGCGCAGACGTTCGAATCCGCTGAAGACGTCGCTCTCCGTGCAGATGATGGCCATGGAGCAGCCCGTCTGGCCGAGGGGTTTATAGAAGACGAGACAGTCTTCGCCGTCCATTTTCATTTCCTTGACGCCCTCCTCGCCATGCGTCATTGCATAGCCTAAGGCGGTCATGGCTGTGTCTGGCTGCTCCATTGTCTGCGTGAAAATGGTCTGACGCGTAATCTTCGTCGAGTCGGGATGCACGAAGTAGGTGCCGCCGCGCCCTACCATAATGCTGTACGAATTGGGATAGGGCTTGGTGGAAGAGATAACCTGCGAGAGCCAGTTCAGCGAGAGGCTGACATTGATGGCACCAATCTTCTGTCCGTGCCTGTTGGTGAGCGTCTGGCAGTAGCTGGTCACCATCTCGCTCGTATTCGTTGCCACATCGAGGTCAATGTAAGGCTCCGTCCAACATGGTTTGTTGAGCAGTGAGGACATGAGATACCAGTCCATGTAGAAATACTGGTAGTTGTCGCTGCCGCCCTGTATGGTGCGGATGCTGTCGCCTACGTGTTTCGTATAGGCAGAGAAGTAACGTCCTTTCTGGCTGAAGTACCCCGGCTCGAAGGCTATGGAACAGTTGTAGAAGTCGGGATTGTTCAGCAGCATGCCGCGACTGTAGACGAACATCGAGTCGGCTTGGTCAGGATGCCGCTCTACGAGCCACTTGGTCATGTTCGAGGCCACCTCCACACGGTTCAGTATGCGCTCCACGTGCAACGATGTCTTGTCGAGTATCTGCATGGCTCGGCTGAATGCCTCTTGCTGTATAGCCTCACGGGCCTGAAACGACAGGACACCGAGGGCAATATTGAAGATGATGGCGGCAAAGAAGACCACCCACAGGCTGACCCTTACCGACAGTTTCCGACGGGTATATGCTAAAATATTATTCATAACTATGCTGTAGCTAATTCTTCACTCTTCACTTTTCACTTATAAGTTCCTCGTAGGAAACTTCGCGACTCAGCATCTGGTTCTCTGCCATCAGCCGGCTGGCCAAACGCACCATGTCCGGGCGCAGCCGGAACTCGCGCTTCTTCGACTCGCGGTCCACTTGCAGGCGCAACACCTCCTTGAGCATCAGCCGCTGCAATGTACGGTTCGTGGCGATATGGTTTCTGTCAACATACTCCATCACAATGTCGAGAGCCTCCTCAGGATGCGCTGCAGCCCACTCCCAGCCTTTGCGGCTGGCACGGGCGAAGCGCCTGGCCTGCTCCTTGTGAGTGGCATAGTAGTCACGGCTCATATACACGCCGTCCTCCTGCACGTTATAGCCGTGGTCGCAGAAGCGATAGACGTTCTTGTCGGTCATCCGCACACCCGCCTGCACCAGCTGGTAATACTCGTTATAGCTCATGGCCAGCGTGGCGTCGAGTGCTCCGGCCACAAACAGGTTGGTGTTTTGGGCGAAACGCACCCACTGATAGTTCAGACGCTCCTTGGTGCTCATGCACATGGCTAACTGGCCGAAGCCTACACTCCAGATGCCCACCTTGGCTCCTTTCTGCGCCAGCGGGTCCTTGCCTCGTGCCGACACGATGACCATCGCATTATTCATCGAAGTCTGCAGGATGTTTACCAATGGGATGCCGCCATCCACTGCCTCCAGTGCCTGACACAGTTGCAGCGTCGTGGCCTGGCACTCGTTCTTACGCAGGCGCGTCATGGCAGGCTGCGTGGCCGACGGGTGCTCAATGCGAACCTTCACCCCTGCCTCGCGGTAGAAGCCTTTCGCCTCTGCCACGTAATAGCCAGCAAACTGGGCCTGCGCCGTCCATTGCGGCATGAACACGATAGTGGCATCCTGAGCCATGCCCACAATACAGTTTGCGGCTAAGCCCACCGTCAGCATTAATACTTTAAGTGTCATACTTGTCTTGATATGTATCATATTTACAAACTCTAAACCTTATACTTTGCTGAGCAAAACCTCATACTTCAGACTCTAAACTATAATGGATAAACGATACTGACGAAGAAGATGCTGACCGCAAGAAAGACCAGCTTTACCGGAAGACCGATGCGAAGGAAGTCGCCGAAACGATAGCCGCCGGGGCCATAGACCAGCATGTTCGTCGAAGAGCCCAAGGGGGTGGCCAATGAGCTTCCCACAGCCATTAGCAGTGCAATGAGGAACGGCAACGGGTCGCAACCCAGCTGAGTGGCTGCCGAATACATGATGGGCGCGGTCATGGCGGCAACCGCCGTGTTGGACAGGAACTCCGTAATGACTGATGTCACCAGACAAATGGCCGTCATCACGACAAGGGGATTGCTGCCGCTGATGTCGAGGATGCTCTGCGAAATCCATGCGGCAACGCCTGTCTTCTGAATGGCCAGACCAAGCGAGATACTGCCCGCGAGCGATGCCAGGAGACTCCAATTGATGGAGTTCATGGCTTGCGAGGGTGAACAGCAACGGAAGACGAGCATGGCGCCTGCTGCGAGGAAGGCACTCTGGAGCAGGGTCATAATGCCGAATGAGCTTAATGCCACCATGCCCATCATGATGGCAGCGGAGATAATGGTTTTCTTGCCGATGGCAGACACGTCGGCAGAGTCGAAGAACTGCAGCTGACTGCTTAGTGCACTGGTGTTGAGGTTGATGTTTGGCGGACACTCCAAAAGCAGTGTGTCGCCTGCCTGCAGCACCACGTCGCGTGGAGCCTGATTGATGCGCTTGCCCTTACGGGCTACTGCAACAAGGGTCACGCTGTTGTCGTGCTCAAAGGTCTCTTCGCCTATCTTGGTGCCAATCAGACTGCTTCCGAAACTGATGTATGCCGTGCGCAGCTTGCGGGCGGTATCCACCTCGCTATAGCGGAACACATGATGGTCGGCACTGACCAGACCATAGGACTTCTTCAGTTGCAGCAACTCGTCTATCTGACCGGCATAGACCAGTCTGTCGCCACCCATTAGGGGTTCCCTGTCTGGTACGGGCGAGGTAATCTTGTCGTCGTCGAAATGACGCAGCTCGATGAGGCTGCCGCCGCGTACCTTGTTCAGTCCCAATGCGCCCACCCTTTTTGCAATGTTCGGATTGTCGGAAGGCACAAGCAGCTCCACGGTGTAATCGCCCGTCGACTCGAAAGCTGCCTCAGGCGCTTTCCGCTCAGGCAGCAGGTGACGCAACGCAATAACTGTCAGCATACCGGCAATGAGACCGCAGAGAGCAGGGACGAAGGGGGCCAGCACACCGATGGCATGGCCGGTATTGTTCTCGTAGAACCCGTTGATTACCAGGTTGGCCGGGACCACCAGAATGGCACAAACAGCACCCATATTCCCCGCAAGACAAATGGGGATGAGCAGCCGCGAGGGCGAAATCTTCAATTTCCTTGACCATAATTTAACGACTGGCACAAACATGGCTACCACCGTGGCCGTATTCAGCAGGGGTGACAGCACGGCCACAGGAGTCATCAGCCGAAGCAAGGCCGCTTGATGGCTTTCGGGCCATCCCAGCAGGTGTCTGATAATCCAGTGCAGTATGCCCGTATATTTCAACCCGGTCACCACTACAAACATCACACCCACCACTGCTACCGATGTGGAACTGAAGCCCGAAAGAGCCTCACCAGCGTTAAGCACGCCCGTAACCAACAGCACTCCAACGACGGCAAGAAACACAAGTCGGAACGCAACTTAGTGAACAGCAGGATGCCGAAAGTCGCCAACATCGTGACGATGGTTATCCAGGCATGGATGCTAAATCCCAAGAGCATCATAGAATCCATAACTCATTCAGATTATCGGGTACAAAAGTATGCCTTTCTTGATGACGTTCAGGTTGTCAGGCAGTGCGTGGCGGTTCAGGAACAGGTAGACGGTGTTCAGCATCATATAGTCGCGCGACATATACCAGATGCCCTTATACAGCCCGCTCTCACCCCATGAGTTCTTCACCATGTAGTAAGGCTTGCCCTGCTCGTCAACGGCCTTGCCATAGATGAGCATCACGTGATCGTAGGTGAAGCGCCAGTCGTCCCACTGTTCCTGCCGCATCTGCTGTGTAGGCACGATGCTGTCGGGCAGCATGGCCAGTCCTGTTCGTGTGAAGTCGCCCGACACGTCACCGCCCCAGGCCACCGTGTAGCCCGCGTCCAATGCTTTGTCGAGCACGTCCATCAGTTCTTCGATGGGAATGTTATAGCTGGGTTTCAGCCGCCATTTGTAGGGAGCCTCGATGACGAAAGGCGCGTTGAAGGGGTGATGCGTGTAACTGGTCAGGCTGACGTAGTCGTCAAGGTTGAGTCCTAAGCTTTCGGCAAACGACTTCGGGGTATATGTCTTTCCTTCATAAACAAACGACTCAGGACACTTACCCACGAATTGCTCGATGACCGTCAGCACACTGTCCTGCCAGTGAGGAAGCGGCTCTTTGGTATCCTTCCTGACAGCAGCACTCACCGTGCGCTCCAACAAGGGGAAGAACACCTTGAAGTCAGGCAGCGAATCGCCCGTCAGTGAGCCGGGTGCCGGCATTGCCGTCTCAGGACAGATGCCGTATCGGCGGATTACCTCCACCACATCGTCACTCGAACCTCCCTGGGATATTTGGCTGAAGCCGTGCATACGCACATAGTGGGTGGCACAGTCCATATAGTCGCGGTTCACCACGAACATCTCGCATAAGTCGTAAGTCTTGCCCGTCTTGCGCAGTATCTCACTCTCCAGGAAGCCCAGTGTAGCGTAATCCCAGCAGGTGCCGCTGCGATACTGGTTCTTCACGCTGGTTATCGGATTCTCCTTCAGCGTCGTGAAGGTTTTCTTTATCTGCGTGTTGCTTGCCTGCTTCTGCAGGTTCTCCTGTGCCGTTGCTGTTATTGCCAGCAGCAACGTGGCAATGATAGTCAATAATCTCATCGTCGTATGGCTTTAATATCTGACACCTTTTTATTTACTATTTTCAGATTTACTGTTTACGATTTCTTTGCAAAGATAGCAAAAAGTTACCAAGTATTATGATTACACTATGTTAATCTGCGTTAAAGGCGAGTTCACCGAATGCCGATTCCATCACATTTCCTGCCATTTGGTAACTATGTCACCTAACTACTTAACTACTCAACTACAAAGGGATTGGAACTCCCGAAGCTTAAATAAGGCTATATAACATCAATATCCTCGCCCGTGTCGGCCATGCCGCCTATCTGACCGGGGGCCACACACATCAGCGCATGGCGGTGCAGGTCGTACTGCAGTTGTCCGTACGACAAATCCTCCAGTTCCTCGTCGCCAATGAACAGGGCGTAGACATCGTAACTGTTGAGCGAGTGGCGGCAGTGCTCCAGCTCGTCGTAGTGAATCACCGACACGAGCGGATGCAGTTCAGGTGCCCCGATGTAGCGGGCGTAGTCGTTGACGCTGTGAACGCGAAGAATCTTCTCCATAACGAGGGCAAAATTACTAAAAAAATATAACATTCCATCCTATTATCTTTGTTTCTCTCAAAAAAATTGTATATTTGCATGCAGAATGCTTGTAAAGAAAACAATGAGTACGCAGACGATGACGCAGCAGATAGCCGAATATTTCAAAACACAACCTGTTTTGAAAGCTTGGCTCTTTGGCTCCTACTCGCGGGGCGAGCAGCGTGATGACTCAGACGTTGACATCTTGATATTACCAGACAAGCAGCAGCACTTCAGCCTTTTCACCCTTAGCGAAATATACGAGGACCTGAAGGAATTGTTGGGGCGTGAGGTCGATGTGATTACCGTTGGCGGCTTGATGCCATTTGCCCGTGAGAGTGCTGACCGTGATAAAATCCTGATTTATGAGAGAGCAGCGTAACGACCCAAAGCGTCTGAAAGACATCCTACAGGCTATTGACACGATATTCGAGTATGTCGGAGGTCGTGGCATGAAAGAGTTTCTTGCTGACAGGAGGTCGTATCATGCCGTCATCTACAACATCATGATTATCGGCGAGGCTGCCAACATGCTGACCTTCGAGTTTCGCGAGGCTCATAGCGACTTGAAGTGGAGACAGATAACGAATATGCGAAATTTCCTGATTCATGGCTATCATAACGTGGAGGAAGACTTGGTCTGGGAGGCTATCGCCGTTGACCTTCAGCCCATACGTGAGAAGATTGTGAAGTATCTGGAAGAGTTTAACAATAGTAGTAACTAATTTAAACAGATTGCCTATGAAGCAATAAAAGAACAAAAGACATCATAGATAAGAAGCGTTAGCTTTTTGTTCTTGTTTACTGATAATTGGGGAATTAAAAGTAAAGCTACAAGAGTAAAGGTTAATGCTCACGTCGTTCGACGTGGGCTTTTACTCGTTAAAGTAGCAATGGTTATCCCCAATACCTCAGTAAACGTAGACGAAGTTAAACAGTCCACGTTTCTTTTTCTGTCTTCACCGGCACTATGGACTAATCAACAACAAGTACAGTAACAAATTGAAATTCAAAGATTATGAAAAAGTATTTATTCCTTTTGCTGCTCCTGTCGGCAGTGAGTGCAAATGCACAGACGTTTGACGAGGCTGACCTCATCGGTACATGGAACACAGTGGGCTTGGCTTATGCTCCGTTGGGTATCATTAACATCGAAAGTATCAGTTTGGGTCCTGGAGAATATACTCGCACTACCAAAAAATATACTTGTGGAATAATGACGGTAACAACAATTGATAATAATGGTGGAGAAAAGACGGTAACAGAAAGAGTACCGGATTATTACATTTCAAATAACAATAAACTTCACATCTGGGTTGACGACAGTTACGCCATGCATTTCATAATAGAGGAACTCACGCCAACAACACTGAAGGTCAAGACCTACGACGGGCAGAGCTATACGTTCACAAAGGACAATTCCAGTGTGGGGGTTAGGTCTTTAAGCATGACTCGCTCTGCCGACGGTTCCACCTATAATCTCAGCGGCCATCGGGTAGAGAATGTCACGGCTGACGGCATCTACATCCAGAATGGCCAGAAGATGGTGATGAAAAAATAGTCAGACTCCGCCATCTGTTTCTCCGCATTATTCCTAAAAAGGTTGGAACGTGTTGAGAAATGAGGATGAATCCGTAATTCTGGTCGGTTAATCTGTAAAACGGTTAATCGACCTTTTGCATTTTTGTCGTACCTTTGCACCATCAAATCAAAACAACTGAAGATTATGGCAAAGATTGCATTAGGCACCTGGGCCTGGGGCGCAGGAGCATTTGGAGGAGACAAGGTATTCGGCAGCAAGACCGATGTGGAGAACCTGAAGCCCGTATTCGATGCGGCTATGAAGGCAGGGCTGAGCCTGTGGGACACGGCTACGGCCTACGGCATGGGCGAGTCAGAGAAAATCTTAGGCTCTTTGGCCAAGAACTACAAGCGTGAGCAGGTGGAGATCTCCACGAAGTTCACGCCGCAGATAGCTGAGTTCTATGACAACAATGTTGAGAAGATGGCTGATGCCTCTATTGAGCGCATGGGCTGCGACTACATTGACATCTACTGGATTCACAACCCGATGGACGTGGAGCGGTGGACACCGGGACTGATTCCCCTGTTGCAGTCGGGTAAGGTGAAGCGCGTAGGTGTATCAAACCATAATATCAAAGAGATCAAGCGTGCTAACGAAATTTTGGGCGAGGCTGGCTTCAAAGTATCAGCCGTGCAGAACCACTTCTCGCTGCTTTACCGCTCGTCAGAGAAGGGTGGCGTGCTCGACTACTGCAAGGAGAACGGCATCGAGTTCTGGGCTTACATGGTGTTGGAGCAGGGCGCACTCTCCGGCAAATATAATAAGGAGAACCCACTGCCCGAAGAGAGCGACCGTGGTAAGAAGTACAATCCCGTGCTGCCACAGTTGGAGGCATTGACAAACGAGATGAAGGCGATAGGAGAGAAGTATAATGCCAGTTGTTCACAAGTTGGCATTGCTTGGGCCATTGCCAAGGGCACGATGCCCATCATCGGAGCCACGAAGGAGCGTCATGTCATCGAGGCTGCCGAAGCAGCCAAGATTGTGTTGACTGCTGAGGAAGTGGCACGTCTGGAAGACCTGGCAGATGCTACTGGCATTGATACCCGTGGCGGTTGGGAGCATTCGATGGAGTAGTTGAAAGTGAAAAGTGAAGAGTGAAAAGTGAAGAATTTCTTTGACCTAAAGGGCAAAGTGTGGCACGCAATGCTACCGCTGTTGTTACTATCCATGATGGTTGCAACTAAAGGAATGGCTCAGGGTGTGATAGATGTGCATAGTCACATCATCACTCCTGAGTTTTTGTCATCTCTCAAAAACGAGGGACGATTGATGGACGAGGGCTTTCCTCTGCCGAAGTATGACGCCGAGGCACATCTGCAGTGGATGGACGAAGCGGGCGTCCAGACGTCGGTGCTGACGTTGGCGGCTCCGCAGCCGACATCTGCAAAGGTAGTACGAACCACTAATGAGGCTGCTGCAAAGTTAAAGCAGATGCATCCCGGACGGTTCCTGTTTTGTGCCGCCCTGCCATTGCCTAATGTGGATGCTGCCATCCGTGAGGCCATCTATGCTCTTGACACCCTGAAGGCCGACGGCATCAAGCTGGCTACCAACGTAAACGGTCAGTATCTTGGTGCACCTGAGCTCGACACACTGTTTTCTGTACTCAACGAGCGGAAGGCAGTTATTATTCTACACCCTCACCGTCCGGAGCCTGTCAATCGTCAGGTGATGGAGCAGACACCGCTCGCCATGCAGGAATATCTCTCCGAGACCACCCGTGCCGTTGCTAATATGATTAGTCGTAATGTATTGGCACGCTATCATGACATAAAGGTGGTTGTCCCTCATTGTGGAGCCTACCTGCCTTTGGCCATCCCGCGCATGAAGTCGCTGACTCCTGTGATGCAGGCCAACAAGATGGTTGGCGAGATAGATTATGAGGCCAACCTCCGTGCATTATATTACGACCTGGCCGGAGCACACTCACCAGAGGTTATCCGCATGATGCTCACCATAACGAGGCCCGACCATCTGCTCTACGGCTCCGACTATCCCTATGTGGCTCCGCAGGTGCTCACGCAGAGCCTCGGGCGCATGAAGCAGTACCTCACGGCGGAGGCAGACCTTGCACCCTTCCGCGAGATGATTCTCTATAAGAATGCCCACCGATTATTTCAGACAAGACAATGAGAATTATAGACAAATAAAGACGCCAATGAAACAGAAACTATTTCCCATGTTGTTCGCCCTTGTGCTGTCCGTTACGACTGTGGCACAAGAAAAGGCGACGTCAGTAAACAGTTACAAGACCATGATAGTACGATTAGCCGAAATCGAGGTTTATCCTGAGCATCTGCAGGAATACCTGAAGTTTGCCAACGAGGTGGACCGTCTGAGTGTGGAGTGCGAGCCGGGAGTCATTTGCCTCTTTCCGATGCAGAGTGCTGAGGACTCCACGCAGATTCGCATCCTCGAAATCTATGCCTCCGAAGAAGCCTATCAGAGCCACATCAAGACGGAGCACTTCCTGAAGTACAAGCAGGGCACCATGCACATGGTGAAGAACCTGAAACTGCCCACCATGCAGCCCCTCGACCCAGAGACGATGAAACTGATATTCAACAAACAAAGATAGCGTATGAAAAAGATTGTATTGATGATGACGGCAATGCTGGCTATCAGCCTGAGTGCCTGCTCACAAAAGAAAACAGAGACGACGATGGAACAGAAAGTGTTAGTAGCCTATTTCTCGGCATCGGGCACGACCAAGGGTGTTGCCCAGCAGTTGGCAGAAGTGGCAGGAGCTGACCTGCACGAGATCAAGCCTGAACAGCCTTATACGGAGGCTGACCTTGACTGGCAGGACAAGCAAAGCCGTTCATCAGTGGAGATGCAGGATAAGCATTCGCGTCCGGCCATCACCGCCAAGCTCCAGAACATGAAGGACTATGACGTGGTATATGTAGGCTTTCCGATCTGGTGGTACACCTGCCCCACGATTATCAACACGTTCATGGAGGCTTACGACTTCCAGGGCAAGACCATCATCCCCTTCGCAACATCAGGAGGCAGCAGCATCAAAAAGGCTTGTGCTGACCTGAAAGCCGCTTACCCCGGTCTGATTTGGAAAGAGGGGAAACTGCTGAACCGCGCTTCAAAGACAGAGTTGCAGAAATGGGTAGAAGGTAATCGCTAAATTACCGAGATTACCGGACTGACGGCTGAAGAAATTGAGGGGCTGTAAGATATAATAATGTAGAGCAACTAATAGCGGGGAAGCCGAGACCGACGGATGTCGGCACGGCTTCCCGCTATTCCGTATCAAAATGAATCAATAAGCCTCAGCTATACTTACTCCCAATCCATCCGTCTGCGAATCTCCGTACATACAGAAGCAAACCGCTCTTGAGCCTCAACCCATTCTGGCAGGTCGCAATTCATCCAGCCAATCACCTTCAGCATCTCGGCATGAATCTCTTCAACCCTCGCAAGATTCCAACAGATGGATTCGTTGTGGACGATTTAGTCCTTAAGCGGACAAAATCTTCTACGATTGCGTAAACGGCGAAACGTGTTGAGCGGTGCCGACACATTCCTGCGCTACCGTTCGCGGCGGGGCATATAGGGGAAGGCCCGCCGCAGCGCCTGCCACAATGTCCGTTCATACTCCGTGTTCAGCAGCGATACCCAAAAGCCGAGCGTCAGTTCAGCCACAATCTTCGATGGCGTAATCTGTTCATGCCGAGCCGTGATGTGTTGTCCCGCCTCCGTGATGTAGCGGTTCAGGCTGCGTAGCCCCGGCGTTGTTGGGAAGATGGCATACCAGTCCTCACGCCCCGTCATGGTTTCCAACTCACGGCAAAGTGCATTACGCAGCGTCACCTCCAGCACCGACAGACTCACGTAGAGCGACTCTGCCAGCATCAGGTTGCACTCATAATGGCTTATCGCCTTCGCCTCGTCATCAGGGTATAGCGCAAAATATCGCTCCATTCGCTTTGTCGAGAAAACTTTTTCCAGAAATTGTTTGGTCACCTCCATAAATCGTCGTATCTT
Organism: Prevotella sp.; assembly: GCA_017458125.1. Classification (GTDB taxonomy): domain Bacteria; phylum Bacteroidota; class Bacteroidia; order Bacteroidales; family Bacteroidaceae; genus Prevotella. The sequence goes on from JAFTGB010000024.1 coordinate 39,508, forward strand.
TGCACCGCAGTCCCGGTAGTTCCTCTCCCAGACATTCAGGTGCTGGTGATGAATCCGGGTTTTTTCATGCCCTTTGGTTTGATGGTTGCAAAGGTACGAAAGATTTTCCAGATAATAAGTTCTTATTCAAGATTTCTTAGAGATAGATGCGAAAACAAAGTGCGGGAAGCCGAGGCCGACGGATGTCGGCAAGGCTTCTCGCTCGTTCATTATCTAAGTAAAATCAACAAACCTATTTCCACGATTCCCCTGCATTTCAAACTGCATCCCCGCCAAACGGGGAGGCGGAGTAAGGCAAAGGGGGTAAATCACCCATTTCGCCTAATAATTTATAAATGTAGTGGTATAATAGCAATTATTTGAAAAATTCTTCGTACCTTTGTCGCCGTAAAAACAAAGAAAGAACAAATATTATGGCATTGGAAATAGCAGCAGTACCAGTATTAACGGGCGAGGCTTCCGACCGCTTCGACCAAATGATGGAGCAGAGCGAAATGCGTCGAGGCTCTGTGGATTTTAGCCGTGAGATTAACGAGGCTCGCGCAATCCTCTCAAAGGCTAATTTCTAACCGTCATCACCGCATATGGGTTTCCTACAAGATCAGTGCAGTTTCGGCTTCTACACCCATGAGAAAGCCGATTCATGCAAACCTTTTCGCTGTGGCGATGACGACTTAGACGAGTTTTTCACCCACGATGCATTCTTGCAGAGCGATGAGTTGCTTTGCAAGAATTATTGTTTTACACTCGACGATGACCCATCGGTCATTGTTGCCGCATTTACCCTCTCCAACGACAGTATCAAGAAGATTCCTGGTTCGCGTAAGAAGAAGGTTGAAAAGAACATCCCCCGTGAAAAGCAATACAGCAGCTATCCCGCCGTGATGATTGGCCGTTTGGGAATAAGTGTCGATTTCCAGAGCCAACATCTTGGCAGCGACGTACTTAGTTTCATCAAGGCTTGGTTTGTTGACCCTCTCAACAAGACAGGCTGCCGTTTCCTGCTTGTTGATTCCTACAACAAGGAGCGCAATCTCGCTTTCTACGAGCGCAATGGCTTCAATTATCTTTTCAGCACAGAGGAACAAGAGCGCGAGTTCCGAGGCATCAAGCCTGAACGCCCTCTCAACAGCCGCCTGATGTACTTCGACCTGATAGAACTGATAAAGAAGAAATGAACATCCCTATAATATATAATAATGTATAGGGCGGAAAACGAAACCTCCCTGATTGCTTTACGAAAGTTGCCTAGTTTCCCAACAAGATTAGGCAACTTTCGATTATTGGTGATATAGGCGATAGGATAATAGTTTAATAATGTCCCTTGCCATTACATCCACTACATCTACCTGTTCCACGACAAACGCCACAACGTCCATCTCGGGTGTATTGGTTTCGGCCACTGCCATAACAATACTTGCATGAGCCAGAGCCTTGACAAGAATGACATGTAATAGGGCTGTCATCGTCATCATCATCACCATAATATGAACCACCTGAACCAAGCAAATTCTCTGCCGCATGGGAACCGTCGCCAATCCATTGATAATTGTAAACCATCTGCATACTCATTCCCGTCATTGTACTAACTTGAACTTGCTGCATTCGGGAATAGTCTTTTGAGACCAATATAGCCGTTGTTCTTAATGCAGGCGGCCCTTGTGTTGTTGGTGTATAGACTACAGACCCGTCATAGTTAGTTCTTGTATACACGCATTTGCCAACTCCGAAATAGAAAATGTAATCATCGTAGAAAGTAATGTACGTTGCTAATCCTGCTGGAGCTGCTTGCAAGCCCATTGAAGTTTGACAACTTACGGCACCATAGCTTTTGGTGAAATTCTGCGCCCATGTGCATAAGCAGCACATCAAGGCAAAAATGATACATGATAGTTTCTTTTTCATAACTGATAGACTTTATTTGTTCTTAATTTTATAACCATTATCGCAAAAAGGGCATTGCTGTTGTTCTGCCTTGCAGAGAGTGCAGTGGTGACGATTCTGAAAGTTGCATACAAGACATTTCTCAGTGATAAATGATAGATTGAATAATGAAATGACAGAGTGCCTATAAATATAGGCTGAACAAAAGACTATCATAAGCATTGCCAGTCCTGCATATTTTATAATCGTTCTTATTTGTGAAGTTTCTTTCATCTTAAAAAGTTTATTGCAACAACATTAGACATATATTTTTGTATTTCCTGTTTGTGGGTGATAATGACAATTGTCTTCCCACCGGTTTTTGTTGTTAATCTCTCAAGGAATAGTTTTTCAGTATCAGCATCAAGTGCTGAAGTTGGCTCATCCATCAAAACGATTCCGCCAGAAGTCAGTAAGCTACGTGCAATTGCAATTCTTTGTGCTTGACCTTCACTTATGCCAAGTCCACCTTCACCAACAATAGTATCAAGGCCATTTGGAAAGTCCTTCATAACAAAATCAGCTGCAGCATCGTACAATGCTGCCCTCATTTCATCATCTGTAGCATCCCAATTGCCTAATTTTAAATTATATCGAATACTTCCGCTAATTATGCTGTTACCTTGGGGAACATATATGCAATTGGCGCGTGTTAGTGAACTTACTTTGTGGATATTGTGTTCATTGTATATGTTTACGGTTCCTTCATTTGGTGTGAGGATTGCAAGAATCAGACGGAAAAGAGTACTTTTCCCAGCCCCTGTTTCACCAACGATAGCAGTGATACTGCCTGGGGTGAAATCGTGTGTAAATTCTTTGTAAATCCATCTGGAATCGTTAGTATAACGGAAAGACACTTTATTCAGTCTTATTCCGAGTTCCCCTTTGAGAATTGTTGGTTCTCCTTTTTCTTCTTTTGGTAATAGTTCAATTTCCAATAGCCTTTCAATTGAAGCAAACGAGGATACAAAAGCAGGGTACTGAGATTTGAAAAGGACAAATGGCCTTTGTACCTGTCCTGTTAACTGCATAAATGCAATCAACTGAGCAAACGTGAAAGTGTCATGTTTGATTCCGTACACGCCCCAAATGAATATTGACAAAAATCCAACTGCGAATCCAATATCCACAAAGGATTCGGCTAAAATATCTAATGAGATACGCTGTTTGATTTTCAAAAAGAGACTCCGTTGCAAATTTCTTAACTGCTCTCTTATAAAGTCGTTCTTGCGTAAGGTGCTTATTAACTCATGGTGTTGAATGTGCTCTTGCATAAACGCATTTACCTTGCTATCTTTCAGTCTTACTTCTCGTGATACGGGTATCAGGCGTTTTGTATAGTAGTGGCCTATCAAGATAGATGTTGGCATGATGGATAACAATACAAGGGTTAATGTCGGTTCGATAGTCAACAAATAGAGGCAGGTTGCCATTAACTGAATAACCGCATATATCATCACAGGTATGGTATATGTGACACTTTGAGTAACGATGCCGACATCAATAGTAAGCCTGTTCATTTCATCCCCTGAATGTATGGACTGTTCTTCTATGATTTTGCTGTTGAGCAAACTGGAAAAAATGCAAAGCGACAAGTTGTTTTCCATCTTTGCATTAGTCACTTCACGCATATACATTTCTGTTTGCTCGCAAGCTAATTGGAGATTTTTTGTACTAACAAGGGCAAATACCAAGACTCCCATGCTCCATGATTCCCCTTCAATCAATTTTTGCGTTATTTCAACAAATACCAAGGAAAGCAGAACGGCAACACTATTCAGTACGACAGGAATGGCAATGCCATTTCTGTAGCCTTTACTAATTTGCCATAGCCATTTGATTTCTGTTGCTTTCATTGCTCTGTTGTTGTTAATCCGACCTCTGAGGCCTTCTCAGCCGATAGCATTTGCCCCTTTCGCATCAGCCGTTTCCAGTATGCCTTGTTCTTCTTTGTTGTACATTCTAATAATTTGGCTATTTTATCTGTATTTGCATTTATCTCTCTTACTTCGCGCATTAAGGAACCTGCATTGTATATACCATCTAATCGTTTTGTAACAGAGTGAACATAGAATGATGATGTTGGTAAGCAAATACGTTCATCCCCAGCTAAGAAAACTATTATAGCAGCAGAATTAACATAGGAGGTATTCACTATCCTAACATGACAGTCTAAGGACTTTATAAAATTAAATAATTCCACTGCGGTGTCTATATCACCACCTAAAGATGACATGTTAATAACAAGTTGAGAGCAGTCGGGATGGGCAGTATTCAGTTGTTCCAGTTTGTCAATAAACTGGTGTACGCTATCAGAATCTATTTTATCTGAAAACGTGATGGCGATTGTAGCCTTATTGGAATCCATTTTCATCAATTAGCCTAACATATTTGATAGCATTACTAACCGACTGCCTATATTCTTCATCCTCAAATGAATGTTCTTTTTCGGACGCTTGATTCAAAAGGAGGTGTGCAGAAGCATAGGCTACGACTTTTTGAGCCTTACACATCAGTTCAAGGTTGATGTTCTTCTCAAAACTCCTATGATGCTGATAATTCATGGCCATACAATTTTTACAACACCAGCGAACAGGACAATTCATGCATTCCACTGGCAACAATTCATGTTTTACTTGTCTGGAATCATCAAGTATGGTTTTTCGCTTGTCATCACCTTGTACGATTCTTGAAAACATGTGGCACGGCAATAGTTCTCCATCACAATCGTATGTATGTATATTCGCCACTGACCAGCATGGAGGGTCAGCATCTTCTGGAGATTCTGGCATCCAGAATGCCTTATGGAAGTCAAGGTCGAATAGTGGCTTCATAATTGAAACAGATGGATTGGCAATGTAAAAATCGCATAGACTATTCAGTTGCTTTTTTAACTCTTCACATGAATTGTCATCCCACCTGACACCTTGCGCCAAACCACCAGTAACATCCAATCCTCTGCCATAAAGATAATGCAGAGATTCAAACAAGAAGTTTACGCTATCTGGGAAAATCGTCATCTTCACAGGATTCTTTGGCCAATATTCCTGAAAAAAGTCTATGTCAAGATCTGAAACTCCTCGGTTAATCTTATTTGCTTCTGGAGTGCCGTCCATACTTAGACCAAGCGTAAATCTTTCCTTGTGTGCTATAAACCATGCTTTCATTTCGTCCGTCAATAATGTTCCATTTGTACGGGAGAAGATTCTTATTTGGGGCGAACGATTCCATACCCACGAACAAATTTGAGGTATGATAGGGAAGTTGCCTAATGGCTCTCCACCTAATAAGTCAATGCTCTCGATGTCATCAAAACCATTTGAAAATTCTTTTTCAAGAATATGTCTTGCTTGCTCCCAAGACATGTGCTTAGGAGCCTTAAACTTCTCATAGCAATACCTGCAATTCAAATTGCAAGAATGGCTTATTAGTAATAGAATGGTTTTGTGCATTTGCGTGTCAGTGGTTAAAATACACGGAGAGGCTTTGCACCTCCCCGTGTAAATGTTGATTAGTACTTGCTTGATGTGGCCTTGCACTTGCTGATGCAAGTACCACGGCATGTACCTTTGCAACCACCGCCACCGCTTCTGTAACAGTCGGTGCAGTCGTTGGAGTTCTGGGACTGGTGCTCGGCGATGGGGCCGTTCACTTTACTGTACTCATTGAGTTTGAGTTCCAGTGCCTTAAGGGCTTCGAGATTCATTTTCATATGAAATCCTCCAAATTTAAAATGTTAATAATTAATTATTAATGGGCATCAAGCCATTTCTTTATGATTTACTATGTATGGACTAAGTGATTTCTCTATATCAAGTTTTTGCAACACCGTATATGCGGTCAAAGCCGTTTTTCCATATTCGGCATCCAGCTTGCTTAAATTGTCAATCATCGCTATTCGTTCAATTTGAAATTCACAGGCAGTCATTGCTTCTGCAAGAACTAGCGGGCACCACCTCTTGTCCCTATTGGAGAAATCGCCTCTGTATTTGTAGTTAAATCCTGGGCATGTAGGACAAAAGCAGCGAAGAACACAGTCCTTGCAATAGTCATCTGCCATCAATCCTGGCTTCTCCCATTCCACGTTGTCAACAGGCAATGCCCGCTCTTTGCCAAGAACTATGGGGGTGAACATATGACATCCATAACGATTTCCATCTATGTCATAAGTCACCATATTCAAACCAGTTCCACACCTTTGAAGTTGTTCTCTTTCAGATGAGGGCAAATTGAAAACATCGACTATACGCTTTAACTTGTTCAATGGGGTTAAGGACGTTTCCTTCAGATATGCGTCTTTTAGAATGCAAAGCTGTTCTCTATAAAGAAGAGCATCCTCCAGAGTCCAATCAACGCCTTGCGCCAATGAAGCCGAAACGCCATAGCCCTTGCGCTGTATGCTAAGTACTCCTTCTGCCAAGTTTGGCAAAGTTTCTTTAGATATCGTCATCTGAAACTCTTGCTCTGGCCACAAGTCAGAGAAGAAATCTAAGTCGATTGCATATTTGTCGGTCCCTCTATTAGTAGATTGCATTTTGCCACTGCCATCATAACTGGCTCCTAAGATGATGCTTTCCTTGTGCTCGCGAAGCCAATCTCTGACATCTTCGGTAATCAGCGTTGCATTTGTAGATGCAAAGCAAAGCCAAGGCACATCAATTGCGCCACTTTCTAACCACTCAACAACTTCTTTTATTAGCGGAAAGTTCATCAGCGGTTCGCCACCCATAAAATCAATTTGCAATTCGTCGAACCTGTCATCTTCCAAAACGAATTTGGCTTCACGTTTTATAATGTCTTTTGCTTGTCCTATGCTCATATAAAGCCCTTGCTTATGGGTTTCATAGCAATAACTGCAATTCAAATTACAGGCATGGGTGACCATCAGCATACACATTCGCCTTCTTGCCGAATGTTCTTCTTCCCAAATGGATTGGCTTTTACTTATTGTGACCATTTCCCAATTTCTTATTTTTGGCCACAAAGGTACAAATAATCAATCAAGGCTACACGAAAACATTGATGCCTAAGAGTCCACACTTTTATTGTCAATTGTTCCTATAATTCCTTCTTGTAAAGCTCAAAGAAGTCATAATTTAATATTTTTGAGACTCTTAGCAGGAGTTCGGTATCTATCGTCGAACGTTTGAATAATTTGTAAATATTGGAACGGTCACAACACAATTTGCGTGCAAACCAACTTACAGTTCGCTCTTGTCTCTCCAGTTCTTCCTTTATCAGGTTGCCAATATGCAATCTTGGCGGAATCCTATTGTGTTGCTCGCCCATCATTAAACGAATAAAACTTGCAGCAACCCCAACAAGCGGCTTATAATCATTTGAGCATATACAAAAAGAAGCGCGGGTGCTGTATCCGTTACTCGTCCCACTGCTCAAGGCGTCTCGCATTGCCCCTATTGTCTGACGAGCAACATGCAGAGCCCACGCCTTGATGTAATATAGTTATCCTCTTGATCCTTTAATCGAACAAAGAGGATGCGTATAAACACATCATGCGGGTATCTACCCGTTGCTTTGTCTTTGACAATAGGTTCGAGTTTGCGAGACTTCGAGCAGTCAAAGAACAAAGCGTTGATAAACGCCTTTTCTGTAAATGCGCCCCCACCCATCCGCTCTGCACATCTTTACAATGTAGCCGCTTCCAAGTGAAGACGGCTGCAAAATTACTCATTTTATTCAAAAAAGGTGGCGAAAAGATACAAAAATCTAAAATTTTTAATTATTTCTTGCCTAAAATGAAACGAATTTGGTAAATAATGACTAAATTTGCGACTGTTTTTTATTCAAATAAGCGAACAACAAACAATAGTATTCACACTTAAAGATAGAAAGGGACAAGACTATGGCAACAAGAACATTAGGAACTTCCTACTTGATGAGGCTGACGAACGCCCGCTCGACCTTGTCGCTTGCCATAGCAAGAACCACGACGGCGTGACGCAGCAGATTGACGACCGACTGCAGGCTTTCGAGAGTGACAACCAGATGCTCACGGCGGCTCTGTAATGATTACAATCGTGCCTCCGAGTGCTCTGAGCGGGTCTCTCAAAATGGATTTTTGGTACTTGGGACGGCATAGTCCCGAAAAGTGACATTATCGTCCCGCATAGTCTGTGGCTGTTCGGGATTTTTGTCGTACCTTTGCACCCATGAAACAGATATTACAGATTGGCGGGCGTGAGTGCCTGCTTTACACAGAAGGAGAACAGCAACCGCAGGTGTTGCTCATTCAGACGCTGGGCGCACAGGAACGTGGAAGCATCGACAGTGAGGTGGAGATGATTAGCGAGACTACAGGTACATCATTCGTGATGGCAGCCTTTGCCATCGACGACTGGGAGGTGGAACTCACGCCGTGGCACGACCCTGCCGTTTCGAAGCATCAGGCCGTGGGCGAACATGCTGGAGAGACGCTCCGTTATATCACAGAAACGTTGACGCCCTATTTGCATCAGGAATACGGCGACTTTCCCATTGTCTTAGGCGGCTACAGCCTTGGTGGTCTCTTTTCCCTTTGGTCTGGCTCTGAGTCCGATAGTTTTGCTGCCATTGCAGCGATGTCACCATCGGTGTGGATTGCAGGATGGCAGGACTATGCCCGCCAGCATCCTGTCAAGACTCCCTACGTCTATCTCAGCCTTGGCGACCGCGAGGAGCACTGCCGAGACAAGGCCATAGCACAGGTGGGCAATAACCTCCGTTGGGAGCATGAACACTTGAAACAGACACTTGATCCCAACCACACGACGCTGGAATGGAACACGGGTAATCATTTTGTGGATGGTGCCCGCCGTACCGCCAAAGGCTTCGCGTGGTGTGTCAATAGAATAGTAAATCGAAAATAGTTAAATCGAAAATTATCATGGTGAAGATACAAGACATCGAAGTAAAGTCGGTGATGACGAAGTCTAATCTTCCTGTGGCCGACTTCAGTGTAAACCCCTACGTAGGCTGCACCCATGCCTGCAAATATTGCTATGCCTCTTTCATGAAGCGGTTTACGAACCACCCGGAACCGTGGGGCGAGTTCATCGACGTAAAGTATTGGCCCGAGATCAAGAATGCTAAGCGGTATGCTGGTAAGGAGGCCTTCTTCGGCTCCGTGACCGACTGCTACCAGCCGCACGAGGCGAAGTACAAGCGCACCCGTGCCCTGCTGGAACAGCTTCAGGGCAGTGGCATCAGCGTGAGCATCGCCACGAAGTCTGACCTTGTGTTGCGTGACCTTGACCTCATCAAGGCCTTTCCCCATGCCCGTGTGCCGTGGAGCATCAACACGCTTGACGAGTCGTTCCGCCGTGAGATGGACGTGGCCGTCAGCATCGAGCGCCGACTGGAAGCAATGCGTCAGTTCTACGAGGCAGGTATCGAGACTACCTGCTTTATCTCTCCGATATTCCCTGGCATCACCGATGTAGAGGCCATCATCCGAAAGGCTAAGGACTGCTGCAACCTCGTCTGGCTGGAGAACCTGAATCTGCGTGGCGACTACAAAGGCAAGATTTTCGCGTGGATTCACGAGCATCACCCCGAACTGGACCAGCTCTACCATGACATCTACACGAAGAAAGACCGCTC
>JAFTGB010000025.1 GCA_017458125.1 Prevotella sp.
AACGAACCATGTCAATGGTAACAACAACTACATTGGCAATGTCTCTCTCAGCAACAACCTCCTTATCGAGAATGACTCTCTTCGCAAAGAGGTCGAAAGCCTGAAAGAGACCCTAAAGGCTAAAGACGAAGCCCTAAAGGCGAAGGACGATTTGATACAAGCAAAGACCGACCTCATCGAGGCATTAAAGGCCCAGTCTTCCTCAAAATAATGAGCAAACAATCAAATGTTATTTCCTCATATGAAAAGTAAACAGCAAGTTTTCTTCTCAACAAGATCGGATCTTATCAAAATGATGTCTATTGTTGAAAAAAGAATTCCAATAGAATATGTTTTGATGGGAACTTTTGAAAGTGAAGTAATAAAAAGAGAAAACACTATTTCAAAATTCTCGCAACTCGGTTATACGAGATATAGAAACTGGATATCATTGGATAATAGATATATGGTTGTTCCATTAAATGAGAATGTAAAATGTAGAACCGTGGTGCAGAGGAATGGCTTATGCCATTACATAATAGATCTTTCATCTAATCCTACAGGCGTTGAACTAAGCACAGGAGGAATATATGAAAATGCTGAAAATGTCCTAATTGCTGGTCGTATTGCTGTTTTCACGGATTTTTCAAGAAACGCGATACAAAACTACAACGAGATATTGAAAGCTATGAAAGAGTGTTTTATTAAAAAAAATGTTTATGTATCTCAAGAGGCAATGTTATTATTAAACAGAGGATGGCGGTTAACATATAACTATAATGCGTCATGTGAAAATGATTTAAAATGAATAATTGGAATTTAGCAGAATAAACATAAAGTATATTCAGCGAATTAAAACATCAGAAAGGTTCAAATACAAAGCCAGTAAAGCATTCAAGTGATAAGGGGCAGAAAACTCATTATCATTCTACTCGAGATGGCGAAAAGATGCATGGTGGAAAAAATGTACACTATGTTGACCGTTCAACTAAGGGAAACAAAAAAATGAGAACTAAGAAAAAATTCAAAAAACTCTGGATTGCCTCTGTTGATATAGAGGCAGCTCCCGGTTATGAATTTAACGATCTAATTGATTGCAGCGAATGTAATGAAACTTTACCAGCTTATAATGGAGCATGGGCTAATGTTATATTGCAATCCGAGACAATCAAAGAAGCACTCAATCTTATTGAGCAAGGTTTGAATGAAAAGAACTTCATCGTTAAGTTTATTGATAAAATAGAGAATTTATATTTTCTTGTAGAGGATAATGATGTCAATATTGACATCATTAAAGAGGCAGAATGGCTTTATTCATCAAAATTTCGTTTTATGATAAGCGATAAACTTTGGCCGTATCTGAACGATTGAACGGGGCATAGTTTACAAACTTTAAGAGAGAAGATTGATTCAGAAGCATTTAGTGGAGAAACCTTAAAAGCTGCGGAATCGTTATATAAAGAAGTGCAAAGCAGGAAAAGTGCTTTGGGCGATATTCTAAATCAAGCGCGTAAAAATGCAGAAAAACTTGAATAAGACAATTTCTCAATTACTTCATCATGAGTGGGTGGGTCCTACTCCCACTCATGATGATTCCTTCATCCAGCAAAATTTGTATCGATTATACCATACTATTGTTGCTGATCTTGACATTGAAGATGTAAGATTTCTTATCAATCAAGAAATCTTGCTCGATGATATGATGCCTATTGCTTTGGGATATCTCAGAATGAATATTCTTGCAGAAGGAGATTTTTATGAAGGAGATTTGCTGAATGCAGTATTAAGTGTTAGTAATATTTTCTGGGAGAACCATTTGGAATTAAAAATGTCATTAAAAAACATTATTAACGAGAATCTCGGCGTTATTGAATCATCTGACATTCCAAGAAAAGTTATTAGAAATACCGAAAACTTTTTGTTTGATTCGTAATGCCATGATTATAATCTGTCAATTGATGGCATATCATATATATTGTTGAAAAAACGGAAGTCTTATATAAGTGAATATCAGACGCTTGATGAACGATGGGCATAACGAGACCAGCACGGACGAGCGCAAATTGCGCTGGGACGAGGAGAACCGCCTGCTTGCAGTGGACGACAACGGCTTCGTGACGAACTACTGGTATGATGCAATATTGATTATCCCCACCACCAAAGTTATAGGCATAGTCTGTGAATCTTTCCCTGTATGATAAGGAACTCTGCAAACTTAATGATGATTTTGCTTGTCTTGATTTGCAGCACTAAGGTAAGTGAAAAATCTGACATGACAAAATCCTGAGCCGCTCGGCTCTGCCGCTTGCCCCAGCAAGAACTTTTTGTTGCTCAGGAACTTATAAATAATGTTAAACTAAAGTACTGCGGATTTTAGGGCTTAGATAAAACTTAGATTATGAGCGCTATACTAAAAAAAATTGATTTTCTTGAAGACTTGGTTTTAGAGGACACAAGGCATCCTATTGTCATGTATTTCTCAAAAAGCGAAAGTGATAATGAATTATATCCTTTTAGAACAACTTTAGAAAAGCAGTATTGCACTAATGAAGAACAAGCCAATGGAATTTTGGATGTTGAAGTTGAGAATGTATTATTTGATGCAAACAAACAAGTTGGTCAGAAATTTGATATAAACCTATATAAATTTAAAGTTTCAGAACTTACCGATGGTTTATTTGTTGCTTTAACGCCTTATAATTCTGATTGGAAAATTTATAATTATAAACGGGCTTCTTTTATGTCTAGGGAAGATATGTACCTGACGCTAAAATGTAGAATTTGTTTAGAAGGGCTTATGGGAGATATTTTTGGCATTACTAGTTATGGAAAAGAAAAAAGGATAGATCAAACATTGATTTTTGAAGATTCGTATGATTACATAATTTCTCCTGAACAAAGTTTACGTTATAGAGTTTTGGGTGAGCATCCTTGGGTAAATAGATTGAAAGAGAAAATTAAAGAAAACGATAGAATATATTCTATCCGTTATAAGGATAAAATAAAAATAAAAACGATATCTTAATACAATTATTAGTAGTTGTATCTTCTACCCAAAATCCGCAGAAGTTTTTTAATGCGTAATATTGGGACATGAACCCAATGGATTGCCCTCATGACCACAGCAAGTAATAATGTTTTACAAGACGTCGCACTTGGGCGCACAATTCCCCTTTCCCCAAAATCGCTTTGGCGGCTTGAATGTCCCACGAAGGTGTTTTTCCTATCCGTAAGCCCAGATGAGGTCGTATGGCTTGCCAGAGTAGACGTTGAGTACATTTTGCCTTGCAGTCCTAATCCACTTGGCCGGCACGGCGACGAATCGGAACAGGAAGCTCTTGACCCTGTCCGTGGCCTTGATTCCAAAGAGAACAGCCATAGATCAGGGGACGGTTCTCTGATTTGTTATAAAACACTAAAGGTTTACGAAGTATGCTGACATATTACAATAATTATGTACCTTTGGTGCAACTTAAAACAATTAATATGCCCAGACAAGCACGCAAGACAAGTGGCACAGGTATTTACCACGTAATGCTGCGTGGCATTAACCGCCAAGACATCTTTGAGGATGATGAGGACTACATGAAGTTTCTGCAAAGTCTCCATCAGTTGGTCGAATGCTATGACGAGCGCGGCTACAGGGTACCGTCATTGTGCCATTTCTACGCCTATTGCCTAATGCCAAACCATGTTCATTTGCTAATTCAGGAAAAGACAGTAGCCATTGGCGAGATAGTTAAGCGTATCACCATATCGTACGCATACCATTTCAACAAGAAGTATCAGCGCAACGGTCATTTGTTCCAAGACCGATTCCGAAGTGAGCCGGTGGACGACATCGGCTATTTCAAGACGCTGTTGTGCTATATCCATCAGAACCCTGTTCATGCTGGGTTATCCGTAAACGTTGGCGAGTACCCATGGAGCAGTTGGCATGAGTTCGAGAAAAGAGGAGCGGTTATGGATAGACTGTGTGATACGGATGTTGTATTGCGTCGGATTCCCTGGGAGGAACTTTGGGATTTTGTCCTTGAGCCAACAGATGACGATGGAGGTATCTTGGAAATGGACGATGAACCTCCCCGCTCCATATCAGATGCAGGAATAAAGAATTTATTGGGATTACAATATGGCATCGTTAATGCAATGGATGTCCAGAACTTAGAAAAGAATCAACGAAACAAAATCATAAAAGAGTTATGCGACCAAGGAGCAGGATTCAGACAACTGGCCCGAATAACGGGCATCAGTTACGGGATAATTCAAAGAGTAGCAACAGATCAGAGAACCGTCCCCTGATCTACTGACATTGTCGCGCGCCACGATGCGCAGTTTCGGGTACAGTGCCCGCAGCATCTGGAGGTGCTGATTACCAATTGCCGTAGAACACCACGGGGTCTATGTCCTCTAATACGATATGCTTCTCTATTACGATTACTTTCCTAATATGCCGCAAAGGTACGATATTTTTTTATACTTCCAAACGATAGGGGCTAAATTTGCGCGAAAACGCTGTTCATTACGGACGAAATGTAACACCCGATGCCGCGAGCCGTAATCTCCGAGGCAGCGAGATTACGGCTCGTCTATGGCGGGCTGTCTTTACGGAGTGTAACATTGTAACTTTGTAACAATGTAACATTAAGGATTTTCCATTTTCGTCCCGCTATGCTATCAGAATATATAATAATTATAATTATTATATATTTATAATCATAGTACGCTGCATGTCGGCATGTGCTTAATGTTACAATGTTACATTGTTACATTGTTACAATGCGACGATTAAGCGAGTCTCCCAGTCTGGGCTGCAAGCCGCTATGTGGCGTTTGCGAAAATGGGCGGAATTCGCGCCTGAAAATTTGGCGGTCTCGAAAAATAGCCGTAACTTTGTGGCAAAATTAAGAGGCAAGAGGTAAGTCAATGAAAGCAATATGAGATATAATACGAATGCACAGGGCGATTACGAACATTTGACGGTCAGTGAGGAACAGCCGCTGCTGGAGTTCCTGCTGGCGAACGTACACCAGACGCGCACCAAGATTAAGCAGACCCTGCAGGGGCAGGGCATCAGGGTGAACGGCAAGACGGTGACGCAGTTTGACTACCCGCTGAAGCCGGGCATGAAGGTGGCCGTCTCGAAGACGAAGCGCAACCAGCAGCCCTTCCGCTCGCGCTACGTGAAGATAGTGTACGAGGACCGCTGGCTGATAGTGGTTGAGAAGCAGCCGGGCATCCTCTCGATGGCGGCAGGCCACTCCACGCTGAACGTGAAGCAGGTGCTGGACGACTACTTCAAGAAAAGCCGTCAGAACTGCACGGCGCATGTGGTGCACCGTCTGGACAGGGACACGTCAGGGCTGATGGTGTATGCCAAAGACATGGACACCGAGCAGGCACTGGAGCACAACTGGCACGAGATAGTGTACGACCGCCGCTACGTGGCAGTGCTGTCTGGCGAGATGGAGCAGGACGAGGGTACGATACGGAACTGGCTGAAGGACAACAAGGCCTACGTGACCTATAGCAGTCCTGTAGATAACGGTGGGAAACTGGCTGTCACTCACTTTTTTACGCTTGACCGCACCACGGAGCATTCGCTGGTGGAGTTCAAGTTGGAGACGGGGCGTAAGAACCAGATTCGCGTGCATGCTGCCGACATGGGCCATCCTGTTTGCGGCGACACCAAGTACGGCAATGGCGACGACCCGCTGCATCGGCTTTGCCTGCATGCCTTCCTGCTGTGTTTCTATCATCCCATTACGCGCCAGCCCATGGAGTTTGAGACGCCCATCCCTGCCATGTTCAGGCACTTGTTTAAGGGTTGAAAGTTCTTTGACCTGAAGGTCTAAGCGAGCAGAGCTCGTGGGAGAGTTGACAGTTGACAATTAAATATATAGAAATGGAAAACTTAACCTCTTATCTGGCCATTCTGGCCTTGATTATCATCGGATTCGTAGTGGTGAAGAAGGTGGCCTCGTGCCTCATCAAGAGCATTGTCACCATCGTGCTCATAGCGGCAGGCATCGCCATCTACTACTATTACCTGTAGTGCCGATAAAAATAACTGGGACAAAATTATTTATGTTCAGTAAAAAAATAATGCTTAGATAATCAGCAGACCTATGCTCACCAGGAGCCCGTAGACGAACATGTTGCGGGCCGTCTCGCCTAAGCATTCGTTCAGCCGCCGGTCGTAGTTGATGCGGCGCATCTTAATCCACGTGTAGAAGTGCAGCAGCAGATAGAGGAAAGGCAGCACGAAGGCCAGCACATGGCCGTTCAACCAGAACACCACCCCAATGAGGCATGCCGCGATGCCCAGCGCGAGATAGAGCCACTCGGTAGCCTCGCTGCCGATGCGCACCACGAGGGTCCGCTTCTCGTCGCGCTCGTCGTTATAGCGGTCGCGGTAGTTGTTGACGATGAGCAGCCCGTCAATGACGAGGCCGCAAGCCACCGAGGCCAGAAACACTTGCCACGTCAGCGTTTGCAGCTGAACATAATAGGTGCAGCATACGGGCACGATGCCGAAGAACAGCAGCACCAGCAGGTCGCCCAGCCCCAGGTAAGACAGGTGGGTGGTATAGAGGAAGCAGAAGACTACGCACACCAGTCCTACCAGTATCATCTCCAACCCGCCGTAAAGCACTAACGGCAGTCCTGCCAGACAGGCCACCACCGTGGTTGTCGCTATGGCCTCCTTCATGGCCCCCACGCTTACCCATCCCTGTGTGCAAGCCCTCAATGGTCCTAACCGCGTGCTCTCGTCATCGTTGCCGCGGACGTAGTCAAAGAAGTCGTTGACGAAGTTGGCATCTATCTGCATGATGAGTGCGAAGAACAGGCACAGCACTGCTGCTGTCCAGCTGAAGACATCGGTGTCCGACAGACGGATATCCGTCCATGCTAATGCACAGCCGATCATTACGGGTACGGCAGCTCCGGTGAGCGTCTTGGGGCGGGCAGCCAACAGCCAGGCACGCGGTGAGTTCTTTTTGACAGCGGTAGTAGTCATGGCAGTAAAGGGGTCTTATTTCGTGGTTTCCTCCTTGAAAATGCGGGTGAAGACCTCGCGCATCTTCAAGGGCTGGGCTATCAGGCTGCGCAGCGTGTTCAGGGCACGCTCGTTGTCCGAGCCTTGTATCCAGAGACGGATGTAGCCGTTGACACTGTATTTCTCGTCCATGTGCTGCATGAAGCGTTGCCAGTGTCCCTCGCTGTTCATTTCGGGGTAGTTGGAGAGTCCGAACTGGATGGTGCGGCGGATGACGGTCTCCGGGTCAAGGTCACGGTCGGCCTCGGCTACTATCTTGCCGTAGATGCTGCGCGGCACCCGCGATGCCGAGGCACGGTGGTCCTCCACGGCCTCCCTCATCACCTTCAGCTGGTCGGCATTGAACCACCGCTTCAGCCGTGCGTCCTGTGTCAGTATCTTGCCGCTCGTCAGGTGGTGGATGGCACGGGGGCCTGAGAGTCCTAAGTCGTGGTAGGCGGCAATGGTGTAGGCCATGTTGAGGTCAGCACCAATCCGGCGTGCCAGGTCCAGCGAGCGCCGTATGACCCGTGTGGCATGCTCCATGTTGTGGGCACGGTCAAACTGGGCATACTGTGGCAGTATCTGGGTCTCCACAAACTCCACCAGGTCAAGCGAAGGATTCTGCGTCATCATAGTTTCTCTTGCTTCTTGTCACTTGGCTTCTTGTCTCTTAAAAATCTCTTAGTTGAAGAAGTTCCACGACACTCCGAAGCGCAGTATGCGGTTGTTCATCGGGTAGTGAGGGGTCAGGAATTGCATTCTGCTGCCCGAACCGGCATTGACGTGGCTCATGGCCAGGAAGAAGCGTGCACGCTTCAGGTGCATGTTGGCATAGACGTCCACGAAGGGATATCCGCCCAGCTCAATACGGCTGTCAGCATTGCGCTGGACAGCAAACTGGTTGAGCATAGGAACATAGTCGGGAGCTTCGTACTTGGTGAAGAAGGTGACACAGCCACCCAGCTCCACGCTCAGCACGCGGGCAATCTTGAACTTCAGAAACAGGTTGGAGAACACGTTCAGGGCAGGTAGCGGCAGCACGTTCTTGTTGCTGCTGTTCTGGTAGGTGACGACGTTCTCCCAGTTGAGAATGCCCAGCTGGAAGGTCTGGAAGAGCTGAGCAGTCAGCACATTGATGTTGCCGCTCTCCTGATAGACGTCAGCCGTCAGACTGCTACGGTCGTAGCTTTGCTTGTCAACGTCGTAGCTCATGCCGAAGTAGGTGTAGTTCTGTATCTCCTCCACAGCCACACGCAGCCGGGTGTTGGTCTTGCGATAGCTGAAGATGCCTTCTATGCGCGTGCGTGTCTCCTTGTCCAAGGAGTGACTCCACCAGAGGTGCTTGGAGTGGTAGTTCTCATGGAAATAGCTGGGCACAAGGCGGTGGAAGAAGGCTTTGGCTGCCAGTTGCACGGTGTCGCCGAAAAGCGGGAAGTTGACGTCGGTGCTGAAGTCGAGCTTGATGCCGCCGGCGGTTATTCCTGACAGTCCCACCTCTCCGTAGAGGTTGAAGTGTAGCGTTTTGCCCTGCGTCTTCGTTATCTGTCCGCCTACGGTGAGTCCGTTGCTGGTATACTTGTTCATGTAGTAGGCTATGGAGTCACCCGTCAGGTCGGGCATCTGGTAGCTGCGGTACTCGTGTGCCACGAATGCTTTCAGCCCCGCTTTCATGTATTTGTTGAATCCTTCGAGCAGAGCTATGGCAAAGGTGTTCTTGACACTCAGGTACTTGTTCTTGTCGTAGATGGAATCCGCACTGTATGCCTGTTCGTCGTTCAGTGCATAGTACGTTTTGCCGTAGTAGTCGTAGGGGGCCTCGTAAGCCTGGTAGATGCGGCTGTGGTTGTTGATGTCGAGGGTGTGGATGAAGCTGGTCACGGGGACATATTCGTTCTTCATCGTGGCGTCAATAGAGTCCTGGCGTGCCTTGTCGGCTATCAGGCTGTCGGCCATTTCATGTGAGCTCACCTTGACTCGGTTGCCGCCTTCAGCAGTCTGCTCGGAGGCTGGCTCGTCGCCGGCAATCTTAGCATTGTCAGGACGCCCCTTGGGCCCGTCGCCTGCTACGGCTCCGTCTTTGCGCCCGGAGGGACGCTTGGTGTCAGCATTCTCCTTGGCTGCTTTCTTCTCTGCCGACTTCCGGGCAAACTGGCGGGCTTTGATTTCGTCGTCGCTCATCTTCACCTTGCGGTAAAACCCTAAGTTGTAGCGCTGGGTGAACAGCAGGTGCTGCGAGTTGTTGCGGTTCCAGTTGTGCGAAAGCACGGTAGGTATCTCGTTCTCGGTGTACTGCTCATCGGAGGATTCTGGGTGGGTGACGTAGAGGTCGTTGACTATACCTCCGCTCTCGGTGGCTTTCTGGTGGTAGAGTGAGCCGATGAAGTGCATCTGGTACTTGTCACCACGGTAGGAGCTGAACAGGGTGGTACGGAAGTTGGAGAAATTCTGGTTGTCATAATAACCCAACGCGTAGTGGTAATCCAAATCGAACCCCACGCCAAACCGCTTGTTCACGTTGACGGCGAACTTGGCATCCAGGTGGTCTTCACCGTTCTGCTTGTCGCCGCAAGTCTCGTAAGTGAGGTGGGTATAGGGCGACAACGTGTTGAGAAACAGGAAGTCGTCCGGTTCCTTGTAAGTGAAGCTGTAAGGCTGCGTGAAGAAGAACTCTGAGTGTTCAGGGCGGTCGGCAAATATGCGGTTCTCGCGTGCCGTGAAGTTGGTGCCCAACGTGTTGTACTGGCCGTAGATGCCCGTATTGTAGATGGTGTTCTGGTAGAGGTGCGACACGGTGTCTAATGAGGCAGGGCGGATGTCGCCGAAGCGCCGGTCAATGGTCCATGCCTTGAGTCCTATGGGGACCTCCTTGTTCTCCTTTACCGAGTCACGGCGGTTGGGGTTGAAGTTGCCGTTGCTGCCATTCTCGTTGTACTGGCGTATGTTGCCACTGCCGTCCAGTTCGTTGTAGACCTGGGCGTCAAGTGCAGCTGTGCAGAGGGCGAACAGCAGGAGTACGAGTGGCTTTTTCATCATACCTTGAACATTCTCAATGAGGCCTCGGCAAACTTGACGACCATGGAGACGAGTATGATGTAGATGCCCGTGTCCTTATGCCCGGTGAAGTAGAAGACAAGCCCGACCACGGCTCCCACCATGAAGATGATGTTCAGCCAGTTGCGTATCACGTTGACGTTCATTTCAGCAGCATTTCAAACTTGTTGAACAAAAAATCCTTGCGGTCAATAGTCTTGCGGCGGAATTTGCCGGTGAAGGGCAACAGCCTGGTGTTCTTCTTGTTGACGGCTTCATCGTCGACTATCCACTCCTCAGCCTTCAAGCGCTGCGGAGAGCGGTTCTCCTCGTAAAGGTAGTGGATGCGGTTCATCATGACGTCCACCTTGCCGTCCTGGCAGTCTGCCTCAATGACGTAGTAGAGGCGCGTGCGGTCTAACACAATGGCGGTCTTTTTGAACACCAGCCATTCCTCGTAGCTCGCACCTAACTGGTGCTTGTCAGCGTCCGTCTTGACCACCATGCCGCGAATCTGGTTCTTCTCAGTGGTCATCTTCTCCAAATACTGTTTCAGGATGTCGTATATCTGGGCTGCCGACTTGCCCGGGGCCTCGATGGTCTTGCTGAAGACCACTTTGCCGCCTACTACGGGGACGGCTCCCCTGAGGTATTTCTGGTCGGGGTTGACCTTTGCTTCCTCTACTGCTTCCTGCTCCTCTTCTTCAGGGCGCTCCCAGGTGTTGTCCTGTGCCCACATCGACAGCGGAATAAGAGCCAGAACGGTTATCAGAGTCTTTTTCATCATGGGTTGTGTCTCTTTATTTGTTGGTTTTTCCTGCAAAAGTACGAATATTATTCGTCATAAGCATAGAATTTTAGTCTTTAATCTTTAATTTTTAATTTTATTTAAGTTCCAGCTCTTTCTGCAAGCGCAGTATCTCGTCCCTGTACTGGGCTGCCTGCAGGAAGTCAAGTTTCTTGGCAGCATCCTTCATCAGGCGTGTGGTCTCGGCAATACTCTTCTCCAGCTGTGGCCGCGTCATGCGCTCAATGATGGGGTCAGCAGCGAAGGCACCAGCGTCAGTTGAGCGTTGAGCGTTGAGCGTTGAGCGTTGAGTGCCGAAGGTGGCACGCTGCAGTTCCTTGGCATCGCTGGAGTCGCCGATGGTGAGCGAGGTGTTCAGGGCCTTGACTATCTGCTTCGGAGTGATGCCGTGTTCCTCGTTGTACTTCAGCTGTTTGGTGCGGCGGCGCAAGGTCTCGTCAATGGTGAGTTGCATGGAGGCGGTGATGGTGTCGGCATACATGATGACTTTGCCGTTCACATTACGGGCAGCACGGCCTGCCGTCTGCGTCAAGCTGCGGTGTGAGCGCAGGAAGCCTTCTTTGTCGGCATCGAGGATGGCCACTAACGACACTTCGGGCAAGTCCAGGCCCTCGCGCAGCAGGTTGACACCCACCAGCACGTCGAAAGTGCCGTTTCTAAGATTCTCCAGTATCTTTACACGCTCCAGCGTGGTCACCTCACTGTGTATGTAAGCCGTCTGCACGCCGTGGTTCAGCAGGTATTCCGACAATTCCTCGGCCATGCGCTTGGTCAGCGTGGTTATGAGCACGCGCTCTTTCCGTTCCGTACGCTGCACAATCTCCTCCATCAGGTCGTCTATCTGATTTTCCGTAGGGCGTACCTCAATCTCTGGGTCAAGCAGTCCTGTGGGGCGTATGACCTGTTCCACCACGATGCCTTCGGCCTCCTGCAGCTCATAGTCGGCAGGAGTGGCTGAGACGTAGATGGTCTGATGGGTCATCTGCTTGAATTCATCGAAGGTCAGCGGGCGGTTGTCAAAGGCTGCAGGCAGGCGGAACCCATATTCCACCAGATTGGTCTTCCTGGCCCTGTCACCACCGTACATGGCACCAATCTGCGGTACTGACACATGGCTCTCATCGATAATCATGAGAAAGTCGTCGGGGAAGAAGTCAAGCAGGCAGTAAGGCCTTTCGCCTGCTTGCCGCCCGTCAAAGTAGCGTGAGTAGTTTTCTATGCCCGAGCAATGCCCTAACTCCTTGATCATCTCCATGTCGTACTCCACACGCTCCTTGATGCGCTGGGCTTTGATGCTGTCACCCTGCTCCTCGAAGAAAGCCACCTGTTTCACCAAATCGTCCTGTATCTGGCGGATGGCCATGTTGGTTTGCTCCTGGGTGGTCATGAAAAGGTTGGCGGGGTACAGCTTGTAGGCATCGTGAGCGGTCACGCGTTGCAGGGTTATGGCATCCAGTTCCTCAATGGAGTCTATCTCGTCGTCCCAGAACGTTACGCGCAGCACCGTCTCGTTGTAGGCCATGGCAATGTCTACCGTGTCGCCTTTCACCCTGAATGTGCCCCGTTTCAGTTCAATGTCGTTACGGACGTAAAGAGCAGATACTAATTTTCTTAACAGTACGTTGCGGTCGAGAATTTGTCCGCGATGTATTTCAATGATGTTCTCATTAAGAGCCATCGGGCTTCCCATGCCGTAGATGCATGAAATGGATGATACAACAACAACGTCCTTCCTCCCTGACATCAAACTGCTTACGGCACGCAGACGCAGACGGTCTATCTCTTCGTTGATAGCCAGGTCTTTTTCTATATACGTGTCCGTAGTGGGCAGATAGGCTTCAGGTTGATAGTAGTCATAATAGCTGACATAATACTCTACGGCGTTTTCGGGAAAGAAACCTTTCATTTCCTCATACAGCTGAGCTGCCAGTGTCTTGTTGTGCGACAGGATGAGGGTGGGGCGGTTCACGTTGGCAATGACGTTGGCCACGGTGAATGTCTTGCCGGAGCCAGTCACACCTAACAGCACCTGTGCTTTGTCACCCCGCAGCAGGCCGTCCGTGAGTTGGCGGATAGCCTCTGGCTGGTCGCCCGTAGGTTTGTATTTTGATGTTAATTTGAAGTTCATGGCCTGCAAAAGTACAAAATAAATGATAATTGGCCATTGCTAATTGATAATTTTTATAAAAATCCTTTGCTTTTCAGTGGAAAATGCGTACTTTTGCACTCCAAAATTAATATGTGATGAATAGAAACTGTGGTTTGGCCCTCTTGTTGGTCATCCTGTTGTCAGGATGTGCCACTCAGTTCAATAATGTTTTCAAGTCGGCTGACAATTCCTACAAATACGAATATGCCAAGGAGTGCTTTGCCATGGGCAAGTTCTCGCAGGCCGTCTCGCTGCTCTCAGAACTCGTTACCCTCCAGAAAGGCAGGACGACAGCTCAGGAGAGCCTATACATGCTTGGCATGGCGCAATATGGCAACAGAGACTTCGAGGCTGCCAGTGCCACCTTCCGTAAGTATTTCTCCAGCTATCCCAAGGGCGACTTTGCCGAACAGGCCTCATTCTACGTCGGCCAGTCTCTATTCCAGAGCATGCCTGACCCCCGTTTGGACCAGACGGCCACGGTGGGTGCCATCAATGCCTACCAGAACTTTATGGATTTCTATCCCGACTCTCCACTGCGTGAGACGGCCCAACAGCGGTTGTTTATCCTGCAGGACAATCTGGTTATGAAGGAGTATTTGTCTGCGGAGCTGTATTACCACTTAGGCGGATATTTCGGCAACATCAACGCCAATACGGAGTCGAACTACGAGTCGTGCATCATCACTGCTCAGAATGCCCTGAAGGCCTATCCCTACACCAGCATGCGTGAAAAATTCTCCATTCTCATCATGAAGAGCAAGTACGAACTGGCCAACAACAGTTCGGAGGAGAAGCGTGTGGAGCGCTTCCGTGAAGCCGAGGATGAGTGTTACGGTTTTCTGAACGAGTTTCCGGAGTCAAGCGAATGCAAGACGGCAGAAAAGTACATAGCCCGCTGCAAGAAGATTACTGGAGACTGAAGGATTTAAGAATGAAGAGTTAAGATTAGTGTTGTCGCTGCGCGATTAAGAATAGAAGAATTTAGAATTAACATAAAATAAATGGATTACAAAAAGTCAAAAGCACCGGTGAATACGGTCACCCGCAACATTATGGACCTGTGTAAGGATACAGGTAACATCTATGAGAGTGTAGCAATCATCTCGAAGCGCGCCAACCAGATTAGTGTTCAGATTAAAGAAGACCTGAGCAAGAAGCTGGCCGAGTTCGCATCCTACAACGATTCCTTAGAAGAGGTGTTTGAGAATCGCGAACAGATAGAGATATCCCGCTATTACGAGAAACTGCCCAAACCCTCGCTGCTGGCTACTCAGGAGTTTGTGGAAGACAAGATTTATTGGCGTGACCCTCAGTTGGCTCCTGTTGAAGAAGAACATGCCTGAGCCATGATACAACGCAAACAAACGCTGTTCCTGCTGGCAGCTGTCATCGTAGGTATGGTGCACTTCCTTGCCTGGCCGTTGTTCTTCATTCAAATGTTTGCTTCGGCCATCTGCCTTTACACCATTTTCCTGTATAAGCATCGCAAACGCCAGGCATCGCTTTGCCTGGTGGGAGTGCTGGCCAATCTGGCTTGGTACGTCGTGCTGGCAGTGCTCATCCATCAGGGCAAACTTCCCGAAGCTCTTCCTCTTACGGCGTGTCTACCTCTGATAGCAGCCATACTTTGTTTTCTGGCACGAAGAGGTGTCATTGCCGATGAGAAGTTGGTGCGTGCAGCTGATAGAATCCGATAACTGAAATCATCATGAAACATTTGTTGCTTATGCTATTATTGGCTGCCTGTACTCATGTGCAGGCAGTTGATGTTCCTGAGTGGTCCAATCCGCTGGTAAACCAGCAGAATCGTGAGGCACGACGTGCCAACTTCTTTGCCTACGAGAGTGAGGCCTTGGCCAGAAAGGGACAGAAGTCACAGTCAGCCCGCTATCTGTCTATGGAGGGCCTGTGGCGTTTCCATTTTGTAAAGAACCATCAGGATGCTCCTGCGGGCTTCTTCCGTACCAACTATGATGACTCGGCATGGGAGGAGTTTCCGGTTCCCGGACTCTTTGAGTTGAACGGTCATGGTGATCGCATCTACAAGAATATAGGTTATGCGTGGGCTACCACCTTTGACAATAATCCGCCCTACATTGGCGAGACAGAGAACTATACCGGTTCCTATCGCCGTGAGTTTACGCTTCCCGCCGATTGGCGCGGCCAACAAGTGCTGTTCCATGTCGGTTCGGCCACCAGCAACCTGAAGGTTTGGGTCAATGGCCGCTATGTAGGCTATAGCGAGGACTCCAAGATGGCTGCCGAGTTTGACATTACCAAGTACGTGAAGACGGGTAAGAACCTGATTGCCATGCAGGTGATGCGATGGTGCGACGGCTCTTATCTTGAAGACCAGGATTTCTGGCGCTTTACGGGTATCGCACGCGAAGTCTATCTCTATGCCCGTCCGCGCACTCATGTGGAAGACATTGTTATTCGTCAGGACTGGCAGGATGGCAAGGGCTTGCTCTCCGTTGATGTTAAGACCGGTTCGGGACTCACCGTCGAGGCCCGTATGGAAGATGCCGACGGAAAGGTGGTAGGTAGCGGATTGCAGCAGACTATTGACGGTGTGAAGGCATGGACGGCAGAGACACCGTATCTCTATACCTTAATCATTAATGTCAAGAAGGGTGGCAAGCTCCAGGAAGTCATCTGCCAGCGAGTAGGTTTCCGTCATGTGGAAATCAAGGGTGGCCAGTTGCTGGTTAACGGCCAGCCTATACTCATTAAGGGTGTAGACCGTCACGAACTGGACCCTGACGGTGGCTACGTCATGAGCGTAGACCGTATGCGACAGGACATCAGAATTATGAAGCAGCTCAACATCAATGCTGTGCGCACGTCGCATTATCCTGACGATCCACGTTGGTATGAGCTGTGCGACTCGGCAGGACTCTATGTCGTAGCCGAGGCCAACTTAGAGAGTCACGGCATGGGTTACAAGGAGAAGACACTGGCCAAGCGTGACGATTTCCGCCTGATGCACCTGGAGCGCAACCAGGGTAACGTGCTCTTACTGCGCAACCATCCCTGTATCATTGTCTGGAGTATGGGCAACGAGGCTGGCTATGGTCCTAACTTCGAGCATGTGTACGAGTGGATTAAGTCCGTGGACACGTCCCGTCCCGTACAGTATGAGCAGGCAGGTCAACATGGCAAGACAGACATCTTCTGCCCGATGTATTACGATTACAAGCATTGTGAGCAATATGCCCAGGGCGACAACCCCCGCCCGCTGATACAGTGTGAATATGCCCATGCTATGGGCAATTCGATGGGCGGCTTTAAGGAATACTGGGAACTCATCCGCAAATATCCCAAATACCAGGGTGGTTTCATCTGGGACTTCGTCGACCAGGCTTTGCGCGACAAGAGTCCCGTCACGGGCCGCGAGATCTTTACCTATGGCGGCGACTACGGGCGCTACCCAGCCAGCGACTACAACTTCAACTGCAACGGCATCATAGCTCCTGACCGTCGGCTGAATCCGCATGCCTACGAGGTGCAGTACTGGTATCAGAACATCTGGGTGAAAGACCTGAACCTGAAGGAAGGGCGCTTCGAGGTGTATAACGAGTATTTCTTCAAAACGCTCCGAGAACTGATGCTGACCTTTGAGATGAAGGCTGATGGTCAGACAGTGGGCACGTACACGCTTCCTATTCATGAGCTGAAGCCGCAGGAGCGGAAAGAGTATGGGATAACCCAGCTGAGGAGTAAGCTGCAGGAATTTTCCGGCAGCCAAGAAGTAACGTTGAATTTCCTGTTCGAGACTGGCGAGCGTCAGCAGTTTGTCGTCAAGCCCTATTCCTTCCCCTCGTTAGCCACTCAGCAGGTAAAGGTTGAGACCGAGGAGACCAAGAGCTACATCAAACTCTCAGCCCAAGGCACAACGATGACCGTAGGCAAGCAAACAGGACTCATCGACTACTTAGACGTCGACGGCAACCCCATGCTTTTGGACCGTCAGAGCATTACGCCCGAGTTCTGGCGTGCTCCGACAGACAATGACTACGGTGCCAGGTTCCAGCAGCGTTTTGCTGCATGGAAGTCGCCTCAGATGAAGGTCACCTCCTGTGCCGTCAACGGCAACAGCATCGTTGCCAATCTTGAACTGCCTATGGCTGTACTCACCATGACCTATACTTTGCAGGCCTCCGGCGAGGTCATCATCCGTCAGCAGCTTCAGCCTAAGCAGGACGTCAAAGACCAGTGGCTCTTCCGCTATGGCATGCAGTTGCAGATGCCGGCAGCGTATGACTGTGTCAAATATTATGGCCGTGGCCCTCACGAGAACTATATTGACCGCAATAGCAGCGAGTTCATTGGCATCTATGAGTCACCTGTCGGCGAGCAGTATTTCCCATACGTTCGTCCGCAGGAGAGCGGCAACCATACGGATGTACGCTGGTTTGAAGTCACTGACGGGCAGCGTGGACTCTCGTTCTATAGCAATGCACCCTTCGAGTGCGCTGCCTTGCCCTATTTGGTGGACGACCTCGATGCCGGTGCCGTCAAGGAGCACCGCTGGGGACAGCATAGTGGTGACCTGAAGGAAAGACAGCTCACTCTGGTGCACATCCAGCAGCGACAGATGGGACTGGGCTGTGTCACCTCTTGGGGAGCCTGGCCTTTGAAGCCTTACATGCTGCCGCTGCAGCCCTACGACTTCACCTTTGCCATCCGTCCGTTGCGCTAACAGCTTTCTGCTTATGAACACGCGCTCGCTCGTACTCCTGTCAGTTCTGCTTCTTCTGTCTGCGGCTAACCATGCCCAGCAAGTGAGGCTTAACCCTCAGCGAGCGTTTCCTAAGACGGTGCCAGCAGGCAATTACAGTGGCATCACGTGGCTGGGCGGTTCCCGCTATGCTGTTGTCAACGACAAGTCGCTGACAGCAGGATTTATCCCGATGACCATTGACACCGACTCCCTGACGGGTGAAATACTTTCCGTGCGTGCCGATTCGTGCATGACCAGCGGAAAGCCTAACCGTGACGAGGAGGGCATTTGCTACTTTCCGTCAGCCAATACCGTATTTGTCAGCGGTGAGGCTGACGGACAGATTGTTGAATACACCATGGAAGGACAGCTGACAGGAAGGAAACTGGCCATTCCGGAGATTTTCAAGACGGCCTATAGCAATAGCGGTTTCGAGGCACTGACATACGATGCTGTAGCCCATCGTTTCTGGACAACCTCCGAGAACACGCTGCGGGCTGATGGGCGGAAGCCCACCATACACCGTAAAGTCAAGAACCGTCTGCGCTTGCAGAGCTTCGGCGACGACCTGCAACCCCGTGAGCAATACTGGTACGAGACGGACTCCACGGAGGTTAAAGGCGAGAAAGGCATGAGCATGCTCGGGCTCAGCGGCATGGCTGCTTTGGGCGACGGGCGCATCGTCATGCTGGAACGTGAAGTCAGAAAGCCTGCCAACAACATCGGCTCCTTTGTCCATGTGCGCCTATACCTTGTCAATCCCTCGCTGCAACAGCCTGGAGAACTGCTTCGCAAGCAGCTGTTGACGGAGTTTCGGACGCGCCTCAATCTGACTGCCCGCAGCTTTGCCAACTATGAAGGCATCTGCGCCGGTCCCACGTTGACTGACGGAAGCCGTCTGCTTTTGCTGGTTTGCGATTCGCAGAACCAGTTCAAAGGCTACCTGAAGGACTGGTTCAAGTCCATCGTGATACGTAAACAATAAACTATAATCCATTACTAATATGAAGAGAACAGGACTCGTGGTTGTCTCCTTGCTGCTGGCCTTGGCATCAGTAGCAGGAAACAAACTGCAACTGAAACAGATTACAGACGGCACCTTCCGTGCGGCGTCAATGGCTGCAGTCAGGACTATGCCTGACGGTGAGACGTACACACAGCTGAGCGATGACGGTCGCCGCATTGTGCAATATTCATTTAAAACGGGCAAGGAAGTAGCCGTCCTTTTTGACGTAGCTACGGCCAAGGGCTCACAACTTGACGCTATTGACGACTACATGTTGAGCCCTGACGGCAGTCGTCTGCTTGTTCAGACCAATACGCAGCGCATCTACCGTCACTCGCTGACCGCCACCTATTATATATATACTATACGCAACAATCGCCTTGTACCCCTGTCTGACCATGGTCCGCAGCAGACTCCTTTGTTCTCGCCCGACGGTTTGCAGATTGCTTTTGTGCGCGACAATAACATTTTTATAGTCAAGTTGTTGTACGACAATGCTGAAGTGCAGATTACAAAAGACGGCAAGCGTAACGAAATTATCAACGGCATTCCCGATTGGGTCAATGAGGAAGAGTTCAGCAATGACCGCGCCATGGTGTTTACCGCCGACAGCAAGCAGTTAGTGTGGGTGCGCTACGATGAGTCCAAGGTGCCCCAGTATTCCATGCAACTGTTCAAGGGGCTGGCTCCAGAGCGTACCGAGTATGCAGACTATCCCGGCTTCTACACCTACAAATATCCGATAGCGGGCCAGCAGAACGCCCAGGCTACCCTGTGGAGTTTTGACATAGCCAGCAGACAAACCCGCCAGTTGCAGTTGCCGGTCGATGCCGACGGCTACGTGCCACGGTTAGTGATGACGAGCGATGCCACTCAGGTGGCAGCCTATACGCTGAACCGCCATCAGGACTGTCTGCGCATCTTTATGTGCAACCCGCTGTCAACGGTGTGCAGACAGGTGGTAGAGGAGCAAGTAGACAAGTACGTCCGCGAGGAAGCCATGGAAGGCATCGTCATTACCGACCAGCACATCCTTGTACCCAGTGACCGCAGTGGGTGGATGCACCTCTATCTGTATAATCATCATGGTCAGCTGTTGCGTCAGGTTGATACCGGCGACTACGAGGTGAGCACCGTCTATGGCTATGATGAAGCCACGGGCGACACCTATTTCGCCTCCCACGAGAGTGGAGCCACCGAGCAGCGTGTCTATGTTGTCCACGCCAACGGCAAGAAGGAATGCCTGACTCCTAAGGCAGGATGGAATACTGCCGTATTCAGTCATAACTACAAGTATTTTATCCGCACATGGAGCGACCTTAACACTCCCCCCGAGTATGCTCTGTGCGACAATAAAGGTAAGGTGCTGACCACACTGATAGACAACCGTCAGCTCGTCACTACACTGTCAACTTACGACTTAGGCCAGCGCGAGTTGATGCAGTTGACTACGGCCGAGGGTGTCGTGCTCAACGCATGGGTGGTGAAACCCGCAGGATTTAATGCCTCACGCCGTTACCCTGTTGTGATGTACCAGTACGGAGGCCCGGGCAGCCAGCAGGTAAAGAATGTCTGGAACATCGGTATGGCCGGTCAGGGAGCCATCCTCGAACAACTGCTGTGCCAGCAGGGTTTTGTCTGCGTCTGCGTGGACAACCGTGGCACGGGCGGACGCGGTGCTGACTTCGAGAAATGCATTTACCAGAAGTTAGGACAGTTAGAAGCTGCCGACCAAGTGGAGGCAGCCCTGTGGTTAGGCCGTCAGCCGTGGGTCGACAAGGAGCGCATAGCCATCTGGGGCTGGTCCTTCGGAGGCTTCAACACGCTGATGAGCATGTCGGAGGGCCGTGAAGTCTTCCGTGCCGGCATTGCCATAGCACCGCCCACGTCCTGGAAGTTCTACGATACCGTCTACACGGAGCGTTTCATGCGCACACCGAAGGAGAACCCCATGGGCTACTTCGATAATCCTATCCATCGTGCAGAGAAGTTACATGGCGCCCTGCTGTTGTGTCATGGTCTGGCCGATGACAACGTGCACTTCCGCAATACTGCTGAGTACACCGAAGCTCTTGTGCAGGCCGACAAGGACTTCAGCCAGCTGGTCTATACCAACCGCAATCACGGCATCTATGGCGGCAACACGCGTCAGCACCTCTACCGCCAGTGCCTCCAGTTCTTCGAGCGTGAACTGAAGTAAAAACGGCATCTTTTCAAGTAAGAATTAAGCCTTTCTAACTATTTGATATTTAAGACGTTGAAATTTGATATCTGACGCTATCGAATTTGATGCCCCGCGGTACCAAAAAGTATCATCCGTTTTGGTAAATCGGCCAATCAAATTCGGTAGCGTCGGCAATGAAATTCGCTACCGCCGCTGATGCTTTTTACCACTGCGGCTAATCTTTTTCCATCGAGTCGCCGATACAATTCCATAGTGCTGTTGAAACATTTTACCAAGTTTTTCTTTCAAAGCGCATATGAGTATCATTTTTTTTTCATAAATTTGCAACCAAAACCGGAACCGACATGAGAATAGCCATACTAACCTCGGGCATACTGCCAGTGCCGGCCGTGCAGGGCGGGGCTGTGGAGACACTGACAGACCACTATCTGGAATACAACAACCGTCACCGGCTGCACGACATCACAGTGTATAGCGTCTGGCATCCGGGAGTGACGGCGTGCAGTGAGCTGCAGTCGGACGTCAACCACTACCGCTATGTCGACATGTCCAGCCTGTGGGCCAGGGTGCGCAAACGCCTGCACGGGTTGCGTTGTCACGACTCTTTCTATCACTACAGTATAGACTATTTTCTGCATGAAGTCCTAAGACAGATGAAGAACGAGCACTACGACCTCATATTATTAGAGAACAGACCCCATTATGCCCTGCAGTTGAGGGACAGGAGGGAAGAACCGCTGGTCTACCACCTGCACAACGATTTCGTCAATGGCGACACCACCGAGGGTCGCGACCTCTACAATATGGCCTCCAGAATTATCACCGTCTCCGACTATATACGCAGTCGTGTGGTAACCTGTACTGACCAGGCTGACGCCAAGACCATCACCGTGCATAACGGCATAGACCAGGATGCCTTCGCCCGTCCTGTCTCGCTGACACGCGAGGCCATCGGGTGCCGCCAAAACGACTTCATCATGGCGTTCAGCGGGCGTCTGGTGCCCGAAAAAGGCATCATGGAACTGATAGAGGCCATGCGCCGGTTCAGCGATGAGGACAACATCAAGCTCATGGTCATGGGCAGCTCCTTCTTTGACAATGACAAAGGCGACAACCCCTTTGTGGACCAGTTAAAGAAGCGTGCCAAGGACATGGGCGACCGCATCATCTTTACCGGCTACGTCCGCCACGAACAGATGGCCGACTACCTGCGCCTGGCCGACGTGGCCGTGATACCCTCCACATGGGAGGACCCCTTTCCCACTACCGTCCTGGAAGGCATGAGCGCCGGACTGCCGCTGATTACAACCGACCGGGGCGGCATACCGGAAATGGTAGACAGCGAGGTGGCTCTCGTGGTACCCTACAAGAAGGAGCGCAGGCAGGCGTTCCTGGACGGAATGGCCGATGCCGTCACCATGCTTTACGGCAGCACCGCACTACGCCGACGCATGGGCGAGGCATCGAGGAAACGTTCGGAGCGCTACTCGAAGGACAACTACGCCCGCCACTTCTTCCAGGCGCTGACAGCCCGTCTGTGCGTAACGGTCATGCTACTGCTGTCGGTGTGCGGCATGACGGGGCGCGAGCGGCAGCGCGTCTTCTTTACCTTCGACTCGTCGCACGGACTGGCCGACAACAGTGCGCAGGCCATTAAGTGTACGCGAACGGGACGCATGGTGGTGTCTACGATAGGTCACATCAACTTCTACGACGGCGATGCCTTCACCCACATAGACCCTCAGAACCGTGACTTCTTCACGCTGCCCAAGTACAACGGGCATTACCACCTGTACTTTGACCGCTATCACCACCTGTGGCTCAAGGACAAGAAGAGTGTGACTTGCGTAGACTTGGCCATGGAGCGGTTCGTCAGCAACGTTGACAGTGTCATCAAGTCTATAGGCATGCGGCACAGGGTGGACGACATGTTCGGCGACCAGACCAACCGGATGTGGTTCCTTTCGGGCAACAAAATGTATAACGTGGGACAGCGCAAGGTGATGCCCGTACTGCGCAAGGCGGAGCTGCACGATGTCGAGGTCTATAAGGACAGCATCTTCTTCCTGTTCTATGCCGACGGCATGGCCGCTGCCTACAGCATGGCCAACTGCCGCCACCTGTACGATGCCGCGGCACTGCAAGGAGCCGACCGCCAGAAATATGCCAGCTCGTCGGTGCTGCTGCCCGACGGCGACACGTTCTACCAGATACGCAACGGCAAGGAGGAAGCCGTACTGCTGGCTTTCGACGTGCCAAGACAAGAGTGGCGCGAGCTGATGCGCACGCCATACCACCTGAACAATATGGCCATCCACCAAGGCCTCCTCTATGTGGCTGCTGCCTTCGGCTACTGGACGTTCAACCTGAAGACGGGCGAGCGCAAGCACTACGAGACGCTGCAACTGACGAGGGACCGCCGCCTGCAGACTGATGTCAACACGATATGTTTCGACCGCCAGGGCGGCATGTGGCTGGGTACCGAACGCAGGGGACTGCTCTACTCGAAGCCCATCAAGTCGCCCTTTGAGAAATGGACATGGGACGAGGAGGAAGCCCGACAGTACGGAGCCATGCTTTACGAGCACTCGCTGAAGCAGACGGAGACCTTGCCCCGCCATGTCAACTGCCGTTTCCGCGACAGCCGCGGATGGGTGTGGACGGGCACCTACAGTGGGCTGGAGGTGATGAAGCCGGGCAGCAGGCTGCCGCGCGTCTACACCAAGAAGGACGGACTGCAGAACGAAATGGTGCACAGCATCGTCGAGGACAATAACCACGACATCTGGATTGGTACCAGTTTCGGCATTTGCCACCTCTTTATACGCAACGGCGAGGTTGCCCATATGGAGACCTACGTAGCCTATGACAATGTTCCTAACGAGTCGTTCGTCAACGGCCGGGCAATGAAGTTGGCTGACGGCAGCATCGTCATGCAGTCGCTGGACCATGTGGTCAAGTTCAACCCGGGCAAGTTCAGCATGGACTCCATAGCCAAGTTCGTACTCTATCCGAAACTCATCAGCCTCTCTGTCAACGGGCGTGTGGTGAAACCCGGCGAAGAACACGACGGGAGGGTGATACTGGAGAAGGCCATCACGCGTACACGGGAATTCAGCATCGACTATGACCAGAACTCGCTGGTGCTGACCTTCTCGGGACTGAACTACTTCCGTCCGTTGCAGACCTACTACCGCTTCCGGGTGAAAGGCATGTATAACGGCTGGCACACCGTGTCGTACACCAGCGTTGAGGGCATGGTGGACGGCAAGGGACTGCTGCACCTGCCCATGATGGGATTGGGAACAGGACGGTATGAGGTGGAGCTGCAGGCATCCATGTCGCCAGACATCTGGCCGCAGGAGCCTTTTGTGT
This sequence comes from Prevotella sp., assembly GCA_017458125.1. Classification (GTDB taxonomy): domain Bacteria; phylum Bacteroidota; class Bacteroidia; order Bacteroidales; family Bacteroidaceae; genus Prevotella. The sequence continues at coordinate 24,301 of JAFTGB010000025.1, forward strand.
GGGTAGTCAACGTGGAGGAGCCGTGGTGGCGTTCTACAGGCATCTACATCCTGCTGACCTCGTTGCTGGCTCTGTTGGCGGCTGCCAATGTCATTTGGTTCTACCGCAACACACGTCTAAGGATGCTGCGCAACAACGAGGATAACGAGATTCTGAAACGTGTCCGTAGCTTTGCCGACCGTTGCGGGTCGTTGAACGGCGAGGTGCTAACCCCCTTTACCAGCAACATCAGCAACGGACTGGAAACCAAAAGCGAGGATGAGAAAGCGTTTGAGAACGCGATGGTGAAGATAGTGCCTTATATGAACATGAACCAACGAGGCTCCATCACTATGCGACAGCTGGCAGACGTGTCGGGCATGGATGTGCAGACGCTATACCGGCAGCTGTCAACGAACCTGTATAAGAACCCGCGTCAGTTGGTGGAGCGGCTGAGACTTCAGGAGGCTGCTGCCATGTTGCTGGAGACGACGCTGACCGTGGAGCAGGTGGCCGAGGAGTGCCGGTTCGTGTCGCCCAACTACTTCATAGCCAGTTTCTACCATCACTACCGGAAGACACCGGCCGACTACCGGAACTCTACGCCACGGTAGCCCACCAGGCGCCAGGTGCGCTCGCCCGTTCCCTTGTAATAAACCAGAGCCTGATAGCGGTTCTCGGTCTGATAGAAGCTGCCCTCCGACAAGGGTACGCCCCCTTGTGCTGTAACGTATTGGTAGGAGTAATATCCCTGCTTCTGCATCAGACGGGCATAATAGGTTGAGGTTGTGCCGTCGTATGCCATCAGGTAATGGTCGCGCTCGCTGTCCGTTGTCCAGTGTCCGTCTATATAGATGTCGCCTTGGTAAGGAGCTTGCAGGGTGTAGTTGACCCAAACGTAGTCGCAGGTATAGTCAATTTCCGTGTTGTCGCTGTTGCGAATGCAGAAAGCACCGTCAGCATCGACGTCGGTGAGGTAGTTACGACGCACGATGGAGGCAAAAGGATAGACCTCGTAGTGGGTGCCCGTCCACTCGATGTGGTCAATGCCCATGGTAGGATGGCTCACGTCCAGTATCTCGTATTTGTGGTACTCGTTGCCGGCGTCGAAGATGAACTGGCGGTTGTGCTCCCAGCTCAGGGCTGTTCCGCTGATAAGATTGGGGCGGACATCGCGGCGAGCCTGGTCCTCGCGCCAGTTTTGCATCACGACGGTCTTCACTTGCTCGTCCAGGTCGTTAACGCGCAAGTCGTTGTATTTGACGGTCATCGACAATTGCTGATGACTCATGTTGTGGTCAATGTCGGTATTGGTGGTGACGGTAAGCCCGACATCCATCAGGGGCTCCACGACGTAAAACTCCACTTGCAGCACCTCGTCGTTGCCGCAGTCCTCATCGTAGACCGTCAGCCGGTAGTTGCCGCTCATCTTCAGTCGGCATCGCTCGTTGGGGATGGAGAGTTGGTAGTGGGTGTAGAGCACGGTGGTGTTGATGGAGTTCTGGTAGTCGTCGATAGGAATGTCGTTGAACCCAGCCAGCCAGTCACTCTCAAAAAGCTCCTGAGAGACGCTCCAGTCGGCCTCGCAGTGTTCCAGCCGGTAGACAAAACGGTGGTAGTTGTGCGACAGTTCGTCGAAACCTACAATCAGCCTGTCAGTAGAACCTAAGGCCATGATGGGACGGTTGAGCCAGTCGCCATTGACCGTACTGGTCAGCGATTTCACTTGTGGCGTGAAGATGCGGTTGCCTGCCCATACCGTCTTCAGGGTGGTTGCTGCCAACAGCACGATTAGCAATAAGCCTCTTTTCATCATCGTTGTAACATCAGACAGGCCCATTCGCCGTCGTTTTTCTTAATGACGAGATGCAATCCCAAGGCCTTTGCCTTATCCAGAAGCAGGGTACAGTCAGCATCGTAGAAACCGCTGAGGATGAGTGTGGCGGCGGGTTCCATCGTGCTGACAAAGCGCTCCATGTCCTGAAGCAGAATGTTGCGGTTGATGTTGGCCATGACTAACGCGTAGCGGCCGGTGATGTCATCAAGCAGCGTCGCATTGCCGAGCATGGCGGTGAGGTTGGCGTCAACACCGTTGATGACGGCATTGTGGCGTGTGTTGTCCACGCTCCACTCGTCAATGTCGTAGGCAGTACATTCGGCGGCTCCCAATTTCAGGGCGCAAATGCCTAAGATGCCGGTGCCGCATCCGCAGTCCAAGACTCGTTTTCCGGTTAAATCCATGTCGAGCAGCATACTGCAAATCATGCGCGTGGTCTCGTGGGTACCGGTGCCAAAAGCCTGACGGGCATCGATTTCGATGGAGTTGAGAGTTGAGAGCTGGGAGCTGAGAGATATGTCTTGCGGCAGGTGGCGGCCATCGTGGATGACTATCATACGGTTATTTGGGGTAGTGCGCTCACCGCTAACTAACCCCTTACCACTGATAACAATGGGCTCGAAACCCTCCTGCTCCCATGGCTCATTCCAGTCGCGGTCTTCTGCTTCACCTATATTATATATAATATGTGTAGCCTCAAAAGGGAAACTGGCAATGCAGGAGTCAAGGGCTTGACGGTCGAACAGGCTTTGTTGGACGTAGGCTTTCAGACCCGTGGGGGTGTCTTCAAAGGTCTCGAAACCTGCTTCTGCCGATAAGGCTGCCAACAGGTCGGCGGCATCGGTAGAGTAGGGCGTCAGGGTGAATGTAACCTCGAAATACTTCATATAGTGTTAAATTTTGAGTGCAAAATTACAAAAAATAGGGAAAAACCTATCCGTTCTTAGGGTTTTTCCTTAAATTTGCAGTAAATTTCGTCGTAAATTTGCAACGTGAACAATTAACATGATACAAAGATGAAGATGAAGAACATGACAATGTCGCTGCTCCTGTTGGCAGCCATGCCACTCCCAATGGCCGCACAGGACGATTTGTACTTTGTGCCTACCAAGGAAAATGTGGCTAAGGAGGCAGAGACCTGGGGCATGCCCAAGAACACCTATTACGCGGGGAGTTCACGGAACGTGGACGAGTACAACCGCCAAGTGTGGTCTAAAGTGACACCCATTGACTCAACGGGCAATGACATCATAGACTTCTCGGCAGTAAGAGGTGTCTATCCTGACTCTGCCTATACGACCGTCAACGATAATGACTACAAGTACACAAAGCGGATGAGCCGCTTTGAAGGTTACACTCCGGCCGATGCCTATTGGGAGGGCTATCGTGACGGAAGCTGGATGTCGCCATGGCGTTATAGCTACAGTTACTGGTACTGGGATGACCCGTGGTACTGGGATTCACCATGGTACCGCCCGGTCTACTACCACACATGGTACTCGCCTTGGCACTATGGTTACTATCGTCCTTGGCACTACCGCGGATGGTACGGGGGCTACTACGGCACCTACTGGCGTGGCGGAGGGCGCTATGTGGTCTCGCGTCCGATACGCAGGACAACCTATTCGTCAGGACGCACCTTCGGAACCCGCATAGACGGCGGACGCAGTTCGAGTTACAGCAACCGCTCGTTTGGCAGCATGCCGTCGACACGTGGCTATTCTGGATCGTCGTTCGGTGGAGGCCGAAGCAGCGGTGGCGGCAGTTTCGGCGGTGGCGGAGGACGTTCCGTCTCAGGTGGACGCTCCTTCGGAGGCCGGCGTTAAGTCAAGTATCATCAGATTTCATATAATTCAAGACAAAAACTATGAAGAAAGTATATTTGTTTGCAGCAATGGCCATGACGGCGGCTACGCTGAAAGCCCAGAGCAATGTCAATCTGGACACCTACATCGGTGCCCAAATGGCCACGGAAGACTTGAACGGAACGGCACGCTATGTGGGCATGGGCGGAGCCATGGACGCCTTGGGAGCGGAAATTTCCACAATGAGCACGAACCCTGCAGGTATCGGACTCTTCCGCAGCAATCAGGTGTCAGCGTCGTTCGGACTGGTATCGCAGGAGGGCGGAAAGGCTTTCCAGGATGGCAGCAAAACCAATGCTTCGTTTGACCAGATAGGTGTGGTGTTCTCCACAAGGACAGGACAGCAGAGCTTTGTGAACTTTGGCTTCAACTTCCACAAGCACCGTAACTTCAACCATGTGTTGAGCGTGGTCGGTGAAGCCATCAACGGGTCGTCCCAGAACCGTCAGACCACCATCAAGGGCATACGTGGCGACTTGGACACCCGATGGGGTGAGAGCCAGGTGGACAACCTTTACATGGAGTCAGGAATGATTTCCGACAAAGATGGTAACGTCTACACTATCGATGCCTCAGACTATCAGTTCAACCGTGCCCAGACGGGCTATGTCGGTGAATATGACTTCAACCTGAGCGGAAATGTCAACGACCGCTTCTACTGGGGCTTGACAGTAGGCATCAAGAATATGCGGTACTACAGCTATACGGAATATAGCGAGAACCTGCTTTCATCCACCGAGGGGCTGAATTATGTCGGTATGCGCGACGACCACAAGGTTACGGGAACGGGATTTGACGTCAAGGCAGGCATCATCTTCAGACCCATTGAGGATTCGCCATTCCGCATAGGAGCGTCGGTGGCCACACCCACCTGGTACAGGCTGACCACAGATAACCGCACTGGCATTTACGACGTCTATGACATTGTGCGCGAAGTGTCGAGTACGGCAGACTTCCGCTTCAATACGCCATGGAAGTTTGGCGTCAATGCCGGCCACACCATAGGCAACAACATTGCACTGGGCATAGGTTATGAGTATGCTGACTATACAACGCTGGACATGCGTGCTGTTACAAGCTACGGATACGACATAGACGGATATAGCTACAGCAACAGCAGCAGCGATGGTGTGATGAAACGGCTGACTCAGGAGACGCTGAAGGGCGTGTCGACAGTGAAGGTTGGTGTGGAATACAAGCCAGACCCCAACGTGTCGCTGCGGGCGGGCTACAACTATGTGTCACCGATGTATAAGGAGTCGGGCGTGCGCGACCAGACTCTTTCTTCGCCCGGCACCTATATGGCATCGACCACTGACTACACCAACTGGCATGACACCAACAGGTTTACTGTCGGACTGGGCTTTGTCTTTAACAAGTTCAAACTTGATTTTGCCTACCAGTACAGCATGCGCAACGGTGACTTCTACCCTTACATGAACGGTACATCGGCAGAGTTTATCACCTACGGAGCAGGACAGAGCGTGAAACTTGTCAATGAGTGCAAGGCAGCACGCGTAAAGGACAACAGGCACCAGGTGCTGTGTTCGTTGACTTACTCGTTCTGACAGGAAGAAAGTCGGAAGGAAACATCAGCAGAACAAAACCAAAAGAATTATCGAAATTCTTTTGGTTTTGTTCTCTTTTATTTGTACCTTTGCCTCGTTTTGAGAGAATCAACAATGAAACGGTATTTAGCAGCTTTATTCTTTATCAGCCTGCTGACGGGTTGCGGAGGCAACAAGTCCGGACAGGGTGGGGATGACGTGGCTGCTGACTCGACAGCAACAGCCGACTCGACGGCTGCCGATTCCATCGTTTCGGCCAATGATCCTTATGCGGACATTCCTATGCCTAAGGCCGCTGACGAACTCTTCGATGACTTCTTCTTCAACTTTGCTGCCAACAAGAACCTGCAACGGGAACGCATCATGTTTCCGTTGAAGAAAATCAACGGACAAAAGGTTGAGTTGATAGAAAAAAAACAGTGGAAGACAGAGCGTTACTTCATGAGGCAGGACTACTATACGCTGCTTTTCAATAGCGAACGACAGATGGAGGTGGTGAAGGACACCAGCATCAATCATGCCGTGGTGGAAATGATATACTTCAACACGGGTGCCGTCATCCAGCACATCTTCGACCGTATGAGAGGCACATGGATGCTTACTTCCATCCAGACCATTCCCATCAGCAGCTCTGTCAACTCGTCGTTTTTAGACTTCTATCACCATTTTGCTACTGACTCCGTCTTCCAGACCGAGAGCCTGTTTGAAAACATACAATTCGTAGGACCTGACCCTGACGATGACTTCTCGCAGATGGAAGGAGTGATATCGCCAGACACTTGGGAGGCTTTTGCTCCCGAGTTGCCTAAGAAGATGATATACAACATCATCTACGGGCAGCCACGCCGGGAAGGCAACTCCATGATATTCGTGCTTCGCGGCATTGCTAACGGTATGGAGATGCAGTTGACGTTCAAGCGCTCTGGAGGAAAGTGGAAACTACAGAAAATGACAACCTGACGATGAAAGACAAAAGGAACTACAGTCTGATGGCTCACAACACATTTGGCATTGAGGCCAAGTGTAGTCGTTTCTTGGAGTATGACAACGTGGAGGAGGCACAGCATGTAGCACGTGTGCTCCACAGGTCCCGTATGCCCATGATGGTCATTGGCAGTGGAAGCAACCTGCTGCTGACACGCGACTTTAAGGGCATCGTAGTACACTCGGCGATGAAAGACTACAGTCAGCAGGGGTGTCGCTTTACCTGTGGCAGTGGCATGCTTTGGGATGACGTGGTGGACATCAGCATAAAGGCAGGGTGCTATGGAGCTGAGAACTTGTCGCTGATACCAGGCGACGTGGGAGCAAGTGCTGTCCAAAACATAGGAGCCTATGGCTCGGAAGTGAAAGACCTTATAGTTGAAATAGAGGCTGTCGAGATAGCTTCAGCCCGTGTCTGCACCATTAATCCTGTGGATTGTCAGTATGCTTATAGGCAGAGTCGTTTCAAGGGCGAGTGGAAGAACAAGTATCTTATCACGCGAGTAACCTATGAGTTCTCAAAGGAGTTTGTACCGCGTCTGGAGTATGGCAATATTCTTGCCGAACTGAACAGAAGAGGAATAGGGCATCCCACGCCTCAGCAGCTCAGGGAGACTATTATAGACATACGCAACGCCAAACTGCCAGACCCCAAGGTGTTGGGCAATGGCGGAAGTTTCTTCATGAACCCCGTGGTAAGCAAAGCAAAGTATATGCTGCTGTCTGCCCAGTATCCTGGTATGCCGCATTATGATGTGGACTCCAGACATGTGAAAATTCCGGCAGGATGGATGATAGAGCAATGCGGATGGAAAGGACGTTCGCTCGGAAGGGCTGGCGTGCATGACAAGCAAGCATTGGTTTTGGTCAACAGGGGTAGTGCTACGGGTACTGAAATCGTGGAACTGTGTCGTGCCATTCAGCATGATGTCAAGGAACGCTTCGGCGTGTGTATCTACCCTGAAGTTAATATTGTTTAATCAACCTATGAAACTGACTTTCTTAGGCACAGGAACATCATGTGGCGTACCCACTATCGGATGTAATTGTCATACGTGTATCAGTACAGACCCTCACGATAAACGCTTACGTTGTTCGGCACTTGTAGAGACGGAAAACACACGGCTGCTTATAGACTGCGGGCCGGACTTCCGGCAGCAAATCATGCCACAGCCTTTTCGCAGGATTGACGGCATTCTGATTACTCATGCACACTACGACCACATGGGGGGAATGGACGACATCCGTCCCTATTGTCAGTTTGGAGAAATCAATGTCTATGCTGACCCCTTGGCACGGCAGGGAATGCTGGAGATGCTTCCGTATTGCTTCGCCGAGCATCGCTATCCGGGGGTGCCTGCCATACAACTGCATGAAATACACAAGCACGAGCACTTACACATAGGCGACTTTGACATCGTTCCTTTTGAGGTCATGCATCATGACCTGCCAATTCTGGGTTATCGCATCGGACCGTTAGCCTACATTACTGACATGAAGACGATTAATGATGAGGAAGTACCGTATGTAGAGGGTGCAGAAGTGCTGGTCGTTAATGCACTGAGAGAAAAGCCTCACCATTCGCATCAGACACTTGGTGAGGCAATAGCCTTTGCCCGCAGGATAGGGGCAAAACAGACATGGCTAATCCATTCCAGCCATGACATAGGCCGTCATGCTGAGGTAAACGCAAAGCTGCCAGCAGACATTCAGCTGGCCTACGATGGCCAGACGTTGGAAATAGAGGATTAGTCTTTCAACAGGTCAGGGCGCAGACGGCGTGTGCGCTCCAAGGCTTGCTCCAATTCCCACTCACGGATTTTGGCCTCATGGCCGCTTAGCAGCACGTCAGGCACCTTCCATCCCTTATAGTCGGCAGGACGGGTATAGATAGGGGCAGCCAGCAGGTCATCCTGAAAACAGTCAGACAGCGCACTCTGCTCGTCGCCGATAACTCCAGGCACCACGCGCACAATGGCATCAGCTATCATCGCCGCCACCAGTTCGCCACCAGTCAACACGAAGTCTCCGATGGAGATTTCTTTCGTTATCAGATGGTCGCGGACACGCTGGTCGATGCCCTTGTAGTGTCCGGCTAAAATAATCAGATTGCCTTTCAGCGACAATTCGTTGGCCATGTGCTGGTCGAAGCGTTCACCGTCTGGTGAGGTGAAGATGACTTCATCGTAATTACGTTCGGCCTTAAGAGCCGTGATGCAGCGGTCTATGGGCTCGCACTGCATGACCATGCCGGCAGAACCGCCGTAGGGATAGTCGTCCACTCGACGCCATTTGTCGAGCGTATAGTCGCGCAGGTTATGCAGTTTGATTTCGGCCAACCCTTTCTTCTCTGCGCGGGCCAGTATGCTCTCGTGCACAAAACCCTCAAGCATTTCGGGCAGCACGGTGATGATGTCAATTCTCATGATAAAAAGCCTTTATACGTTCAATATTTCGTTCGCCCACCTTACGCCCCAGTTCATAGACGTGACGCATCTCGTCTGCATTGTGCGAGATGTGACCGATGGGTATCTTCTCTTCAGGACGAATAACCAGACAGCGTCCCTCCTGTTCTGCGTCGGCAACATATTGCAACTGGCGGTTATACATCAGATGACGCTCATCCAGTGCCTTTAGCATGTTGGGGTATTTGCTCAATGCCATACGCATCAGTGGCATCAGCCGGTTGTGCTCCTTCTGGTAGCCTTGAGGTTGTGTCAGTATGACGACATTTCGGACATAGCCTGCAGACTCGAAATGTTCCAAAGGAATGGAGTCGCTGACACCGCCGTCCAGCAAATGGAAGCCCTGAACGTGGACAACCTTAGAAACTAAAGGCATAGATGCCGATGCCCTTAGCCACTCCAATTCGTCGTAGTCTACGTGGTTCATGGTGTGATAGACGGCCTGACCTGTCATCACATCAGTGCAGACGACGATGAACTCCATTGGATTGTGCTCGAAAGTCTGAACATCAAAAATGTCGTACTTGTAGGGGACTACATGATAGCCAAACTGGGCGTTGAAGTAGTCACCGCTGGTTATGAGCGACTTCAGTCCGCTATAGCGGCTGTCGCGGGCATAGCGGGTATTGTATCTGATGGCACGGCCTGCTTGTCGTGACTTGTAGTTGCAACCGAAGGCTGCACCGGCTGAAACGCCAATCAGACCGTCAGGCCACACGTCATGCTCCATCATTATGTCGGTAACCCCTGCAGTCCAAAGCCCTCGCATGGCTCCGCCTTCCAAAACCAGTCCTTTCTTCATAATCGTCGGCAAAGGTAATGCTATTCAGAAGAAATACAAAATAAATTAGTAAATTTTTGAATATCAACTATCAACTGCCAATTCTCCGACAACTGATGATTGCAAAAGTAATTAAATGTGAAAAAAAAACAGAAATGTGTTTTGGAAATTAGAAAAAAAATTGTAATTTTGCGGTCAGCTAAAGTCTAAAACAAATAAATTACTTTAAATATTAACTGCTTATGTCACAAATTAACGGACACATTTCGCAGATTATCGGTCCTGTAATTGACGTATTCTTTGATACTAAAGGACTCGATGCGGAAAAGGTGCTCCCGAAAATTCACGAGGCATTGTCGATAGAACGTCCTAATGGGACGCAGCTTATTGTCGAGGTGCAGCAGCACATCGGCGAGGATACCGTGCGCTGCGTAGCCATGGACAATACCGACGGACTGCAGCGTGGACTGGAGGCCAAGCCGATGGGCTCACCTATTCAGATGCCTGCCGGCGAACAGATTAAGGGTCGTATGCTGAACGTTATCGGTCAGCCTATCGACGGTATGAAACAACTCGACATGAAGGGTGCCTATCCTATTCACCGCGAGGCTCCGAAGTTTGAGGAACTGTCAACCACCAAGGAGGTGTTGTCAACGGGTATTAAAGTTATTGACCTGCTGGAACCGTACCTGAAAGGTGGTAAGATTGGACTCTTCGGTGGTGCTGGTGTGGGTAAGACCGTGCTCATCATGGAGCTTATCAACAACATTGCCAAGGGCCACAACGGTTTCTCTGTGTTTGCCGGAGTAGGCGAGCGTACGCGTGAGGGTAATGACCTCATCCGCGAGATGATTGAGTCGGGTGTTATCCGCTATGGCGATAAGTTCAAGGAGGCCATGGCTCAAGGCAAGTGGGACCTCTCGTTGGTGGACCCGGAGGAGCTAAAGAAAAGTCAGGCAACATTGGTGTATGGTCAGATGAACGAGCCCCCTGGTGCACGTGCATCAGTAGCCCTGTCTGGTCTGACGGTGGCCGAAGGTTTCCGCGACGGTGGAGGTAAGGATGGCGGTGCTGCCGATATCCTGTTCTTTATCGACAACATCTTCCGCTTCACGCAGGCAGGTTCTGAGGTTTCTGCTCTGCTGGGTCGTATGCCGTCGGCTGTGGGTTACCAGCCTACGCTGGCATCGGAAATGGGTACGATGCAGGAGAGAATTACCTCTACCAAATCAGGATCAATCACCTCAGTGCAAGCAGTTTATGTGCCTGCCGACGACTTGACTGACCCTGCCCCTGCCACTACGTTCACCCACCTGGATGCTACGACAGTGCTGGACCGTAAGATTGCTGAGCTGGGTATCTATCCCGCTGTAGACCCGTTAGGTTCCACATCGCGCATTCTTGACCCGTTAGTAGTGGGCAAAGCTCACTATGACTGTGCCCAGAGAGTGAAGGAGATACTGCAGCGCTACAAGGAGTTGCAGGACATTATTGCCATTCTGGGTATGGACGAATTGTCCGATGAGGACAAGTTGACGGTGAACCGCGCACGCCGTGTGCAGCGCTTCCTGTCGCAACCGTTCTCCGTGGCAGAGCAGTTCACGGGTCTGCCTGGCGTCATGGTGCCCATCGACGAGACTATCAAGGGCTTCAACGCCATCCTTGATGGCGAGGTTGACGACCTGCCGGAACAGGCCTTCTTGAATGTAGGTACCATCGAAGACGCCAAGGCTAAGGCTAAGAAACTCCTCGAAGCAGCAAAAGGCTAAATTGTAAACAGTAAACAGTCAAATTGTAAATTTACAAGATGTTAAAGCTGAAGATAGTTTCGCCTGAGCGGATAGAGTTTGACGGAGAGGTCGTGAGTGTACTTGTGCCCGGCTCACAGGGGCAGTTTGAGATACTTAAAGATCATGCCCCCATCATATCCACTTTAGACAAAGGAGTGGTAGAGTATGGCCTGCCGAAAGGCGAGAAGGTACAACTCCCCGTATTGGGTGGCTTCGTAGAGGTCCAGCAGAACGTCGTGTCGCTCTGCGTAGAAGTGAACTGATGGACGATAAGAGCCCTATATATAATAATAAGGTAGGCACACTGGCTAAGCTGTTTCTGGCCTCGTCGGTCTTCCGGCTGTTCATGGCCGCAGCTGCAATGCTTGTGTTTTGTGTTGTCAAGCGCGACGACCTGTCTGCCATTAAGTGGTTCGCCGTCGTTTTTATCGTCTTCTACCTCGTCACACTCGTGTTCGATGCGTTATTCTTTGCATTCGTAAGTAAAACAAGTAAGTAATAAAAATGAGAAAACTAAGATCAATATTCTTCATCGCGGCACTGCTCTGCCTCACTCTTCCTGTGCATGCAGAAGAAGAGAAAGGTGGAGTGAACCTGAAGGAGATATTGTTCGGTCATGTTCAGGACAGCTACATGTGGCATGTCACCGACATCGGCGGACATCCTCTGATGATTCATCTGCCCATGATTTTCTACTCGGAGCACTCGGGATTCCACGTGCTTTGCTCGTCACAGTTCGAGCATGAGCCCAACGCGGAACTGCTGCGTGCCGGTGAGGGTAGTGCGGAAGGATTTTTCATTCAGGGTGCTGCCGACGAGAAAGGTCGCATTGTGGAGCGTGTAGGCAGCGAGCTGGTGCCCGTATGTTTCGACATCAGTATCACCAAGACGGTGCTGGTGCTCTTCATCAATGCCATTCTGCTGGTATGCTGCATCCTGACCGCCGCCCGCTGGTGCAAGAAGCACAAGGTGGACGACCCTGCCCCGAGGGGTTTTACGGGGTTCATCCACATGTTCGTGATGTCGGTTTATAACGATATGATTAAGCCTTCATTAGGTGACGAGGCACCGAAGTATGCCCCATACCTGATGACGTGCTTTTTCTTTATCTTTATCAGCAACATCATGGGTGTGATGCCGTTCCCGCCAGGTGGCGGCAACCTGACCGGCAATATTACCTGTACGATGTTCTTGGCACTCTGCACGTTCCTCATTGTGAATGTGACAGGAACGAAAGCCTACTGGAAAGAAATTTTCTGGGGCGATGTTCCTATGTGGCTCAAGTTCCCCGTGCCCTTGATGCCCTTCATTGAATTCTTCGGCATCTTCACCAAGCCGATAGCCCTGATGATTCGTCTCTTTGCCAATATGTTGGCCGGTCACGTGATAGCTATCTCGCTGTCGTGCATCATCTTTATCATGTTCGCACTCGGTGGGGTGATGGGTAATGTGCTTGGAGGCATTATGACGCCAGTCAGCGTCTTCTTGAGCATCTTCATGATGTTGCTTGAAGTGCTGGTGTGCTACATTCAGGCCATGGTGTTCACCATGCTTTCGGCTGTATTCATCTCGATGTCGCACGTCAAGGAGCATCATGCTTAAATAACAAATAAAAAATAAAAAATAACAAATAATAATTAACAAATTAAAAACTTAAAGATTATGATTTCATTATTATTAGCAGCAGATGCACTCGCAAAGCTCGGTGCTACTGTAGGTGGTGGTTTGGCAGTTATCGGTGCCGGTATCGGTATCGGTCGTATTGGTGGACAGGCTATGGACGCTATGGCACGTCAGCCGGAGAAGATGGGTGGTCTGCAGAGTTCGATGATTCTGGCTGCCGCCCTCGTCGAGGGTGCTACCTTCCTGGCACTGGTGATTTCTATTCTTGCCCTGTTCGTGTAACGGGCAAGATGTAGTTTAACTGTATGTAATCAAGTAATTACACCAGCTTATGTCATTAATCACCCCTGGATTTGGACTATTCTTTTGGATGACCGTTGTCTTCCTCGTAGTCCTCTTCATACTGTGGAGGTACGGCTTCCCGGTCATAGTGAAGATGGTCGACGAGCGCAAGGCCTTCATCGATGAGTCTTTGAAAAAGGCTCATGAGGCCAACGAGCGACTGGCAAACATTCAGAAAGAAGGTGAATCCATCTTGCAGGAGGCGCGTGAGAAGCAGGCTCAGATACTGAAGGAGGCTGCCGAGACGCGTGACGCTATCGTGGAGAAAGCTCAGGACAAGGCAAGGAGCGAGGGTGCCCGCCTGCTTGACGAGGCGAAAGCCGCCATTGACCAGGAGAAGAAGGCTGCCATTGCCGACATCCGCCAGCAGGTAGCCACGCTGAGTGTCGAGATTGCTGAGAAGGTGCTCAAGGCAAATCTCAAGGACGATAAGTCGCAGATGGATTTGATTGACCGTATGCTGGATGATGTTTCGGTGAAGTAACAAATAGGAGTTGCTTATGGATATTGGAGTAATATCTGTCAGATATGCGCGGGCTCTGCTGAAGAGTGCTACCGACAGCCGGCTTGAGGACACCGTCTATCAGGACATGATGACGCTGGCCAAGAGCTACGTCGACGTACCCGCATTGCGCCAGACGATAGACAATCCCATGCTCTCGAAGGACAAGAAGGAGGCGCTGCTGACCGTCGCTGCCGGCGACAAGGCCTGTGCGCTGACCCGGTCCTTTATAGCGCTTGTGCTAAGGGAAGACCGCGAGAACATGATACAGTTTATGGCCAACTCGTATGTCACGCTTTACCGCAAGCAGAAGAACGTCATCCGTGGCAAGCTCACTACCGCTGCGCGCGTCTCTGCCGCAACCGAGCAGAAGATGCGCCAGATGGTGGAGAGTAAGACTAATGGAACTGTGGAGTTTGAGACCGAGGTGAACCCCGACATCATCGGTGGCTTCATTCTTGAGTATGACACTTTCCGTATGGACGCCAGTGTCAGGTCGAAGCTCAACAACATTCTAAACACCCTTAAAAAGTAATAAAACAATATGAGTGATAAAATTAAACCAAGCGAAGTATCCCAGGTGCTGCTGGAACAGCTGAAAGGCATTCAGAATGCGGAGCAGTTCGACGAGGTGGGAACGGTGCTTACCGTCAGCGACGGTGTAGCCCGCATCTACGGTCTGCGCAACGCCGAGGCCAACGAACTGCTGGAGTTCGAGAACGGCACCATGGCCATCGTGATGAATCTGGAGGAGGACAACGTCGGTTGTGTGCTTCTGGGCACCACGTCGGGCATCAAGGAGGGTATGGTTGTCAAGCGTACAAAGCGCATTGCGTCGATTCGTGTCAACGACAACATGCTGGGTCGTGTCATCAATCCGCTGGGCCAGGCCGTCGACGGCAAGGGTGACATCGACCTTACGGGAGCCTTTGAGATGCCGCTGGACCGCAAGGCGCCTGGCGTCATCTATCGCCAGCCCGTTAAGGAGCCCCTGCAGACGGGCTTGAAGGCCATTGACTCGATGATACCCATCGGCCGTGGCCAGCGCGAGCTCATCATCGGCGACCGTCAGACGGGTAAGACGGCTATTGCTGTGGATACCATCATCAACCAGAAAAGTTTCTATGAGGCTGGAAAGCCAGTATATTGCATTTACGTAGCCATCGGTCAGAAGGCATCTACCGTGGCCACACTGGTGCAGACGCTGAAGGAACATGGTGCCATGCCTTACACCATCGTGGTAGCTGCAACAGCTGCCGACCCTGCTGCCATGCAATACTATGCACCGTTCGCCGGTGCTGCCATCGGCGAGTATTTCCGTGACCGTGGTCTGCCAGCACTGGTAGTCTACGATGACCTGTCGAAGCAGGCCGTAGCCTATCGTGAAGTATCGCTGATTCTGCGCCGTCCCTCGGGACGTGAGGCTTACCCCGGCGATGTTTTCTACCTGCACTCCCGTCTTCTGGAGCGTGCAGCCAAGATGAACGAGCAGCAGGAGGTGGCCGAGCAGATGAACGACCTGCCTGAGTGCATGAAGGGTCATGTCAGGGGTGGCGGTTCGCTCACGGCACTGCCTATCATCGAGACGCAGGCAGGCGACGTTTCAGCCTATATCCCCACAAACGTCATCTCCATCACCGACGGACAGATATTCCTTGAGAGTGACCTCTTCAACCAGGGCTTCCGTCCTGCCATCAACGTTGGCATCTCGGTGAGCCGTGTGGGTGGTTCCGCACAGATTAAGTCGATGAAGAAGGTGGCCGGTACACTGAAGATTGACCAGGCACAGTATCGTGAGTTGGAGGCCTTCTCGAAGTTCTCCAGCGACATGGACGCCGTGACGGCCATGACGCTGGACCGAGGCCGTAAGAACAACCAGCTGCTCATCCAGCCGCAGTACAGTCCCATGCCCGTAGGCGAGCAGGTGGCTATCCTCTACTGTGGTGTTCACGGACTGATGCGCGACGTTCCCATCGACCGGGTTCGTGAGTGCCAGACACAGTTCCTCGACAAGTTGCGCACCACGGCTCCCGATGTCATCGAAACCTTGGCTGCCGGCAAAATTGACGACGGTGTGACGGCAAAGATTGAAGCCATCATGGCCGACATCGCCGGAACCTATAAGTAATTGACAATTTGACTATTTCACAATTTGACTATTGCCATCGGCATATAGCAATTGTGAAATAGTGAAATGGTAAAACAGTCAAATAGAACCATGCCAAGTTTAAAAGAGATCAAAGGCCGTATTGCCTCAGTCAACAGCACGCGAAAGATAACCTCTGCCATGAAGATGGTGGCCAGTTCGAAGCTGCACCATGCCCAGGTGGCCATCCAGAACATGCTGCCCTACGAGACACTGCTTGAGCACATCCTCAAGTCGTTCCTCGCTGCAGAGGCCGAGGCACAGACCATCTTCGACCAGGAGCGTCCAGTCAAGCGCGTGGCGTTGGTGGTGTTCTCCAGCAACTCGTCGCTTTGCGGAGGTTTCAACGCCAACATCATCAAGACGATGATGCGCACGTACGATGCCTACACGGAGCAGTTAGGGCCGGGCAGCGTCGAGATTTACCCCGTAGGTCGCAAGGTGGCCGAGAAAGCCCGCAAGTTGGGCTATGACGTCAAGGGCGATTATGCCTCGCTCGTCGACCATCCCAACGTGCGTGAGTGCATCGACATAGCCATGGAGTTGGGCGGTAAGTTTGCTGACGGCGCAGTGGACCGTGTGGAGCTCATCTACCACCACTTCAAGTCGGCAGGCTCACAGGTGCTCACCCGAAAGCAGTTCCTACCCATCGACTTGGAGAGCGAGTTGGAACGCGACCACGAGCGCGACCTCACCTCCGTCATAGCCACCAAGGAGTCGCAGGAGTACCTCAAACGCAACCGCCGGAAGAAGACCGTCAATGCTCAGGGCGAGGAGGTGGAGCCGCTGAACGACAACTTCCTCGTGGAGCCCGACATGAACACTGTGCTCTCGCAGCTGATGCCGAAGATGGCGCACCTGATGCTCTACACGGCGCTGCTGGACAGCGTGGCCTCCGAGCATGCCGCCCGCATGGTGGCCATGCAGACGGCTACCGACAATGCCGACGAGCTGCTGAGACAGCTGAACCTGCAGTACAACAAGTCCCGCCAGCAGGCCATCACCAGTGAGCTGCTCGACATCGTTGGAGGTTCGGTGAACAATTAGCAAACATTTACTCCCTCTTACACAACAGGACGAGGCTTGGGTATGCAGACCCCAAGCCTCGTCTTTCCTTATTCCCTCCACAGCCACGAAGCCAGACGGTTGACCCAGCGGATGGAAATACGGAACCACCGGTAGGTGCTGACCTCCTTGCCGCCAAAGCGCAGGATGAACTCCCGATAAGGGTTTCTGCGGAAGGGCAGTCCAACGTCCACAAAGCGGATGTGGGCACACCCGCGGGCGTGGGCATCCTTGATGGCATGCCAGAAGGTGACAGCGTTGGGGTGGAAGGGCGCGTAGCTCTTACGGCGGGACGCCGAGAACCACAGGTAGGCGTCGCTGCCCGAATAGACACAGGCGCAGCAGCCTATGACGCGCTGGTGGACGGTGGTGATGAAGAGCTGGCAGTGACCTTCCTGCATCATCTCGCGGAAGAAGCCGTCGGCAGGTACGAACCGTCGCGGCTTCAGCCAGTAGTGCCTGCGCAGCAGCTTAGAGAAGTCGCCGAACTCCTGTTCCGTCTCCACCGTCTTGGTCACCGCCCCGCGTTGCACGGCCAGCTCAATGCGCCGTAGCTGCCGTTCGCCGATGCGCTCCTCGGGCGTCCGCGAGTGCAGCGAGTTATGAATGCTCATCCACCGCACCGGAAAAAAACCCAGCCGTCGCAGCTCCCTGTATCCGAACATCTTCTCCGACAGGTGGCTGATCTCCACATACAGCGTCCGCCACTGAAAACGCGCCGTCACCGTCTCC
This sequence comes from Prevotella sp., assembly GCA_017458125.1. Classification (GTDB taxonomy): domain Bacteria; phylum Bacteroidota; class Bacteroidia; order Bacteroidales; family Bacteroidaceae; genus Prevotella. The sequence continues at coordinate 41,980 of JAFTGB010000025.1, forward strand.
ACCATCAGTCCGAACACCTCCTGCCGGTTCAGGTCCGCTGCATGATACTCCCCCTCACCCATCATCCGCAGATGCATGTAGAACGAGGGCGGGAGCCACGAGTGCCGGTACCTCATGATGGCCAGCATGTGGGCAGCCACCGTCCCGTCGTCCGCCGTCACCACCACCATGTAAGGCTTGTGGCGCGGCGTGTGCTCGCAGACCGCCATCAGCGCTGCGCTGTGGAAGAAGCTCCCCGCAGGCAGTGGCGGCAGCTCCGTTGCGTGTTCGTAGACAGTGACATTCATTTCCGGACGACAGTAGTTTTCACCGGGCAAAAATACGAAAAGAATTGGAAAAACGCAAATAAAATTTGCTTTTTCCGTCACTTCTTCGTACCTTTGCAGCCGCAAAAGAAAAGTGAAGAGTGAATAAAAACGAAAACGAAGACGAAAACGAAAACAAAGTAACAAATCGAAAATCGAAAATTCGTAAATCGAAAATCAAAATAAACGAAAACGAATACGAAAACGAAAACAAAGTAACAAATCGAAAATCGAAAATTCGTAAATCGAAAATCAAAATAAACGAAAACGAAGACGAAAACGAAAACAAAGTAACAAATCGAAAATCGAAAATTCGTAAATCGAAAATCAACATAAACGAAAACGAAGACGAAAACGAAAACAAAGTAACAA
>JAFTGB010000026.1 GCA_017458125.1 Prevotella sp.
CGTGCGACAAGCATACCGATGCCTATGCAGACCTACAAAACAAGATTCTTGAATACAAACAATCAACAGGACAGTAATATGAAGAAAGAAGAAATAGGAACCCTCGCTGGCATCGTCTGGCGGGCACTCAACGAAAAAGGGCCTCTCTCATTTGAGGATCTGCAGCGTGAAACACGACTCGACACAGAGTCTGTATGTACTGCTATCGGTTGGCTTGCTCGTGAGAACAAAATCGAGTTCGACGAGCAGAACGGCATCACGTCTTTTTATGTGTATCAGGAAAGGTACTATTAAGAGAAAGAGTACATGGGAGATATACTAGGGTTGTTTGTCCATAGAAAACACCCAACTTACGGCAAAGGAGATTTCTGCTCAATTCCACTTCCCCAATACATCCTCATTCTGTCGTTTCTTCACAAGGCATACAGGAGTGACACCGCAAGAATTCCAGAAAAACAGTCTCATCATAAAGTAATAAGGACAGACAGCCATGATATATAGAATAGGTTTAGATATAGGCTCTACCACAGCTAAGATGGTTGTGGCCGATGGCGACGGACGCATCGTTTGGTCACGCTATGAACGACACAATGCACGCGTAAAAGAGATCTTGCTTCGATTCTTTGCTGATGCTGAGGAAAAGGTTGGCAGCAGTCATGTGACAGTGGCAGTTACGGGATCTGTTGGTATGCAGACGGCAGAGGTGCTTGGAGCCGAGTTCGTGCAAGAGGTAGTGGCAGCTTCTTTTTTCGCCCGCCAACAGTTTCCCAAGGCAAAAGCACTCATTGACATTGGCGGTGAAGACTCGAAAGTAGTGCTCTTCAACGATGGACGATTGGACCTGCGCATGAACGGCAACTGCGCCGGGGGCACGGGAGCCTTTATCGACCAGATGGCACAACTGCTGGGACTGACCAACCTGCAGATGAACGACTTGGCGCTGACCGCCACGCACCATCACACCATTGCCGCACGCTGTGGTGTGTTTGCCAAGACCGATGTACAGAACCTGATGAGTAGTGGTGTACCTGTAGCCGACATCTGTGCCTCCGTGTTCCACTCCATCGCCGTGCAGACCATCACCACACTGGCCCACGGACAGACCATCGAGCCACCCATATTGCTCTGTGGCGGCCCGCTCACCTTTCTCTCTGCGCTGCGCAAAGCTTTTGCCGATTATATGCATTGGGACGAGAGCCAGTTCATCGTAGGTCAAGACAACTGTCTGGTTCCAGCCATTGGTTGTACCTTGCGTTGCAAAGATGCCACCTTTACACTGTCAGAGTTGAAGGAGAGGCTGAGTGCCAAGCAGCAAATCAACATCAAGACGGCCCAGCAGCCACTCTTTGTTGATGAGGACGCTGTCGCCACATGGCAGCAGGAGAAGAGGAATAATGCTATCGAGGTGGTGCCGATGCAGTCGCGCGAGCAGGTCGTAATTGGCATTGACTCTGGTTCTACAACGACAAAGATTGTGGCCGCAAGGTCTTCGGGCGAAATACTTTTCACATACTACACACAGAGTCTTGGCAAGCCTATCGAGGCTGTGCGCGAAGGACTGCGACAATTGCAGATGGAGGCACAGCGGCAATGCTGCGGATTGAGTGTTGTCGGCTCGTGCTCCACAGGTTATGGAGAAGACCTGATCAAGGCTGCCTTTTCGCTCGATGACGGCATCATCGAGACCATGGCGCATTATCAGGCCGCTCGCCGGCTGATGCCCGATGTGTCATTCATCCTCGATATTGGTGGACAGGACATGAAAGCCATCTTCGTGGAGAAAGGCGTGGTGACACGTATGGAGCTGAACGAGGCCTGTTCGTCGGGCTGTGGCACATTCCTGCAGACCTTTGCTCAAAGCTTAGGAATCGACATTTCGGAGTTTGCCCGGCAAGCCTGCACTGCCGTACATCCTTGCGACCTGGGTACTCGTTGCACCGTCTTCATGAACTCGAAAATCAAACAAGTATTGCGAGAGGGAGCATGCGTGGCCGACATTGCCGCGGGTCTGGCCTACTCAGTGGTGAACAACTGTCTCCACAAAGTGCTGAAACTGAAAAACGTCAGCGAACTGGGGCGTAGGATAGTAGTGCAAGGCGGCACCATGCGCAACGATGCAGTTGTGAGAGCATTAGAACTGCTGACGGGCTGTCAAGTAGCCCGTAGTAACATGCCCGAAATGATGGGGGCATACGGCTGTGCACTCCACGCTGCCAGGCATCTGTCCGCCCCACGCTCTTTGGAACAGATGATGCAATCGGCCAACTGCGAAACACGTTTGCTACAATGCCGGGGTTGCGAGAATGCTTGCCAAGTGACGCGGCACAAGTTTGCCGGAGGTAGCAGCTACCACAGCGGCAACAAGTGCGAGCGGGTGTTTACCAATACTGCAACTACCTGTCAGCCCGGGGGCAACGTTTATCCCGAAAAACTACGCATGCTCTTTGACCGTGAGACCAACGCTGCAGCCTTGCGCCGCATCGGCATTCCGCGTGTACTGAACATGTATGAGGATTATCCGTTTTGGCACCGTCTTCTCACATACTGTGGTTTCCAGGTTGTGCTCTCGTCGGAGTCGAAGATGCAACGCTACGAGGGTGCCCTCTGCATGGTGATGAGCGACAATATCTGCTTCCCGGCGAAACTGGTACACAGCCACATAGAAGAGCTGCAGAATTCGGGCGTGGAGCGCATCCTGATGCCCTACGTGGTGTTCGACAAGCAGGAGAGCCTGACGGCCGTCAACAGCTACAACTGTCCTATCGTGTCGGGCTATTCCGATGTCATCCGCAGCAGTATGTCGTCCGCCGTTCCTGTCGATTCTCCCGTTATCAACTTCGCTGACAGCCGTCTGCTCAAGAAGCAGGTGGTGGACTATCTCTTGTCGCTCGGCATCAGCCCGAAGATAGCCAATAAAGCTTTCAGTCAGGCTTTGCAGGCACAAGAAGACTACGAGACAAGCATCCAGGAGCTGACTCAGAAGATTCTGGATGAAGGCCGACGGAAGCAACAGATGATTGTTTTGCTGGCTGGACGCCCCTACCATGCTGATCCGCTCATTCAGCACCGCTTGAGTGAGACCATCAGTCAGATGGGTGCATGCGTCATCAGCGAAGACATTGTCAGGAATCGCCAAGATATTGCCGATGGTCATACCAACAGTGTACGCCAGTGGGCATACACAAACCGTATCATCAAGGCCGCACAGTGGGTAAGCTCCGTGGCAACCGACGTGCAGTTTGTGCAGATGACTTCCTTTGGCTGTGGCCCAGATGCGTTTATACAGGACGAAGTGCGTTCGCTGCTGGCCCGCCATCATAAAACCTACACCCTGCTGAAAATTGACGACGTGAGCAATATCGGTTCTCTGAAACTACGTGTCCGCTCGCTCATTGAGAGTCTGCGTCTGCAATCGGGTCGCGCCAACCCAATTGTGCTACCCTTTCAGACTACCCGTACCTATACTCGTAACGACCGTCGTCGGAAGATTCTTGTTCCACATATCTCTGAGTTCATCACACCCTTGCTGCCTGCCTTTGGCCATGTGGCTGGCTACGACATCGAGGTGTTACCACCCAGCGATGCCGAGTCGGCCGCTGTCGGACTGCAATATGCCAACAACGAAGTGTGCTATCCCGCTACGCTCATTGTGGGCGACATCATCAAGGCACTACAGTCAGGCCGCTACCACCCGGAGGAGATTGCCGTAGCCATGTCGCAGACAGGCGGACAATGCCGTGCCACCAACTACGCGGGTCTCATCAAGCGGGCAATGGTGCAGGCGGGCTTCCAGCAGATACCGCTCATTACACTTGGTGTGACCACGAACGAAACGAAGGCCAATCAGCAAGAGGGATTCGACGTTCCCTGGCTAAGGCTTTTCCCTGTGCTTGCTACCGGTCTGCTGTATGCTGATGCCGTGGCCAAGATGTACTATTCCACCGTCTGCCGGGAGAAACAGGCAGGTACAGCTGACGTGCTGCGCGACAAATATCTTCGTCTTGCCTCAGAGGTAATACGAAAGCATGACACGAAGCAACTCATGTTGCTGATCGACCAAGCTGCTTCTGAGTTTAATGCAGCCTGCACAGACCGGAAGACGAAGAGGGTAGGCATCGTTGGTGAGATATTCTTGAAGTTCAATCACTTTGCCCATCAGCAAATCACCGACGTGCTCATCAACCAGGGGTTCGAGGTGGTACCGCCGCTCATCACGCCCTTCTTCCTGCAGGAATTTGTCAACGTCGTGCAGAACAAACGACTGGGACTTTCCGCTTCACACCTTCCTTCGGTGGTTGTCCGTATGCTCTACCGTCTTGCATGGCGACACATACAGCGGTTCAACAGTGTACTCAGCCGCTATCCGCAGTTCACGACTTTCACCGACATTCGTCGCGAGGCGCGTCTGGCCTTTCATATCGTGTCTCCCGCTGCCCAGGCTGGCGAGGGCTGGCTATTGCCAGGCGACATGATGGAGCTGGCAGAGCAGGGTGTGAACAGCGTTATCAGTCTGCAACCCTTCGGCTGCATAGCCAATCACATCGTTGCAAAAGGCATCGAGAAAGCTGTTCTGCGACACTATCCCCACCTGAACCTGCTCAGTCTCGACTTCGACAGCGGGGTAAGCAGCGTTAATGTCATCAACCGCCTGCTGCTCTTTCTCGATAGTGCTTAGCTTTGTCGTGTATTAAACTTTGCATATTCAAGTGTAGTGCCTCATACATATAATATGTTTGTCCAATCCGCCAATGAATAGCCTTTGACCGCCTCAGACCGTGCGGTTTGGCTAAAAATAGTTAAGAATTGCGTAAGTTGTTGATAATCAATTACGAGCCAAGTTTTCAACGAGGATGAGTATTAGGCACTCTTTTTAAGCGTAACTAATTGAAATTCAACGAGGTGCGAAAATTAAAATTATTTTCACACCTCGTTTTATATGTCCTTTTAGCCCATATTAGGGCCAAATAAGTAGCACAAAAACGTGCTTTTTAGGCTTAATTAGGGGAGGAAAATGGATTATTTGCACAATAAACGCTACCTTTGCAAAATCCTCTTTTGGTGCAAATAATTATTTTGAATATGGCACGTCAAACGAGGCAATTCCCTCAAGGTAAGTACGTTCTGCGTACTCCTCATGTAACTCAAGATGGACAGGTTTATGCTGTCTACATGTACTATTATTGGAAAGGTAAGCAGATTCGTCGTTCTGTTGACTTCTTTGTGTCCCAGAAGGACTAGTTTGCCTTGAATTGCCATTCTTAATATGTTCTGTTTCGTATTGCCTATCAATTCTTCCAATTCGCAAGAGTTGTTATCAATAGCATTGACATAGGTGAACCACTTCCTAACTTCCTCAACAATCCTTACTTGTTCATTTAATGGTGGGAGAGCAATTCGTATATTTTGGGATTGTGTCAATGATATATTTACTTGACCAGCAGATTGAATAAATGCTTTATCATCTTTCGGACGGTGTGCTACTCTTGCTCTATTCTGGTTATTGCTTGATAAAATGCGGATAATCTGGTTCTCCCAATGTTGGTTCGTATGTAAATCCCTCATAACCGAAGGCACAGAGATCTTCGGGGTTGTCGATACGGTTTTCAATGATGAATCGTGTCATGGCTCCCCGGCATGTCTTAGCCCAAACAGCCTGAATCTTCAACTCAGTCCCTTTTCTAACGTAGAACAAAGGCTGAACGATTCGGACTTCTTTACGGACACGCTGCCAGTCAAACAGGTGCTGGTATTCCTCTGTAGCAAGATGTACTAGAGTTCCACCATCTGCTTTCACAGCCTCAATCAATATGTCTGTCAGTCGGCTCTTCCAAAACCCAAACAGATTCTGCCCCTCGCCACTTGGAAGTTCAACAAGACCCTCCATCCGATAAGGCAGAATACCATCAAGCGGACGAAGCAAGCCGTAGAGGAATGAGGTTATCCAGAGTTTCCCTTGTGCGTAAGTGAGGTCATTTACATTCAGCGTTTCAGCCTTCAGATGTTTGTATGCCTGACCGTGATAAGCGAGGATAGCTGGAAGTTTGGTCGAATCTTCAAAGAATCGCAAATACCGCATCCCGTTCTGAACGGCAATCTGTTGACTACAGCCCAGC
>JAFTGB010000001.1 GCA_017458125.1 Prevotella sp.
TAGGCATTGCGCACCATCTCTGCCGTGACGAATGCCTCACGGTCTGACAGGTGCTGGTAGTGCTTGATGATCTGTGCCTTGATGTTGTCAAGGTCTCGGTTCAGATCAAGAGCCTCCCTCGTTCTGCCTTTGGCACAGTTGCCCTTAGCGTCCCATAACGATAGTGGGATGCTACGTTTGCAACTGAACTGACTTTGTGTCCCGTTGATGGTGATTCTGCCCATCACTGGCACGATGCCGTTCTTAACCTTACTTTTGTTCACGTAGAACAATACCGAAAAAGTGCTTCTACTCATCTTCTAATTCCTTTTAAAATTCGGGCTGCAAAAGTAATACCTTTCTGGGAATAAATTGCTACGCAAATCACGGCAGATTTAGGAAAGAAAAACGCAAAGTGTGAAAACGGTTCGAACAGCCGAGATATGCCTTGATTTGCGCAGGTCGTTAAGAAAGTTTAACTATCTGACATAGGGCTATCGGGGGTTACGAATTGGAAACCTAATTCGTTCCGCAATCTGCCTTGATTTGCTTAGTGGCACCTTGCGGACTTTCCCCAAATTTCCTCGAATTGCCTTTATTTATGGGGCGAACTGCGTTAATCATCCAAAAATGCTTTTGTATGTCAGCATTATTTTGTAATTTTGCCCCTGTTTTTAACTATGCATGACCTTATGACCGTAACCAGCTCTCTATTGTCTTTCAGCGTCCAGTCACTGATGCGACTTGACATTCTGTTGTGGCTCATCGCCCTGATATTCATCATCGTGGCAGCTGTTGTGCTGTGGTTTCAGCTCCGTAACTACCGTGAGATACGGTCTGACCTGGACCTGCTGGCCAAGGTGAAGCCACACTCTGTGGAGTACGACCTGGTCATCCAGGCTATGAAATTAGCCATCTTGCGCTACGACATCCCTACGCGTACGCTGACTATCGAGAGCGACTACCGCGATGTGAGCGGCTGCTTTGTGTGTTCTCCGGGCACCAGCATTGACACTGTTTTCTTGCAGATGGTTCCCGACTATGTGGAGACATTCCGCAAGGGTATGCACGACCTGGTAACCGGCCGTGTGGATGTCTGCCACACACAGTACCAGATGAAGATGTTGCACAGCGACCGTACCTACTGGAGCGAGGCATACGCCACCGTCGACAAGCGCGACTTGCAGGGCAACCCGCAGACGCTGGTGTGTACGGTGATGTGCATCGACCAGCAGAAGGAGATAGAGAGCGCCCTCATGGACGCCGTCTACCATGCCGAGGAGAGCGACCGCCTGAAGTCGGCCTTCCTGGCCAACATCAGTCATGAAATCCGCACGCCGCTTAACGCCATCGTCGGCTTCAGCGACGTGCTGACCATGGTGGACGACGAAGAGGAGCGGCAGAAGCTGAACAAACTCATCAAGCAGAACAACACCCACCTGTTGCGCCTTTTCGACGACATCGTCAGCATGTCGAAGCTCGAAGCCCGTGGCGGCAACGACATCGTCAAGTCGACGTTCCCGTTGGAGTCCGTATTCCAGGAACTGGCCATCAAGTATGCCGCCACGTCGCAGGACACGGGCGTAAGTTTGGAGATATCGCGCTCCTGTCTGCCCACGCTGACCACCGACCGCGACCGTCTGCGCGAGATACTGAACCAGTATTTGAACAACGCCATGAAGTTTACCACCCACGGCACCGTGACCATGGGTTGCGACCAGATGGGCGGCAAGTGGCGCATCTATGTGCGCGACACGGGCAAGGGCATTCCCGCCGACAGGTGCAACGAGCAGCTCTTTGAGCGTTTCGTCAAGGTCGACGAGTTCGTGCCCGGCACGGGCTTGGGCTTGAGCATCTGCCGTTCGATGGCCATGCTCCTTGGGGGCACTGTCGGCGTGACGTCCACGCTGGGCGAAGGTTCCACATTTTGGGTTGAACTGGATAACGAGTAAACGATGAAACTACAGGCTCACCTTTTCCTCTTTCTGCTGTTGCTGTTCGCACTGTCCGCGCGGGGTCAGGAGCGCGTCACGGGCTATGCTATCGACGACCAGACAGGCGACAGCATAGGGTTCGTCAGTGTGCAGTACAAGGGGCAGAACGTCGCCACGATGTGCGACCACCGGGGCTACTTTACCATTGCCAAGCATGCCGGGCATAAGCTGACGTTCAGCGCCGTGGGCTACAAGACGCGTACCGTCTCCATCGGCCAGAACACCCACCGCCTGCTGGTGTCGCTGAAGCCTGACACGAAGTCGCTCAGCGAGGTCACCGTGCGTTCCAAGCGCAGCCGTTACAGTCGCAAGAACAACCCCGCTGTCGAGCTTATGCGCAAGGTCATTGCCAACAAGCGTAAGACCGACCTGTCGAACCGCGACTACTACCAGTACACCAAGTACCAGAAGCTGACGCTGGCCTTGAACGACATGAGTCCCAACATGGTGTTCAATCCCCGCTTCAACAAGTACCCGTGGCTGGTCAACCAGATAGAGAAGTGCGCCATGACCGGCAAGCTCATCCTGCCAGTCAGCGTCGACGAGACCGTGACGCAGAAAGTCTACCGCCGCTCGCCGCACGACGAGAAGGAAATCATACAGGGACAGCGGAAGAGCGGCTTCAACGACTTCTTCCAGACCGGCGACATCATTAATGTCGTCTCCAAGGACGTCTTCTGCGATGTCAACATCTACGACAACCAGGTGCGCATCCTCCAGCACCCCTTCACCTCGCCCATCGGCGACGGAGCCATCAGTTTCTACCGCTACTACATCGAGGACACCCTCATGGTCGACAGCTACCCCTGCATCCACCTGCACTTCCTGCCCAACAACCAGCAGGACTTCGGCTTCCGTGGCGACCTTTACGTGCTGGCCGACTCCACCCACCAGGTGAAGCGCTGCGACATCATACTGCCCAACCAGACCGACGTCAACTTCGTCGAGTCGCTGCGCATCACCCAGGAGTTCAAGCAGCAACCCTCGGGCGAGTGGGTGCTCAGTGTCGACGACATGGTGGTCGAACTGGTACTCTTCGACTTCCTGCAGAAAGGCGTGGCCATACGTTCCACGCGACTTTCCGACTACAGCTTCGACCCCATACCCAAGAAGCTCTTTAAGGGTAAGGAGAAGACGACCATCCTGCCCGACGCGCCCATGCAGGACGATGCCTTCTGGCAGCAGAACCGCAAGGTAGACCTCACGCGCAGCGAGGCCGGCATGGACGGCTTTCTCAAGGGCATGAGGCAGACCAAGGGCTTCGGCCTGCTGCTGACCGGTCTGAAGGTGCTCACCGAGAACTTCATTGAGACGGGAGAGAAGAGCAAGTTCGACGTCGGCCCCATCATCTCCATGTTCAGCACCAACTTCATCGACGGCCTGCGCACCCGCATCGGCGGCCAGACCACCGCCAACCTGACGCCTCACTTCTTCTGGAAAGGGTTTGTGGCATACGGCTGGAAGAGCCACAAAACCTACTACAACTCTGCGCTGACGTGGTCGCTCAACAAGAAGAAGTACCTGCCCGACGAGTTTCCCAAGCGCAACCTGACGTTCACCACCACCTACGACGTCATGTCGCCCTCCGATAAGTTCCTGACCACCGACAAGGACAACGTCTTCACGTCGCTGCGCTGGACCAAGGTCGACCAGATGCTGTTCTACAACCGCCAGCAGCTCACCTTTGAGTACGAGCAGTTGTGGGGACTGCGCACCCTGCTGAGCATCAAGGCCGAAGAGAACGAGGCCGCAGGCAACATGCGCTTCACCCCGCTCTCAGCCCTCAACCCTCAACCTTCAACCCTCAACCCTCAATCCTTGAAGCTCCGCACCACCGAACTCAGGGCCGAGATAGAATACAGCCCCGGCGCACTCTATGCCAACTCCAAGCTGCGCCGCATGAAGGTCAACCGCGAGGCACCCATCTTCACCCTCAGCCACTCGTTGGGAGTCATAGGCTTCTTAGGCGGCGACTACCACTACAACTACACCGAGGCCAGCATTTTCAAGCGCTTCTGGCTTAGCAGCTGGGGCCGCATCGACTTCTACACCCGCGCCGGCGTGCAGTGGAACCAGGTGCCTTTCATCCTCTTGCCCATGCCTGCCGCCAACCTCTCCATCATCAGCCACAAGCAGATGTTCAACCTCATCTCCAACATGGAGTTTATGAACGACCGCTTCTGGAGCGTCGACGTCAACTGGGACATGCAGGGCAAGATACTCAACCGCATCCCGCTGATTAAAAAGGCACGCCTGCGCGAGTACATTGGTGTCAAGATGCTGTGGGGAGCGTTGTCCGACAAGAATAATCCCTATCTGGAGCGCAATGCCGGCAGCAACGTGCTCTTGCTCTTCCCCGACGACGCACAGGTCATGAACCCCCGCGTGCCCTACTGGGAAATCTCCGCCGGTGTGCGCGGCATCCTGCGTTTCTTCCAGATAGAGTACGTGCGCCGCATGAACTACAACCCGCCCACGCACGGCAGCAAGAACAGCATCCGTCTGGGCTTCACCATGATGTTCTGAACGACTATGAACACGCTCCTTCACTCCGTCAACGACATTTTGTGGGGCTACCTGCTGGTGGGTGCCCTCATCGCCTGCGGCTTATGGTTCACATGGCGCCTGCGTGGCGTGCAGTTCCGCAGACTGGGCGAGATGGTGCGCCTGCTCACCGATGCCGTCCAGCCGGACCCCACCCACAGCGCACGCCACATCTCTTCCTTTCAGGCCTTCGCCGTCTCCGTGGCCACGCGTGTGGGCACGGGCAATCTGGCGGGTGTCGCCACGGCCATAGCCATCGGCGGGCCGGGTGCCGTCTTCTGGATGTGGGTCATCGCCCTGTTCGGCGCTGCCACGGCCTTCGTCGAAAGCACGCTGGCCCAGCTCTTCAAGGAGCGCGACAAGTCGGTATTCATCGGCGGTCCTGCCTACTACATCCAGCACGGCATGCACTGCCACTGGATGGCCTGCCTCTTTGCCGTCCTCATCACGGTCAACTTCGGACTGTCCAACAACTCCATACAGAGCAACACCATCAGCGGGGCCATGCACGAGGCTTTCGGCTGGAGTCCCTTGCTGGTAGGCATTGGGCTGGCTGCCATGACGCTGGTCGTCGTCTTCGGCGGCATTCGCCGCATTGCGCGTGTCAGCGCTGTCCTTGTGCCCCTTATGGCCATAGGCTACGCTCTTGTCGCACTCTATGTTGTCATCACCAACATTGAGCACTTTCCCCATGTCATGCGGGTCATCATCACGAATGCCTTCGGACTCGAACAGGGGGTGGGCGGCTCCGTGGGTGCCGCCATCATGAACGGCGTCAAGCGCGGCCTCTTCAGCAACGAGGCCGGCGAGGGCAGTGCGCCTAACGCCGCCGCCACCGCTGCCGTGTCGCACCCCGTCAAGCAGGGCTTCATCCAGGCGCTCGGCGTCTTCACCGACACGCTGCTCGTCTGTTCCTGCACCGCCTTCATCATCCTCATCAGCGGACTCTACAGCGACCCCGCGCTCAACGGCATTGCGCTGACTCAGGCCGCTCTGTCTGCCGAGGTGGGCTCCTTCGGCACCACCTTCGTGGCCATTGCCATCTTCCTCTTCGCCTTTTCCAGCATCATCGGCAACTACTACTACGGCGAAGCCAACATCCGCTTCATGACTTCCAGTCCGCGTGTGCTATTAAGCTACCGTCTGCTCTCCGGCGGCGTGCTCGTCATCTTTGGCGCACAGGCCAGCTTGGAGACCGTGTGGGCCATCGGCGACCTGAGCATGGGGCTGCAGACCGCCTGCAATCTGGTAGCCATTGCTGTCTTGGGCAAGTACGTCTTCCGCCTGCTGGACGACTACCTCTCTCAGAAGCGCCAAGGCATCAGCAGTCCCACCTTCCACCGCAACCAGATGCCCGACATCGCAGACGACATCGGGTGTTGGGAGTAAGAAACGCTCAAATTAAAGATTTTGGGAAAATAATGGGCTTTTATTTCTTTTGTTCCGATTATATTTCTTACCTTTGCACGCTGAATCGTGGTTCGACTACCGATTAAAATGGGAACGCAAAAGGTGCACGTGATGTGCGCCGGGTGAAAATCCCCGACTGTCCCGCAGCTGTAAGTTGTCCTTACGACGGTACAAGCATAAACGTCACTGATATTTTCGGGAAGACGCTTGTGCCGGGCAACGAAGTCAGAAGACCTGCCACGAGGAAAGAGTAAGTTCCGCGCCACTCTGGGGTTAGGGCGAGGGATGATATGTATTATTATAATAAGGTATAGAAGCATGATGAAAAGCTGTGTAAAGGCTTTGTCGTGTGCTGTCGCTGGTTATGGCCTTGCGTGTCTTAATGCCTTCGGGCAGCAGACGCAGCCTGTGGGTACGGCAGCGCAGTCGAAATTCATCCAGGCCGTCGACGAATATGTGCCGGCGCCCGGGCAGTTTGTGAACACACTACCGGAGGCTACCGCCGCCGACACGCCAGCGACGATGGCGCAGAAGTGTACCGAGGCCATTGCCAACGGCAACGGCGGCATGATAACCCTCGGTGCGTGGGGTGGCTACGTCACTTTCCACTTCGACCATCCGGTGGTCAACGTCGAGGGGCAGCGCGACTTCGCCGTTTGGGGCAACGCCTTCACCAACAATGCCGAACCCGCCGTCGTCATGGTGTCGGTAGATGCCAACGGCAACGGGCGTCCCGACGACACTTGGTACGAGCTGCGCGGCTCGGAGTACGCCAACAGCAAGACGGTGCACGGCTACCGCCTCACCTACACCTACAGCGCGATGCAGGACGTGGCGTGGACCGACAACAAGGGCGGTTCCGGCGTGGTGGCGCGCAACCGCTATCATGCGCAAGAGTATTTCCCGCTGTGGCTGGCTTCGGAGGGCACGCTGACCTTCGAGGGCTGCCGACTTCCCGACAATGCTTACTACGACGAGGCGACACGGCAGTTCCTGTTGCCCGCCTACGCCTACGGCTATGCCGACAACCAGCCTAACACCGACGTGGAAGGCTGCTCGATGGACATCGGCTGGGCCGTGGACGACGCCGGACAGCCTGTGACGCTGGACCATGTCGACTTCATCCGCTGCTACAACGCCATGAACCAGGTGTGTGGCAACATTGGCGAGACCTCGACGGAGATTACGGGTGCCGAGGACCTGCACCCTGACGCTTCGACGGGCATCAGCGGCATCGGGCTGTCGCCGTCGGCGGTGACGCGCTGCTACTCCATTGACGGCCGGCAGTCCGCGACGCTGCGCCCCGGCCTGAACATCGTCCGCATGGAAGACGGAACGATAAAGAAAGTCTTCAGAAAAAACAATTAACCTATTATAGATAGATGTTATGAAACAAAACGCATTCAAACAGCACCTGTGGCTGTTGCTACTGCTCATGCTCATGCCCTTGGGGGCCTGGGCCGACCGGGAAGTCAACCAGCCGCAGTTTGGCAAACAGGAGATTACAGTTGCTACCGACGAGGTCATCACCTTCTACGACCCCTGGGGTACGGCGGACATTGTGGACAACAATTCCTACAACGCCCAGTCGCTGACCGTCTTCAAGCCCGCCGTGGCAGGCCAGTCGGTGCAGGTCACGTTCGAGACGTTAGACCTGGAACAGTTCAACAACAGCTACTACCTCTACCTGAACGTGTACGACGGTGTGGCTGACGCCGACGACAGCTTCACATGGGCCGCATCCACCAACGATGTGACGTCGACGGCCAGCCTTTCGGCACTCAGCGGCACCCTGCTGGCCGAAAAAATCAACAACGACAGCAAGCTCGCACTCCCCGCCGTCTATACGTCGTCGACTGCCGACGGAGCCCTTTCGGTGGGCTTCATGCACCGCAACTCCAACCAGTGTGCGGGGTGGGTGGCTAAGGTGAAGTGTGTCACCCTGGCAGATATGACCATCACCGGGGCTGGCAGCAGCTACGACGCCGTGGCAGCGTCGCCCTCGACCAGGCAGAACGTGGCATTGGCTCAGGCCTACGTGACCGCCGAGGGCGTGATGAACCCCGACAACGTGACGGGCATAGGTTTCAAGCTGACCCAGAACGAGGGCATGGTGGACCCCACGGCCCTGAAGCTCTACAAAGGCGACGTACTGCTGTCGGCCACCGTGTCGGCTGACGGCGACGACTATCTGTTTACACTCAACGAGGCTCCTGCCGACGGCACCACCACGTTCACCGTCAGGGGCGACATCTTAGGCACAGCCGCTGTGGGTGCCAAGGTGCAGGTGGACATCACCAAGGTGACCACCGCGGGACAGCCCGCCGGCATCGCGCCCTTTACGGCAGCCGCCAGTGTGACGGTGCAGAACCCCGCCATCGTGCTGATGACGGCCACACCGCAGACCGTCACCGTCGGCGAGACACCGCTGCAGTTCTATGACGAGGGCGGCAAGAATGGCGGCATCCTGTCGAAGACCAACGGTCAGGTGACGTTCCTCTCGGGCGATGCCGACAAGAAGGTGATGGTTGACTTCACCAAGAACGAAATCTGGCACGGCACGCTAAACAACCAAGAGTTGCGCATCTACAACGGCACGGAAGTAAACGAGGCCAACCGCATCAAGACCCTGCAGCAAGGCGAGACGGGCATTGTTCGTTCCACTGCCGAAGACGGTTCGCTGACCGTAGTGCTCTTCAGCGATGCCGGTAACGATGTGGCAGCCAATGGCTTCGAGGCCACCGTCAGCCTCTTCACCCCACAGGCTATGGACTTCAACGGTGCGCCAGCCGTAGCGGTGGTTGAAGCGACACAGACTGTGGCCGGTGGCGACACTGACCAGGAGTTGCTTACCGTCAACGTCAAGGCGCAGAATACGGAGCCTGCCATGCAGGTGACGAAGATGACCTTCTCTACTGGCGAGAAATACCAGCTCGTCACTAAGGCAAGCCTCTACTTCGGCACAACGAAGGTTGGCGAGGCCACTCCTGCTGCTTCAGAGTTCGCCATCACGCTTGATCATCCTCAGCCATTGACAGAGGGTGACAACATCTTTACCCTGAAGTACGACATCAGCGACGAGGCTGTCAACGATGAGGAAATCATTGCTGCTGCTGTCAGCGTCACCGCACTGGTCAACGACAGCGAAAAGACTCAGGCTGTTGAAGAGAATGCCCCCGAGGCTACGCCAACGGTGAAGAACCTCGTACTCAGCCACGCCGACCAGGGTTCGGTCACCAAGACGGTGAACGGTTCCATGGCTTTCGAGACGAAAACCACCAGCGAATACTCTACCCGCTACGAATATGGTACCGATACCCGTACCAACATCTTCATCCCGAAGCACGAGGGCATGATCTGCCAGATTGACTTCTCTGCCTTCGATGTCTATTATTCCAGCAGCAGCTATGGCTCAAAGGCCAAGTTTGCCATCTATGCCGGACAGGGGACTACTGGCGAACTGCTTTGGGAGCTCAACGACGCTTCACTGCAGAAGACAGGTCCCGGCAAGACCATCCGCTCTACCGCTGCTGACGGAGCCCTGACCATTGTCTTCTCTCCCAACACCTCCTCATCTTATTATACTGGTGACGGCTGGAAGGCTACCGTCAGCGAATACCAGTCGAAGCCCATGACGGTCAATGCCGTTGAGGTGGCTCAGGCCAGCACGGCCGATGCCTCTATCGGTGCTACCGGTCAGGACCTGCTCACCGTCAACGTGAAGACCGAGGGCGACCAGAACGCCTTACTGTTGTCGGCCATGACGCTCAACCTGAAGGGTACTGAGGCCAACATCAGCAAGGTCAGCGTATGGCAGGGCGACACCCAGTTGGGCGAGGCCGCTGCTGCTGCAGAAGTCACCATCAGCATCAGCGAACCCGTCACATTAGCTGAGGGCGATAACCTCTTCACCGTGAAGGCCGACGTCAAGAGCAACGCTACAGAGAACAGCACCATCGACGCGAAGGTAGTTTCCATTACGGCAGGGACAGCCATTGAGGCTACTGCCGGCGACCCCGACGGCCAGCGCACGCTGAAGAATCAGGTGCTGATGACCACAGGCAGCCACGGCACGCTGAACTTAGAACTGGGCCAGACCATCAGAATCTTCGACGACGGTGGTCCTGAAGGTGACGGAGCCGACGGCGTGGAAGCTACCATCACCATTGCTCCTACCGGCGATGCTGAGAGCATCAAGCTGATATGTCAGGACATCAAACTTTCTTATACTGCCTACCTTTATATCTATGAGGGGACGGAAGTCAGCGACGAGAAACTCATCATTGACAACAGGGGAGCCTCCAAGCCCTTCGCCCCGATCATCGTTGACGGTCCCGTCACCATCAAGTATGTCGGCAAGGGCAGCTATACGAAGCCCAACTTCGCCATCCAGGCAGAGGGCTACAAGAAGAGCGACGTGACCATTACCAGCGTCACCACCGAGGACATCAGCGTCAACGAGGTGCTCAAGGGACAGACCGACGTGAAGATGCTGAAAATCAAGGTGGAGGCTAAGGGTGAACTGACACCTGCCGAGATAACGGCCTTCAACATCACAGGTACCGACGGCGAGGCCGTTGACAACTACCACATCTATCAGACAGGTACTGCTACCACGTTCTCTCCCGTGAATGTGTTTAACGGTTCATACAGCATTACCGAAAGCGGTACTTACTACTTCTGGCTCACCTACGATGTAAAGGCAGAAGCAAAAGTCGGTCAGACGGCTTCAGTTGCCGTTACGGGCGTAGTGGTAAACGGAAATACCATCAACGTCACCGAGCCTGCCACCGCCACCTTCACCGTGGCCAGCGGCAAGAGCGGCACCTACACCATCGGCCAGGGCGGCTACTACGCCACCATCCAGGGAGCCATTGACGACATCGGTGATCTCGGTATGGACGGCCCTGTCACGCTGAAAATCAAGGCTGGCGAGTACAACGAGAAGGTGCGCATACCCAACATCAAGGGATTGGGCGCTACGAACACGCTGACCCTTGAGAGTGAGAGCGGACAGCGCGATGTCAAGATATTCCACAACAACTACACCACCGGAGGCTACAGCGACGACCAGCACAAGAAGGACTACGGCGTGGTGACGCTCTACGAAGCCAGCTACGTGACGCTGCGCTCGCTCGACATCAGCACCACCGACAAGGCCTACAAGGCTGTCGTCATGGTCAAGGACCAGAGCCGCCACGTCACCATTGACGACTGCTACCTGCACGCTCCCGTGTGCACGGCTACCGGCGAGGACGTCTGCTTAGTAGGCCACACCATCATCGACGAGGAGAACAAGAACAACGACTACCTCACCGTCCGCAACTGTCTGTTGGAGGGTGGCAAGATGGGTGTCTCCATGGGTGGCACCAGCTTTGTGGCCCTGCCCAAGGAAGTGGGTGGCGTCATCGAGGGCAACACCTTCCGCAACAACGGCCAGAAGGCCATCTACGTCATGGACGAGTTAGGCGTGAAGATACGCAATAACACCATCACCGTCGAGTCCAGTGTGGTCACCAAGACGTCGGTGGGCATCCTCGACATGCAGTTGCGCGACGAATACGCCGTGGCCACTGAGATTACGGGCAACGTCTTCAATGTGGCTCCTACGGCTTACTGCGCCGTCATGAACCTGCGCCAGATGGAAGGCTCGGCGTCGGCTCCCGTAGTCGTGGCCAACAACGTCATCAACCTGACGTCGTTCAGTGCCAGCTACAGTGCACTGAAGTTCAACAGCAACAAGGTGAAGAACGTGCGGGTGGCCAACAACACCATCCGCATGACGGGCACCAGCGGCGGCGCGGCCTTCTGGCTCTCGTCGACGCTGGCCGACGGCTACGGCAACATTGACGTGGTGAACAACATCATTCAGAACGAAACCGACGGCTATGCCGTCAACCTCTATAACGACGGCAACCTCGGAACGGACAAGGTCAACTTCCGCAACAACCTGATGTGGACCGAGGGCACCGCCTTCTTCCGTGCCGCAGCGGCTACCACGGGCGGCTTCGACACCTTCGTCCAGAAGACAGGCGCCACCGACTGCGTCAACAAGAAGGTGGCCTTTGTCAGCGACGACATTCTGGAGCCGGAGAACACGCTGGACGGCGACCTGCTGAAGGCTGTCAGCCTGAGCTACGTGACGACCGACGTCAACGGTACGCCGCGCCCGCAGGAGAACAGCTCCATAGGTGCCTACGAGTACGACGCTGACCGCACGCGCGTTCCCGTCGTCGCCGACGGCTATCCCAAGGCTGTGGCCACGGCCTACGACGAGGCCATGGTGACCGTCAAGGCCGACATGAACGGCAAGGCTTACATCATGGTGCTGCCTGCCGCTGAGACGGCTCCCACTGCCGAAACGCTGAAGGCCGACGGCAGCGTGCTTACGCTGACCAAGGACGCCGAGGCGGCATGGACGGCCACGGGACTGTCCGAGGACACGGAGTATGTGGTCTATGTGCTGGTGGAGAGCACGCGCGGCAACAGCACCGAGGTGCTGACAGCCCCCGCCTTCACCACGCCGCGAGAGCCCGTGGAACTGCTCGTTGAGTGCACCGAGGCCGTCACCACCGTCGCCGAGGGCGACCCCGCCGACCTGAAGGTCACCGTGAGCAGTGGTGTGGCTCCCTTCACCGTCAGCTGGATGGACAGCGGCCACCGTCAGGTGGGCAAGACCGTCACCACCGACCTGATGAACGAGGACATCGTCCTTACTGTGACACCGGAGGCGTCGGGCGACTACTACGTCATCGTCACCGACGCCCAGGATTTCGAGGCTCGCGACACCTGCCGCGTCATCGTGACGGGAGAGGCTATGGTGGCCGACTTCGAGAACCTCTACATCGATGCCAACTCCTACTGGCGCGGACCTGACACCAAGGGCAACATTGAGGAGGGCGTCTACGGCGACCAGCAGTACCAAGGCTCGTTCGTCAGCGGCTCCTACGCCTTCTCCAACAACTACAGCATCGACTGGAACTCATGGTCGGGCTTTGCCTACTCGAACCGCACCTCCACGGCAGGCTCCAACATCATGGCTGACCAGTGGAACTCGTGTGTAGGACGAGGCGTAAACCGCTCAAGAAACTACGGCGTCTTCTTCGAGGACGCTCATGCGCCCATGACCGTTACCGTGCTCAACCGTGAGGACGGCGACGACATCAAGGGCTTCTACATCACCAATGCGGCCGTAACCGTTAATGCCATACTTAACGGCGACGGCATGACGGGTGAGAAGGATGCCGACGGCAATAGCGTAGGCGGCGACGTCGGCTTCAGGAAAGGCGACTACCTGCGACTCATCATCACCGGCGACAACGGCAACAGCGTGCGCTACTATCTGGCCGACTACCGCAGCGTACGCAAGGCCGACCGCTACTACGTGGACAAATGGGAGTGGGTAGACCTGACCAGCCTCGGCACCGTCTCGGAACTCACCTTCCATCTGGAGGCGTCGCGCAAAAACGCGTGGGGATACACCACGCCGCTCTACTTCTGCATGGACGACCTGAACGGCGAACGTCCTGAGACGCAGGCCGACGAGACGCTTGTCGTCACCGACGGCGAGTTGACGCAGAGCCTCGACGACCTGCTGGCGTCGGTCACCTCGGGCAAGGCCACCGTCAGCTACGAGCTGGCTGACGTGCCTGAAGACATCAGTGCCGAGGTGAGCATCGACGACGACGACAACCTCGTCATCAGCGGCAACGAGTCGGAGACGTTCAACATCGTCATCAAGGTGACGCAGGCCGGACATACCGAGTATGTCGTCGTGCCCGTCGAGATTGTCGTCACCGACGGCATCGGCACCCTGACCAACGGAAAGCTGACAGGCGAACGCTACGACCTGAACGGCCGTAGGGTGGAGGCTCCGCACAAGGGTGTCACCATCGTCCGCATGACTGACGGAACAGTCCGCAAAGTAGTCGTGAAGTAACCGTCACCGCTTCTCACCCAAGGGGGATTTGTAATGCGCTCAGGCATTACAAATCCCCTTGTTTTTCTTTATTTCCTTGCCGCGGCTGCAACGCCGCTAATTTTCCGCGCCGTGCGGAAAACGTTTCCGCGCCGTACGGAAAATGTTTCCGCGCCGTACGGAAAATTTGACCCCACGATTGACGAAACACTAATAACCGCTACAACGAACACTGTCATTCTTTCGTGGAGTGGCAGGGATTGTTTTTGCAGTGCGGAAGAATTTCATGCAAAAGTTTGGAGGAATGAAAAGTTATCCATATCTTTGCAGTGAGTTCACAAATAGGAGTAGCAATTATGGGAGTGGAGATACGCGAGCGATACATAGCCCCGTACACCTATTTCGGTTTCAAGAAGCTATTCGGCACGGAGCTGAACAAAGACCTGCTGATTAGTTTCCTGAACGCGCTGTTCAACGACAGTACGATGGAAATCAAGGACGTGAAGTACCTGAACGGTGAGCACCTTGGCGACGACTATGGTGACCGTCGTGCCGTCTTCGACGTGTATTGCACGACAGAGGACGGCGGACGCTTTATCGTGGAGATGCAGAAGGCCGAGCAGGCCTACTTCAAGGACCGCAGCATCTACTATGCGACGTATCCCATCCGCGAGCAGGCTCCCAAGGGCGCATGGGACTACCGTCTGGAAAATGTCTATACCGTGGGTCTGCTGAACTTTACGTTCCCTGAGGACGAGTATCCCGCCGACAGCTTTGTGCACGAGATAAAGTTGAAGGACGTGGAGGATAACCATGTATTCTACGACAAGCTGACATTCTTCTATTTGGAGATGCCCAAGTTTAACAAGCGCGAGGACGAGCTGGTGACGATGTTCGACAAATGGATGTTTGCGCTTCGCAACCTGTCTCGTCTGATGGATCGCCCTCAGGCATTGCAGGAGCGCGTGTTCAAGCGCCTGTTTGACCAGGCAGAGATAGCCAGCTTCACCCCCAAGGAGCGCCGTGAGTATCAGGAGAGCGTGAAAGACTACTGGGACTATTACAGCACAATGACCACCGCCCACCAGAAAGGCCGTGAAGAAGGCCGTGCTGAAGAGCGTCTTGCCAATGCCCGCAGCTTGCTGGACAATGGAGTCCCGGTGGACGTCATTGTCAAGAGCCTCTGCCTGACACCCGATGAAGTTGAGCTGCTGTCAAAAAACTGACGCAGAAGTGATGGCATGCAAATAGATTTTACTTAAAAAACTTGTTCTTTTCAAAAATAATAACTATCTTTGTGCTCGAAAGTCACCGTAATGGTGTCTATAATAATAGTATAAACCCTTAAAACGTGTTGAAATGACATAATTCATAAACGTTACAGAAGATATTAGCGTTGGCTTTGACCCTTGCTTTTGAAAATCGCCAAATTTGAATAAAGCACCAAGAGTAAAAGTTGATGCTCACGTCGGTTCTCGGCGTGGGCTTTTACTCGGATATGGTGCAATGGTGTTTGGCGATACCTCAAAAGCGTAGACGAAGTAACGAGTCCACGTTTCTTTTTTTTCTGTCGAGAACAAACCAAACCAATACTAACGATTATGAGAAGAACAGTTTTTTATGTGATGATTGCCGCACTTGCTGCGATGACTCCCATGCAAGTGTCGGCGCAGTTTTTCAAGAAAATCCTCAAGGGGGCAGAGAGTGTGTTGAACAATGCCGTATCGACAACACGTAGCAACTATGGTGAAATTCTGGGCGTTACGGTAGAGTGGGGTGAGTGTGTCAAGTGGGGTGACGACGTAAACGTAAAGTTTACCTTATGCAACCATAACAGTGGCGACTTCACCATGCACTTTTTCAACACATGGCCTTCGGGCGAGAAGCACAGCTATGCCATAGCCAGCAACGGTGAACGCTATGGCATTACTTTCATCTATCTGGGTGGAGCGGTCAACGACAACTGCTCAGTATTGCTCCCCTCAGGAGTGAAGGTGCAGGGCATTGCCCGTGTCAGCAAAGCAGGAGGAAAAGTCGACAAGTTCCGATATGTGGCCCTTGGTGGCTATAACCCCGGACAGAAGACACCTAACTTCTGCTACACCTCGCGGAGTATGGAAGTCAAGGAGGTCTCGAATACCAATCGGGACAACCTGAAATGTACGCTGCCCAGTATCACAGTCAATGAGCAAGAAATCAAACGTTATGGTAACTCTGTAGTTTTGGTTTTTACTCTTCAGCAGTCTACTGGCAAGGATATGATGCTACCTGTGGGTGACATCAAAGTTTACGATAATGGCGGCAATGCGTATGCTGCAGAGCTTCTGCCAGGCGGCAGCGTCAACATGATCAGTGACGTTCCTGTCAAGCGGTCGCTTGCTATCAAGAACATTCCGACAGCAACCTGTCTGAGCATTATCCGTATGACAATAGTCGACAAGTATCAGATAGAGTGGCGCAATGTGACAATTCCTTAGACAGACGTATGAATCATTAAATAATTAAGAACCTATGAAGAAGTTTAAGTTTAGTTCACTGTGTGGACAGGAAATGAAGCCGAAAGCTGTGCTCGTCAGGGCAATGGTGATGCTGGGACTCATGCCGTTGCTGACAGCATGCAGCGGTGAGGCGGCAGAGCGTGAAGTGGAGTTCCTGCCCTTCCAAGAGAGTAAAGGCGGCAAATGGGGACTGATAGGCACCGACGGTACAGTGCTTTTCTCGGAGGAGTTTACAGACGAGCCCACGCCGGCTGTCAACGGGCGGTTCATGGTGCAGAACAGCAATGGTATGTGGGAAATCTACACGACGGACAAAAAGCCGCAGAAGATTGGAGGCGAATACGTTCAGGCAGGCCTGTTCTATAGCGACGTGGCACCGGTCGTGGAACCCGGACAGCCAGTCAAATTGATAGACCGTGATGGAAATGTAAAGGCTACACTGGACAAGATAGACGGCAAGGCCGTCAGCAGATGTTCCAACTTTGTCAACGGACAGGCGATAGTAGAGGCAGACGGCTGCTGGGGAGCTATCGATACCTCTGGTGATGTGGTTATCGAGCCTCAATACTCGAAACTGTCAGAAAACAGCCAAGGTTACTACATTGCTTTGGATAAAAAATATGAAGGTGAGACCGATAGTGAAAAACTGGTCTACACCATCCTCGACATGAAAGGCAAGGAGGTGACAACTGTCAAAGGTTCAAAAATAAAGGATTTCAGGCCAGTCAACACGTCTAACCACACCATGGGGTGTATAGTGCAGGATGCCATGATAGTTGAGGTGAATGAAGGTGGCAAGCGTGCTCACGGCCTGATGACCTTTGATGGTGAGTGGAAAATGAAACCGACGACCAAACTCAGCAGAATGATACAGAACCGCGGTCAGTATTTCGTCTATCACAGCGGTGAGGCATTCGGACTGATAGACATGAGCGGCGAGGAGAAGATACGTGCAAAATACGTCATGATGGGTTTCCTTGACAGTGACATTCTGGCGGTCAGGAGGTCGGGCGACAAAGGTCTTGTGCTGCTTGGCTTGGACGATGAACAAGTCGGCAAGGAAGAGTATATGGACATTAAGCCGTTCTATGACGGGAAACACGCCTTTGCGCAGGCAGGACAGCACGACTATGTGCTACTCGACAAGAAAGGAGAAGAGCATAAACCCGAGGTTGACATCTACCATTTGGGCAAAGGTCCGCTGTTGCCTGACTTCATGGAAAGTGACTGTGTGGATGTGGACGACCTCATTGGCATGCTGCAATTAAAGAAGGAAGGCTTTTTAGGGTTTACCTCGGCAATGAACGGAGCAGACGCCATTGACCAGGGTAACAAGATGTTTGCCAATATACCGAAAAGTGCCCAGAAGTATCATGGCTCTCCGTTCATAGAGGGTAACATCATACTGGGTAAGGTGTTGACAGAGCTCACCATAAGTACCGCAGGACTGACGGAACAGCGCAGGGTTGGTGACCGCTATCTCTCCTACACCAGCGTGCAGTGGACATTAAATCCTGTGCTTAGCTACGGACTGAACTTTGACGTGGATAAGAACTCAAAGCTGAAAGGCAAGATGCAAGTGCTTTATAATAAGCTGTTGGACGAGCTGAAGAAAATGGGAAAAGTATTGATGCAGGGTAAGAATGCGGCTGTCATTGACACCGGTGCGCCTTACAGCTATTACATTGGATGGGCAGGCAAGCAGGTCTTCCTTTTCTATGGTAACTATAACCTCAGCACCTGTATGGTGGACAGCTATGACAATGCGTCGGAGAACGAACTGGAGTTCATTCAGATGCCTGAGCTGATGGGAATAGCCGGACAGGATGATGCCAGCGATGAGGACTATGGTGAATTGGAGTCGCCCCCTGCAGATGATTTATAAGAGCAACACACAGACAACAACAACGAAAAAATGGTAATGAAAATGAAAACATGTTTCAACTATAGACAAGTGATGGCAGCTTTGGCAGGTTTGTTCGCCACAGTGACAGCGTCTGCCTATGACTTTCAGGAGGGAGGTGTTTATTATAACATCGTTTATGACAATGTGACAGTGACCCATGGTGACGTGAAATATACGGGAAACGTCATGATTCCTGCAACAGTTTACCATGATGGCAAGACGTACGGTGTAAACAGAATCGACAATTCCGCTTTTCTGGATTGCAACGAACTGACATCGATGACAATCAATGCGGTAATAGAAAAGATAGGAGACCGCGCCTTTGCCGGTTGCAAGCAGTTGGCAACTGTCAACCTGCCCGTAGGACTGAAGGAAATATGGACTTATGCTTTCTCCTCGTGTGAAAGCTTGAAGCGTATAGCAATACCCGGCAGCGTACAGAAAATTGAGAGCTATGTCTTCCAGGATTGTATGGCATTGGAGTCGGTGACGTTTGGAGATGCCGACACTGACGGCGATATGCGGATAGGTGATTATATCTTCGGTGGTACTAAGGGCTGTCCGTCCTTGCAGTCAGTGGTATATGGTAAGGCAGTAAGTGCTATTGGCCTTAACAACTTCTTCCAGATAGGTTCGTTAGAGTCCATTGTGTCATATAGTAACGAACCGCCTGCGGTTGATGAGCGGACGTTCAAGGACTACCTGCGTTTTGCTTATAATGACTCTATCTATGAACATACGACGCTGTATGTGCCCGCTAAGGCGATGGTTGCTTATCAGACGCATCCAGTGTGGAAGAAGTTCTTCCATATCAAGGCTTTGGATGATATATCGATAAGCATCAGCTATGCGGATAACGGCTTGGTGAAGCTGAAGGCAGAAAAAGGCCGCAGCTACGAGCTTGTCATTGAACCTGCTGAAGGCTGGAACATCCACTCGGTAACTTATGACGGTGAGGATGTGACGTCGCTGTTGTCAGCAGACTATGTGTTCAAAACACCAGCAGTTACGAAGAGCAGTCTCCTGAATGTGGCTTTTGAGCAGACAAGTGCAGGTGTTTCTTCGCTGAAAGACGGAAATCGTGTCAAGGTGACAGTAATGGACGGCCAACTGCAGGTTGACGGTGTGGAAAGTGGTGAATTGATAGAAGTCTATACCGTTGACGGAAAGCACAGTGCCTCATTCATTGCAGCAGGAAATACAGCTCGGTACTCGCTGAAGTCAAATCAGTTCTATGTCGTTAGGGTTGCCGGGAAGGTAGTGAAGATAGCTTTATAGACGTTAGCATAAAAACAGGAGGATCCTGTTGTCTCTTTGCCGAATATTGATTACCTTTGCAGCATGCAAACAGCAATAATAGGTGGTGGGGCGGCAGGGTTTTTCTTAGCTGTCAATTTGAAAGAGATGAGGCCGGAGATGGGTGTCACCGTCTTCGAGCGTAGCCATAGGGTGCTGGCCAAAGTGAAGGTGTCGGGCGGCGGGCGCTGCAATTGTACGAATACGTTTCAGGATGTGCGCGACCTGTCGGCGGTTTACCCGCGTGGCCACCGGCTGATGAAGCGGCTATTCAACGTCTTTGACTACGGCGACGCCTACCGGTGGTTTGAAAGCCACGGCGTGAAGCTGACGGTGCAGGACGACGGCTGTGTGTTTCCGGCGGCGCAGGACTCGCAGGTGGTCGTCGACTGCCTGACGCAGACGGCACGGCGTCTGGGCGTCAGCGTCGTGACGGGACGGAAGGTGGAGGGGCTGGACGCGTTGAGGGACTACGACTTCGTAGCCGTGACTACGGGCGGTTCGCCGACGGGTCAGGGTCTGCGCTGGCTGCAGGCGCTGGGCCACGAGGTGGAACGCCCCGTGCCGTCGCTCTTCTCGCTGGCTGTCAGCGACAGCCGTCTGCACCACCTGATGGGACTGGTGACCGACTTCTCCGTGGGCATTGCGGGCACAAAGGTGCGCGGCGAGGGACCGCTGCTTATCACCCACTGGGGACTGAGCGGCCCAGCGGTGCTCAAACTGTCGAGCCACGGCGCACGGCTGTTGGCTGACAGGAATTACCGTGTGCCGCTGACGGTCAGCTGGCTGCGCATGCGGGAGGACGACGTACTGGTGGCGTTGCACGCCATGGCGGCGCGTCATGCGCAGAAGCTGCTGCCGACGGCGAACCCCTTCGGGCTGCCCCAGCGCCTGTGGAGCTACCTCTTAGACAGGGCACTCGGGGAGCGTGCACAGCTGCGGTGGGGCGAGACAGGAAAAAAGGACACCAACCGGATGGTCAATGTCCTTTGTAGCGACAGTTATGAGACAGCGGGGCGCGCACCTTTCAAGGACGAGTTCGTCACCTGTGGC
Source organism: Prevotella sp. (assembly GCA_017458125.1). Lineage (GTDB taxonomy): Bacteria > Bacteroidota > Bacteroidia > Bacteroidales > Bacteroidaceae > Prevotella. The sequence continues at coordinate 20,599 of JAFTGB010000001.1, forward strand.
GGTGTGTCGCTGAAGGCTGTCAGCAGCCAGACGTTAGAGAGCCGTCACGTGCCTCGCTTGTATTTTGCCGGCGAGGTGCTTGACGTGGACGGCATCACGGGCGGCTTCAACTTCCAGGCGGCATGGACTACGGCTTACGTCGTGGCATGCAGCATAGCAGCGGCACAGTAAGAGTATTCTCTTGCTTCTTGCCTCTTGCCTCTTGCTTCTTCTCCTAATCTTTAGATCGCGTAAGCGTGTCCTGCTTGAGCGCTTCGACATACTGGCTGATGCTGTTGAGCTCGCGGGGTATGCGGATGCTCTGCGGACAGTGGGGCTCGCATTGTCCGCACTGTATGCAGTGGTCGGCTTGGCGCATGCGCGGCACGGCACGGTCGAGACCGATGAGGTATTGTCGGCGCAGTTTGCGGTAGTTGGCGTCGCCACGGTCGGTAGGCAGCATGCCCTCGTTCTTGCACTTGTTGTAGTGGATGAAGATGGCGGGGATGTCGATGCCGTAGGGGCAGGGCATGCAGTATTTGCAGTCGTTGCACGGGATGTTCTTCAGACCGACGATGCGCTCGGCTACGTCCTTGTCCAGGAAATGCTGCTCGCCCTTGGTCAGTGGCACCAACGGGCTGTAGCTGAGCAGGTTGTCCTTCAGATGTTCCATGTAAGTCATGCCAGACAGCACGGTGAGCACGCCCTCGGGAGTGCCCGCATAGCGGAAAGCCCACGAGGCTACGCTGCGCTCCGGGGCACGCCGCTTCAGGTCGGTGGCCAGAAACTGCGGCAGGTTGGCCAGTCGTCCGCCGAGCAAAGGCTCCATGATGACGGAGGGAATGCCCCGCTTCTGCAGTTCGGCATACAGGTAGCTGGCGTCGACGTTATTCTTGCTGATTTCGTTGGCAAAGTTCCAGTCCAGGTAGTTGAGCTCTATCTGGCAGAAGTCCCAGTGGTACTTGTCGTGCATGGCAAGGATTTCGTCGAAGACCGTCTTCAGACCGTGGAACGAGAAGCCCAGGTTGCGTATGCGCCCGGCCTTACGCTCCGCCATGAGGAAGTCCATGATGCCGTTGTCTACGTAGCGGCGGTTGAACTCGTCGATGCTGCCGCCCACGGAGTGCAGCAGGTAGTAGTCGATGTAGTCGACCTGCAGCTGCTTCAGCGAGTTGTGGTACATGCCGATGCTGGCTTCGCGCGTTTGCAGCGTAGGGTTGAAGTTGGACAGCTTAGTGGCCACGAAGTATTCGGAGCGCTTGTGGCGACTGAGGGCGATGCCCGTGCAGGCTTCCGACTTGCCCTGGCAGTAGACGGGGCTGGTGTCGAAGTAGTTGACGCCGTGGGCTATGGCATAGTCTACCTGTTGGTTGATCATGTCCTGGTCGTAGTCGTCCTGGTTCTCTGTCTTCGACGGTAGGCGCATCATGCCGTAGCCTAAGAGCGACACCTTGTCGCCATTAAAGGGGTTGGTGCGGAAGGTCATCTTGTCGGTGGGAGGTTCCACCTGCTTGGCGTACTCGCTGACGGCCTTCGTCTCGGTCTTCGACTTGCAGCCGGTCATGACGGCAGCGGTGCCAAGTGCGCCGCCGCCCAACAGTTTCAGGAACGAACGGCGGGAAATATCGTGCTTGCTCATAATGCTTAATTCTTTAATGTATAATGCATGATGCTAAATTTCTTTGTGTACTTCGTGTCCTTCGACGTAGATGGCCGAGAAAGGACGGGCAGGACACAGGTTCTCACAAGCACCGCAGCCAATGCAACGGGCTTCGTTGACGGCAGGAACGTAGGCGCCCTCCTCGTCGTTGGGGTCGGCAGGCACCATCTCGATGGCTCCCGTCGGACAGTGGCGGGCACAGTTGCCGCACTCCACACCGTCGGTCAGCGGTACGCAGTTCTTGCGAATCCAGACGGCATGTCCTATCTGCGTGGAAGCCTTGACCTCGCGCTGGATAGGCTGGATGGCACCGGCAGGGCACACCTCGGAGCAGCGTGTGCACTCCGGGCGGCAGTAGCCGCGCTCGTACGATATGACGGGCTGCATCAGGTGCATCAGGTCGTCAGAGGGGCGCAGCACCTGGTTGGGGCATTCCGAGATGCACAGCTGGCACCCCGTGCAGCGCGTCTGCATGTTCTTGGCCGACAGCGAACCGGGAGGTGTCAGCGGCGTCTGCCGCTCGGGGGCTACCTTGTCAGCTATCTCTGCCAGTCCGCCGTCCATGATTTTTTCTTTCTGCTGAGCCAGCGCAGCGGTAGTCAGCAGGGCTGACGAAAGCAGGAAGGAGCGGCGCGAGGCGTCGGTGCTTTCTATAGATTCTATAGTCTCTATAGATTTTTTAGATTTTCCAGAATAGGTCAGCGCACCAAACTTGCATGCTTCGATGCAGTCGCCGCAAACCACGCAGCGCGTGGCGTCGACGCTGTGCGTCTTGAAGTCGATGCACGAAGCCTTGCAGTTCTTCGTGCACAGCGAGCAGTTGCGGCACTTGTCCTCGTTGAAGCGTATCTTCAGCCAGGAAAAACGGGCGAAGAACGAGAGCAGCGTGCCCACGGGACAGACGGTATTACAGTAGGTACGCCCGTTGCGCCATGCTAACACGGCCAGCACGGCCAGCGTCGCGGCACTGATGGCCAGCGACACGGCTGAACGCAGCCACACGTCGCTGTGATAGAAGGCATAGCTGTCGTAGTGCTCGGCGATGGCTGCCAGCACATTGTTGCATGCCAGATAGACGGGTTGCAGCACATTGGTGGCGATGCGCCCGAAAGCGGAGTAGGGGGCCAGCAGCTGGACGAGCGAGGCAAAGCCCAGCACGATGCTGACGACGAAGACGGCCAGCACGCCTAAGCGCAGCAGGGTCATAGCCTTGGAGTAGGTGTAGCGGTTCTTCTTCGCCCGCTTGCCCAACCATCCGAAGACATCCTGCATGATGCCTAACGGGCAGATGACGGAGCAATAGATGCGCCCGAAGACGAGTGTCAGCACGAGGAGTCCTACGATGACCACCACATTGACGGCCAGCACGGCCTCCAGCAGCTGCACTTTGGCCATCCATGCGAGGAAAGTGTGGGCCGTCCCCGTGAAGTCTAAGAACAGCCACGTGATGCCCAGGAACATCACGGTGGCAAGGATGATTCTGATTTTCCTTAATGTCATAAAGTTATCTTGTTAGTGTCGTTTAGTAATTCTTACAATACCGATGCTCACCTCGTAGAGCAGATAGATAGGCAGCGCTACGACGAAAAGCGTGAAAACGTCGGTGGTGGGCGTGATGATAGCGGCTACGATGAGGATGGCAACCAGGGCGTGGCGGCGATAGGTGCTCATCAGGCCGTCGGTAAGCAGTCCCATGCGTCCCAAGAGCGCGCAGACGACGGGCAGTTCGAAGACGACACCCATGACCAAGCTCATGCTCAGCAGCGTGTCGACGTAGGACTGCAGGGTCAGCATGTTGGCCACGTCGGGACTGACCTGATAGGTGCCTAAGAACCTGACCGTCAAGGGAAACACCACGAAGTAGTTGGCCAGTGTGCCGACAAGGAACATGATGTAGGCCGCTCCTACAATCCAGACGGCGTAGCGCTGCTCGTTAGCATAAAGTGCTGGTGAGACGAAGCGGAACAGCTCATATAATATATAAGGTGACGCCAGGAGCAGACCGGCGTAAAGGGCTGTCCGAACATGAATCATAAACTGCTCCGTCAGCCCGGTGTTCATCAGGTGCAGTTGGAAGGCGTCCGCGCCAAGCAACCGGTAGGTGATGAAGTCGCTGCTGCGCGGTGCCAGCACAATGCTGAACAGCTGCTCCTTCAGCGCGAAGGCTGCAATGCCGAACAGCACCACCGCCACGGCCATGCGGATGAGCGTGGCGCGCAGCACGTCCAGATGGTCCCAGAACGTCTGTGCCTCACTCATTCTTTAGCGTTGTCTGACTTGTCTTCAGTCTTTGTGTCATTGGCATCCATGTCCTTCATGCCGTCCTTGAAACTCTTCACTCCCTTGCCTAAGCCGTTCATCAGCTCGGGAATCTTCTTGCCGCCGAACAGCAGCAGCACAATGAGTGCAATGACGAGGATCTCCTGCATTCCTAATCCAAACATAATGTTTTCGATTTGTTTTTAGTGATAACGTTTGCAAAGATACGAAAAAAACGTTACCTTTGCAGCCAAATAAACAACATTTAACTATGGAGAACGAATTGATACTACGGATATTTGTCTCAGCCCTGTTAGGCGGACTGATAGGTCTGGAGCGTGAGTACCGTTCGAAGGAGGCTGGCTTCCGCACTCATTTCCTTGTAGCCCTGGGGTCGGCACTGTTTATGATTGTCTCGGCCTACGGCTTCGGCGACTCGCTGAACAACGACCTGCAGCGCTGGGACGTGTCGCGTGTGGCGGCGCAGGTGGTCAGCGGCATCGGTTTCATAGGTGCCGGCACCATCATCTTCCGCAAGACGGAGAACATGGTCAGCGGTCTGACGACGGCTGCCGGCTTGTGGGTCGTCGCCGCCATTGGTCTGGCATGCGGCGGTGGTATGTTCAAGGTAGCGATAGCCAGTACGCTGTTAGTATTGGTTGGTCTGGAAGCCTTCAACTACTTTCTGCATAAGTTTGACAAAAAAGTGAGGAGTGAAAAGTGATATGGGTATCATTATTGGCATAGACGTCGGCATCTCGACCACGAAGATTGTAGGACTGCGCGAGGGTAGGGTGGTATCGCCCATTCGCATCACAGCAGCCGACCAGATAACATCGCTCTACGGAGCCTTTGGCAAATACTTGCACGACAACCAGATAGAACTGAAGGATGTCGAACAGGTCATGCTGACGGGTGTTGGTTCGGCTTACATCGAAGAACCCATCTATGGTATTCCCACACAGCAGGTCGACGAGTTCATTGCCGACGGCTTGGGAGCCCGCTTTGAGTCGGGGCTTGACAAAGCTATCGTGGTGTCTATGGGTACGGGCACCAGTTTCGTGCAGTGTGACGGCGATGAAATCCGTCACATTGGCGGCATCGGCATCGGGGGCGGCACGCTGCAGGGACTGAGCCGCGTGATGCTGAACACCCGCGACCACAAGCAGATACAGAGCCTCGCCATGCAGGGCGACATTCGGCGTGTGAACCTGCTTATCGGCGACATCACAAAACACCCGCTGCCCGGACTGCCTATGGAGGCAACGGCGTCGCTCTTCTCGAAGGTACAGTACGACGCTCCGAAAGAGGATATTGCCCTGGGTATCATCGTACTGGTGTTGCAGACCATAGGTTCGGCAGCCATCCTGTCGGCTCTGAATACCGGCATCAAGGACTTTGTGCTCATCGGTAATCTGACGCTGCTGCCTCAGTGCAAGGAGATTTATCCAATGTTGGAGAAATTCTACCATGTTCACTTCCATATTCCGAAATACTCAGAGTTTTGTACCGCTATCGGAGCGGCACTGTACTACAGACAAACCAATATTTAACTAAACAATTAAAAAAGATGAAAAAGATGATTTTGAGTGCCATGCTGGTCATGGCCATGATGTGTGTCACCACGACGGTGAGCGCACAGGACACGAAGACTGAGAAGGCCAAGAAGGAGTGTTGTGACAAGAAGGCTCAGAAAGCGTGCTGCGAAAAAAAGGACAGCGAAGCTAAGCCATGCTGCAAGGCCAAGAAGGAGAAGGCTGGCAAAGACTGTTCGAACTGTGGCGAGTGTAAGCCAGAGTGCGGCAAGAGCCAGTGTAAGGACTGCCCCAACAACCACAAGTGCCAGAAGGGCTGCAAGAAGTAATCCCCCAGTGCCTGTACGTGGCACGAAGAGATTGAAATGTGCAGTAACGTAAAGCGGGAAGCCATGCATCGACATCCGTCGGTCTCGGCATCCCGCTATATTTTTTTGTCAGTGATGGCCGCAGCGGTTTGGCATAAAAGGAAAACCCCTGCTAGAGAAATCTCTAAACAGGGGTTCTAATGAAAGGAGGAAAAATGTGGTACCTCCAGGAATCGAACCGGGGACACACGGATTTTCAGTCCGATGCTCTACCAACTGAGCTAAGGCACCATTTAAGTGTAAGAACACTGCATCTTTCTTGATTGCGGGTGCAAAGGTAAGAAGAAAAAACGAAACGGCCAAACTTTTGGCCGATTATTTTTAAAAAAAGTAAATTCCGTGATCTTCAGTATGGCATTCAGTGTGATGTTTGATAACACCCACAGCACTGAAGTCCAGTGTTGTGGGTGTAGGTTGTTTTTTTGTTTCAATATCATCACTTGCTGTTAAGGGGGTTCCAGCCCTGGGCTTTCAGGTCAAACTCCTGGTCGTCGCGGCTTACGAGGACATAGCCGAGACTCTCTTTCGTGATGTGGCCGATAAAGCGGATGTCTTCGATGTTCTGCACTTTCTCGTAGTCGCCTATGGGTACGGTGAACAGCAGTTCGTAGTCTTCGCCGCCGTTCAGGGCGCAGGTTGTCACGTTCATGTTCAGCTCTTCGGCCATGACGGCTGTCTGGTAGTCGATGGGCAGCTGCTTCTCGAAGATGCGGCAGCCGACATGCGACTGGCGGCAGATGTGGTGCAGTTCGCTGCTGAGTCCGTCGGAGATGTCCATCATGGCCGTGGGACGGATGCCTGCTTCGCGCAGCTTCTGGACGATGTCGCCGCGTGCCTCGGTCTTCAGCTGGCGTTGCAGCAGGTATTCCTTGCCGGCGAAGTCGGGCTGAAAGTCAGGAACGGCCGTACCTTTCTTCTTTGCTTCGTCCACCATCTGGTAGTAGACGGCTTTCTCGCGTTCCAGCAGCTGCAGTCCCATGTAGGCGGCACCGAGGTCGCCGGAGACGCAGACGAGGTCGGTTTCATGGGCACCGTTGCGGTAGACGATGTCTTCCTTGCGGGCTTCGCCTATGCATGTGATGCTGATGGCCAGCCCGGTGTAGCTGCTGGTCGTGTCGCCTCCGACGATGTCGACACCCCATTTGTCGCAGGCCATGCGCAGGCCGGAATAGAACTGCTGCATGTCCTCGACGGTGAAGCGCTTGCTGAGGGCCAGCGATACCGTCAGCTGCCGGGGCGTGCCGTTCATGGCGAAGATGTCGCTGATGTTGACCATGGCCGACTTCCATCCCAGGTATTGCAGGTCAATGTAGGTCAGGTCGAAGTGTACTCCCTCCATCAGCATGTCGGTGGTTACCAGCACTTCGGTGTCAGGGTAGTGGAGTACGGCGCAGTCGTCGCCGACGCCGTACAGGGTTGAAGCGTTCGTGGGTTTTATATCCCGAGTCAGCCGGTCTATCAGTCCAAACTCGCCTAATGCTGCTATTTCCATTTTTGTGTGGGATGCTCAGTGTTGTACTTCTCTATTTGCTCTGAGACAATGTGCTCTGAGCGGACAATCATCTCGCGCATCAGGGCGGTCATCAGCGGCTGTGCCTTGTTGGCAGCCTCCTGCACTTCCTCGTGGCTGACCTCGACGGGCACGTCGAAGCCTCCAAGGTCGGTGATGACGCTGACGCCAAAAGTGCGTATGCCACAGTGGTGAGCCACGATGACCTCCGGAACGGTGCTCATGCCTACGGCATCGCCTCCCAGCGTGCGGTACATCTTGTATTCGGCAGGCGTCTCGAAGGTGGGACCTTGCACGCCGACGTACACGCCGTAGGTAATGCGGATGCTCTTCTCACGGGCTATGGCTGTAGCTTCCTTAATCAGTTCCATGTCGTAGGTCTCGTGCATGTCAGGGAAGCGTGGACCGGTAGGGAAGTTCTTGCCGCGCAACGGGTGCTCGGGGAAAAAATTGATGTGGTCGGTGATAATCATCAGGTCGCCAATCTTGAACGCCGGGTTCATGCCGCCGGCAGCATTGGAGACGTAAAGGGTGTTGATGCCCAGTTCGTACATGACACGGACAGGGAATGTCACCTCCTTCATGGAGTAGCCTTCATAGTAGTGGAAACGTCCCTGCATGGCCAGGATGTCGACACCGCCCAGTTTGCCGAAGATGATTTTTCCGGAATGTCCTTCTACGGTAGACACCGGGAAGTTAGGGATGTCGCTGTAGGGTATTTCTGTCTTCTCAGTTATTTCGGAAGCTAATTGTCCGAGTCCGGTTCCCAGGATGATGGCTGTCTTGGGGCTTGTTGTCATCCTTGTCTTTAGCCAGGATGCTGTTTCTTGAATTTTTGCGTACATAGCCTGTAATTTGATTGTTGAAGTTTTCTTCCTGTCCTTGCATGAAGCTGATGCGGACAGGCAATACATAGATGTTCGCCTTCACTTCGTCGCTCAGTCCGTCGGCATGCTCCAGACGGGTGGCGTCCTTCTCTGTAGTGATGATGGCTTTGGGAGAGGGCAGGGCGCTGAAGGTGTCGTTGATGAGCTGTATGTCCTTCTTGCGGAACTGGTGATGGTCGCTGAAGTTCAGGGGCGTAAGGTGAGAGGTCAGTGGCGACAAGTCGTGTTCCAGTTGTTTGGGCGAGGCAATGCCTGTCAGCAGCAGGACATGGGTGTCGTTGAGGGTGTCGAGTTCTATAGAACGTGTGCTGTCCTTGAACACCGGGCGTGGCTTGTCGTACTCCAGTGTGGTGAAATAGAGTTGCTGGTAGGGATAGAGGTCCATGGCTCTTGTGATGACACGGTATTCCATGGGTTTCAGTCCGGGGGGACACTTGGTCACGATGACGATGTCGGCACGGTCCTTTCCGCTGAGCGGCTCGCGAAGTCTGCCGGCCGGCAGCAGCTTGTCGTAGATGATGAGCCGGTGGTAGTCGACCAGCAGGATGTTGATGCCGGGTTTGACGTAACGGTGCTGGAAAGCGTCGTCTAAAAGAACCACGTCTAACAGCTTGTCGTTTTCTGTCAGCAGGTCGATGCCGTGGCAGCGGTTTTTGTCGACGGCCACGGTCACGCTCGGGAATTTCTGCTTCATCTGGTATGGCTCGTCGCCAATGTCCGGCATCGGTGTCTCGGGCGTAGCCGTCAGAAACCCCTTGCTCTTGCGCTTGTATCCGCGGCTGAGGACGGCAACGTGGAAGTGGTCTTTCAGAAGGTTGGCCAGATATTCCACATGGGGCGTCTTGCCCGTCCCGCCGACAGTGATGTTACCTACTGAGATAACAGGAACTTTAAAGGAACGACTTTTGAGCACGCCGATGTCAAACAGCGTGTTTCGCAGTTTTACCCCCAAGCCGTAAAACCAGCTAAAGGGCAACAGCCACGTATTGATTTTGATGAAGTCGCCTTCCAACCTGATGGGTGTTAATGGTTATCTCAGCACAAGGAAGTAGGGCAGGCGGGCCTGGATAGCATTGCGCTTGTTGATGCTCTTCAGGTAGGTGAAGGGCTCGTAGTATTCACCCAGTGTGGCACGCAGCTGCTCGTCCAGGTAGTTGCCCTTGGACTCGGAGTCAAGCAACATGCTCATCCAGTCGCTCTCCTCTGGGTAGCTGTTGACATGATACTCGCTCAGCTTGGCCAGTTGGGCGGCCTTCTCGACGGCTTTGTCCAGTCCGCCAATCTCGTCTACCAGCTTGATTTTCAGTGCGTCGTTGGCTAACCACACGCGTCCCTGCGCCACTTCTTCAATGGCTTCGACGGACTGCTTGCGTCCGTCGGCGACACGCTTGCGGAACAGCTCGTAGCCGCGGCCGACGTATTGGTCGAGCATGGCCAGCTCTTCAGCATTGAACGGGCGGGCCGCAGTGCCGAAGGCTGAGTGCTTGTTGGTCTTCACCTCATCGAACTTGACCCCTAACTTGTCTGTCAGCAGACCGCTGAAGTCGGGGAACATGCCGAAGATGCCGATGCTGCCCGTTATCGTGGTAGGCTCGGCTATGATGTGGTTGGCGTTGCAGCTGATGTAGTAACCGCCCGAGGCTGCATAGCCGCCCATGGACACGACGACGGGCTTCTTGGCCTTCAGGTTGGTTACGGCGCGCCATATCTGCTCAGAGGCGTAGGCGGAGCCGCCGGGCGAGTTGACGCGCAGCACCACGGCTTTCACGTCGTCGTCCTTGGCCAGCTTCTCTAAGTCTTTGCACACGGTGGTGGCTACGATGCTGTGCTCGTCGTTGATGGAGCCGACGGTCTCTGAGTCAACAATGTCGCCGTAGGCGTAGTAGACGGCCACTTGCTCGCCCTCCTTCTTCTTTCCTTTCACGTTGGACATGTCGGCAAGTGTCAGCTGCGCGATGTCGTCGTCAGCATCCAGCTTGAGCATCTTCTTGATTTCGCCTTTCACCTCGTCGGTGTATAGCAGCTTGTCCACCAGTTTCATCTTCACATAGTCCGTCTGATTGGCCAGTGCGGCAAAGCGGTCGGCGTATGCGTTGAGCGAGTCGGCGGGTATCTTGCGGCTTTGCGAGACTTCTTTCAGCATGACATTCCAGATGCCGTTGATATAGGCTGTCACCTGCTCGCGGTTGGGCTCGCTCATGCCGTCGGCCGTCATCATCTCGGGTGCACTCTTGTACTTGCCTACCTTGCAGAGCTGGTACTTGACGCCGAACTTGGCCAGCAAATCTTTCAGGAAGTAGGGAGTAGCTGCCATGCCATGCCAGTCCACCATACCCTGGGGGTTGAGAAACAGTTTGTCAGCCACGCTACATATATAATAGGTGGATTGCGTGTAAGAGTCGGCGTATGCCACAATCCATTTGCCGCTTTTGCGGAAGTCGGCCAAAGCCTCGCGGATGGCGTGGGCGGAAGCCGGTGAATCAGAACTGAACAGTCCAGCCTCAATGTAGATGCCTTTGATGTCTTCGTTCTCCTTAGCCTTGCTGATGGCTTTCAGAATTTCGTCCAGCCCTACCTTCTCGCTCACCTGACCGGTCAGCATGGATAGAGGATTCGACATAGCGCGTTCCTCTAACTGTCCTGACAACGTCAGCGTTAACACGGAGTTTTCTTCTACTGTTTTGCTGCCGGCATTTGACGCTGCCAGACCTACCAGGGAAATGACGGTAAGAATGCCCATGATGACGGAAACCAAGATAATGCCTGTCACCGTAGCTAAGACGTACTTGAGGAACTGTTTCATACTGTTTATAATTAGTCAATATTTTTGCAAAGGTACGAAAAAGAATGCAAAGACCAAAAGAAAAGTCAAAAAAATGCTTTTATGGTGTCTGCCAATGTGTCAGTTGTGACGGATTGGCACGGTTTTCGCATAGTCTGTGACAGAAAGTTTAAAGTCTAATTTAAAATATTATTGTTATGAACATTAAACCATTAGGAGACCGCGTGTTGGTAGTTCCCGCACCGGCAGAAGAGAAAATCGGCGGCATCATCATTCCTGACACCGCCAAGGAGAAACCCTTACATGGCACTATCAAGGCCGTTGGTCAGGGAACCAAGGACGAAGAGATGGTCCTGAAGGCTGGCGACCAGGTGCTTTATGGCAAGTACAGCGGCACCGAGCTGGAGTTTGAGGGAGAGAAGTATCTGATGATGCGTCAGAGCGATGTTTTGGCGATTATCGGATAATAATCACATTTGACAATTGGACCATTTCACAATTGCACAAATAAATAGTCAGATAGTAAAATCGTTAAATAGTGAGATATAATTATGGCAAAAGAAATTAAATTCAATATTGAGGCCCGCGATCTGATGAAGAATGGCGTGGACCAGTTGGCAAACGCAGTAAAGGTAACGCTGGGTCCTAAGGGCCGTAACGTCGTCATCGAGAAGAAGTTCGGTGCTCCCCAGATTACCAAGGATGGTGTCACCGTAGCCAAGGAGGTCGAGCTGGAGGACAGGTTTGAGAACACTGGTGCACAGCTTGTCAAGAGCGTCGCTTCCAAGACTGGTGATGATGCCGGCGACGGTACGACCACCGCTACCATCCTGGCTCAGTCCATCATCACCGAGGGTCTGAAGAACGTCACAGCCGGTGCTAATCCCATGGACCTGAAGCGTGGCGTTGACAAGGCTGTCAAGGCCGTCGTGGACTTCATTCAGAAGAATGCAGAGAAGGTCGATGACAATTATGACAAGATAGAACAGGTGGCTACCGTTTCAGCCAACAACGATGAGGAAATCGGTAAACTGCTGGCCGACGCTATGCGTAAAGTCTCTAAGGATGGTGTTATCACTATCGAGGAGAGCAAGAGCCGCGACACCCACATCGGCGTTGTTGAGGGCATGCAGTTCGACCGTGGCTACCTCTCAGGCTACTTTGTTACGGACTCTGAGAAGATGGAGTGTGTGATGGAGAACCCCTACATCCTTATCTACGACAAGAAGATTTCCAACATCAAGGACTTCCTGCCTATCCTGCAGCCTGCTGCCGAGAGCGGACGCCCGTTGCTCGTTATTGCTGAGGATGTTGACTCGGAGGCCCTGACCACGCTCGTTGTCAACCGTCTGCGTGCTGGTCTGAAGATTTGCGCCGTTAAGGCTCCTGGCTTTGGCGACCGCCGTAAGGCCATGCTTGAGGACATTGCAACCCTGACGGGTGGTGTCGTCATCAGCGAAGAGAAGGGTCTGAAGTTAGAGCAGGCAACGCTTGAGATGTTGGGTACTGCTGAGAAAGTAACCGTCAGCAAGGACAACACAACCATTGTCAACGGTGCCGGTGACAAGCAGGCCATCAAAGACCGCATTGCCCAGATTAAGAAAGAAATAGAGCTCACCACATCTTCTTATGACAAGGAGAAGCTGCAGGAGCGTCTTGCCAAATTGGCAGGTGGCGTAGCCGTGCTCTATGTCGGTGCCAACAGCGAGGTGGAGATGAAGGAGAAGAAGGATCGCGTCGACGATGCCCTTTGCGCTACGCGTGCAGCCATCGAGGAAGGTGTCGTTGCCGGTGGCGGTACTACCTACATCCGCGCTCAGCAGGCTTTGGCTGACCTGAAGGGTGCTAATGCCGACGAGCAGACTGGTATCAACATCATCTGCCGTGCCATTGAGGAGCCTCTGCGCCAGATTGTTGTCAATGCAGGTGAAGAGGGAGCCGTCGTAGTGCAGAAGGTTCGCGAGGGTAAGGGTGACTTCGGTTACAATGCCCGCATGGACAAGTACGAGGACCTGCGTGAGGCTGGTGTTATTGATCCTGCCAAGGTCGCTCGTGTTGCTCTTGAGAATGCTGCCTCCATTGCAGGAATGTTCTTGACAACGGAGTGCCTCATCTGCGACAAGCCAGAGAAGGAGCCTGCCATGCCGATGGGCGGTGCCCCGGGCATGGGCGGAATGATGTAATCGGAAAGTACCGATAAGAACAGCCTTGGTTTGCGTTATTTGCAAACTCAAGTTGTCAAAAAGCAGATGTCTGATGAAAATGTCAGACATCTGCTTTGATATAAATCAATTTCGTTTCCGATTTTGCTCAAAAAACTTGCAATGTATTTAAAAAGTTCATATCTTTGCAACGTCAAAAGGTTAAAGCCATTGGCAACATGATATTGAAATTTAGCAAAAAGAGATATTTTTTTGATTTGTTTTAGTAGATTAGTTTTTAAGTAGTTTGTTTGAAAAATCGGATGTCGTGACGACATTCGATTTTTTTTGTTGTGTCTTCACGCCGTTTTCTGCTTGCAAACATCATGTTTTCAGTGTCTTAGTATCATGTTTAGAGGGTCTAAACATCATACTTTGCCTGCTTGTCCGACTCAGCCTGTGAAGGATGTGAAGGATAATATAAAACTTTATATATAGGAAAACATTTAGGTCGGGGGTAAATAATTTCTATAGTAAAAGTTTAAAAAACTACCTTCACATCCTTCACATCCATCACACAGTGCCATTCTCTCACTGCAAAATTACAAAATTCCCCGCACACATCCAAACATTTAAGTGTCATTTTTCAGAACATAGAGCGATGGCGCTTGTATGTAAGTTGGAGAAATACATGATGCAGTTAGTGCAGATTATGCATAAAGTCGTAGAACTAACAATTAGGTATGAAAATCATCGAATTGGCAAGGATAATTGAATTTAAACACATTTTTTCAACTTAAAATTACCTCTTTTTTGCTTAATATACATTGAGTATGGAAATTTTTGTGTAAATTTGTAGCCAAATATAGTTATGGAATGGAACGTAAACGAATTAACCGCCTGAAGGTGGTACTTGCAGAGAAGGGAATGACCAACAAACAATTGTCGGAAATCCTTGATAAAGAT
>JAFTGB010000027.1 GCA_017458125.1 Prevotella sp.
CAGTGTTGTGGGTGTCGCGGGTGTAGGGTGTTTTTTTGTTTCACTAATCAGCACGTTTTGATATATTTTTCATCAGTAGAATGATGGCTGTGTCGGAAATAATGCTTATATTTGCGGCATAAACTAAATAGACGATGGATATGTGCAGGATGATAGCTGTTTGGACGCTGCTGTTAGCGGTACTGACGACGGGGGCACAGACCGTGGTCAGCGGGCGGGTGGGCGACCGCCAGACGGGCAGGGCGCTGGCGCACGTCAGCGTCAGGGCCGTGGGCAGCGAGGCCCGCACGGTGACCAACGACGACGGCCACTTCACGCTGAAGACGGCTGAACGCCCGCCAGCCATCGAGCTGAGCCACATCGGCTACAAGACGCGGCAGTACGTCTTGGACGACGGGCCTGTGGAGAACCTGCGGCTGCTGATGCAGGCAACGACGGTGGAGCTGCACGAGGTGTTGGTGTCTGCTACCGACCCCGAGGCCGTCCTGCGGGCTGCCATCCGGCGCATAGCCGACAACTATCCGCGCGAGCCTGAGCTGGTGCGCTGCTTCTACCGCGAGACGGCGCGGCGCGGCTCGCGCTTCATCTCGGTGGCCGAGGCCGTGACCGACATGTATAAGTCGGACTACGTGTACGGTCCGGAGCGCGACGGCGTGGCCATCGTGAAGGGGCGACGGCTGATGAGCATGAAGGCCAAGGACACGTTAGGGGTCAAGATACAGGGTGGTCCCGTGCTGCCGCTGATGGTCGACGTGGCCAAGAACCCGGACTACCTGCTGAGCGCGGAAAGTCTGCCGCACTACGAGCTGAGCATGGAGGTTCCGGTCACGATGAACGACCGTCCGCAGCATGTCATCAGGATGGAGCCGCGAAGCGTCACCCTCTTCCCGCTGATGAGGGGGCGTGTGTTCGTCGACCAGCAGACGCTGGCCTTCACGCGTGCCGAGCTGGAGTTGGACATGCGCGACTGGCGGGCAGCGGCAGACTACATGCTGGTGCATAAACCCTTCGGACTGCGCTTCCGTCCGAAGGAGCTGACGATGACGGTGGTGTATGAGACGGGGAGCGACGGGAAGACGCGCCTGAGCTACCTGCGCAACGTCATGCGATTCAACTGCGACTGGCGCCGCCGGCTGTTTGCGTCGCCGTATACGACGGTGTGCGAGATGGTGGTCACCGACCGCCTGCAGCAGGGGCGAGGCACCAAGCGTCCGCGCGGCCGTTCGTCGTTCGGCAGCAAGGAGCGTTTCTACGACCAGGTGGCCTTTTTCGACGACCCGCTGTTCTGGGCCGACTACAACATCATAGAACCCACGGAGAGTTTGGAGCATGCTGTGGACAAGCTGAAGAAGCGTCTCCGTTAGCTTCGGATAGGAACGGCTTACAGGAAACCCTGCCTGCGCAGTGCGTCAAGCAGCCCCTGACTCATGGCTTCGTTGTCGCGGCGCGTATAGCGGATGTCGGTGAACACCTGTGCCAGCGTCTCCTTGTGGTTGATGGCTACGAAGTGGCGGTTCTCCTCCAACTGTTCCTTATCATTATAATAGGTGTCGATGTCGCCCGGCGTATAGTCGCGGTAGGTCTCGCTGTGGACGAAGCTGTCCAAGGGCAGACGGTCGGAGAGGGGAGGCTCCTCGGCCGGCCAGCCTACGGTGAGCGTGGCTACGGGCATGGTGAGTCGGGGCAGTTGCAGCGTGTCGATGATCATCTGCGGCATGTAGACCGTAGTGCCTAAGTAGCAGTAGCCCAGCCCCGCCTCGTCCATCAGGCAGCAGAGCGTCTGCGTGTAGAGCAGGGCGTCGGTGGCCGCGTTCTGGTAGCTTAGGAAGTTGTCGTAGCCCGGCTCGGCCTTGCGGCAGCGTGCCCACTGGCTGGTGCGGTTGAAGTCGGCACAAATGGTAAGCACCACGGGGGCACTGGTCACCATGGGCTGGTTGAAGTGGGCAGGGGCCAGCCGCGCCTTCATCTCGTCAGAGCGGGTGACGACGACGCTGTAGAGCTGCAGGTTGCCCATGGTTTGTGTACGTGCTGCCTCGTTGAGCAGCCTGTTCAGCAGTTCTTCGCTGACTTCTTGCTGGCTGTATTGGCGTATGGTGCGCCGTGTTGACAGATTTTTCATGGCGCGAAGGTACGAATTATTTCTGAAACGGAGAACTTTTTGGAAAGAAAACTGCGTGATGTTGTCCCAAATAGAAAACTTATTCGTACCTTTGCAGGCAAAAATCATCATGATTATGCAGACATACACTTACGATGAGGCTTTTGCAGCCTCACTGGCTTATTTTGGCGGCGACGAACTGGCCGCCAGGGTGTGGGTGAACAAATACGCCATGAAGGACTCCTTCGGCAACATCTACGAGAAGTCGCCCGAACAGATGCACTGGCGCATAGCCAACGAGATAGCCCGCGTGGAAAAGAAATACAAGAACCCCATGACGGCGCAGCAGGTGTTCGACCTGCTGGACCACTTCCGCTACGTCGTGCCCGCGGGCAGTCCCATGACCGGCATTGGCAACGACCACCAGATTGCGTCGCTGTCGAACTGCTTCGTCATCGGGCTGGACGGCAATGCCGACTCCTACGGTGCCATCATGCGCATTGACGAGGAGCAGGTGCAGCTGATGAAGCGCCGCGGCGGCGTGGGCCACGACCTGAGCCACATCCGTCCCAAGGGTTCGCCCGTGAAGAACTCGGCGCTGACGTCGACGGGACTGGTGCCGTTCATGGAGCGTTATAGTAATAGTACGCGCGAGGTGGCGCAGGACGGCCGTCGCGGAGCCCTGATGCTGTCGGTCAGCATCAAGCATCCCGACTCGGAGGCCTTCATCGACGCCAAGATGACGGAAGGCAAGGTGACGGGTGCCAACGTGAGTGTGAAGATTGACGACGAGTTCATGCGCTGCGCCACGGAGGACAAGCCCTACGTGCAGCAGTGGCCCATTGACAGCAGTACCCCCGATGTCGCCAAGGAAATCAGTGCCAAGACGCTGTGGGAGAAGATAGTGCACAACGCCTGGAAGAGTGCCGAGCCCGGCGTGCTGTTCTGGGACACCATACTCAGAGAGAGCATCCCCGACTGCTATGCCGACCTGGGCTTCCGCACGGTGTCGACGAACCCCTGCGGCGAGATACCGCTCTGTCCCTACGACTCGTGCCGACTGCTCAGCATCAACCTCTACTCGTACGTCAAGAACCCGTTCACCAAGGAGGCCTACTTCGACTACGAGCTGTTCAAGCAGCACGTGCAGCAGGCCCAGCGGCTGATGGACGACATTGTGGACCTGGAGTTGGAGAAGATAGACCTCATCATGCAGAAGGTGGACAGCGACCCGCAGTCCATGGAGGTGAAGGGCGCTGAGAGACACCTGTGGGAGAAAATCAAGGCCAAGAGTTCGAAGGGCCGTCGTACGGGTGTGGGCATCACCGCCGAGGGCGACATGATAGCCGCCATGGGACTGCGCTACGGTACGCAGGAAGCCACCGACTTCAGCGTCGAGGTGCACAAGACACTGGCCCTGAACGCCTACCGCAGCAGTGTGCAGATGGCGCTGGAGCGCGGTGCCTTCGAGGTGTACGACAGTCGGCGCGAGGCGGAGAACCCCTTCATCCTGCGACTGAAGCAGGCCGACCCGCAGCTGTATGACGACATGGTGAAATACGGCCGCCGTAACATAGCCTGCCTGACCATTGCGCCGACGGGCACCACCAGTCTGATGACCCAGACCACCAGCGGCATCGAGCCCGTGTTCATGCCCGTCTACAAGCGCCGCCGCAAGGTGAACCCCGGCGATACCGACGTGCACATCGACTTTGTCGACGAGGTGGGCGACTCCTTTGAGGAGTACATCGTCTACCACCCGAAGTTCATGGAGTGGATGAAGGTCAACGGCATGGACACCGCCAAGCGTTACACGCAGGAGGAGATAGACGAACTGGTGCAGAAGTCGCCGTACTACAAGGCTACGGCCAACGACGTGGACTGGCTGATGAAGGTGCGCATGCAGGGAGCCATCCAGAAGTGGGTGGACCACAGCATCAGCGTCACCGTCAACCTGCCCAACGACGTGGACGAGGCTCTGGTGAACCGCCTCTATGTGGAGGCGTGGCGCACGGGCTGCAAGGGCTGCACCATCTACCGTGACGGTTCGCGTGCCGGTGTGATGATCAGTGTGACGAAGAAGGACAAGAAGGAGCAGAAGAATGCCGACACGACGAAGGACAATAACATGGAGGTGAAGCCGGAGATGCCGTGCAAGCATCCTGAGGTGACGGAGGTCAGACCGAAGGAACTGGAGTGCGACGTGGTGCGTTTCCAGAACAACAAGGACAAGTGGGTGGCCTTTGTGGGACTGCTGGACGGCTATCCCTACGAGATATTCACCGGTCTGCAGGACGACGAGGAAGGCATTGTGCTGCCCAAGACGGTGACCAAGGGTAAGATTATCAAACAGGTGAACGAGGACGGCTCAAAGCGCTACGACTTCCAGTTCGAGAACAAGCGCGGCTACAAGACCACCGTCGAGGGCCTGTCGGAGAAGTTCAACCCCGAATACTGGAACTACGCCAAACTCATCTCTGGCGTGCTGCGCTACCGCATGCCCATCGACCACGTCATCAAGCTCGTCTCCAGCCTGCAGCTGAAGTCGGAGAGCATCAACACGTGGAAGGTCGGTGTGGAGCGTGCACTGAAGAAGTACATACAGGACGGCACCGAAGCCAAGGGGCAGAAGTGTCCCAACTGCGGCAGCGAGAGCCTGGTCTACCAGGAGGGCTGTCTCATCTGCAAGAACTGCGGCAGCAGCAGGTGCGGGTGATTTATAGTTCATAGTTTATAGTTTATAGTTTATAGTTTGGGGCTGATGAGGGTTGAGCGTTCTTACATATTTATCAAGGAGGCACGGTTCTATGCCTACCATGGTGTGATGCCGCAAGAACAGACTGTGGGGCAGGAGTTCTTGGTGTCGGTGCGCGTCGGCGTGGACATCAATATGGCTATGGAGCATGACATGGTGGAGGTGACACTCGACTATGGCAAGGTCTATCAGGTCATCAAGCGCGAGATGGACATCCCCTCGCAGTTGGTGGAGCATGTGGCCGGGCGTATCGCCAGAACACTGTTCGGCGAGTTCCCGCAGATACAGACGCTCGACGTGTCCATCACCAAGGTCAATCCGCCGATAGGAGGCGACTGTGGCAGTGCCGGTGTGGAGATACACTTAATAAATGATAAAACTATGGCGTAGTGTACGCTGATATGACAGAAAATCAGTATTTTTGCATCCGAAATGAGAAATAGACTATTCGTCCTGATAGCCCTGACGCTGGGCGTAATGATGACAGGTGTGGCTGCTAACAAGAAGTTTACGCTGGTCATCGATGCAGGCCATGGCGGCAACGATGCCGGTGCCATAGGAGCCATCACCAAGGAAAAAACCATCAACCTGAACGTGGCGCTGGCCTTCGGCAGGTTAGTGGAACGCAACTGCCCCGACGTGAAGGTCATCTATACGCGCAAGACGGACGTCTTCGTACCCCTGCACACCCGTGCCGACATTGCCAACCGCAACAAGGCAGACCTGTTCGTCTCCATCCATACCAATGCATTGCCCAAGGGGCGCATCTCGCGTGGACTGGAAACCTACACGTTGGGTATGCACCGTGCCGCCGACAATTTGGACGTGGCGAAGCGCGAGAACTCGGTCATCCTGATAGAGAGCGACTACAAACAGCGCTATCAGGGCTTCGACCCCAACTCGTCGGAGAGCTACATCATGTTTGAGTTCATGCAGGACCATAACATGGCGCAGAGCGTCGAGATGGCTAAGTTTGTGCAGCGGCGGACGTGTGCCGCGGCCGGTCGTCAGAACAAAGGCGTCAAGCAGGCGGGCTTCCTTGTGCTGCGCGAGACGTCCATGCCGAGCTGTCTGATAGAGTTGGGCTTCATCTCCACCAGCGACGAGGAGCGCTACCTGCACTCGTCGAACGGCGTGCAGCAGTTAGCCACGGGTATTTATCAGGCTTTCCTCGACTACAAGGAGAAGTATGACACCAACATTACCGTGCCTTACAAGGCACAGGCCAAGACGGAGCAGGTGAACATACCCTCCGTGGTGCCGCAGGATGTGCAGGACGAGGTGAAGGAGGAGAAAGAGAAGCGCAGAAAGAGCAAGGCCGCACAGGCCTTGGCCGACGCCCGCGAGGGAAAGCTTGACGACATGCCGACAGGCAACGAGGCTCCGAAGGCCGACTCCATCATTGCCATGGCACCGGTGGTGAAAGAGACACCCGCGCCAGTGGTGAAAGAAACGCCTGTGCCGGTGGTAAAGGAAACACCCGCACCGGTTCAGCAAACCGTAGCACCTACAGTGACACCGGCGGCAACCCTCATGCAGACCGTAGCGGAGCAGGAGGTGAAGTACGTTCCTGTCTTCAAGGTGCAGGTGCTGGCCAGCGGTACGAAGCTCAAGGCCACCGACCCGCGGCTGAAGGGTGTGCAGGGCATTGACTACTATCAGGAGGGCGGACTCTTCAAGTACACCGTCGGTGCCTCCGTAGACTACGATGAGATATACCAGTTGCGCAAGACGGTGGCTGCAAGGTTTCCGCAGGCTTTCATCATAGCCTTCAAGAACGGAGAGAGAACCAACGTGCAGACGGCTATCCAGGAATACAAGGCAAACAAGAACAAACGATAAGAAAACAATATGCAATTCTTTACGAAAGAGGTGAAAATAGCATTGGCAGCCATCGTGGGTGTCGTCGTGCTTTTCTATGGGCTACAGTTCCTGAAAGGGCTGACCGTGTTCTCAACCGACGATTCCTACTATGTAGCCTTTGACGATGTCAGCGGACTGTCTTCATCGTCTCCCGTCTATGCCAACGGCTACAGGGTGGGTGTCGTGAAGGACATCATCTATAACTATGGCAAAGACCAGAAAATCCTGGCTGTGATGGATTTGGACAACAATATGCGTCTTCCGCAAGGGACACGCGCCGAGATAGGCAGCGACCTGTTAGGCAACATCAAGGTTAACCTGATGCTGGGCGACGACCCCATCCACATGCTGACTGAGGGCGACACCATTCCCGGTGACATTCAGAAAGGCATCATGAGTAAGGTGGGCGACATGGTGCCTGCCATTGAGGCTATGATGCCCAAGCTGGACAGCATTCTGATCAGCTTGAACATGCTGCTGGCCGACCCCGCCTTGCGCAACACCCTGCACAATGTGGAGGATATGACGGGCCATCTGGACGCCACCAGCCGTGAGTTGAAGACGCTGTCGGCCTCGCTGAACCGCGAGGTGCCGTCCATGATGACCAAGGCTAACGGAGTGTTAGACAACACACAGCAGCTGACGTCCAACTTAGCAGCTATCGACGTGGCCGCCATGACGGCCAGCGTCAATGCCACTCTGGCTAATGTCAGCGAACTGACAAGTAAACTGAACAGCAATGAGGGCACGTTAGGACTGCTGATGCGTGACGCTACGCTCTATCGTAACCTGACCAGCGCGACGGCAGATGCCGACTCCTTGCTGAAAGACCTGAAAGCGCATCCTAAACGCTACGTACACTTCTCCATTTTTGGCAGAAAGGATAAATAAAAATTCCTTATAATTTTTAATTCGTCTAAATAGGTGGAGTCTTTTTAAATAATTCGACATTTGTTGCCCAACTCCTTGATATTGCCGCGCTTCGCGGTGGCAACGATGAGCAAGAGTGCACAGGACGGGAAGATGTGCATAACTTGGAACGGATTGGAAATCAGATAATTAAATATGTGCAAATCCGTAATTGAAATCATCACATGGCAGAAGGATTTAAAGGACGAAAAACGAGAGAGTTACAACCGTTCGGATGAAAAGTGTGAAAAAATTCAGATTTGCAACTTTCAAAAAAAAACACGACCTTTGCATCCGAAATCAATTAAACCATTTCTTGTCAATAAAAATATAAATAATTAGGTACGCCGCATGGAGAACAGTCCAAAGGCGCTTTGGGACAACTGCCTTCAACTCATCAAGGAGAACGTCACGGAGCAGCAATTCAAAACATGGTTCGCGCCCATAGTCTTTGAGAACTATGACGGGGAAAGCCGGACACTACTGGTACAGGTGCCAAGCAGGTACGTGTACGAGTATCTGGAGCAATACTATGTGACATTGCTGAGCAAAGTGCTTTGTCGTGTTTTCGGAACGAGCGTACAGTTAAAGTATCGTATTGTCGTTGACAAGAAAAACAAGCTGACCATCGATGAAGAGGGCAGTGAGCCGGTGGCCATTGCTGCGCCGCAGGCCAGCAAGCGTGCCAACAAAGCACCCACGGTGCTGGATGCCGCGACGCCGCAGGACTTGAACCCTCAGTTAGACACGCACAAGACATTCCAGAGCTATATAGAAGGCGACTCCAACAAGTTGCCGCGTACGGTGGGATTGTCCATCGCCGAGCATCCTGGCAAGTCTACTTTCAACCCGTTCTTCGTCTTCGGTCCTTCGGGCTGTGGCAAGACGCACCTCATCAATGCCATAGGTGTTCGCTGTAAGGAGATGTACCCGAACAAGCGTGTACTCTACGTGTCGGCGCGCCTGTTCCAGGTGCAGTACACCGATGCCCAGCGCCAGAACACCATCAACGACTTCATTAATTTCTACCAGACCATCGACGTGCTGATTGTCGACGACGTGCAAGAGTGGGCTACGGCAGAGAAGACGGTGGCTACGTTCTTCTACATCTTCGACCACCTGTTCCGCCTCGGCAAGCAGATTATCTTGGCCAGCGACCGTCCACCCGTGGACTTGAAGTGGTTGCAGGACCGTATGCTGACGCGCTTCTCGTGTGGTCTGATAGCAGAGTTGGAACAGCCCAACGAGCAGTTGTGCATCGACATACTGAATGCCAAGTGCCGTCGTGACGGTCTGAAGATACCTGAGGACGTCATACGCTTCATAGCCAGTACGGCGAAGGGTTCCGTTCGCGACTTGGAGGGTGTCGTCAATTCGCTGCTGGCTTACTCGGTGGTCTACAACAGCAATATCGACATGCGACTGGCTGAGCGCGTCATCAAGCGCGCTGTCAACGTGGAGAACAAGCCGCTGACCGTCGACGACATACTGGAGAAGGTGTGCGACCACTATCATGTGTCGCAGCAGCAGGTCAACAGCCGCTCGCGCAAGCGCGACTATGTGCTGGTGCGTCAGGTGTCGATGTATCTGGCTCAGAAATACACCAAGATGCCGGCTTCGCGTATAGGGCAGCTCATCGGAGGGCGAGACCACTCTACGGTTATCCACAGTTGTTCCGCCGTAGAGCAGCGGCTGAAGGTTGACAAAGCTTTCCATGCCGAGCTGAGCAGCATTGAGAATTCCTTTAGATTGAAGAAATAAAAAAACCTGCCGAGGCAGGTTTTTTTATTATTTCGGTATTACGGAATACCGGTATACCGGAATACCGAAATCTTTGTAAAGCGTTATTCCGTCGTCCTGTTTTACAGCAGGTTGTCTTTCTCAATGTCCTTGAAATACTTATAGGTGGAAACCTTCAGCTCGTCGGTGGCGGGCTCGTCGGCGACAATGATGCCGTGAGGGTGCATCTGCAGGGCAGAGATAGTCCACTCGTGGGTGACGGCGCCTTCGATGGCAGCCTTCAGTGCGCGTGCCTTGTGGTGGCCGTTGACCAAAATCATCACCTCCTTGGCGTCCATCACGGTGCCTACGCCAACGGTCAGTGCCAGCTTGGGAACCTTGTTGACATCGCCCTCGAAGAAGCGCGAGTTGGCAATGATGGTGTCGGTGGTCAGCGTTTTTACGCGGGTACGGCTGGTCAGGCTGGAGTAAGGCTCGTTGAAGGCGATGTGACCGTCCGGGCCGATGCCGCCGAGGAACAGGTCGATACCTCCGGCCTCACGAATCATCTCCTCGTAGTGTGCACACTCGGCAGCCAGGTCGGGGGCGTTGCCGTTGAGGATGTGGATGTTTTCCTTGGGGCAGTCGATGTGGTCGAACAGGTTGCGGGCCATAAACGAGTGGTAGCTTTCGGGGTGTTCCTCGGGCAGTCCGACATACTCGTCCATGTTGAACGTCAGCACGTTCTTGAACGACACGCGGCCTTCCTTGTTGGCTTTCACCAGGCAGGCATACATTCCCTCGGGTGACGAACCGGTGGGCAGTCCCAGTACGAAGGGCTTCTCCTTGGTAGGCTGGGCTTCGTTGATGCGACGGATGACGTGCTCAGCGGCCCACTGCGACATTTTCTGGTAATCAGTTTCAATAATTACTCGCATAGAAATAAGTCTTTTTGTGTTTGAAATTATTTTAATCGGCGGCAAAGGTACTAAAAAAATCAGAAAGATGATTTATTCTTCGTTAAAAATATGTACCTTTGTGGCCAATATGAAGGAATTTGTGATATCAGAAGCCAAGGCTGAGACGGCTGTACTGGTGGGACTCATCACGCAGCAGCAGGACGAGGCCAAGACGAAGGAATACTTAGACGAGCTGGAGTTTCTGGCCGACACCGCCGGGGCCGTCACCGTCAAGCGCTTTACGCAGAAGGTGCAAGGTCCGAGTCAGGTGACGTATGTCGGCAAGGGTAAGCTCGACGAAATCAAACAATACATCAAACAGCAGGAGGATGCTTACGACGAGTGGCGCGACAGCGGCTCGCCGGAGCCGGCTGACGGCACTATGGCACCCCAGCCCGTAGGCATGGTCATCTTCGACGACGAGCTCAGCGCCAAGCAGATCCGCAACATTGAGCAGGAGCTGAAGGTGAAGATATTGGACCGCACCAGCCTGATACTCGACATCTTTGCCATGCGCGCACAGACGGCAGAGGCCAAGACGCAGGTGGAGCTGGCGCAGTACCGCTACATGCTGCCCCGCTTGCAACGGCTGTGGACGCACTTGGAGCGTCAGGGCGGCGGCTCGGGCAGTGGTGGCGGCAAAGGCTCGGTAGGCTTGCGCGGTCCTGGCGAGACCCAGTTGGAGATGGACCGCCGTATCATCCTGCACCGCATCACGCTGCTCAAGCAGCGTCTGCAGGAGATAGACCAGCAGAAGACTACGCAGCGTAAGAACCGCGGGCGGCTCATCCGCGTCGCCTTGGTGGGCTATACCAATGTGGGCAAGTCGACGATGATGAACCTGCTGTCCAAGAGCGATGTCTTTGCCGAGAACAAACTCTTTGCCACCCTCGACACCACCGTTCGCAAGATGGTCATCGACAACCTGCCGTTCCTGTTGGCTGACACCGTCGGCTTCATCCGTAAGCTGCCCACCGACCTGGTGGACTCGTTCAAGTCGACCCTTGACGAGGTGCGCGAGGCCGACCTGCTGGTGCATGTGGTAGACATCTCGCATCCCGACTTCGAGGAACAGATCAGTGTGGTGGAAAAGACGCTGGCCGATCTGGGCTGTGCTGACAAACCGTCGCTGCTGGTGTTCAATAAGATAGATGCCTACACATGGACGCCGCAGGACGAGGACGACCTGACGGAACCTACGCGTGAGAACATCTCGTTAGACGAACTGAAGCGCACATGGATGGCGAAAAGTAAAGAGCTGAGAGCAAAGAGCGACGAGTTTCCTGTTGCACCGCTGTTCATCTCTGCCAAGCAGAAAGAGAACATTGACGAGTTGCGCGATGTGCTGTATAAAAAGGTGCGCGAGCTGCATGTGCAGAAATATCCGTATAACGACTTCCTTTACCAAATAGAGGATTGAAAATCGTAAATCGAAAATAGAAAATCGTAAATCGTAAATAAAACAGGGCTTATGAGAGATTACAGACAACTGACACACGAGGAAATCAACGTGCTCGAAAGCAACAGCTGCTGGGCCGAGGACTGGAGCCGGGTGATGGTGGACGAGGCTTTCACACCGTACGGTTTCCACCGTGTGGTGTTCTACGGCAGCATCCGCTTAGGCAAGTTTGAAAAACAGGTGGAGGTGACCAAAGGGTTCACCAAGCATGCCGGCATCAACGATGCCACGCTGCGCAATGTCACCGTTGGCGACAACTGTCTGATAGAGAAGGTGGGCAACTTCATCAACAACTACACCATCGGCGACGACTGCTACATCTCGAACATATCGACGATGGAGACCACCGAGGGGGCCACGTACGGCGAGGGTCATGTCATCAGTGTGCTCAACGAGATGGGTGACGGCAACCTGATACTGTTCCGCGACCTGAACTCCCAGTTGGCCGCTTTCATGGTCAAGTATTTTAAAGACAAGCAGCTGAAGGACAGTATTACGCGGCTTATCAACGAGGAGATACGCTTCACTCAGCCCGAGCGTGGTACGCTGGGCAACAGGGTGAAAATCATCAATTCCAAGGAGGTCACCAATACCGTGGTGCGTGACGACTGCGAAATCAACGGTGCCGCCCGGCTCAGCGACTGCACCATCCTCTCGTCGAAGGACGATTCGGTGTTTATCGGTACGGGTGTCATCTGCGAAAACTCCATTATCTGCAACGGTTGCAGCATCACCAATTCAGTGAAGATGCAGGACTGCTTCGTGGGCGAGGCTTGCCAGATTACCAACGGTTTCACCGCCGAGGCCTCTGTCTTCTTCGCTAACTCCTATATGGCCAATGGTGAGGCCTGCGCCGCCTTCTGCGGACCATTCTCCGCCTCCCACCACAAGTCGAGCCTGCTCATCGGTGGCGAGTTCTCGTTCTACAATGCCGGTTCCAACACCAATTTCTCCAACCACGCCTACAAGATGGGCCCCCTGCACTACGGCACCTTAGAGCGCGGTACCAAGACGGCATCGGGTGCTTACGTGCTGATGCCTGCCAAGATTGGCGCCTTCTCGGTGTGCTTCGGCAAGCTGATGAACCACCCCGACATGCGCTGCCTGCCTTTTGCCTATCTGCTGGCTTACGGTGAGACCATGTATATCGTGCCCGGCCGCAACATCACCACCGTCGGCCTGTACCGCGACATCAAGAAGTGGCCTAAGCGCGACAAGCGTGCGGCCAGCAGTCGCAAGAGCATCATCAACTTCGACTGGCTCTCGCCCTTCACCGTCGGCGAGATTGTGCAGGGCAAGAAGATACTGGAAAACCTGCGCCAGGCCGGAGGCCAGAACGTGTCGTCTTACAACTTCCAGGAGTATATCATCAACGCCTCCTCGCTGAGGAAGGGCATCAAATACTACGACATAGCGCTGCGCATCTATATGGGTGCCGTGCTGAAGCGTGCCGTCAAGGGCGGTTTCCTGGGCAAGCCCACATCGACCGTCGGCGAGGGCACGTGGAACGACCTCTCCGGCCTGCTGCTGCCCGCCAGCGAGGAACAGCGCCTGTTGGACGACATCAAGAGCGGCAACGTGGAGAGCATCAAGGACGTGCTGCAGCGCTTTGACGACATCAACGACCATTACCGTGAGTACCAGTGGACGTGGACTTATAAGCTCATTCTCGACTACTACGGGCTGGACGAGCTGACCGACGAGGCCATGAAGCGCATTCGCGAAGACTATGTTCGTGCCCGCCGTGCGTGGATAGCCGAAATCCGCAAGGATGCCCAGAAGGAGTTTGACATGGGCGATGTCGAGCAGGAAGTGTATGATGACTTTATTTCCAAATTAGACCATGAGATAGACTATGAAGAGTAAATGGATGTTGACGGTCTGCATGCTGCTGACTCTGAGCGTGCAGGCCAAAGAGTACAAGTATGAGACCGTCCCCGGCGACCTGACCAAGACCCGCATCTACACGTTGGACAACGGGCTGAAGGTCTACCTTAGTGTAAATACTGAGAAGCCCCGCATTCAGACCTACGTGGCCGTACGCACGGGTTCCAAGAACGACCCCGCCGAGACCACTGGTCTGGCGCACTACTTAGAGCACCTGATGTTCAAGGGCACGCAGCTGTTCGGCACTACCGACCCCGTGGCCGAGGCCCCCTTGCTGGACGAGATAGAGCAGCGCTACGAGGCCTATCGCCGGCTGACCGACCCCGAAGCTCGCAAGAATGCCTACCACGGCATAGACAGCGTCTCGCAGGTGGCGGCACAGTATTTCATCCCCAACGAGTACGACAAGCTGATGGCGGCCATCGGGGCACAGGGCACCAACGCCTTCACTTCGAACGACGTGACCTGTTATACCGAGGACATCCCGTCGAACGAAGTCGAGAACTGGGCAAAGATACAGGCCGACCGATTCCAGCACATGGTCATCCGCGGGTTCCATACCGAGCTGGAGGCCGTCTACGAGGAGTACAACATCTACCTGACCGACGACGGCGACAAGATATGGCAGGCCTTGGGCAAGAAGCTGACGCCTACGCACCCCTACGGCACGCAGACCACCATCGGCACGCAGGAACACCTGAAGAACCCCTCCATCACCAACATCAAGAACTACTTCCGTCGTTGGTACGTGCCTAACAATGTGGCTATCTGCATGGCCGGCGACTTCAATCCCGACAGCGTCATGGCCGTCATCGACAAGTATTTCGGCCAGTGGAAGCCCGGTGCCGACGTCAGTCAGCCCGTATTCCCCCGCCAGCGTCCCCTGACAGCTCCCGCCGACACCACCGTCATCGGCCAGCAGGCCGAACAGGTCTGGTTAGGATGGCTGGCCCGTAAAGCCAGCGACATGCAGTGCGACACGCTGGAGGTCATCGAAGACCTGCTGTCCAATGGCCGTGCGGGCCTCTTCGACCTGAACCTGAACCAGCAGATGAAGGTGCAGGTGGCACAGGCCGGCGTGCAGACCCAGCAGGACTACTCGTCGTTCCTGATGATAGGCCAGCCCAAGCCCGGCCAGTCGCTCTCGGAGGTCAAGGACCTGATGTTGGCCGAGCTGAACAACCTGAAGGAGGGACGTTTTGCCGACGACCTGCTGCAGTCTGTCGTCAACAACAAGAAACTCAACTATCAGCGTGCCCTCGACAACAACCGCTGGCGCGTCAGCCAGCACTTGGATGCCTTTATCAACGGGGAGACGTGGCAGCAGCACGTCGGCAAGCTGGACCGTATCTCGCGGATGACCAAGCAGCAGGTGGTCGACTTCGCCCGCCGCTTCTTCACTGACGGCTATGCTGTTGTTTACAAGAAACAAGGTGTCGACACCCTGCAGAAGAAGATAGACAAACCCCAGATTACGCCCATCCCCACCAACCGCGACCTGGTGAGCCAGTTCGTCAGGGACATCCAGAACGCCAAGGTGGAACCCATACAGCCGCAGTTTGTCGACTACCAGCGTGACATGACCGTCGGCGAGGTGAAGAAGGGACTGCCCCTGCTCTACAAGCAGAACACCGCGGACGACCTCTTCCAGCTTACCTTCCGCTATGAGTTCGGCCACGAGGACGACAACCGCTACGACATGGCTGCTAACTATTTAGACTATGTCGGCACCGGCACGCTGACCGCCGCCCAGGTGAAGCAGCAGTTCTACAAGCTGGCATGTAGCTACAGCGTCAACGTCAATGCCGACAACCTGACCGTGACGCTCAGCGGACTCAACGAGAACATGCCCGCCGCCCTGCAGCTGCTGGAGGACGTGCTGCACGGCGCCAAGGCCGATGCTCCGTCGTATGCGCAGTTTGTAGACCTTGTGATGAAGGGACGCGCCGACGCCAAGCTCGACCAGCGCACCTGCTTCGACTACCTTTACCACTACGCCGTTTACGGTCCTCACAACGTGCGCCGCGCCGACATGACCGAGCAGCAGCTCCGTCAGGCCGACCCGCAGCAGTTGCTCGGCCTGCTGGCCACGCTGAGCAGCCTGCAGCACAGCGTGCTCTACTACGGGCCGCTGTCAGCCAAGGAGCTGGCCGCCGTTGTCAACAGCCGTCACAAGACGCCGAAGCAGCTGAAGCCAGTGCCCGAGGGCCAGCCCTTCACCAAGCAGCTGACCCCGCACAACGAGATTCTCATTGCCCCGTACGATGCCAAGAACATCTACATGCGCATGTACCATAACGAGGGCTGCGACTTCAATGCCGACCAGGAAGCCACCGTCATGCTGTTCAACGAGTATTTCGGCGGCGGCATGAACGGCATCGTGTTCCAGGAGCTGCGCGAGGCGCGAGGCCTGGCCTACAACGCCTACGCCCTCTACGGTCCCGTCGGCAAGAAGAGCGAGAAGGTGAGCTACTTCACGCACATCATCACGCAGAACGACAAGATGATGGACTGCGTGCGCCAGTTCCACCAGATACTGGACTCCATACCCCAGTCGGATGCCGCCTTCGGCATAGCCAAGGAGGCCGTCATCAAGCAGTTGGCGTCGCAGCGCACCACCAAGTTTGGTGTCATCGGCTCCTACATCGGCATGCAGCGCTTAGGTCTGGACTACGACCTCAACGCCAAGCGCTACCGCGACGTGCAGTCGCTGACGCTGCACGATATTGTAGGCTTTGAGCAGCGCCAGATGGCTCGCAAGCCTTACCGCTACATCATCCTTGGCGACGAGAAAGAACTCGACATGCCCGCCTTGGAGCGCATCGCTCCTGTTCGTCGCCTTACGTTAGAGGAGGTGTTCGGATACTAAAATAGAGGCAAGAAGCAAGAAGCAAGAAGTTAGAAGCAAGAGATATGAAGAACGAGGCAAGAAGCATGAAGCAGGAGGCAAGAGATAGGTTGATAAATAACGGAAAGGCAGTACAGGGACGGAAGCAGAAAGAGTATTCTCTTGCCTCTTGCTTCATGCCTCTTGCCTTTGTAGTATGCTTCTTGCTGGCCATGACCGGCACGGTGAAAGCACAAGGAACAGACTCCCTCGTGCGGCAGACGGACAGCCTACTGGTGAAGAGGCTTCAAACGGCGCCGCCCCCCCGTAAGATTGGTGTCGTACTTTGTGGTGGCGGTGCCAAAGGTGTGGCACACATCGGTGTGCTGAAAGTGCTGGAACGGGCAGGCATACCCGTCCACGTCATCACGGGCACCAGCATGGGCAGTCTTGTGGGCGGCATCTATGCCTGTGGCCACAAGGCTGCGGAACTCGACTCCATTGTGCGGGCGCAGAACTGGGCGTTCACCCTTTCCGACCGTGACGACCCCCAGAAGCTGAGCCTGCGCCAGCGTGAGAAGCAGAGCACCTATTTCCTCACTAAGACCTTCTCCTCGCGCAAGGGCGACGGCGCTTCCTCTGGCGGCTTCATTGCCGGCAAGAACATCCAGCCGCTGCTGGACACCTACACCGAGCCCTACCACGACTCCATCGACTTCAACCGCCTGCCCATCCCCTTTGCCTGCGTGGTTACCAATCTGGTGGACTACAGCGAGTATGTGTTCCACAGCGGCGTGCTCAGCAGGGCCATGCGTGCCAGCATGGCCATCCCCGGCGTCTTCTCGCCCGTCAGGACGGGTGGCATGGTGCTGGTGGACGGCGGGCTGCGTAACAACTTCCCCGTCGACGTGGCCCGCGAGATGGGTGCCGATTTCATCATCGGCGTCGACGTGCAGGAGGCCGAAAAGTCTGCCGGCGAACTGAACAGCACCATGAGCATCCTCATGCAGTTGCTGGGTCACAACTGCAAGAATAAGTACGAGGAAAACCTGCGGCTCACCGACCTGCACATCCACATCGACACCAAGGGCTACACCGCCGCCAGCTTCTCCACCGCCGCCATCGACACGCTCATACGCCGAGGCGAGGAGGAAGCCATGAAACACTGGGACCAGTTGGTGGCGCTGCGCGAATGCCTCGGCATACCCGCCGTGCGTAGCATGGAGCAGCAGCTTGCTCCTGTTGACAAGCCGTCGTCAGCGCTGGCCGTCATCACGAACCCCAGCATCAGCATGGGTGTGCGCTTCGACAGCGAGGAGATGGTAGCCCTGCAAGCCAATGCCGAGTTGCCCTTGCGCACAAAGCTGCCTGCCGACCTGGAGCTGACCGTCCGGCTGGGCAAGCGGCTTATGGCACGTGCCGACTTCTCGGTGCACCCCGTGAGTTTCTTCCAGCCCACCGTGTCCTACACCTTCCGCAGCAACGATATGGACTTCTACGAGAATGGCGGTAAAGCCTGCAGCATGACCTACAATCAGCACGGCGTGCAGCTGTCGCTCTTCAACTTCGACATCCGTAACTTCCACGTCAGCATTGGTGCCGACTGGAACTACTACGACTACCACTCCCAGCTCTTCAACCACCATCCTAAACACATGCCCGACACCGAACAGGACGATGCGGGCTACGTCAACTACGAGCTGCAGGTGGAGTACGACAGCGAGGACGACGCCTACCTGCCCACCCGTGGTGCCCGCCTGCACGGACGCTACGCCTACTACACCGACAACTTTGTGACGCTCGACGGCAAGGCGGGCATGCGCGAGTATATGCTTATGGGGCGCTTCAACTTCCCGTTGGGCGCACGCTTCAGCCTGCAGCCTATGGCCTACTTCCGCTCGGTCTACGGTCACGAGGTGCCTTTCGTGCTGAGCAACGTGATGGGTGGCGAGTGGTTCGGCCACTACCTGGAGCAGCAACTGCCCTTTGCCGGTGTGGGCAACATGGAGCTGGCATGGGACAGGCTGGCTGTAGCCCAGTTGCAGGCGCAGTACCGTCTGACACTTAACAGCGCCGTGCTGATGCGGGTGTCCGTGGGACAGAATGCCCCGACCGTCAGGGAACTGCCCGAGTACAAGACGAAGATTGGCGCCTCCCTCAGCTATTACATGAATACCATGTTCGGACCCTTGGGCGGCAGCATCGGCTACAGCAACATCACCAAGAAGTTCTACTACTACATCAACCTCGGCTTTGTCTTCTGAACACATACAGGAACCAAACATGAAAAGGCTACCCATAAGCCAACGCGACGACAACCTGCTGAGGTTGTTGCGCTATGCAATGAACGTCGGACAACCACCCGTAGCCTTCACTGCCGACGAGTGGCAGCAGCTGTTCGACGATGCCCG
Organism: Prevotella sp.; assembly: GCA_017458125.1. Taxonomy (GTDB): domain Bacteria; phylum Bacteroidota; class Bacteroidia; order Bacteroidales; family Bacteroidaceae; genus Prevotella. The sequence goes on from JAFTGB010000027.1 coordinate 18,888, forward strand.
CCGCCACGCCTTGGTGGGCGTGCTGTGCGAGGCACTGAAGCGCATGCCCCACGATGCGCGCACCATACCGCTGCCCCTCATGCTGCGGTGGGCGGGCGATGCCGAGTCGATAGCACAGCTCAACACTGAGTTCAACGCCGAGGCAGCACGGCTGACCAGCCTGTTAGAGGGCGAAGGCCACGACACGGTGATACTGAAAGGGCAGGCCAACGCACTGCTCTATCCCAACCCGCTGAGCCGACAGCCTGGCGACATCGACATCTGGGTCTCCGGCGGCAAGGACAACGTCTTAGACACGCTGCACAGGCTGGGTATGGCGGACGACAATGCCGACGTGTGCTTTCATCATGTAGCCTTGGAGCGCAACGCCAAGGGCATAGAGGTCGAGGTGCATTTCCAGCCCTCCTCGGGGCACAACCAGCAGGCGTGCAACCAGCACATGCAGGACTTCCTCAACGCCGAGCTCGCCTGCTGCCGTACAATGGTCGCCGAGGGTTTCCGCGTGCCCACCATGTGCTTTGCACTGGTGATGCAGATGGCCCACATCCGTCATCACCTGCTGAAGGAGGGCGTAGGACTGCGCCAGGTCATCGACTACTGGATGCTGCTGCGCGCCAGCAGTGCGGACGACCGCCGCGAGGTCTCCCAGCGCCTCAGGCAGCTGGGCTTGCTCACCATGGCCCGGGCACTGATGTGGGTCGTCAGCCAGCTGTTTGCCGAGAATGAGTGTCTTTTGCAGGTCGTCCCGTCACGCCGTAAAGGGCTGTGGCTGCTGCGCCGCATGCTGCGCACCGGCAACTTCGGTCACCATGACCGCCAGAAGCAGGACGTGCTGTGGCGCGAGGTAGCCCGTCAGAAGCTGGAGCTGCTGCCCCTGCTGTGGTTTGAGCCTGAGTTTGCCGGTACCCTGCTGGCCGAGGAGTGGCGCTACTGGGGGTGCATCGTACGAAAGCTCCCTGACCGCATCCGCCACCGCTCACTGTCGCTGCGCGACCATCCTGAGTCGTGGGGATAAAAGATGTCTTATTTGCTGATGCTTTCTGCTACAATCTGTCTTATTTCGCGTTAAGTCGAGGAATTTTTGCGTATAGGCGCAAGGTCTTTTGCGTACAGGCGAGACTATTTTGCGTACAGGCGCAAGCGAATTCTCACGGTCCTCAGCCCCCGACACCACCGCTCTCGCACCGAAGCGTCGCCATCCTTTCACCCTTAGAGGCAGGAATTCATGGAGCAAGGGTACAAAAAAGAAACGAAACTAATATACAAGCTGCAAAAGAAACTCTACAGAAGTAAGAAACGGCAACTGGCAGAATTTCAGCCAGCTACTACTGGTTATCAAAATTCGTCGAGAGTAGTGTCACTAACGGGTATAGCATGAACGTATTTGCAGGTGGTGTCCTTTCCCCCACGGAGAGGGCGCAGCTATTGCCACGCGCTGATAGCTGATTTATTTTGATGTAAAAAATGCCACTTTGCAAAACTAATTGATTTCCACTTGGTTATGTATGGCAAAAGGTATGGCGTCAGTGTAATTCCCATCGTAGGATGAAATTCCCTACGATGGGAATCTTATTTCAGGTGAGGATAGAAAAAAAGGAAATAATACGTGCGAAAGTTTGGTGGTGTAGGAAATAATGCTTATTTTTGCAGCATAAAGGATAAGGAGTATGATGAGAAACCGCTATATACGCTTTGACTGGGCAGCGAAGTACATGCTTCGCTCGAAGGCCGACTTTGCCATTTTCGAGGGTCTGATATCCGTCCTTGTCGGCGAGAAGGTGACCATAGTGGACCTGTTGGAGAGCGAGAGCAACAAGGAGAGCAGCGACGACAAGTTCAACCGCGTTGACATCAAGGCTAGGGACTCGAAAGGACAGATCATCCTGGTGGAGATACAGCAGAGCCGTGAGCTGGACTACCTGCAGCGCATGCTCTACGGTGTGGCCAAGGCCATCACCGAGCACATGAAGACCGGCGTGGGCTACGAGCAGGTGAAGAAGGTTTACAGCATCAACATCCTTTACTTCAAGCTGGGTGAGGGCAGCGACTACCTGTATCACGGTCAGGCCGTGCTGACGGGTGTGCACACGAAGGACACGCTGAGCCTGACGGAGCATGAGCGCGAGGACCTGCATGTGGTGACACCTGCCGATGTTTTCCCCGAGTATTATGTCATCCGCGTGAACGAGTTCAACAAGCTGGCCGTGACGCCGCTTGAGGAGTGGCTTCAGTATTTGAAGGACGAGTACATACGCCCCGACACGACGGTTCCGGGTCTGCAGGAGGCGCGCCAGCGCTTGGAGTACCTGCGCATGTCGCCCGAGGCACGCCGTGCCTACGACAACTACATCGACACGCAGGTCCGCGACACGGACGTCATGAAGACCAAGCTGTTAGAGGCCGAAATCCAGGGCCGCAAACAAGGTTTCGCCGAGGGACATGCTGAGGGGCTCGCAAAAGGTCATGCCGAAGGGCATGCCGAAGGACATGCTGAAGGTCGTGCTGAAGGTCGTGCTGAAGGTCGTGCTGAAGGACATGCTGAAGGTCGTGCTGAAGGTCGTGCCGAAGGCCGTGTTGAAGGATTACAAGATGTGGCTCGCAGGCTGAAAGCCAAAGGACTGTCCATAGAGGAAATTGCAGAACTGACAAGGTTGCCTGTGAGCGTTCTCTCGAATTTGTAGCTGGCAAAAGGTTCCCATCGTAGGAAAAAATTCCCACGATGGGAATTTTTTTTCTGATGGTCAGAATTTCCAGCCGGGCCATCAACTCGGAGCTTCATGCCACCATGCCGCAACGCATTGGCGGTTGGTTTTTGTGTGCAAAAGTTTGGCATTCTCGCAGATTATCCGTACCTTTGCGGTCATAACGTAAACAATGACAAATAACAAGGAAATACAACTATGGCAAAACCAGTGGAATTCAAGTACGCCCCGATGTTTCAGGTTGGCGAAGACAAGACCGAGTACAGACTGCTAAGCAAGGAGGGCGTCAGCGTCGGCACCTTCGAGGGCAAGGAAATCGTGAAGGTGACGAAGGAGGCTCTCACGCTGCTGGCCCAGCAGGCTTTCCACGACGTGGAGTTCATGCTGCGCCGCGAGCACAACCTGCAGGTGGCCGCTATCCTCGGTGACCCCGAGGCCTCGGAGAACGACAAGTACGTGGCCCTGCAGTTTCTGCGCAATGCCGAGGTAGCCGCCCGTGGCGTGCTGCCTTTCTGTCAGGACACGGGCACGGCCATCATACACGGCGAGAAAGGCCAGCAGGTGTGGACGGGCTTCGACGACGAGGAGGCGCTGTCGCTTGGTGTCTACAACACGTTTACGCAGGACAACCTGCGCTACTCGCAGAACGCCCCGCTCACGATGTATGACGAGGTGAACACGCGCTGCAACCTGCCTGCACAGATAGACATCGAGGCCACCGAGGGCGCCGAGTACCGCTTCGTCATGGTGGCCAAGGGTGGCGGAAGTGCCAACAAAACCTATTTCTACCCCATGACCAAGGCCACCATCCAGAACGAGGGCACGCTGCTGCCCTTCTTAGTGGAGAAGATGAAGTCGTTAGGTACGGCAGCCTGCCCGCCTTACCACATCGCCTTCGTCATCGGCGGCACGTCGGCCGAGAAGAACCTGCTGACCGTCAAGTTGGCCAGCATCAAATACTACGACGGGCTGCCCACCACGGGCGATGAGACGGGACGCGCCTTCCGCGACGTGGACCTGGAGCAGAAGCTCTTGGACGAGGCACACAAGATAGGACTCGGAGCACAGTTCGGCGGTAAGGCATTAGCACACGACATCCGCGTCATCCGCCTGCCGCGCCACGGTGCGTCGTGCCCCATCGGCATGGGTGTGTCGTGCTCGGCCGACCGTAACATCAAGGCCAAGATCAACCGTGACGGCATCTGGCTGGAGAAGATGGACTCGAACCCCTCGGAGCTTATTCCCGCCGAGTACGCCAAGGCCGGCGAGGGTCAGAATACCATAGTGATAGACCTTAACGAGGGCATTGACGCCGTGCGTAAGGAACTCTCGAAGTATCCGGTGTCGACCCGTGTCAACCTGAAGGGCACCATCATCGTGGCCCGCGACATTGCCCACGCCAAGCTGAAGGCCCGCATCGACGCCGGCGAGGAGATGCCCGAATACTTCAAGAAATACCCCGTGCTCTACGCCGGACCCGCCAAGACCCCGGAGGGCTACCCCTGCGGCTCCATGGGCCCGACCACGGCTAACCGCATGGACCCCTACGTCGACGAGTTCCAGTCGTTAGGCGCCTCGTTAGTCATGATAGCCAAGGGCAACCGCTCGCAGGCCGTCACCGACGCCTGCCAGAAGCATGGCGGCTTCTACTTGGGCAGCATTGGCGGTGTGGCAGCCGTGTTGAGCCAGTCCAGCATCAAGAGCATCGAGTGCGTGGAGTATCCCGAGCTGGGCATGGAGGCCATCTGGAAGATAGAGGTCGAAGACTTCCCCGCCTTCATATTGGTTGACGACAAGGGCAACGACTTCTTCAAGCAACTCAAGCCTTGGTGCCCGAATGCGAAGTAAGGGACTCATAGCATTTTCCATTCTTTTCCTTCTGCTGCTGCTTGTCACCGTGACGGCGGCAGCAGAAGACTCTTTACGGGTGCGCAGCTGCCGCCCGAGTGGCCCCCCCTCCGGCTCCCCCCGAGGGGGAAGGGCACTAACTTCCTCCCCCCTCGGGGGGAGTAGGAGAGGTGGCCATGCTTCGTATGTCGGCAACCGCCGCCAGCTGGTCATCCTGGTGTCGTTCAGCGACCAGCGTTTCTTGGAGGCCGACCCGTTGCCGCTCTGGCACCGGGTGTTCAACGAAGAGCATTTCTCTGAAAGTCCTTTCCGCGGCTCGGTGCATGACTACTTCGTGGACCAGAGCGACGGTCGCTTCCGGCTGACCTTCGACTTGCAGTACGTCCATAGCCAGGAGGAGCGTCAGAAGTATCGCAGCACGGCATACGACGACGAGAACTCGGCCTTGCTGGTCAGCGACCTCGTGGACACCCTGCGCACACGCGATGTGGACTGGGATGTCTACGACTGGAATGCCGACGGCTACGTAGACCAGCTGCTCATCATCTATGCCGGCAAGGGCCAGAACGCTGGTGGTGGCAGCAACACCATCTGGCCTCACCAGTGGTGGCTCAGCCAGCACAAGGGCGGCAAGGCACTGACGGTGACCAGTGGCGGCAGCGAGTACAAGGTAGACAGCTACTGCTGCGTGCAGGAGCTGTCTAGCGACGGCTCCTACGGCAGCTTTGGCACCATCTGCCACGAGTATAGCCATTGCTTCGGCTTTCCCGACCTCTACAGCAATGTCAGCTACGTCCATGCGTGGGACCTCATGGACTACGGCAACAACAACGGCGGGGGCTTCTGCCCGCCCAACTATTCAGCCTTGGAGCGCATGCTGGTGGGCTGGCTGGACCCCACTGAGCTGAACGCCCCTGCTACCGTTGACGGCATGGCTGCCGGCGAAGCCTACATAGTGCGCAACGACGGGTGGGCCGACGAGTTCTACATGGTGGAGAACAGGCAGCAGCTGGGCTGGGATGCTGCCCTGCCCGGAAGCGGCATTGTGATTGCCCATGTGGACTATGACCAGGAACTGTGGGAGGGCATAACCGGTCTGGTCAACTTTTCAAGTCACCAGCACTACACCATCTTTCCTGCCAACAACAGCACGTCGCGCTCCCGCATTGACGGCTGGGCCTATCCGTACGGCGGCAACGCCAGTCTGACTAACACGTCGGCACCGGCCGCCACGTTGCTCAACGCCAATGCCGACGGCACGTACTTCATGTCGAAACCCATTACCAACATCACGGTGGACGGCGGACTGGCTTCGTTCGACTTCATGAAGGACGCCCCCGACGGCATCAGTGTGCAGACGCGGGGCAAGGGGCAGACCAGGGTGTTCTCGCCGCAGGGCTACCAGCTGGCAGGCGATATCGGGCAACAGCCCGCAGGTCTCTACATAGTCGTCGGCAGTGACGGCACGACACGTAAGATAGTAAAACGATAAACATAAATTATGAAGACAAAAAAGACATATAAAGTGGCCGACCACCTGTTTGCTGTCGTGGCCGACGAGGAGTGCTTCGTCCACATGAAGCAGTATGAGCCTTTCCTCGTTGACGGTGATGACGGCGAACCCGTGTTCACGCTGACGGCGGTTCTTGACGAACCCTTCCCGGAGCATGAAGTCACCATTGAGGTTGAACAGGACGACGACGGTTCGCAGATACATGCCGGCGCAACGACGGAGGGACAGAACTACTTCGAGTTCCTGCTCTTCGGACAAAGGGCGGCGCGAGTGCTGGCCGCACCTGACTACAAGACGGCGACGGCGTGGCTGGAGCATCACCGGCTGTTCGGGCTGAACAACGCCCTCATGGTGCTCTTCGCCATGGCGACAGCTACCAAGGGTACGGCCTTGTTCCACTCTGCCGTGGTGGGCCGCGGCGGACGTGCCTATATGTTTTTAGGCAAGAGCGGTACGGGCAAAAGCACGCATGCCAGCCTGTGGTGCCGCTACTTGCCGGAAACGGAACTGGTGAACGACGACAACCCCGTGGTGCGCGTCTTCCCCGACGGCATCATGGTCTACGGCTCGCCTTGGAGCGGCAAGACCCCTTGCTACCGTAATATGCGGCTGCCCTTGGGCGGCATCGTACAGCTCCGTCAGGCTCCCTTCAACAAAATCCGCCGCCTTAACGGCATCGAGGCATACGCCGCCTTAGTGCCCAGCATCTCCGGCAAGCGTTGGGACAGGACGGTGGCCGACGGTCTGCACGAGACGGAGAACGCTTTGGCCGGTCGTGCGCAGGTGTGGTTCCTGGACTGTCTGCCCGACGAGGCTGCAGCCGTATTGTGCAGCTCAACAATAGAACATCATGACTGACAACGAGATATTGGAGAGTGCCATCAGTCTGGTGGACGAGGGCGTCAGTGTCACCTTCCCGGTCAAGGGGGTGAGCATGCTGCCTTTCATCATCGGTGGTCGCGAGAGCGTCATTCTGGTGCGTCCTCAGGATGTGGCCGTGGGCGATGTCGTGCTGGCCTGGGTGGAGGGGTGCCGTTATGTGGTGCACCGCATCATCCGCATCGACGGCGAGCACGTCGTCCTGATGGGCGACGGCAACATCGTGGGGGTGGAGCACTGCCTGTTGTCTGATGTCAAGGCCCGTGCCGACTATGTCGTCGATGCCCGTGGCCGCAAGCGTTACCTCAATGCACCGTGGCGTCGCAAGGCTGCCCGTGCGTGGTTCTGGCTGCGTCCGCTACGCCGTTATATCCTCTTTGTTTATAAACGATTTTTTCTCTAAACTCTAAACCCAAAAAGTAACAATATGAAAATCAAGAAAGGATTTGTGCTGCGCAATGTGTGCGGCGAGAATGTGGTGATGGGCGAAGGCCTCGATGCCATAGACTTCGGACGTCTGCTCTGTCTTAACGAGTCGGCGGTGATGCTCTGGCAGGAGGCTGTCCGGATGGGCGACTTCACCATAGAGGCACTGGCCGAGAAACTGTGTGACGAGTACGCGGTGGAGTACGAACAAGCTAAGGCCGACGTGGCTGACATCGTCGGTGAATGGCAGAAGGTGGGCGTCGTCGAATGAAGTACGCCAAGTGGCTTTGGCTCATTACCCGTGGCATCCGCCTCAACTCGGCAGTGCGTATCGTCGTGGGTATCGGGCAGGTGCAGCTCAGTCTGCTGATGGTATGGTTAAGCAAGCGCTTCATTGACGAAACCATCCGCACGGGCACCGACGAGGAACTCGTCGGCATGGTACTGCTGTTGTTGGCCGTGGTGACGTGTGGCGTACTGCTTCGGCAGTTGAACTACTATCTGACCATCGTGGCCAGCACCCGGCAGACCAACTGGCTGCGCCTGCAGGCCTTCAACCGGCTCTTCTCGCGTCAGCTCTACGACGACCGCGAGCTGCATTCGGGTGACGTCACTTCCCGGCTGACCAAGGACATTGACACGGTCAGCGGGGCCACCACAAGCATATTGCCGCAGATGATAGTGACGGCCGTCCAGCTCGCAGGTGCTTTCCTGCTGATGCGCTGGTTCGACAAGACGCTGGCATGGGCACTGCTGCTGCTGACCCCCGCGGCGTTAGGTTTCGGCAAGCTCATAGCGCACCGCCTGCGCGAGATGACGCTCAGCATCCGGCGCGACGAAAGCCGCATACAGATGTATGTGCAGGAGGGCATGGAGCATAACGCCGTCCTGCGCTCGTTGGGCAGCGAACGGTGGGTCACGGGACGCTTGGACACGATGCAGCAGCATCTCAAGGGCAGCGTCATGTACCGTACGCGCTTTACCGTCGTCACCCGCCTGCTGTTGGGCTTGGCTTTCAGCATGGGCTATATGTTAGCCTTCGTCTGGGGCGGCATAGGGCTGCGCAATGGTACCATCACGTTTGGCGTGATGACGTCGTTCCTGCAGTTGGTGGGCATGATACAAAGCCCTATCCTGTCGCTGCTGAACATGGTGCCCAGCCTCATTCATGCCACAGCCAGCATTGACCGGCTGGAGGAGCTGGATTTGACAGTTCCCTCCGACTCCTCTCTCAATGGAGAGAATGTGACCCCTTCCCCTACGGAGGGTAGCAGGAAGGGAGTTTCCCCTGTAGGCGTACGGTTCCATGACGTGACGTTCCGTTATGCCACGGGCGACAGGGAGGTGCTGGAACACTTCTCGCACGACTTCCTGCCAGGCACCAAGACGGTGCTCATGGGTCCGACGGGCATAGGCAAGACCACGCTGTTCCGACTGATGCTGGCTTTCATTGCGCCCACCGAAGGCAAGGTGACAGTCTTGGACGGCACGGAAGAAACACCCGTCAGCGAGCAGACGCGTGCGAACTTTGTGTTTGTGCCGCAGGGCAATACGCTGATGAGCGGCACCATCCGCTACAATCTGCTGCTGGCCTGTCCGCAGGCTACTGACGACGACCTGCGTCAGGTGCTGCACACGGCTTGTGCCGACTTTGTCTATGATTTGGCTGAAGGACTGGACACCGAACTGGGCGAGCGCGGAAGCGGACTCAGCGAGGGACAGGCCCAGCGCATAGCCATAGCGCGCGGCTTGTTGCGACCGGGCACCGTGCTGCTGCTCGACGAAATCAGTTCGTCACTTGACGAAAAAACGGAGCACGAACTCTACAGCCGCCTCTTTGCTGCCTGTCCTGACCGCACCATGCTGTTTATTACCCATCGGCCGGCGGTCGCCGAGATGTGCGACCACACGGTCAGGATAGGGTAGTGCTTAAAACTCTTCCTCTTCCCCCTCTTCTTCGTTCCACTCGTCGAAGCGATATGCTCTGGCTCCGGGGCCTGTGGGGTTCTTCTGGTCGCCAGCCCCGGGGCCTCCGCTGAACATGACCACCTGCTTGCATGTCATGATATGAGTGGTCATGGCGGGTTTCATATAATGTTTCTTCATGATGGTGTCCTCTTTTTATTTGATGATAACCTTACGGCCGTTGTGGATGAAGATGCCCTTGGCAGGCTGGCTGACGCACTGGCCGTTCAGGTTGTAGTAATTTTCGATTTCCGATTTCCGGTTTTCTATGTTCTCAATCCCTGTAGTGCCGTCAGCAGGTTTGGAACCGATGGTCAGACTGTTGACGCTACGGTCGTAGATGCCGGGTTTGAAGAAGGCACGGAAGGCTCCGCTGCCGCTTCCCGACACAAACTGGTTGCCGTCGGCGTTCAGCACGTAGATGTTGGACGTGCTTTGCGCTGTGGTGCTGCCCACAAAGCGGTAGTTGTTAGCCGTGACGCTGGTCACGGAGCCGTTCTTATGGACGGCAACATTCTCGCCGATGAACTTGATTTCCTTGTTGCTCATGTCCCACGCTTTACCCCATTTGTTGCCGGGGAAGGCCACGATGTAGGGGATGTTGGCCTTCATCTTGTCAACGAAGTCGAAGTTGACGGTCTGTCCTTCGTCGCCGGTGTACTCCTTCAGCCAGAAGTTCTTGCCGGTGTCGGTGCTGCTGTGGAACCAGTCTTTCTCCACCCCGTCAGCCGTCACCTTGGTTACGTCGAAGGGCAGCATGATGGTATTCCAGCCGTTGGTGCCGTCTGCAGCCACGGTGAAGTTGTAGGTAAACTCAACGTTCTGAGCCGTGAAGTCCACGGGCGAGTAGAAGTCGTTGCCGTCCTTCAGCGTGATGTCCCCTGCCGTGTACTCCGTACCGTTGTAGCGGATGATGTTGGTATTGTCTGACAGTCCTTCTGGAGCATTGTCAACCTCGCCAAGAATCATCAGGAAGTTTGGCTGGTTGTTCGGACTGACCGAGGTGACACCAGTGTTAACCAGTTCGACGGCGAGTGCGTTTTCCGGGATGGTGTAGTTTTCTGTAGGTATGGAGACGGTCTTTTCTCCTTCTGCAGTATAAGTGATAACAGCAGGCTTCAGATAATAGTAGCTTTCCCAGTTTTGTGTTTTTGATGTCCCTTTCCTGTAGGTTATGCACAACTGGTAATAGTCCTCCTCCCAGTCCAAATCGGTCATTTGGATGGGTATCTCGACAGAACTGTTCTTTGGTACGGTCACAGGTACCTCATTGTAAGAGAAACGGTCTGCACTTGCGGCAAGGAGAACCCATAGAAACTCTCCTTGGTAGTCTGTTCCTGTGTTGTTAGTCAATTTTACCGTTGCCTTGAAGTCATTGCCGTATAGGTTATATCGAGGTTTATTGCTATAAGTATGGCCTATCAGCTCTGTCATGTCAGTGCTTGTTCGTGTCACTGTCAGCTCTATGTCAGATGATGCATCCTCATTTGCCACTACGGTGAAGTTTTGTGTGGTATTACTGAGATAGTATCCGTTGCGGTAAAGAATTCGCATCTTGTACGTCATAGCTTCATCGGGGACAAAAGTCAGCGTAACCGTCTTTGTCTCGCCTGCGGGTATTTCCACAATCTTGCCGTTCAGCCACCAGCCTTTCGTGGATTCATAGAGAATGATATCACCGTCATAGTCCGTGCTTCCGTTATTGGTGATGCTGATGGTACACGTGACTTGCTCGCCTACAAGGGCTGAGCCAGAAGCAGGAGAGAAGGTGTAACTGTTCAGTTTCAGGTTGTAATTCTTGTTGGTATCAACTATGCCAGACACCGTTCCGCCGGCTCCTGCCAGCTGAATACCGATAACGGCATCCTGGGCAAAGTGGAAACCGTCTTTAGTGCTGCTCCCGCCAATGCCTTGCGAGTATGGGTTGAGCACTGACAGCTTGAAGTAGTCGTCGCTGGTACCGCTCCATCCCCAGTTGATGTGGAAAAAGTCCTCGCCTTCATAGCCGTCGCAGACGAACGCATGGCCACTTCCGGACGACTGACCGCTATAAAGCACTGGCCTGCCATTAGCCAGTTCGTGATAGACAATTTCAATCCATTCTTGGTAGCTGTAGTTACTACGGTCGATAAGCTGTGTACTACTGTCGTAGCCAAAATAAGTTTTTAGTGCTAAAGGGACATCCTCACTGCTTGCCGAGGACCCTCTGTTATAGGTATTAGCATAATCCATTTTGACGGAGACTCCGCAGCATCGCATAAGTGTGGCTACGGCTGCAGCCGCAGCATCAGAATAGTCGCCGGAATAGTCGGGTATCATGTCGATCCATGCTAAGGTCGTGCCAGCGGCAATGGAAGGCACGCTGTAGCCGTAGCGTGTTGTATAGCCGGGTATCTGGCTTGTGGTGGTGTACGATGTCTGGCCTGCCTCGGTGGCAGTATAGTACATGACCTGAGCCATGGCGGTGGCTACACAGCCAGTAACGGCATCTCCATAGACGAAATAGTCCTTGACTTGGTCGTTGAAAGGTGTGCCTTGATTCCACAGCGTCTTGACCAGCGGGGCTATGGCCTGCTTGACGCTGCGTCTGACGGTCATGATGGGTGCCGTCCTGCCCCCATGCTCCTTCAGCCATGCTATCTCGTCGGCGTAGCCCTGCAGCCAGGCCCGCATGTTGGAGGGTATGCGCTGCGGGTCGAAGCTGCCGCTGTTGCTGTAGCCCAGTATGGTCTCGGCCCTGTCGTCGTCTGCAACGATGACGTAGCCGTTGCCGTTGTCTACGTTGAACACATAGAGGCCGCTCTGCCGAGTGGCCATGGTGAGTTGCGGCTGTGCTGAGCTTCTGCGGAAAGCCTTGCCGCTCATGAACTGTTCTATAACGAATTGTGTAGCCTGCTGTCTGGCTGCGTCGGGCGTAATGTCGGCTGCCACGGCGACGATGGTCATCGTCAGCGTGAGCACCAGTAGTAACGCTTTTCTCATAATGCTATCTCCAGTTAGTGTTGTTTTAGTGGTGGCAAAGATAGATAAAATAATCAAAACGACCAAATTATGAAGGTTTTTATTTTGTTTTGTTCCCACTTATTCGTACCTTTGCGCGCGAATTATTATAATATGTACGAAGTTTATGAGTAGAAAACTGATGATGATTATGGCCGTAGTGGCGCTGCTGGCCGCAGCATCTGTCAGGGCACAGGACTCCGTCAGCCGGACGACGGACTCAGTGACCATGGCCGCTGTCGACACGCTGGCTGCCGACTCCGCCATGGCTGCCATAACGGCCGACTTGGAAGGCACCGATGCCGACGGCACGGCAGAAGAGGGCGGCGGACTGCATAAGCAGCTGAAGCGTAAGTTCATTGAGGGCTCGGCGGGCTTCATGTCATTGGTGGCCTTGGCTCTGGTCCTGGGACTGGCCTTCTGCATAGAGCGCCTTATCTATCTGACACTGTCGGAAATCAATGCCAAGAAGCTGATGCAGGACATTGATGCCCGCTTAGAGCAAGGCGACGTGGAGGGTGCCAAGACGCTCTGTCGCGACACCCGCGGTCCCGTGGCCTCCATCTGCTACCAGGGCTTGCTGCACATCCGTGAGCCGTTAGAGCAGATAGACCGTCAGCTGACCAACTACGGCACGGTGCAGATAGCCAACATGGAGAAGGGCTGCTCCTGGATCCGCCTGTTCATTGCCGTTGCGCCGTCGTTAGGATTTTTAGGTACCGTCATCGGCATGGTGATGGCTTTCGACCGCATACAGACGGCCGGCGACATTAGTCCGACCATTGTGGCCGAGGGTATGAAGGTGGCGCTCATCACTACCATCTTCGGCATCATAGTGGCCGTCGTCCTGCAGTTCTTCTATAACTACATCCTCTCGAAGATAGAACACCTGACCTCGCAGATGGAAGAAAGTGCCATCTCGCTGACCGACTCAATAGCCAAGTACAAGGATGGAAGCAGCAGGTAGTCTTCTTCTGGCCGAGGTCATGCTGTGGTTAGTCTATGCCACGGTGGCCGTAGCCGTGGCAGTGACCGTCTTTTCAGCGGTCAGGCCGTTGCTCATTGCCCCCAGGCGCCAGACGGCTGGCCGTGGCTGGCTGATAGTGGTCTTCACTGCTCTGCTGCTGTTGGTGACGTGGCTGTTGGGCTCTGACCGTCCGTTGGTGGTCAATGGCACTGTCTTCAGCGATGCCTTCTGGCTCAAGTCTACTGACATGCTAATCGTCTCGTCGCTCATTCTCATCGTGGTAGCCGTAGCCTTGGTGTGCTTTGGTGTGACAGGGCTGAGCCGGAAGATTGGCAACGGAAAAGCAGTGAGTAAATAGTACATCCTTAAACAATACATACTTTGTTTCTACGCAGACGACATAGGGATATTCCCGAACTGAACACCACGTCGACCGCCGACATCTCGTTTATGCTGTTGGTGTTCTTCTTGGTCACCTCGTCGATGGATACCGACAAGGGATTGGGGCGCAAACTGCCGCCAGTGGACGAGCAGCAGCAGGAACAGCGCGACATCAGCCGCAGCAACGTGCTGCAGGTGCGGCTCGATGCTCACGACTCGCTGTTCTGCGACGGCCGCGCCGTCAGCGCTTCCGAACTGCAGCAGCAGGTGGAGTCGTTTGTGGCCTCGCGCCAGACCGACCGCCACATCATCGCTGTCGAGGCCGACCGCCAGACCAGCTATCAAGCCTATTTCGACATGCAGAACGCCATCGTGGCCGCCTACCGTTCGCTGCGCGACAAGATGGCACGCCAGAAGTACGGACACGCCTTCAGCCTGTGCACTCCCGAGGAGCGTGAGGCCGTCATGGCGCGCTATCCGCAGCGCATCTCCGAGGGTGTGCAGAAAGGAGGTCAGCCATGAGCCGCTTCCGTCGCCGTCCGCACGATGTGCCGGGCCTGAATCTCGCATCCATGCCCGACCTCATCTTCACCGTGCTTTTCTTCTTTATGATTGTCACCCACATGCGCGACGTTAAGCCGCGCGTGCGCTATGCCGTTCCGCAGGGCACGGAGATTGAGAAGGCGGGGCGTAAGTCCGGTGTTGTCTACTTGTTCATCGGCAAGCCGGTGGATGCCGAGGGGCGTGTGGTCTCTGACGAGACGCGCATACAGCTGAACGACCGTTACGTCAGCGTGTCGCAGATAGGCGAGGCCGTGGCCGAGGCACGTGCCGCCATGTCGGACGACGACCGTCAGCACATGGTAGTCAGCATCCGTGCCGACCGCGACACCGAGATGGGCATCATCAACGACGTAAAGCAGGAGCTGCGCAAGGCTGGTGCCTTGAACATCAACTACTCGGCGACTAATAAGGTGAAGAAAGACAAAAAATTCTATTAAATAGTTTTGGTAATATTAAGTATAATGTGTATATTTGCACGGTAAGAAAAAGAATTTGCGTATGAAGAAGAATTTATTGTTTGCATGCCTGCTGGCTACAATGCTTTTGATGAGCTGTAGCAGTAGTGACGACGACGCTTCCAACCCGGGAAGAGGACTGATTGGACGGTGGGATCTGGTGGAAATCCAGAACGGAATGCCTTCACTGCACCGCGACGGTAATGTGACTACCTATCCTTCGGGTACGGTAGTCCTTGAGTTCATGAGTAATGGACAGTGTGTCCGGGTTTATAGTGATGGTAGGAAAGAAACCGCCGACTATAGTTTTCCGAAAGACCAGGAACAGTACTATAGTGCCGATCCGGTTCTGTTGTTAGGTGAAGTGCCGTTTAGCTATACCATAGAAGGGGACATGCTGACGGCGCAAAATCTCGGACTCAACACAATGGAGCATATTCCGGCAACCTATGTGTTCAAGCGTTTAAGATGAGCAACAGCTAAGTGGCGCATGACGACAGGCACCTGACAGCTACGGCTGTTGCGTCGTCGTCATCGTTCATAATCCACGAAGGCGTATTCGAAGGTATGGCGTTCATCCTTCGGATGCGCCTCCTTGTTGACTACTCGCCATGCGCTGTAGTCGGGGAAGAAGGCGTCGGCATGGGCCGGCGTGTCGTCCACCTCGGTCAGGCACAGACGGTCGGCCAGCGGCATCGCCTGCCGGTAGACGCTGGCTCCACCTATTATATATATGTCCTCCTCAGGCGCGCAGCTCTTGAGTGCGGCGTCGAGGGTGGGGTAGACGTCGCAGCCTGGCAGCTCTTTCACCGACGTCGACAGCACCACGTTGCGGCGGTTGGGCAGTGCGCCCTTGGGCAGCGACAGGTAGGTGTTGCGCCCCATGACGATGGTGTGGCCGGTGGTGAGCTGTTTGAACCGTTTCAGGTCGTTGGGCAACCAGTAGATGAGTTTGTTCTCGAAACCGATGGCCCTGTTTTTTGCCACCGCTGCAATGATGGTAATCATGTTGTTTTATACTGCAATTAGTTCTTGTCCAATACGGGGATGTCAGGAGCATTCAATCAGGTGCATTGAGGACTTATCCCAGATTTCCCATCTAAAATATAGAAGCGCATGCCCTCTTGATGTCTACGAGCCTTGCTATCAAGGGCTTCTTTTGCCGGGCAACTGACATGTTATAGCGGCTCTGCATATTGATGAGCAGTTCCGGATTGATGCCGAGAGCAGCTTCCATCATCAATGCGAAATCCGTTGTTACCGGACGTTTTGCATTCAGTATCTCATTAAGTTGAGTATAAGGGATTGACAGGACTTCCGAAAATTTCTTCTGCGAAATACCCCGTGCTTCCAACTCTTCTTTCAGTACATCCCCCGGATGTGTCGTCGTTCTGTTCATCATTATTATTTATTGATAATGGTTTGTGATATCCGTAATGGTACAAATGGTCACTACAGGTTCAGCTCCTTCTTGTCTAATCTTGAACTCCAGACGGTAATGGTAGTCTATACGAATAGAGAAATAGCCATTGTCTGTTGCTTCGAAGTTGAGCGAATTGAACACAAACAGATCCTCTATCCGAGTCGCAGCCATCAGCGTATCTATACGCTTCTGGTATTTTGTTACGACAGGTTTTTGAAAACGATACTTCTTGTTCGTACATTTCCCGTCGTTATATAACTCTTTTAGATAATCTTTTTCGTATTCGATGACCATATAGTTCCATTTGTTCGTTGCAAAGGTAAGGAATCTTTTCGATATTCACAAATTTAGTGAATATTTTTTGCTACCCCATAAACAGCAAGGAAAGTGGATTGTCAGAACCAATATTCCCGTTAAAACATCCCCGCCACTCTTACAGAAAGAATGGCGGGGAATGATATAAGAATCAAGTGCCTGTCCCTTTGATTTTCAATGAACTTGGAGCCGGGGATGAGTGTATTGAGGAATTCGTTAAATGAATAGTCTTCGTTCTATTTCACAATAACCTTGCGGCCATTGATGATGTTGATGCCCTTCTTCGGTGCTGCCAGGCGCTGACCGGAGAGGGAATAGATGTGTCCATCAGTAGTCCCTTGGTTTTCCACCTCATTAATTCCTGTGGATTCTTCTACCGTCACTTTACATGTGGCGGTAAATAGATCATCAACCGTTACAGTAACAAATGTGGTTCCTGTCTGTAGAGGTGTAATGACACCACGGGAATTTACAGAAAGGCGATTAATGGCATAAGTGAATGAAATCGTTTTATAGTCAGAACCCAATGGAAGGCATTGTACTTGAATCAAGGCTTTGTTTCCTAAACCTACAACTATGTTTTTATTTTTCAATTCTATACTTTCAACTGCATTTGCCTGGAAGAAACCGTTTGGCAATGCTGATGGATATAATTGAGAATACTTTTGAGTTACTCCCCATATCCAAACAGAACCATCGTCTTTGATTGCCATAGTGCGACTATCGTCGGCATAGACATTTTTGACGTTATCCATTACTTTTACAGGACTATGTCTCTCTGTATTGGTCCCATCCCCTAATTGATAACGTTCATTATTGCCCCATGCCCAAAGAGTTCCATCTTGTTTTATAGCAAACGACTGATTCTCTTTTGCCGATATCATCTTCACACTTGTCATAATCTTTTGCGGCTTATAAACGTCTTTGGTTGTTCCATCACCAACTTGTCCATTTTCATTCATTCCCCAAGCCCACAAAGTTCCATAAGTGTCTAAAGCTAAAGTATGTCCATAACCAGCTTTTACGCTGACAATATTATTCATGATTTTTTGGAAATTTGGATAAAGGTGTTCATATCCTTCATTCTCAAATCCCAAAGATCCTGCTTGGTTTGAACCGCAACCCCAAAGGGTATAGTCTTTTTTAATTAACATGGTATGATATCCACCTGAAGAGACTTGCATGGCATTATCTGTTATCATTGTAGGAATAGTCTCACTTGTACGATTTCCATTCCCAAGAGTACCTTGCCAATTATCACCCCATCCCCAAAGAGTTCCATCTTGTTTTATATAGAACAAACGCCTCTCTGATTGAGCAATAGACTTTACATTTTTGCTTAGTATAAAAGGAATATTGTGGTCATTTTCTGTACCATCTCCTAAACGGCCATCAACATTATTGCCCCATGCCCATAATGTTCCATCTTCTTGAACTGCCATTGAACGAGCATAGTCCGTAGAGATAGCCTTCACATTATCCATAATCTTTGATGCATAGTCTCTACTTGAAGCATTAATTCCCCAACCTAAGCCTCCATGCCAGTTGTCACCCCATGTCCACAATGATCCTTCGTCATCTACAGACAAATACAAATCATAACCTGTAGCAATATCTTTCATTCGAGGTTCGGAAGATGACCTAACAATTTCAAACTGACATTCCTGATTAACATTTTTTTCTCCTATAGTACTAATCACAGCTGATGAAGGTATGATAAGTGTATATTTTCCTATCGATAGTCTTTCTGAAGGAACAAAATGCAATATACCATCAATAATAATTGCATCGCCTGTTATTACATTGCCATCTTCGGCTTTTAGCTTTATCTCATTTAAATTGTCTGATTCATATACATAGTCGTTGAAAGTTATGGATGGTATTGTGTTTGCACTTGTTGCCTTGCTCTCAGGATAAACAGACAATATGGCTAAAGACGTCACTATATATTCCCTCGTCAGCACACTACTATTATTATACTCACTACCTGCTGCTATCGCTTTCAAGGTAAGGTCTTCATTGATAGTTACAGGGACAGTATATCTGGTGCTTTTGGTAGTTGGTGTACTGCCGTCTAATGTGTAGTATATTTCTGCATCGGAACGACTGACTGTTAGGGTTACTTTCTTGCCTTTAGCTATGAGGCCTGACTCTGTATTGCAACTCAGTGTCAGGTCGCCTTTTTCAACTGTCACCCTGCATGTGGCGGTCTTGCCGTTGGCTGTCGTGACGGTGATGTTTGCCGTTCCTGTTTTCTTGCCACTAACCTCACCGTTTTGTGAGACGGAGGCGACACTTGTATTGTCCGAAGACCATGTGTAGGTTGTCTCAGAATCTGAAGGATTGAGAGTGGGAGTAAGTCTGACTGATTTGCCGACCTTTGTCCATGCCGTGCTGGGCAGCGAAACGCTGCTCGGTTCAACGGATTTTACCGTCACATTACATACAGCCGAAGGTCCCATGTTGGTATTAGCAGTAATGGTGACATTACCAGATTTCTTGGCAGTTATAGTTGCATACTTAGTAATAGAGGAAGAACTGCCTTCTACCGTCGCTATACTGGGGTCGCTTGAAACCCATTCCACCTGCGCGGCAGAAGCCCAGCCCGGGTCTGACCAAGAATAGTTCAGACGTTTGGTGTCGCCAGGCTTCATTTCAACATCGCTATCTGAAAGAATGATATTTACAGGTACACATCTGATAGTCCATGTATGGTAATGAGCCGTGAACACCGAGTGTCCTGTATTTTTGTTGTAATACTCCTCCGTCCATGATACGGAGATTGTTGCATTGCCTGTGAAATATTGATTAATAGTGATAATAACACCAGACTCTTTATCATCTGTGCTTGCAGCTATTTGCTGGTGGGTGCAGTTCCAAGACGCAGAACCTGTAACGACCCAGTTAGTAAAAGGTATGCCTAAGAATTTGGCCTCGCCAACATGAAGGCTATAGGTTTGAGACAAAGCCCTTGCAAATGCACACATGAGGGTAAGTAAGACCATGACTTTCCTCATACTTGGCAGGAATGAGGTGATGCTGTTGTAAAGATTTTTTTTCATTTGTAGTTTTATGAGAATAAGAAAAGGCGTGCAACCATCCGATGCTTATTCCTTCATCTGGTTACCGGCAAGTGACCTTACGCAAAACAAGCAAGAACAGTTCACGCCCCTTACGGACGTGAACTTTCTGAACTGCTTGCCCTCGCATTGGAATATTTTGCCGGTATTCTGAAGCTGAGAGAGACAAGAGCAGAAAGCTCAAGTTATCTAAAAAGACTGTCGAACGGGATTGCAACGCGCAATTTTGGTTTGTAATTAAAATTGTTTATCACGTTCCCTGTTGGGAGGGCGGCACCTGGTGCCGTCATGACACTCCCTGAATTTCTGTCTGTACTGTCTGGTTCTTGTTTTATTTATTAAAGAGTTATACACTAATATCTTTTATCAATTGTTCTATCTTGCAGATGAAGTTCCTCGAAATGTTTACTTGCTCCATCAAATCTTTTTCGGTAATATCATAAGCGCAGTTATAGTCTGCCTTTTGGCGAAGCTGCATCATCCGAGCAAAGAAACTTCCGTATGTGAGTTCTATCCTACCTGATTTTACAAAATGGAGGCTAAATTGAGTAACGGCTCCGGAGTGCTTCTTAGCAGCAGGCAGGCCATAAGCAATAAATAGTCCTTGGACAGCATGGTAACAGGCATAATAATAACGGTTGGCAGCCAAGTCCCAATATTGCATGGCATACATCTCTTCTGCTTGTCTGAGAAATCTGTTGGCTTTCTCCATTTGCAGGTTTACCAATGTCTTTGTTCCTTGCTTATCCATAGTTATATCAAGGGAATACCGTCACGAACCACATTCTCGTAAAACGGTGTGATGCGATATGAGTCCCATTCCTTTTTAGTGTACATAATCGGGTTGATTTCCTCTCCGAGGTCACAGCCAAGCAATACGAAGGGATAACTGACATTATCGTAGTCGGATTGGTCTAACGCATCTTTATCAAGTAGTATAAGAATATCCCAGTCAGAATGTTGACTGGCATCGCCTCTTGCCCTGGAACCATACAAAATGGCCTTACCTCCATTTGGGACATATAAACGGGCGGTTTCCTTTATTCTTGATAGATTCGTTCCTTTTGTCATCTATGTGCTATATTCACGGCAAAGATAGGAATAATTCTTGATACGGCAAAGAAAAATCAAAGAAAAAGTATGGGCAAGAGCTAAAAGCTCATTTATATATTGATGCCGCCGCTGAGCGTATTCGTTCAGCGGCACGATGGAAAAGCATTAGCCGCGGTGGTAAAAAACATCAGCGACGGTGCCGAATTTCATTGGCGGCGGTGGTAAATTTGATTAGCCGATTTACCATAACGGCTGATACTTTTTACCACCGCGGGGCATAAAATTCGGTGCCGCGGGGCATGAAATTTCAAACGGGTGAAAATCAAAAGGTTAGAAGCGGGAATTTCTTCCTGTTCTAACCTTCGAGACATAGGGCATATGAAAGGATGCTTATACCGATACCTCGGCCTTGATGTGCGGCCACGGGTCGTAGCCTTCTAACTGGAAGTCGTCGTAGTGGAAGTCGAAGATGCTCTTCACGTCGGGGTTCAGCTTCATGGTAGGCAGCGGTCGCGGCTGACGGGTGAGCTGCAGGCGGGCCTGCTCCAGGTGGTTCAGGTAGAGGTGAGTGTCGCCTGTGGTGTGGATGAAGTCGCCGGCCTCCAGCCCTGTCACCTGTGCCATCATCTGTAGCAGCAGGGCGTATGAGGCAATGTTGAACGGCACGCCGAGGAAGGTGTCGGCCGACCGCTGGTAGAGTTGCAGCGACAGCCGGCCGTCGGCCACGTAGAACTGGAAGATGGTGTGACACGGGGGCAGTGCCATCTGGTTGACCTCGGCCACGTTCCACGCCGACACAATCATGCGGCGCGAGTCGGGGTTGGTCTTCAGCTGGTCCACGACGTACTGTATCTGGTCGATGACGCCGCCGTTGTAGTCGGGCCACGAGCGCCACTGGTGTCCGTAGACGGGCCCTAACTCGCCGTCCGCATCGGCCCATTCGTCCCAGATGTGCACGTTGTTCTCCTGCAGGAACCTGATGTTGGTGCTGCCTTTCAGAAACCAGAGCAGTTCGTAGATGATGCCTTTCAGGTAGAGCTTCTTGGTGGTAAGCAGCGGGAATCCGTCAGCCAGGTTGTAGCGGCTCTGGGTGCCGAAGATGCTGATGGTGCCCGTTCCTGTGCGGTCGCCCTTCTGCGTGCCCTCGGTGAGGATGCGGTTCAGTATGTCTAAGTATTGCTTCATGGATGTTTGACGTTTGAAGTTTGACGTTTGGAATTTATGATTTGCGAGTAAGTATGGGGGCGTAGTCGGTGGGCGTGTGTGTGGTCTTGATGCGCCAGGGCTTGGGATAGAGGTTGTTGGCCCGCGACCCGATGTTCTTCGCCAGACCTAAGGTGAAGCCGTTGAAGGTCACCTCCACGACGCCGCGCGGCGTGTCGGCGGGCAGTGTCAGCGCCTCGCCGCGCAGATAGCTGATGGCCTGCGGGTAGGAGAGAGGAACAGACTCACCCCCGTCCCCTCTCTGGGCAGAGAGGGGCGTAGAATGCTTCAGGCGTTTTCTCAGGTTATCATTCCCCTCTCTGCCCAGAGAGGAGGGAGCGGTGGAGGCGAGGGAGAGTCTTTTTCTGAGTACGCACATAAAGAGGCCCTCGCTGCGCGTGATGCCGGGGATGAAACGGTAGACGGGTGCGTCGAACCCCTGGAGCAGCGACCCCGTGATGTTCCACTCGGGCCGCGTGCTGACGGCCACCGGCTCGGCACCCAGCTCGTCCGTCATCCAGCGCACGTTCTCCTCGTTCTCCTTGGTGTTGAACGTGCAGGTGCTGTAGACGAGCAGGCCGCCGTCGTTGAGGCATGCCCATGCGTCGGCCACGATGTCGCGCTGCAGCCGCCAGCAGCGGTCTACGTGCTGCGGGCTCCACTCGCCGATGGTGGCCGGGTCTTTACGGAACATGCCTTCTCCCGAGCAGGGCACGTCGCAGAGGATGAAGTCGAAACGGAGCTTCGACTTCCGGTAAAAGTCGGGGAAACAGTTGGTGACGATGTGGTTGGGCCAGCCCCATTTCGTGACGTTCTCCTCCAGGATGCTGGCGCGCTGGCGCACCGGTTCGTTGCTATACAGCACGCAGTCCTCGGGCAGTGCGGCCCTGAGCAGTGTCGACTTGCCGCCGGGGGCGGCGCAAAGGTCGAGGAATTTACGATTTGACAATTTACTATTTACTATTTGCTGTCTTAGCACTTCGTCAAGAAACATGGAGGCCGCTTCCTGCACGTAGTAACAGCCGGCATGCAGCAGCGGGTCCATGGTGAAGTTGGGACGGCAGGGCAGGTAGAAGCCGCCGGAGCACCAGGGCACCGGTTTGCCCCCGATGACGTCCCAGCCTTTCGTCTTGCGCGGGTTCAGGCGTATGCTTACGGGCGGCTCCTCATCGAACGACTGCAAGTAGCGTTCGAAGCGTTCCTCGCCCATCAGCAGGCGGGTTTGTTCAACAAACGGAATCGGTAAATTGGCCATTTCGATGCAAAAGTACAAAAAAATCCGTAACTTTGCAACTAATTGGTGACTTGTTGCGTCTAACGGGTAAGAAACAGCATAAAAGTAAAGGTATGAAAAAGTTGATTATGGCACTCGTAGTGCTGGGGGCAATGACCTCGTGCGCCAAGGCGCGGACACATTTCATTACAGACCAGAAACTCGCAGAAGAGCGACGCGAGCTGAAAGGTTTTGAGCGCATCGTACTGTCGGGGGCACTGGACGTGAAGTACCGGCAGGGCGACAACTTCTCCGTGGTGGTCAAAGCACCGCAGAAGGTCATTAAGAATGTGGAGACCCGTGTGGTGGGCAACTGCCTGACCGTCAACATGAAGGGAATCCGGTCCGTCTTCAAATTCACCTCCGCTGATGCCGACGACGTGACGGTTTATGTGACCTCGCCCGATTTCTTAGGCATCGAGCTGAAAGGCTCGGGCGACTTCGAGGGTATAGGACATATCGATACCGACACGCTCAGCATCGCGCTGAAGGGTTCGGGCGACATCGACTTCGATGACGTTATCTGCGACAAGGTCAGCGTCTCTCTGGTAGGCTCGGGCGACGTGGAGGTCAAGAACGTGAAGACCCAGTTGTCGGACATCGAACTGGTAGGCTCCGGCGACGTCAAGATGCGCTTCGACAACAGCGGCGTGGTCACGTCGCGGCTGAAAGGCTCGGGCGACATCACGCTCACGGGTCGCGTCAAAGACCACAAGAGTCAGGTTCGCGGTTCCGGTGACATAAACATCCAGCGTCTGACCATTGTCAAGTAAAAAAGTAAAAAACGATAAGGATATGAAAAAAGTTCTCATAACACTAACCATGCTGTTGGCACTTGGAACAGCCATGCCGGCAGCAGCGCAGAAGCACCGCCACACCCCGCAGCAGGAACTGGTGGACACCACAAGCAAGGACGCCGTGGAGGTCTACTCCGACACCACGTCGGCAGCACAGGCAACCTCGGATGTCGATGACTGGACGGACGAGCAGGACGAGGCCTTCGACAGCAGCGTCACCAGCATCTTCACGTCCATGGACGCCAAGGACATGGGCGGCATGCTGTTCGTCCTGAGCATTCTGTTCCTCATCTTTGTGCTGGCACCCGTGGCCATCATCATCGCCCTGTTCTACTTCATCAACAAGAACCGCAGGGACAGAATGCGCCTGGCCCAGATGGCCATGCAGCAGGGACAGCCCATTCCCGAACGGCTGCTTGAGGAACAGGTCGGCGGTGCCGACGAGGAGTACCAGAAAGGCTTACGTCAGTTCTTTGTCGGTGCGGGACTCATGATTTTCTTGGGTCTTGCCGCCGGCGAAATAGGCTTTGGTATCGGTGCCCTTGTGGCCTGCATCGGCTTAGGCAAGATAGCCGCTTCAAAAATAGGAAACAAGAAAAAAGCGGACGACACCTCTTTTAACGCTCACCCCTAAACGCTAAACTTTATAACGATGACAAAGAAACTTTACCGTAGCGACGACCGCGTCATTGGCGGCGTCTGCGCAGGATTTGCAGAGTACATGGACTTCGACCCCGTGGCCGTACGTTTAGGCTATGCCGCACTGACGCTGTTCACAGCCTTCGCAGGCATACCCTTCTACATCGTGGCATGGATTATCATGCCCGAGAAGAACCGCCTCATTTAATCGTAAATCGTAAATAGAAAATCGTAAATCGTAAATCGAAAACAACATCGTGTCCTCAGACCTCTCGCGCGTAGTACAGGTGGCAGTGTCTGGCAACAGCCAGGCTTTCGGCGACCTTGTGCGCCGGTACCAGTCGCCTGTGCGCCGCTTCTTCCTGCACCAGACGCTGGGGAACGGTCCGCTGAGCGACGACCTGGCGCAGGACACGTTCATCAAGGCATACACCAGCATCCGCTCGTTCCGGGGGTTGTCCTCGTTTCAGACGTGGCTGATGCGCATTGCCTACAACGTGTTCTACGACTATCGCCGAGGGCTGAAGGTGGAAAGAGACATAGCCTCTGACATTCCAGCCGACCTTCGGCTTTCCCCGGCAGGAGGAGAGAAAATGGACATCTACGCTGCACTGGCACTGCTGAAGCCCGAAGAGCGGACTTGTGTCACGATGCAACTCATTGACGGGTACGACATCAAGAGCATTGCCGCCATCACGCAGCTGAAGGAGGGCACGGTGAAGTCGCACCTGTCCAGAGGCAAGGAAAAGTTGGCAAACTATTTAAAGGAGAACGGATATGACGGAAGATAGAGACGACATCCTGCTGAAGGCGTTCTTTCAGCAGGCCGCACAGCAACAGATAGCGGACGAGGGCTTCACGGAACGTGTGATGCAACGGCTGCCACGGTCGGAATACAATCTGCGGCGCTTCAACCGCCTGTGGACGGCGTTCTGTGTGGCGGTGTTTGCCGTGTTGTTTGTGGTTTTCCGCGGATGGGAACTGCTGGCCGTCCAGTTGGAAGTGCTGCTGCGCACGCTGCCGACCTATATGTTCAGCATCAATCCCTTGCTGTTGGCCACCACCCTCTTTGGCCTGTTGTTCGTAGGGGTGGGCGAGGTTTATTTACGTGAAAAGTGAACTCGCGCTTCACTTGTCAAAGAGTCCATAGGTGGTGCGCAGCACGCGGAACTCGGTGCGGCGGTTCATCTGGTTGCACTCCTCCTGTATCTTCTCGTCGGGTTGCGCCTTGATGAACTCCTCGGTCAGCACATCGTTCTCGTTGAGGAAGGGGTATTTCTCTGCCACCTTGCGCCTGATAGTCTTAGGTTTCTCCTTGCCGTAGCCCACGGGAGTCAGACGGTCTGCCTTGATGCCGTGGTCTATCAGGTATCTGACGACCGACTCGGCACGCCGTTGCGACAGCCGTTTGTTGTACTCCGCCGAGCCGCGGTAGTCGGTGTGTGCCGACAGCTCGATGGTCACGTTGGGGTTTTCCTCCAACAGTTTTACTAATTGGTCTAAGGCTTCGGTAGACTCAGGACGCAGCGTGGCCTTGTCGAAGTCGTAGAAAATGTTGTCAATCAGCACAGGAGCCATGATGTTGGCCAGTTCAAATTGCAGGACGTACTCCTGCGACTCCTTCACCGGTTCCACACGCAACTGCTCCTGATGGTTCAGGAATCCCTTGCATGTACCGAGCAGCACGTAGTCTACGCCGGGCTTGATTTGCTGTGTGAACGAGCCGTCGCCCTTGACGCTCAGCTTCAGGTTGGTGCCGTCGTTGCCCACTAAGTAGACCAGTGCTGAGGGCAGTTCGTAGCCGTCTTTCTCGTACACCCAGCCTTTGACGGTCTGCACAATCTCAGGGTTATAGAACGAGTAGATGTGGTCCCAACCCTTGCCGTCACCACGGTTGCTGCAGAAGTAGCCTTGGTTCTTCATGCCCTCGAAGGTCATGCCGAAGTCGTCGCCTTGCGAGTTGAGCGGGTAGCCGGGATGCTTGATAAGTGAAGAGTTAAGAGTGAAGAGTGAAGAATTTGCTGCCGCCCTGTCTTTACCGGCTTCAACTTCAGTAGGAAATTCTTCACTCTTCACTCTTAACTCTTCACTTGAAACATAGTAGATGTCCAATCCGCCCATGCCCTCGTGACCATTGCTCGAAAAGTAAAGGTCACCGTTGGGACGGAAGGTGGGAAACAGTTCGTCGCCTGGTGTGTTGATGGGTGCGCCGACGTTCTCGACACCGCCTAAGGTGCCGCTTGACGTGATGGCTACGCGCCAGATGTCGTAGCCGCCTAAGCCGCCGGGCATGTCGCTCACGAAGTAGAGCCACAGTCCGTCAGGCGACACGGCGGGGTGGGCGAAAGCCGACAGCGTGTCGCGGGTCAGTTTCAGTTCCGTCGCCTTGCTCCATGCAGCGTCCGACCGCTGGCTGGTGGCGATGGTGGCATAGCGCGGGTAGGCAGGGTCGGTCTTGCACAGTGTCAGATACATCGTTCTGCCGTCGGGCGAGAACGAGCATGCTCCCTCGTCGTAGTCGCTGTTCAGCTCGGAGTCTATCACCTCCGGGCGCTGCCATTTGCCTTTCTCGTCTTTCGTGGCTACAAAGATGTCGGCATTCTTCGTACCCGTGATGCCGCTGTACTCGTCGCCCTTGGCCTGGTTGCGCGTCGAAGTGAAGAACAGTTGGTTGTGCTCCTCGCCAGCCAGCATGGGCGAGTAGTCGGCACGGCGCGAGTTGAACAGGTTCTCGCGCTTCACGGTGTAGTCCGACCCATCCTTCTTCCATTGCGGAGCCTGCTGGGCCGAGCGTAGCCCTACCAAAGCTAACGGGTGTCCGGGCACGGAGTCGAGCATCGCTTGGAACTGCTTGGCGGCCTCTTTGTACTGGCCGTTCTTCATCAGCTGCTGGGCTAACCGCAGGTGGGTCAGCGAGTCGGTCTGCTTATATCGGATAGCATTGTTGTAGGCGGCGATGGCCTTCTGCGTGTAGTTGATGCGGCGATAGCAGTCGGCCATCTTCAGTGCGCGCTGTCCGCGCAGCGTGCGCTCCTTGGCCGGCGTCTGCGAGTAGGCCCTGCGATACTGTGTGGCAGCATCGAAGTATTCGCCCAAAGCATAGAACTTGTCACCTTTCTTCATGGCTTGTTCGGCCCCGCAGCTGCTGAGGAGCACGGTGCTGACCATTATATATATAATAAGGTGTAGGTTCTTTTGCATACCATTCATAATAACGGAATAGTTGGCGGTTTATTGCTTCTTGCCTCCTTCTCCCTCTTTCTTCTTGCCTTTTGCCTCTTGCTTCTTATCGTCTGGAGCAATGGTGATGCGGCGGTTGGTGGGGTCGGTCATGACATCGTTGACGATGGTTGTCACCTGCTGCTTCAGTTCGCTGATGAATTGTCCGGCATCGTATGTCTGGTGCTCAATGTCGCGCAGCTTCTTCTCCCAGATGCCCGTCAGTTCACAGCTCTTGAGCAAGTCTTCGCGGATGAGGTCTATCAGCTCGATACCCGTGGGGGTCGCTACTAAGCGCTTACGCTCACGGCGGATGTAGTGGCGCTTGAACAGCGTCTCGATGATGCTGGCACGGCTTGAGGGACGCCCTATGCCGTTCTCCTTCATGGCGGCGCGCAGCGTTTCGTCCTCCACAAACTTGCCCGCCGTCTCCATGGCGCGCAGCAGTGAGGCCTCGTTGTAGTAGGCGGGTGGTGTGGTCATCTTTTCTGTCAGCGTGGGCGTGTGGTCGCCGCTCTCGCCTTTGACGAAGGTGGGCAGGGTGCGCTCTTCGTCGTCTTTGTCTGGCTTTTCCGGATTTTCCGGGCTTTCCGGAACCTTGACTCTCACCACGCGCCATCCCGGATCCAGTATCTCCTTGCCTGTCACCTTGAATTCAATGCCGTCCACCTCGCCCAGTACCGTGGTGGTCGAGAACTTGCAGTCGGGCAGGAAGACGCCGATGAAGCGGCGGGCCACCAGGTCATAGACGTTGCGTTCGGCATCGCTGAGCCCTTGGGGGATGACACCTGTGGGGATGATGGCATGGTGGTCGGTGACCTTCGACGTGTCAAAGACGCGCTTCGACTTCCTGAGCGCCTTGCCGCCGATGGGCTTGATGAGCGCGGCATACGGTGCCACGCCGCTAAACTTGGTCTGGTAGAGTCCGTTCAGCGTCGGTGGACACTTGGGGTAGATGTCGTCCGACAGGTACTGCGTGTCCACGCGTGGATAGGTGGTGTACTTGCGCTCATAGAGTGCCTGAATCAGGTTGAGCGTCATCTCGGCAGAATAGCCGAACTTACGGTTGCAGTCTACCTGCAACGATGTCAGGTCGTAGAGCTGGGGCGGCTGTTCCTTGCCCTCTTTCTTCTCAACCTTAGTGACGGTGAACGGCTTGCCTTCAATGGTCTTGAAAGCCTCTTCGCCCTCTTCTTTCTTGGTGAACTTGCCTTTCGTTGCCGTAAACGTGGTGTCGCGATAGACGGTGGCCAGCACCCAGTAGGGCTCGGGCTTGAAGTTGTCTATCTCCTTCTGGCGGTTGACGATGAGGGCCAGCGTCGGCGTCTGCACACGACCTATCGACAGCACCTGCCTGTTCTGGCCGTACTTCAGCGTGTAGAGGCGGGTGCAGTTCATGCCCAACAGCCAGTCGCCGATGGCACGGGACAGGCCTGCCATGTAGAGTGGCTGGTAGTCTTGCTGGTCTTTCAGGTTTTGGAAACCCTCGCGGATGGCCTCGTCGGTCATCGACGATATCCACAGTCTGCTTACCGGGCACTTGGCGCCGGCTTTCTGCATCACCCATCGCTGAATGAGTTCACCTTCCTGTCCGGCGTCACCGCAGTTGACGATACGCTCGGCCTGCTGCATGAGCCGCTCGATGACGGCGAACTGCTTCTTGATGCCTTGGTCGTCGATGAGTTTAATGCCAAAGCGCTCGGGAATCATAGGCAACTGGGTCAGGTTCCACTGCCGCCACATCGGCGTGTAGTCGTGAGGCTCCTTCAGCGTGCACAGGTGGCCGAACGTCCATGTCACTTGGAACCCGTTGCCTTCCATATACCCGTCGTGCGACGACGTTGCGCCGATAATCCGTGCAATGTCGCGTGCCACGCTGGGTTTCTCTGCTATACATACTATCATAACTGGCTGCAAAGGTACAAAGAATTTAGGATAAAAAGTGTAAAGCGGCGAAAAAACATCCGTGGCGTCAACGAACGGCTTTCCTTATTCGTTCACGTTACAGATTTGTGCAGCCAAGGTGTTCATCTCCAAACATCGTGCCCGCATATTCTCCAGTTTCTCGTTCTGCCAAGGGTAGGGTGCCAACAGCAGCAGACGCCCCTCGGCACAGGCTATCAGATAGCGTGGCTTGGGTTTGAAAAAGGGTGGAAAACCTTTCAGCAGGAGTACAATCAGCGGGATGTTTTGTTCCATGCATGCTGTCGTGATGATTTGTTCGCCGGGACTGATGCTGGGCGAGACGATGACAGCACCTTTCTGTCCTGCGGCCAGAAAGTACAGCTTTCGCTGCTCAATCTCGTTGGGGTAGAGGTGTCGCGAGCACTGCACCTGCAGCTTGACGGGGGAAGCAAGCAACGAAAGGTTTCCCATGGCGGTCATCGTTCTCCCCGCCACGATGACGTTGTCCACGGGTTTGAACATGCCAGGGTAGTCGCGTTTCAGCAGCAGGCGCCGAGGGTTGTCGTCCAGATAGGCCAGCATGCGGTTCAGCTGGCCAGCGTGGCGTAGCAGGCGGTCGTGGTAGCCCCGCTCCCATAGGGCGCCAGGCTGTTGGAGCCGCGGTGCCGCCTGCAACGGTGTTGCAGTGTACGGTGCCGCCTTAGTCCCCGTCCCCGCACGCTGCGACATTGTCGCAGTCTTCTGGGCAGTCTTTATCACCCCCAGCGCTCTGGCCGCCTTATGCGTGCCAGCCTTGAAGCCTTTGATGACTGCTCCAAGGTGGCAGTCCATCCGCTCATGCACAAAGAGCACGCCGTGGATATGGTCGGGCATGATGCAAAGCTTCATCACCTCTACCTTCGGGTAGTATTGAGGAATGCCCATCCAGCACGCTCTGACCTTCTCGCCCAAAGCAGACAGCACTACGGCAGGGCGTTCAGCCCCCTCGGTCGCGTCGGCCTTCCCCGTCAGTGTACCTAACAGCGGCCTCCTGCCTTCTGTCACTATGGTTATCATGTAAATGCCGCGGTCAGCGTAGTCATTGTGTTCGCTGCGCCGCTTCATCGATGCCACCTTCTGCTGTTTCATCGACCATGCTCTGCTTTGTTCGTTGCGGAAGATTTCCATCGGCTCGTCTTACCGGTTGGAGGCTGACAGGTGTTTTCTGAAAAACTCCAACGCGCGGCGCTGAGCCTCGCGGGGACAGCTGTGGGGCATGTCCCACAATTCGGTGACCAGCCGGTCGCCGACGTGCTGGCTGTCCCAGACGTCGTGCATGATGCGGAAGGCTTTTTCTACACCGGCAACGGGAAACAGCTTGTCCTGCGCGCCGTTGATGAAAAGCATGGCGGAGGGACAGGCCAGACTGGCCACATGGGGATAGTCCAACCAGCGGCGCAAGCCGGGGAAGCAGTTGGCGAAACCGCCATTCTCGGTACGCTTGTACTTGAACGACATCTGCTCGTCCGTCGTCACCATCCAGCAGATGGGCACGGCAGCGCGTATGCGGTCGCTGAGGGCTGCCAGCATCCAGGCACGGTAGGCTCCCATGGACCATCCCGTGCAGCCTATGCGCTGCGGGTCCACCTCGGGCATGGAGGCCAGAAACTCGGTGGCAGCAATGTCGTCGTAGGTCATGTAGGCCGACAGGTCGATGCCGTACATCATCATGTTACCGGCTATCATGTCGTAACGCTCGCGCAACGCTCCCTCCTGCTGGCCGCGCTCGCCCCACAGCGGTGCGTCGGTGGAGAGCACGACGAAGCCGTTCTTGGCCAGGTAGTCGCCGAAGAACTGTCCCTCGTAGCCTGCCAACCACTGTTCTGCGTCGCGGATGACGGTGGAGTCCTCGCAGGCCAGCGGACGTATCATCTTCTCCTTGCCGATGAACAGGTGGGCGCCATGGTCGTGCAAGGCGTTGACGGCAGGGAACGGTCCCTTGCCGTCGGGGATGAGGACGTAGGCGGGCACGGTGTAGTAGCGCGAGAGGCGCAGCTCCAACTTGCGCGCTTTGTAGCCGTCGCGCTGCTCCTCGTAGAGCACGCGTGCCGTGATGCCCTCTGCCGGTGGCGGCGGGGCGGGCAGCATGCAGTCGAAGACTTTCTGGCGTGCCGTGCGCTTCCACTCGTTGAAGTCGCTGATAGGGCTGTTGCCCCATGCCATGGGGTAGGTGAGGTCGGCTATGAGCGAGTCGGCATACGTCGGCAGGTTGCGCTTGAACTCATAGCGGTCGCGCTTCTGTGCATTGGCCGTGAGCCCCATAATTAGGCTCACGGCGATGATG
Source organism: Prevotella sp. (assembly GCA_017458125.1). Classification (GTDB taxonomy): domain Bacteria; phylum Bacteroidota; class Bacteroidia; order Bacteroidales; family Bacteroidaceae; genus Prevotella. The sequence goes on from JAFTGB010000027.1 coordinate 50,818, forward strand.
ATGTACCGCATGCTTATCTATAAATATAAACTATGAACTATAAACTAATAAGCGTGTCCGTCGGCAATCTCCTTGCTGTCTAACTTCTTGCGGTCGATGGCGCGCCAGGCGTAGACAATGTAAGCCAGCACGAAAGGCACCAGCAGGCTGACCCAGAACATGGTGCGCAAGGTGAACTCCGAAGAGCAGGAGTTGATGATGGTCAGCGACGATTGCAGGTCGGCAGTCGAGGGATAGTAGGCGGTGTGGCTCCAGCCGGCAAGGAGCAGCAGGGAGAGCACGGTGACGACTACGCCGGCACCGGCGTACCAGATGCCTTTGTCCTGCTCGTCCTTACGCCATACGGCAATGCCGATGCCCCAGAGCACGCTGACGATGCCAAACAGCAGGAAGCACAGCACGTAAGGCATGTCGAGCATGTTGTTCAGGTACTTCATCGGCTCCACGACGATGGTGCCCTCGGCGGTATAGGCATAGCCGTCCTTCAGCAGCAGATGTATTAAATAGGTAACAAAGAACAGCAGGAAAGGCACGGCATTGGCAAGCACCAGACGTGGTGTGCGCTGGCGGATAGTCTCATCGTTGACATTGTTGGCGACATAGAGGATGCCCAGCACGCGTGCCAGAAACACGACCGCCAGTCCGAAGATGAGCACCCACGGGTTGAGCAGGGCGTCCAGACCGTGCGATGCATTGGCCCAGCGCGAGATGACTACGTTTGACGATGGGACCATTTCACTACTTGACAACCCGGCGGCAGCTAAGTTGTCCAATGGTGAAATGGTGAAATTGTCCAATTGTGAAATGGTGAAATTGTCAAATTGTACGATGAAGTTGCTGCCCTCAAAGAACGTGGCTACGGCACCGCCTAAGAGCAGCGGTCCTAACAGGCCGTTGAGCACTAAGAAGAACTGGAACGTGCGTGGCCCGAGGAAATTGCCTAACTTGTTCTGGAACTCGTAGCTGACGGCCTGTAGCACGAAGGTGAAGAGAATAATCATCCAGAGCCAGTAGGCTCCGCCGAAGCTGGTGGAATAGAACAGGGGGAAGGAGGCGAAGAATGCACCGCCGAAGGTAACCAGCGTGGTGAACGTGAACTCCCACTTGCGTCCTGTCGAGTTGATGACCAGCCTTTTGCCGTCCTCCGTGCCGCCTAACGAGTTAAGACACGCGTTGGCTCCCTGGACAAACAGCAGGAACACCAGCAAGGCACCCAGCAGCGACACGATGAACCACCAGTAATGTTGCAAAAAATCGTATGTAATCATAACTATAAACTCTTAACTATGAACTCTAAACTATGAACTGTACTCCGGTCCCCGCTTAATCTGCTTCAGCAGGATGCTGATTTCGACTGCCAGCATCAGCGTGAACAGCACAAGGAAGATGAAGAATGTCATGGCAACGTAGCTGCCGCTGATGTCGCTGACGCTGACCCATGTGGGCAGCATGTCCTGGATGGTCCACGGCTGACGGCCGAACTCTGCTACCAGCCATCCGCTCTCCGAGGCGATGTAGGCCAGCGGCAATAGTGCGATGGCCACCCAGTAGTGCCAGGCGGGCAGCGTGGTGATGTCGTGCGTGTCGGCAACGGTTTCGGGCAGCAGCCCGAAAGCAGCAAGCAGTCGTCTGACAATGACGCTGACGTAGGGAATGCGGAACGAGAGGATGCACATCAGTGCGAAGTAGACGATGAACAGACAGCCCAGTCCCACCATCAGCCGGAAGGCCCAGAAGTTGACGGGCACGTAAGGCACCACGTCCTTCTTGTCCTTCACGTAGCCATAGCCGAAGTAGGGCATGTTCTCGCTGATGATGTCAGCCTGTTCCTTGAGTGTGGTCTCGCTGGCACCCTCCTTCTTGGCCTTGCGGTAGGCAGCCAGTGCCGTGATGGCTTTCTTGCCACGCGCTATCTTCTCGTCGACGGAAGGCTCGCGCGTGCCGTCGGGCTTGACATATCCGTTCAGAATGTCGTTGATGCCGGGCACGTAGCCGTGCGGGTCGTCAGTGGCCATGATGCTCAGGGCGTAGGGCATGTCCACCTTCAGCGGTGCCGACTCCTCGTTCTCGTAGTCGGGCTGCTTCAGCGGGTTCACCCATGCTACGGCTGTCAGCCCCTGCTCTGTGCCGCCATTGTATAGCGCCTCCATGGCCGCCAGCTTCATGGGCTGGTACTTGGCCACCTGCTGACCGCTGATGTGGCCGGTCAGTGCTGCCCCCACGGTGGCTATCAGTCCCACCACGGCGGCAATCTTGATGCTCTCCGTGGCTAACCGCACCTCGCGGCGCTTCATCAGATACCAGCACGACACGGCCATGACGAAGACGGCACCGATAATCCATGCCGAGATGACGGTGTGGCAGAACTTGCCCACGGCAAAAGGCGACAGGGCTACGGCCCAGAAGTCGACCATCTCGTTGCGCATGGTGTCGGGGTTGAAAGCGCAGCCCACAGGGTGCTGCATCCATGCGTTAGCCACCAGTATCCACCATGCCGAGATGGTGGCACCGAGGCCCGTGAGCCATGTTGAAGCCAAATGGAAGCCCGGCGACACCTTCTTCCAGCCGAAGTACATGACAGCCACGAAGGTGGACTCCATGAAGAAGGCCACGATGCCCTCGATGGCTAACGGTGCCCCGAAGATGTCGCCTACGAACCAGGAATAGTTCGACCAGTTGGTGCCGAACTCAAACTCCAGGATGATGCCCGTGGCCACGCCCATGGCAAAGTTGATGCCGAAGAGACGCTGCCAGAACTTGGCGGTGTCTCGCCAGAAGATGTCGCGTTTGCGATACCAGATGGTTTCGCAGACGCCCATGATGACGGCCAGTCCGAGTGTCAGCGGTACGAACAGCCAGTGGTAGATGGCCGTCAGTGCGAATTGCGCTCTGGCCCAGTTGATGGAGCCGGCGTCGATGTTAAGCAATAAGTCAGTCATAAGATGTGAAATTTGGAAATTTACGATTTACTATTTGTTTGCGGCACGGTCAATCATCTCCGTGGCCACGTAGTCAGACTCGCCTCCTTCGGGGGCGTGCTGCTTGATGAAGTCTGGAAAGAAGAACACCTTGAGGATGGCGAACATAATGAACAGCTTGATGAGGATGACAGCCCACAGTGTGCGCCCTAATGTCATGTGGCGGAAACCGTCGGCGTAAAGGTCGTAGACCCGATAAAGAAAACCTTGCTTTTTCGTCATCGTTCCCGTTTTTCGTTAATATTTCGCAAATATACAATTTTTACGCCAAACCGCCAACTTTTTCCGTAACTTTTCGTAATCTGAAGAAAAAAATCCTTCACTGATTGCCGCCAATCAATCGTTGTAGCTGCAACGCCGCTAATTTTCCGCGCCGTGCGGAAAACGTTTCCGCGCCGTGCGGAAAACGTTTCCGCGCCGCACGGAAAATGTTTCCGCGCCGTACGGAAAATTTGACCCCACGATTGACGAACACTAATAACCGCTACAACGAACACTGCCATTCTTTCGTGGAGTGGCAGGGATTGTTTTTGCAGTGCGGAAGAATTTCATGCAAAAGTTTGGAGGAATGAAAAGTAATCCATATCTTTGCAGTGAGTTCACAAATAGAAGTAGCAATTATGGGAGTGGAGATACGCGAGCGATACATAGACCCGTACACCGATTTCGGTTTCAAGAAGCTGTTCGGCACGGAGCTGAACAAAGACCTGCTGATTAGTTTCCTGAACGCTTTGTTCAACGACAGTACGATGGAAATCAAGGACGTGAAGTACCTGAACGGTGAGCACCTTGGCGATGGCTATGGTGACCGTCGTGCCGTCTTCGACGTGTATTGTATGACAGAGGACGGCGGACGCTTCATCGTGGAGATGCAGAAAGCCGAGCAGGCCTATTTCAAGGACCGCAGCATCTACTATGCGACGTACCCCATTCGTGAGCAGGCCCCCAAGGGTGCATGGGACTACCGTCTGGAAAATGTCTATACCGTGGGTCTGCTGAACTTTACGTTCCCTGAGGACGAGTACCCTGCCGACAGCTTTGTGCATGAGATAAAGTTGAAGGACGTGGAGGATAACCATGTATTCTACGACAAGCTGACGTTCTTCTATTTGGAGATGCCCAAGTTCAACAAGCGCGAGGACGAGCTGGTGACGATGTTCGACAAATGGATGTTTGCGCTTCGCAATCTGTCCCGTCTGATGGATCGCCCTCAGGCATTGCAGGAGCGCGTGTTCAAGCGCCTGTTTGACCAGGCAGAGATAGCCAGCTTCACCCCCAAGGAGCGCCGTGAGTATCAGGAGAGCGTGAAGGACTACTGGGACTATTACAGCACAATGACCACTGCCCACCAGAAAGGCCGTGAAGAAGGCCGTGAAGAAGGCCGTGCTGAAGGTAGGGAAGAAGGCCGTGAAGAAGGCCGTGCCGAAGAACGTCTTGCCAATGCCCGCAGCCTGTTGGACAATGGAGTCCCGGTGGACGTCATTGTCAAGAGCCTCTGCCTGACACCCGATGAAGTTGAGATGCTGTCAAAGAAATGACGCACGTTAATATTATTAAATAAGGTGAATAAATACACAAAATGCGGGTTGTACGCTTGGCCGTTTGTTAGAAAAAAACTAACTTTGCAACTGATTTTGTAAAAAGTGCCTTTTATGAATAAGAAAATTTTGGTTTCTGCCGTTGTGCTCATCGTGTTGCTGCTGGCCGGCATAGGCTATCTGGGCTACAGCCTGATGCAGGAGAAGCAGGCCAACCGCGACATGCAGGAACTGGCAGAACTGGACAAGCAGGAGATGGAGAAGGAATACCAGAACTTTGCTGCCCAGTATAGCGAGATGAAGACATACATCAAGAACGACAGCATCATAGAACAGCTGACCGCCGAACAGGAGCGCACGCAGAAACTGTTGGACGAGCTGAAGCGTACCCACGCCAACGACGTGGCCGAGATTACGCGCCTGAAGAAGGAGCTGGCCACGGTGCGTGCCGTGCTGCGGTCGTACGTCATACAAATAGACTCGCTAAACCAGCTGAACCAGACGCTGCAGGACGAGAACGACCGTGTGCGCTCGGAGCTGGAAGAGAGCAACCAGCAGAACCAGACGCTGACCTCGGAGAAGGCCACGCTGTCGGAGAAGGTGGCTATCGCCTCGCAGTTGGATGCCACCAACATCCGGCTGACCGCCCTGAAGAAGAAGGGTAAGACGGCCAAGTACATCCGTGACGCCCGCGTCTTGGACGTGTCGTTCGTCATCACCAAGAACGTCACGGCCACCAACGGTGTGCGCAACGTCTACGTGCGCATCATGACGCCGACGGGCGACGTGCTCAACGGCGGCGGCACCTTCGAGTATGCCGGTAAGCAGTTGGCATGGTCGATGATGAAGAGTGTCGAGTACACGGGCGAGGAGCTGCCCCTGTCGCTTTACTGGAACATCAACGAGTACCTTGAAGGCGGCGACTACAACGTCAGCATCTTCTGCGACGGACAGGCCATCGGCTCAAGGACGTTCACCTATATTAAATAAGTGTAAATGAAGAAAAAGAACATTGGTCTTATCCTCATCTTGTCGGTGCTGGCCCCTACGGCGGCGAGTGCCCAGCGGTTGCTGTCGCTTGACAGCTGCCGTGCCATGGCACTGCGCAACAACAAGCAGCTCAGCGTCTCCAAGGTGAAGCAGGAGGTGGCTGCCAACCTGCGCAAGTCGGCACGTACCAAGTACCTGCCGCACGTCAGCGCGCTGGGAGCCTACGAGTGGACCAGCAAGGAAATCTCGCTGTTGAGCGACGACCAGAAGAGTGCCCTCTCCAATTTGGGCACCAACCTGTCGACGGCTGCCAGCGGTCAGGCCGGGCAGGTCATCGAGCAGGTGCCGCAGACCGCCTGGCAGGCCTTGGGACTCTTGGGCATCACCCCCGAGCTGTTGCAGCAGCAGTTAGGTACGGTGATGGGTGAGTTGGGGGCTGTGGGCAACGGCCTCGGCCAGAAAGTGGTTAACGCCTTGCGCACCGACACCCGCAACATGTTTGCCGGTGCCGTCATGGTGACGCAGCCCGTGTTTATGGGTGGTGCTATCGTGGCCATGAACAAGATGGCCGACATCGGCGAGGAGATGGCCGCCAACTCCTACGAGGCGAAGCGCCAGCTCACGCTCTACAATATCGACAAAGCCTACTGGCAGGTGGTGTCGCTGCACCACAAGCAGCAGTTGGCCGAGAGCTATCTGGACTTGGTGAAGAAGCTGGACGGCGACGTCCAGAAGATGATACGCGAGGGTGTGGCTACCCGTTCTGAGGGACTGAGCGTCAGCGTCAAGGTGAACGAGGCCGAGATGGCCCTCACCACGGTCAACGACGGCTTGGTGCTGTCGAAGATGCTGCTGTGCCAGCTCTGCGGACTGCCCTTAGACGAGCAGGTGACGCTGGCCGACGAAGTGAGCAAAGACCTGAGCATCGTCAGCGACGACTCTCAACTCTCAACTTTCAACGCTCAGCTGATAGACAACCGTCCCGAGCTGAAGCAGTTGCAGAACATGGTGGACATGAGCCGCCAGCTGACCAACATCCTGAAGGCTGGCAACCTGCCGCAGGTGGCGCTGACCGGCGGCTATGCCGTCACCAACCCCAATCTGTTCAACAGCTTCCAGCGTAAGTTCGGCGGCATGTGGAACGTGGGCGTGCTGGTGCGCGTGCCCATCTGGAACTGGGGCGACGTAGCCTACAAGGTGCGTGCCTCGAAGGGAGCCACCGCCATTGCCACCCTGGAACTGCAGGACGCCCGCGAGAAGATAGCGCTGCAAGTCAACCAGAGCAGCTTCCGTGTGGGGGAGGCCAACAAGAAGTTAGCCATGGCCCAAACCAACATCAGGAAAGCCGACGAGAACCTGCGCACGGCCAACCTCGGTTTCCGCGAAGGTGTCATCTCGTCGACCACCGTCATGGAGGCCCAGACGGCATGGCTGCAGGCCCAGTCGCAGAAGATTGACGCCGAAATCGACGTCCGTCTGAGCCGTGTCAACCTGCAGAAAGCGCTGGGTACGCTAAAATAATTGAGAACTGAAAACCGAAAATTGAAAATTGTAAATCGAAAATAAAAAAGAGATGAGCGCTAAAACACAGCATAACAACATCCTGTACGCAATCATCGGATTTGCGGCAGCCGTGGCCGTCGTGGCCTTGATAGGATATTTTACCTTGGGTCGTGAACCGGAGCTGATACAGGGACAGGTCGAGGTCAGTGAGTACCGCGTGTCGAGCAAAGTGCCGGGACGCATCCTTGAACTGCGCGTCAAGGAGGGCGACTACGTCAAGGTGGGCGACACGCTGGCCATCCTCGACGCCCCGGAGGTGCGCGCCAAGATGGAGCAGGCGCAGAGCGCGGAGAACGCCGCCGCCGCCTTGGAGCTGAAAGCCCAGAACGGTGCCCGCGAGGAGCAGATACGCGGAGCCTACAACGTGCTGCAGCAGGCCAAGGCCGGACTGGAGATTGCCGAGAAGTCGTACCAGCGCATCCAGCGCCTGTTTGACGAGGGCGTCGTCAGCGCGCAGAAGCGTGACGAGGTGTATGCCAGCTACAAAGCCATGGAGGCTCAGTGCAAGGCAGCCGAAAGCCAGTACGACATGGCACGCAACGGTGCCCGCCGCGAAGACAAGCTGGCCGCCGCCGCACAGGTGGGCCGTGCCCGCGGTGCCGTGCAGGAGGTGAACAGCTACATCCACGAGACAGTGCAGACCGCCCAGATGGAGGGCGAGGTCACCGACGTGTTCCCCAAGGTGGGCGAACTGGTCGGCACGGGGTCGCCCATTATGAGTGTCGCCGTCATGACCGACATGTGGGGCACGTTCAACGTGCGCGAAGACCAGCTCGGCGGCATGGAGGTGGGCAAGACGTTCAAGGCTTTCGTCCCCGCCTTCAACAAAGAGATAGAGATGAAGGTCTACTACATGAAGGACATGGGCTCGTACGCTGTGTGGAAGGCCACCAAGACCAACGGCCAGTACGACCTGAAGACCTTCGAGGTGAAGGCCCGTCCGGTGGAGAAGTTCGACGGTCTGCGTCCGGGCATGAGCTTGATAGTAAAATGATGAATGACGAATGTTGAATGGCGAGTTACATTCAACAATCCACATTGACATGACGGTAGTTAGGCAGATATTTGAAATCATGATGCGGGAGTTGCTGATTCTGCGCCAGAATCACATCTACCGTCTCTGCATGGTGCTCTTTCCCGTGTTCGTCATCGTCTTCTTCACGTCGATGATGGACGACGGCGTGCCCTCGGAGCTGCCAGTGGCCGTGGTCGACCTCGACAATACCTCCACGTCGCGCTCGCTGACGCGCAGGTTAGACGCCTTCCAGATGTCGAAGGTGGTAGCGCGCTATCCCAGCGTGTCGGAAGCCCGCCGCGCCATACAGCGCAACGAAATCTACGGTTTCCTCTACATTCCCAAGGGTACCACCGACAAGCTGCTGGCCAGCCGTCAGCCCAAGATTTCCTATTACTATACCAACACCACGCTGGCCGCAGGCTCCATGGTGATGAAGGACATGAAGACCATCTCCACCTTAGGCTCCGCCGCAGTGGGGCAGGCCATGCTGAAAGCCCGTGGTGCCACCGACCGGCAGGTGCAGGCCGCCCTGCAGCCCATCCGTGTCGACTTGCACCAGATAGCCAACCCGTGGAGCAACTATAATGTCTACCTCACCACGGTCATGGTGCCGGGCATACTGATGCTCTTCATTTTCCTCATCTCTACCTACTCGTTAGGCACCGAGCTGAAGTTCAACTCGTCGAAGAAGTGGTTGGAGATGGCCGACGGCAACATGCTGGTGGCGCTCACGGGCAAGTTCCTGCCGCAGGCCATCATCTGGCTGGCCATTGTCTTCGGCTACCAGTGGTACGTGTTCTACCATTTAGGCTTCCCCCACTCGGGGTCGCCGTGGATGCTCGTGCTCCTCGGTGTGATGCAGGTGTCCGCCTCGCAAGGCTTCGGCATCTTCGCCTTCGGACTGATGCCCTCGCTGCGCATGTCGATGAGTATCTCGTCGCTGTGGGCCGTGCTCAGCATTTCGATGGCCGGTTCGGCGTTCCCCGTCATGGGCATGGACGCTCCCCTGCAGTCGCTGTCGTGGCTGTTCCCCCTGCGCCACTACTGGATGATTTACCAGGCGTGCGTGTTCAACGGTTTCCCCCTCATTGAGGCGTGGTTCCATTTTGCTGCCTTGGCCGCCTTCATGCTGCTGCCGTGGCTCGTTGTTAAGAAGATTAAGAATGCCATGCTGACCTATGTCTATATTCCGTAACATATACAAGGACATCGAGGACGCCTGCTTCATCTGGTGGAAAGAGATGCGGCGCGTGGTGAAGGACGAGGGCGTGCTCATCTTCTTCATCTTGGTGCCCTTAGCCTATCCGCTGCTCTACTCGTGGATATACAACAACGAGGTGGTGCGCGACGTGCCCGTGTGCGTGGTCGACAACTCGCACTCGCAGCTCTCGCGGCAGTTCATCCGCATGTGCGACGCCTCGCCCGATGTCCATATCAAATACTACGCCCAGGACTTGGACGAAGCCAAGTCGCTGGTCAGCCGCCAGCTGGTCAAGGGCGTCTACCTCATCCCCTCCAGCTTCGAGGCCGACACCTACGGCATGAGGCAGGGCGTCGTCAGCGTCTACTGCGACATGAGCCTGATGCTCACCTACAAGGCCATCTACCAGACGGCCCAGATGGTGACCATGGAGATGGGTACGAAGCTGAAGAAGCAGGTGGGTGGCAGCTATACCGCTCGCGACGCTGCCATACAGACCAAACCGCTCGACACCGACGACGTGCCGCTGTTCAGTCCTGCCGGAGGCTACGGCTCGGGCATACTGCCTGCCGTCCTCATGCTCATACTGCAGCAGACGCTGGTCTTGGGCATCGGACTCTCGGCCGGTACGGCGCGCGACGAGAACCCCTACCGCATGTTGGTGCCCATTGGCGACACGCGCTACTCAAGTACCATGCCCATCGTCTTAGGCAAGGCGCTGTGCTACCTCATGATATTCATGGTCATGGGCACATGGCTCTCGGCTGCCGTCCCGCGTCTGTTCCACTTCCCGCAGTTGGCCACATGGCAGTCGCTGCTGTGGATGATGCTGCCCTACACGCTGGCCTGCATCTTCTTCGGCATGATGGTGTCGTGCATGGTGAAGTATCGCGAGAATGTCATGCTCATGGTCGTCTTCGTCTCCGTACCCCTGCTGTTCCTGACCGGCGTGTCGTGGCCGCAGAGCAGCATACCCAGCTATTGGCAGGGTGTCAGCTGGCTCTTCCCCAGCACCTTCGGCGCACGGGCCTACATCAGGCTCAACACCATGGGCGCCAGCTTCAGCGACGTGCTGCCCGAGATACGCATCCTCTGGATACAGGCCTTCTGCTACTTCGTGCTGACCATCTGCGTCTACCGCTTCCAGATTTATCAAGCCCGCATCCACGCCAAGGAGCGCCTGCAGTTCCTGCGTCACAACCGCGCCTCGCGCTTGGCCGAGGAGGCTGCCGCACACCAGTCTTGAAACGGCACTGTGTTCAGCATGATGACTGTCAAAAGGTAACATTTCATGCTGATTAGTGAAACAAAAAAACACCCTACACCCGCGACACCCACAACACTGGACGTCAGTGTTGTGGGTGTCGCGGGTGCAGGCAGAAAAAATCATTCAACTATACAGAGATAAAATGAGAAATGAGGAATGAGGAATGAGAAATGTAAATGAAAAATGTAGAAATGACAGTAATCATAAACTTCAAACTCCACACTTCAAATATCACACTTCAAACTTCACAGTTGATGCAGATAATAAAAATTCTGACCATCAGAATTTATTTTCCCATGATGGGAATTTCTTTAGTGAACTGCGTCCGATGACTTATTATTTCCAAATCCTCAATATTTATTAAAATTGAATACATTCTTATTGGAGTCTCAGTAAAAACCACTAAATTTGTGTTCAAAACCGATAGCTATTGAAATGAAGGTTATTAAATATATCAGTCTATGAACGAGATTAAATGTCCTAACTGTGGAAAGGTTTTCTCTGTTGATGAGGCAAGTTACGCTTCAGTTGTTAGTCAGATACGAACAAAGGAGTTTGAATCTGACCTGGACAAGCGCATCAAGGAAATAAAGAAACAAGAGGAAATGCTCCGGCAATCAGACAAGTTGCAGGCAGAGCAAGGATTCATGCAACAGCTAAATGCCAAAGAGAATGAACTGGAGAAGAAAAACGCAGAAATTGCACGTTTGGAAGAACAAGTAAAAGGAATTGCTGTAACAAAGCATGCAGAGTACGAAAAACAACTTGCTGAAAAGAATATAGAAATCGCAAAAGTTAAAGAGCAAGTTCAGGCCGCTGTTCAAGCTACTCAAATCGAATATAACGAAAAACTTGCAAATCGAGATGCTCAAATAGCCAGATTAGAAGAAAAGGTTAAAACATCAGGTATCTCTAAACAGGCTGAAATAGATAAGGTTATTGCTGAGAAAGACGTACAGATACAGGAAAAAGAGCAAGAATTAAACTCCCTTCGTGAACAATCACGTGGAAGTGAGCAAGCTAAACAATTGGAGCATGAAAAACAACTTGCAGAAAAAGATTCTCAGATTGCCCGCTTAGAAGAAAAAATAAAGGGTATCGAGATTTCAAAGCAGGCAGAACTTGAGCGAGAGCTGGCTGCCAAAGAGACTGAAATACTTCAGCTAAAAGGAGAAATCTCTCAGAGTCAAGGGCTTATAGAGGTTGCTGTTTTAAAAGAGCAAAACAAAGCGAACCAGATAATCCAACAGAAAGATGGAGAAATCTCTTCGTGGAAAGAACGACTCGAAGTAGAGAAGAACGACTCCATGCGTCGTGAACAGGACATACGTCAAGGATATGAACTGCAATTGAGACAAAAGCAGGAAATGGTGGACTATTACAAAGACCTAAAAACTCGTATGTCCACTAAGATGGTTGGGGAAACATTAGAAGTTCACTGCAACACGCTATTCAATACCACCATTCGCCCCATCATGCCAAATGCATATTTTGAAAAAGACAATGACGCTTCAGGCGGCTCAAAGGGAGATTTCATCTTTCGAGACTTTGATGGTGACTTCGAATATATTTCTATCATGTTCGAAATGAAAAACGAAATGGACGAGACAGCCACGAAGCATCATAATGAGGATTTTCTGAAAAAACTGGATGAGGATTGTAGAACCAAGAAATGTGAATATGCCGTACTGGTCTCGCTGTTAGAACCAGAAAGCGAATTATACAATACTGGAATTGTGGACATGAGTCATCGCTACCCCAAAATGTATGTCATTCGTCCTCAGTTTTTCATTCCAATTATCACATTGTTGGTTCAGACCTCCAAGAAGAGTATTGCCCTACAGAGGCAACTTGTATTGGCTCAAAGCCAATCTGTTGACGTCACCAATTTCGAGTCGAAACTTAACGACTTCAAGGAGCGATTTGCCAATAACTATCGTCTGGCCAGTGAGAAATTCCAGAAAGCTATCGAAGAGATTGATAAGTCAATTAAGCATTTACAGGAAATTAAGGCCAATCTTCTTGGTTCAGAAAACAATCTCCGTCTTGCCAACAATAAAGCAGAAGAGTTGACCATTAAGAAACTGACCTATAAGAACCCTACGATGAAAGCCAAGTTTGATGAGGCGAGAGATATTAACAAGATAGAAACTGATGCCTATAAAAATGTGTCTGCAAGTATACTTCAAAGAATAGACGAACCCGATTCCACTCATCAAGATGAAAATAAGTTTAAGAATGAATTTGGTAAGAAAGAAGCACTTGTCGGAGACCGTGTTTTGTATGATCACAGATACTGCACTGTAATAAATAAAAGAACTACAAAGGGGGAAATGCGCCTAATTGTGAAATATGATAATGGAACCGTGGACAATGTTCCCAATGACTGGGAAAGGTATTCAATTGTTGAAAAGAAACAAGAATTGGATAAAGAATGCCCATCTAAAACCGAACTATCCAGTCAACCAGGGAATCTTGTAAAACGTACTGCGAAAGTTGGTGATAGAATCGTACGAACTTCTGACAAACTCATTGGAATCGTTATTGGTGTGCAAAGCGTGTCAAATGGCATAGAAAAATTAATTTTCAAGTTAGAAGACGGAACTAATAGCAGCGTATTTAACTCTGTTGAGTTTTATAGGGTCATAGAAGAATCATAACCATGACAGAAATAAATAAAAATTTCTTTGATGAAATCACCCTATATGAGGACAAAGGCCTGAGAGATTATCAGGTCTTCAACAAGCATGAGATTTACAAGAAGTGGATATATAAGAAATCTATTCTGATGCAAATGCCTACAGGAACAGGGAAGACAAGACTTTTTGTGTCCATGATTAACGACTTCAAAAAATATTGTAGGCTACATAATATCTATATTAATGTTCTAATTATTACTCACAGAAAAGAATTAGTTGAACAAATTAAGAATGAATTATTCTGGAATTACAACATCGGAAGCACCCTAATTACAGCAGAATGTAAGGATTCACATTTAAATCCGATGCCAGTATGTATAGCTTCGATTCAAACGTTACAACGCCGATTAGAAGCACACTGGAGTAATTATCCGTTTGATTTTGTAATAGTAGACGAGGCACATCATACAAAAGCCGCAACATACAAAAAAGTAATAAACACTTTTAATCATTCCAAGATATTAGGCGTGACTGCAACCCCATACAGACTTAATGGTGAAGGATTTACAGAGGAATATGAAGATCTGATAGTATCTCCATCTGTAAAACGATTCATTGAAGCTGGATGGTTAAGTAACTATGATTATTATTCAATAAAAGAAGATAGTGAATTATATACAGGTCTATACGATATTCCTCTTGACAAAGATGGTGATTATGCCAAAAAATCACTTTGGCATTACATGAATCGTGATCAGATTAAATCTGAAATTATAGGGTCATACATAAAATATGCAAGAGGGAAGAAAACTATTATCTATACAATAAATAAAGCCCATAACAAACAACTTTGCCAAGAATTCAAAAAATGTGGGATTTTTGCCCGCGCTATAGACAGCGACACTACCCAAGATGAAAGAAAACTGATAGTAGAAGAATTCAGAAAAGGTCACATTGATGTCCTTTGTAATGTTGACATATTTACAGAGGGTTTCGATTGCCCTGACGTGGAGGCAATACAATTAGCTCGCCCGACACGATCTCTTGCGCTTTATTTACAACAAGTTGGTAGAGGACTTAGGATTGCTAGAGGAAAAAGAAAAGTGATTTTCTTAGATAATGTTGGCCTACACAACAGATTCGGCTTCCCTGCATCTAAACGTATGTGGTATAAACATTTTGTAGGTCAACCTATTGATGAAGCCACACATTTTGTACAAACTGAACAGGAAAGAGAACCTTTTGATATGAAAGTGTACAATCGTGATTTATCAGAAGGTTGCGAGGAGATGATCCTCATAGAATCTACAGGCATTAACAATATCGTTGAGGAAGCAAAAGCAAACTTTATTATTGAGAAAGAGTCAAGACTAAAGAAACTAATTAGCGATATTTTTGATATTAATCGTAGAGTTTTTGAAGAATTTGTTACAGAATATTCAGAACAACACATGTCGTACACATCTGAATTGGTGGAGGACTTAGTAACTCCATGCACATTCATAGATTGTGAATGTGAAGACTTGAATTTCTGGAAAAAACAAATAAAGAAAGAATTCAAACCTATTATAAAGGGTAACGCAATAGTTTACGGAAGTTTTTTTGACATAGATGACTACATTAGGACGAAAAGCCAAATGATCCTTTCCCGATTTAATTATGAGTTAAGGATGGCACGATCTTTTTATTTTACTATGCTTGAAGATTATTCCGCTAAACAATTATATGACTTCTTTTTAATCGAATATGGCAAAAGCCATATTATGACTAAAAAATTTGAAACAATTTGTTTATGTGGTTATGAATCATTAAGATTTGAACAGATAGTAAAGTTATGGAATTCTTCTAAACTATTATCAGAAAAGAAGACAACAGAAAAAAAAGAAGACTTTTCAAAAAACAGCAAGAATAATAGTAAACTGCAAATTGGAGACAAAGTTGTACATAATCAATGGGGCAACGGGACTATTAAAGAAGTAATTCTCGAAGACTCTCTCTACAGCGTTGAATTTGATTCCTTATCAGCAGATTACATTCTTGAAAATGCCGAATCACTTCAAAAGATTAATGAAAAAGAAGAATGTTCCAGTAATGAAGAGACTGGGACAACCTCTCATTTAATCCATGACACAAAAGATGCTAAAAAAGGAGATTGGCTGATATATAATTCTAAAAGATGTAAAGTTATAAGCAGAAACAGTACCCAAAAAAGACTTACGGTTGAATATGACAATAAAGTAAGAGACAACATTCCTGATAATAGTTCTTGTTATACTTTTTACAATATAAATGACGCAATCCCCAATGGGATGAAGAAAATTTACAGGGAAGCCTGTGTAGGAGATAAAATAATGAAAAATGACGACTTGTCTATAGGAGATGTAATTGATATAGAAAAAACAGAAGAAGCTTCAAAAGTTATAGTAAAATTTGAAAGAGGAACGACTGATTGGTTTTTTAATGATCCAAAACTTTTTTGCGTCTTAATAAACAAAACAAATATTTATATACCGAAGTAACAAATTATGAATAATTTCAATAATAATATTTATGGTAGGCCCTCTAGTAAGCTTGAAGAGGAATGTCAAAACGAAATTAATGAGGTTGATGAGTGGGTGGACTCATATAATGAAACCGTCCTAAACGATCCGATGATGTCTGAGGAAGATAAGCAGTTCTTTCTGAGGATGAACGAACACGACCGATGGAAAGGCAGAGAGCAAGCCAAAGAAAAGTACGAAGAAGAGAAATTTAATCTTAGAATGCATCATAAAGAAGCAAAAAGATTGAGAGATATAGAACTACATGACAATATGATTTCTCAGGAATCTCCTAGTTGGTGGAAACGAGTTTTCTCATTCGTTGGATTCTATTATTTGCTAAAGAAAATCTTTGGATTATCAATTCTTCTACTAATTCTGTCTTGTGCAAACAAGAACAAGCATGAATTACCTAATTCTGATACAGAAATTGGATGGGGTGAAAAATATCTAAAGGAACAGAATGATTCTTTAATAAAGGAGAAAGAGACAATTAAAGAGAAGAAAGATGAGAATGTATCTGAGCCAGATAAAAGAAGTTCATCATCTTCATCTTCTCATTCTTATTACAATTCAGAAGAAGTGGATAGTCACCATGAGACAGACAATATGCGTGGCTTTGACCCTGCTTCAGAGGATGATATGCCAGACAATGGAATGAGTCGCTACATGGAGAATAATGACGAAGAGGGCTGGGATTAGCCGTATTACAAAATAAAATCCTTAACTTTGCAAACGAAATATGGACTTAGACGGAATAAAAGAGATTATAGCAAGAGACGAGACCCGAGTGCTTGAGCTGAAAAAGACTACGGGCGAACTCGTTAAAGGGATGCAGTCGCTATGTGCATTCCTGAATACTGATGGTGGCTGGTTGTTCTTCGGCATTACGCCTGACCTGAAGATATCGGGGCAGAATGTAACTGACAGCACCCAAAGGGAAATGGCACATGAGATGACAAAACTGGAACCTGCTATTAGTCTGCCCATCCAACTCTTCGACATTCCTGAGCGACCTGTTTTCAGTGTTATCGGAGTGCATTGCGATGGTGCAAAATTTGGCGATGCCCCCTATACCTACGATGGCAGACCTTATTACAAGGTGGAGAGCACTACGGTGCTGATGCCTCGCTCGATGTTTGAGGAACGTCTGAGACGTAGTAACCCAAGCCGCTTTGCATGGGAGAGTCAGACGCCAGACAATCTTCACATGGAAGATTTAGACGAGACACGCATCAAAGGGGCTGTCGCCTACGGTGTGGACAGAGGACGTATGCCTGCGTCTGCTGTCACGGAAGATGCATGGGGGCTGCTTGATAAGTTTGCTATGATAGAAGACGGCAAGATTAAGAATGCGGCAGCAGCCTTGTTCATCAAACGTACAACATCTTACCCTCAGTTCCTTTTGCGTATGGCTCGGTTCCAAGGAACTGAGAAGAATGTTTTCATCGACAACATGCGAGTAAAGGGAAACTTCTACGAGTTGTTGGATGCTGGTATGGCTTTCTTGTTCAAGCACCTGAACCAAAGCGGTGTCATCAAGGGATTGCGCAGAGAAGACCGACTGGAGATTCCTGTTGAAGCCTTGCGTGAGGCATTGACGAATGCACTTTGTCACAGACTGCTGGATTCGCCAAGTGGAAGTGTTGGCATTGCCGTCTTTGATGACCGGGTAGAGATTGAGAATACGGGGCATCTGCCCAACGAACTGACTGTTGAGACCATCAAGAAGTCTCATCGGTCTTATCCTCAGAACCCCATCATTGCCGAAACATTATTCAAGACAGGCTTCTTAGAAAGTTGGGGAACAGGGGTACAGAGGATGATGGAAGCCTGCAAGAATGCGGGATTGCCTGAGCCAGAGTATGGTACTGATGGACTTTTTGTTTGGATTACTTTCAAGCGTCCAGGCTTAGACACCAACTCTGACACCAACTCTGACACTAACTCTGACACTGGCTCTGACACTAACTTGGTTACCAACTTAGATACAAACTTAGTTACTAACTCTGATAGTGGCTCTGATAGTAACTCTGATACTCTGATACTTTCTGCAAAGCAACAGGAGGTTCTGATGTTTTGTATGGTAGAACGAAGCAGTAGGGACATCTTAGATCATATTAATGTTATCTACCATAACAAGAACATTCAAAAGTTCATCAATGAGTTAGTAGATGCAGGCTTACTGAAACGCACTATTCCAGATAAGCCCAATTCTCCACTACAGAAATATGTCAAAGCGTAATATCTGAATATGCATGTCCGAAAGCAGATGATGCTTTCGGACATGCACTTTGTTAACGTTTGAAACTATTCCCATTATCAACCTCGTCGTATCTGTCAATTACAGCCAGGCAGAATATTCCGAGAGGCCGTCACCGTCCTTCCATACGCACCTGGGCTGTCGGCGGGTTGTCATGGGCGTTGTGACTTACTTCACTCCCACAATCTTGGTCTTGGGCAGTTCGGCGTTGCGGCGGTTGACGACGGTGACGACGGCCTGGGCCAGATTGATGAAGGCCAGTCCTGTGGCGGTGTCGCTGCTCATGGCTGCCGGTTCGCCGGCGTCGCCGCTCTCGCAGATGCTTTGCACTAACGGTATCTGTGCCAGCAGGGGCACGCCCATCTCCTCGGCCAGCTGCTTGCAGCCCTCGCGTCCGAAGATGTAGTAACGGTTCTCGGGCAGCTCGGCAGGCGTAAACCATGCCATGTTCTCGATGAGTCCGAGAATGGGCACGTTGACCTTGTCGTTGCGGTACATGTCGATACCCTTGCGGGCGTCGGCCAGTGCCACCTGCTGCGGTGTGGAGACGATGATGGCCCCGGTGATGCCGAGCGTCTGTAGCAGCGTCAGGTGGATGTCGCTGGTGCCCGGCGGGGTGTCAAGGATGAAGTAGTCCAGCTCGCCCCAGTCGGCATCGGCAATGAGCTGCTTCAGGGCGTTGGTGGCCATGCCGCCGCGCCACAGCGTGGCCGTGGTGGGCGAGACGAAGAAGCCTATGGACAGCATTTTGACGCCGTAGGCCTCGATGGGGCTGATGAGGTCGCGTCCGTCCACGTTGACGGCGTAGGGTCGTGCGTCCTCGACGTGGAACATCTTGGGCATGGAGGGTCCGAAGATGTCGCAGTCCAGCAGTCCCACCTTGTAGCCCAGACGTGCCAGGGCTATGGCCAGGTTGGCGGCGACGGTGCTCTTGCCCACGCCGCCCTTGCCTGACGACACGGCGATGATGTTCTTCACGTCGGGCAGCAGCTTGCCCACTTCGGGGCGCGGCTTCGACTTGTACTCCGTGACGATTTCCACCTCCACGTCGCTGCCGCAGTGGTAGTGGATGGCGGCCTCGGCGGCCTTTACTGTCGACTTGAGGAAGGGGTCGGTGTCGCGCGGGAACTCCAGCACGACGGTAACTTTCTGACCGTTGATAGCGGGTTGGTCGGCGACCATCCCGCTATCAACAAGGTTCTTTTTCGTGCCGGCATACGTGACGGTAGCCAGCGCGTCCATAATCAGTTTCGGATAGAGTTGCATTGCTTAAAGAGTAGTTTTTTCTTTGGTGGCAAGTTTCTGCCAGGCCTTGTCGGCATTGTAGAGCGACTTGCTGCCTGCGGGGATGAGGAACGTGGCTGCCACGCCCTTGAAGGTGCTCTTGGAAATGGAGGGAGGATTGGGGCTGTTGAGCACCACCTCGCGCAGCATCGGGCACTTCTGGAAGGCTGAGCCGCCAATCTTCTTCAGTGCTGTCGACAGCTCGGCACGTATCAGCATGGCGCAGCCGTTGAAGGCGTCGTCGCCGATGGCGGTCACGGCCACTGGGATTTTGATTTCGCTCAGCGACGTGCACTTCTCGAAGGCGTCGTCACCGATGCTGAGCAGGGCGACGGGCAGGTCGATGGCACCGAGGGCGATGCAGCCGCTGAAGGCGTTGCTGCCAATTTTCTTCACCGTCGCAGGCAGCGACACTGTGGTCAGCTTGGTGCAGCCCTTGAACAGGTCGCTCTCCACTTCCTCGATGAAGCCGCCGATGTTGGCCGTTGCCAGCTGTGTGCAGTTCTGGAAGGCACTGCTGCCTATCTTCTTCACCATGTTGGGAATGCTGATGCTCTGCAGGGCACTGCACTTCTGGAATGCCTTGCTGCCTATCTTGGTCAGCATGTTGGGCAGTTCCAGCCCCTGCAGCGAGCGGCAGCCGTCAAAGGCGTTGCTGCCTATCTCCTTCATGCCGTTGGGCAGGCTGACGCTGTTCAGGTTGGAGCAGTCCTTGAAGGTGTCGTTGCTCAGCTCGTTGAGGCTGCCCTGCATGACCACCTTGCTCAGGCTGGAGCAGTCCTGGAACACCGACGTGCCTAACTTCGAGAGGCGCTCCATGCCTACCTCCTTCAGCGACGTGCAGTCCTGGAAGGCCTTGGTGCCTATCTTCTGCACGTTGTCCAGGTTGATGGACGACAGGCTTTTGCAGTCCTCGAAGGCCGAGCTGCCCAGCTCTTCGGTGCTGGCGGGCAGCACGATGCCGGCCAGACTCTTACAGTTGTGGAAGGCGTCGTTGTCTATCTCCTTCAGCGTCTCGGGCAGGCTGACGGTGGTCAGCGCCTCGCAGTCGCGGAAGGTGTCGTTGTCCAGCTTCTTGATGCTGGCGTTGACGTTAGCCTGTGCCAGACTCTTGCAGCCCTGGAAGGCCTGCGTGCCTATCTCCTTGACGCTGGCCGGAATGTCTATCGCGGCCAGTGCCTTGCAGTCCTCGAAGGCTTCGCTGCCGATGCTGGTCACGTACTGCGGAATGTTGATGGAGGCCAGTCGCTCGCAGCCCTGAAACGCCTGGTTGCCAATGGTGGTCACGGTCTCGGGGAGGGTGACCTGAACCAGCGACGTGCAGCCCAGGAAGCAGTTCTTGCTGATGTTGCTGATGTTGGCAGGCAGTGCTACTTGTATCAGCGCCTTGGCACCCGAGAACATGGCGTCGGGCAGCTCGTTGGCCTTGGTCTTCATGCCGTCCTTGCCCTCGGTGATGACAGCCTCCGACAGGTCGACGCTCGTCACCAGGCACTCGCCGTTCTTCTCTTTGGCCTTCGTGCGGTTCACTATCTGCTGCAGCAGCTTGATGTCGGCGCCGTTCATAGGACCGCTGACCTTCAGCTCTGCGATTTTCACCCTGTCAGCTTCAGCTATCTTCGATGCAAGCTGTCCGGCTGACTCCAATGTCACCTGTGTCTTGCCCTGTGCCATGGCAAGCAGTGGCAGGGCAGCAAAAAGGATACTGATTAATCTTTTCATAATGATATGCTTTAAAGTTATCGTTTTCGTTTTCGTTTTCGTTCCCGTTTTCGTTTTCGTCTTCGTTTTCGTTCCCGTTTTCGTTTTCGTCTTCGTCTTCGTTTTCGTTATAGTTCACTTCGCCTTCTCTAACGAGCTGCGCTTCGAGCGGTGGTAGCTGCGGTAGTCGTCCAAGGCTATCTCCACGTCAGGCTCCTCTAACGTGCCGTCGTGGGGCAGCAGAAAGCGCAGATACTTGATGTCCAGCCCGCGGGCTATCCACATGCTCTCGTAGTACGTCTGGATGCTGGCCGCCATGCTGTCCGCGTCCGCCTCGCCGTACAGGTTGGCGGTTTTCTGCTCCACGGGCAGCCCGTTGTGCTCCGCCATCAGCGTGGTGTAGGTGAACAGGAAGTTAGAGTCGGTCTTCAGGTGTATGCGTCCGCTGTCCGTCAGAAAGCGGCGGTAGCGCTCCATGAAGTAGGTGGAGGTGAGCCGCTTGCGCGGGTTCTTCATCTGCGGGTCGCTGAACGTCAGCCATATCTCCTGCACCTCGTCAGGGCCGAAGAAGCGGTCGATGAACTCGATGTTGGTGCGCAGGAAAGCCACGTTGCGCAGTCCTTCGTTGGTGGCCTGCGTGGCTCCCGTCCACATGCGGGCGCCCTTGATGTCGACGCCGATGAAGTTCACCTCCGGCATCAGCTTGGCTAATCCCACAGTGTACTCGCCCTTGCCGCACCCTAACTCTAAGACGATGGGGTTCTGGTTCTTGAAGTACATCTCGCGCCAGCGTCCTTTCATCTCGAACGAGTCGTTCTGTATCACCGCAAACGGGTACTGGAAGACACAAGCGTACGTCTCCATGTCTGCGAACTTAGCCAACTTTCCTTTTCCCATAATGGTGCAAAGGTACAGAAACTTTCTGAAACTGGCAAATCCGCGTAAGATTATTTAGCAGTAAAAGTGTGTTTACGGTGTAGGCTCAACCCAGCTGACAACGCGAATGCTTACTTCGTAAAGCAGATAGAGCGGGATGGTAACTAAAATCAGTGTCATCAGGTCGGGTGGGGTGATAATGGCTGCTACCAGCATGATGACAATAAGCGAGTGCTTGCGATAATTAGCAAGCATTGTAGACGTTACAAT
This sequence comes from Prevotella sp., assembly GCA_017458125.1. GTDB lineage: Bacteria > Bacteroidota > Bacteroidia > Bacteroidales > Bacteroidaceae > Prevotella. The sequence goes on from JAFTGB010000027.1 coordinate 72,946, forward strand.
GCCCATCTTGCCAAAGAAGAACGCTATGACTGGTAATTGGAACACCACGCCCATGACCAGCGTCAGCGAGACGAACGTGGAGATATATGAGTCGAGTGTGATGTTGCTCACCACCTTGGCCGACACGCTATAAGTGCCGAGGAAACGGAAAGAGATAGGGAACAGCACGAAGTAAGACATCAGCACACCGAGGATGAACAGCACATAGATGATGCCTGCCACCTGCACCGAATATTTCCGCTCGTCATCATACAGTGCGGGCGAGATGAAGCGGAACAGCTCATATAATATATAAGGTGAAGCCCCCAACACACCGAGATATACCGCCGTTGTGATGTGCGTCATAAACTGGCTCGACAAGTCCGTGGCTATCATCTGCACATGAAACTCGTCGAAATGGAAGTCTATGTTCATAAAATGCATGGCCGACTCTATCCAACGATAGGTGCAGAAGTCCCACTCGCTTGGAGCCAGTAGCACCTCCCATGTCGTTTCCTTGAAACAAAACACAGTCATTGCGATAGCACCCGCTACCGCAATGACACGGAAAAGCATTCGGCGAAGCACTTCCAGATGTCCGCCGAATGTAAGTAGTTCGTCATTCTTTGATGACTTCATCAATATCCTTCTTGGCTTCCTCGAAAGGCTCTACAGCCTCTTTCGCACCTTTCTTGAACTCACTGATGCCGCGTCCCATGCCTCGCATCATCTCCGGCAGCTTCTTGCCGCCGAAGAGCAAGAGGGCTATGCCAGCTATCAGCATCAACTCAGTCGTGCCAATGAACAGTAATTGTGCAGCCATCATGCTTCGCTCGCAACAAGAGTTATCTCACATGTCTGGAAATTGATCTCCCAGTTTCCTTTGGGATGACTCTCCCATCCATATTGTTTGGCTTTCTCGTCCCACCATTGTTGGAACTTACTGCCAGTCTCGCCCATGTCCTTTACCAACTTTTCGTATAGTTCGTTGTTGTCGGCTGTGACAATCTTGGCTAACTCTGTTAAACCATTCTTGCGCTCAAAGAGTGCTTGAATCTCATTTCGCTCTTCTGGGGTAACTTTTCCCACAATTTTTCTTACTTCCATCTGTTCAAAATATTAAAGGGGTCTAAATAATCTATTTCCTTAATCTCGTGGTTGTCTCTTAACATAATGCCTCTTTCCTTCAGTTTTGCCAACAAATTGCGTGAGGCATTCCGCTCAATATGTGCTATTACACACTGCTGATGTGAAGGTGTGTTTGCGTCAAGCGTCAGTCGTTGGTTCATCCATATGCAACGTTTGCACTGGTAGGCATCACACTGTCGGCACAGCGGTGCATGGTCAAGTCTTAGCAACTGCTGGTTTTTGATGTCTATGCCGTCCTTAAGATTTCCTATGCAGTCCTCTTTATCATCAAAATAGAATGCAGGGCAGAGGTAGAAGCAACCGTTTGGTGCCAGCGTTATGTTATTGTCCCCAGCATTACAGTTGTTCATTTCTGTCAGCAGCAGACGGTCTGTGAGCAAATTCACCTGTACCTGCCTGTTGTTCGCATACATGTCGGCAATACAGTCACTCAGTTCGTCCAGCAAAACCGCGTAGTTGTCAATGTCGCTATCCTTGAACGCTTCCGTGTCAGTCAGTACGATGTTCAGTCGATTGACTTTCTTCAGCCATTCCTTTGCCGTCGCCATGTGTTTGGCCAAGTCCTCACGGCTGGTACGTATGATGCAAGTGCTACCTTCATTTACGGTATCGTCCCATCCGTTCAATACTATCACATCTGCCTCTTCGCAATTTGCAGAAGGCATGATCTTTGTGTGGTCTATTGACTCAATGGCTTTAAGATATTCCTCCGGCAGTTCATAGTCGGGATAGACAAACTGGATATTCAGGTTCTCCTTCATCGCCCACACGATTCCCTGGCGCAAGTTCTCAATACTGATGAGGTTGTGCGCCTGTTTCCTGACCTCATAGTGGCAGTATGACGTGCTGGTGTCGTCTAATAATATAACAAGGTATGTCAGCATAGTCGTCTTAGCATTTAGATTCCTTCATTTTTGCTTTCTGCTTCTCATATTCCTCCTGCTTTCCTTCCAACTCTAACTTTCGGAACAGCTTGTTCCAATAGTAGTTGTTGGCTCGCACCCGTGCCTTGTGCATCTTGCAGATTGTCGTAGCCCGTTGATAAACGGTATGCGTATCTGCAGCATCATAGTTCTCGCCTTGACACCACGCACAACCACTGGCCACCTCGCAGTCTATACACTCAGGTCTGCTTTGTGTCGTACGATCAAGCATCAAGAATGGTCGTAGCTTGTTCTGGTCAATGCCATCACGAATGTTGCCGATAATCCAGGCGGGTTTACTCCTCAGCGAATAGGCCGCAAAGCGCGTACAAGGATAAAAGTTGCCTGCGGCATCTATTGCCAGCATCTTGCCGGCACCACACCAGTTCTGGTTGTCGCGTACTGGGTCCATTGGCTTGCCAATATGCTCCATGAAGAACGAGCACACGTAGTATTTATAGTATTCACCATCTATTATAGCATCAGCTAAATCTATTAGTTGGTTTTCAAATAGCTTGTCGTCCCCTTCATGCCACACATCTTCAAACACGCAGTTGATATTCACCTCATGAATACCGAGACTATAGAGATGGAGCACGCTGTCCTTGATGTACGGAATATCAGCAGAGGAGATAGTCACTTTGGTACTTCCGCCAGGGAACTGCTCTAACCAAAGTGGGATGTTCCTCACCACATCGTCGTACGAGCCACGTTCCTCCTCTGGTTTTGGTACTTCCCCCTGCTCCATTTCCTTGGTCTTCCAAATGCGGTTCAGGTCGTGCTTCTGCTTGGTACCGTCAATGGTGATGCCGATGCTCAAATGTGTGTAATTTTTCTTGATGAACCGCTGTACCTTCTCCGTATGATAATTGATACCGTTGGTGGAGAAAGAGAAACGGTAGGAGTCAAACCAATGATGTCCACGTCGGTACATCTCAGTCTTTAAGTAGTCGCAAATCCTGTCTATAAGTTCTATCTCCAAAAACGGTTCGCCACCAATGAAATCCCAAATAACCGATTGTTCCCTAAACTCACTTTCGCGCTCCAGTATGTAGTCGATGGCTTCTTTTGCCACCTCCCACGTCATCCGCTCCTTGGTATTCTTTCCCACCAAGTAGCAATATTTGCAGGCCAGCTGGCAGTCCTTTGTGACGATGAACGTAATGCTCTTTGCCATTCCGTCCTGCCAGCCACTGGAGTGTTCTTTTACCTTACTGTTTACCATGCCGTAATGTTCAATCCTCTACATCTGCCACTGCATGAACCAGTGCATGTTCCGTCGCAGCCACCTGAGCAGCTCACACCACAGCCCGTACCGCAACTTCCACTACATCCGTAATAACAACCACCATCGCAGCCACCTGTGCAAGAGGATGAACAACCAGACCCGCATGCTCCTGTGCAACCAGTGGAACAACCACTACCACAACTTGTACATGAGCTACCTCCGTTATCACTACCACTGGAGGAACCGGTAACAGGACGAATATTCATTTTTTTATCATAATTATACACATCTTCTGTGTCGTACCTTGGAGAAGAGCTATTATAATAACATAGATAATATACTTCCTCGGGAAGCCATCCACCTAAAAGGTATTGTATGTCCCCTGTCCAATAGAAACATGATGACTCTGAATAAGATATTCCTGATTTCAAGTAGCCTGCACATGGCAAGAATATGCTATTCCCGTTTTTTTTACTGGTTGCTTTCAATCCAGTTACTCCTTTACAAATGAATGTTTCTATTTGACAATTAGCAAATAATTCCTCAAAATCCTTTTTTGACGGCATTTGCCACTTGTTGCCCCATTTTGAACGAGCTGTATCATATTTTGTGCCACAAATAGATTTACCACTTAAAGATTGTCCCATATTTGTAAAATACATAGTTTTATCACTTCCATATGAAACCCAATAATAGAAATCTCCTTTCTCTTCTGGCTTTGTTGCTCCCATATTATATCTTGCCCACTTGACGCTAAGTCCTAAATCAACATACTCATAACCACTAATCGAGCCAGATGCATCCGAGATGTCAGCCCCATTAGCACTTCCACTTTGATTGTTGTTAGACGAGCTTGTACATGTTTCTTTGCATGTTGAGGAGCAAGTGTCGTTACACGTCTTAGAACATTGCCCTTGACATGTTTCAGAACAACTCCCTTCACAACTATCTGAGCACGTGCCTGTACACGAAGAAGAGCAATTATTAGCACAAGATGAACATGAGTTACTCGTAGAACTATTACTACATGTTGAAGAACAGTCTGAACAATCTCCACCAGCAGAACTATTGGCACAAGCAGTATAACAATTGCCTTTACAAGAGTCTACACAATTATCGCGACAAGCTGCCTCACACCCATCACAGACATCAGAAGGACAAGCTGTCAATGTCGTCATTATCACCGTTGGAGCAACTACAAACGTTCCAAGCATAGGAAGTATTTCCTTTGCTGTTTTCTTAAAGAACCGCCTTCGATTCATCAGTTCGTTGTCATTCATAACCTCTTTTGCTTTATAATTAGTACTAATCAAGAATGTAGGAGTCTGTGCCATGCACACATCCGTTTGAATTACATCATCATTCATAGCAAAAGGCATGGGCATAAAGAATGGCGTGGCCACTCTTATGCACTTGACCTAAGGGGCAGACCTAGGAAATTTGGAACCCCTCCATACATTTATAAGAATGCTTCCACGCCAAAGGCGTGAGCATAGCTAATGCTTGTACGGAAGGAATGCCTTTCCTCGGCTTTCCCTTGCTTTCTTAAATCGAACTATTCCAAAACAGATTTCCTAGGTCTTTTCAGTCAAGTGCGAAATAATAAGCTAATGCATCTGTGACTCGGGATTTCTCCCCCAAGCCGTTGCAAAGATAAAAAAAGAAATTGGAACGGCAAAATTATTCAGAAGGAAATTGCAATAAATATAAGAATAATTGTTATCTTATAGATTTCCTAGGTCTTTTCAGTCAAGTGCGAAATAATAAGCTAATGCATCTGTGACTCGGGATTTCTCCCATAAACCGTTGCACTGATAGTGAAAATTCAGTAAAGTAATGCATTTGAAGGAAGAAAATTGCAAAAAAAACATGAATTTAACAAAATCAAGAACAAAAGATATTAAATTTGCACTTGAAATATAGCAAGATTTTGGGGCAAATCTTGCTATATTTGTTTGATGATGTCACATAGCTTGATGATTTCCATTCTTGGAAATTCCAGATTTTTCAATACATCATAATGGTGGTCATCAGTGACTATGTATTTGCCATTGCCAGCAACAGCACAATCAACAAACTTGTCATCATCGGGGTCTGCTGCTATAACTTTAAAACGATAAAAAGGTGTAACGAATATAGTATAAGGGTTGTTGATAATCACATCTAATGCTAATCTGGCAAAATTATGGCTGGACTTGCGTTCAAGAATTTCTTCGTATTCTTCCAAAATCTCGTTTGACACGCACAGCTGGTTACGTCCATCCAAAAATGAAAGCCACAAATCATGATAACGGCTACGACGTGAAATGCACTGGATGAGGCTGTTGGTGTCAATTACAGAGCGGGCTATAGTTAACGAGCATGTAAATCTTCGTGTGCTATTCTATCCAAAGCGTCCTGATTTAGGATACCCTCGTCCCATAAGCGGTCTGACTCAGCGTCAAGCTGCTTCTGAAAATAGCGTGTCAGCACCATTTGAATCTCTTTAGCATAGTCCTCGCTATTGTTAAATGAGAAGAGTTTCAAAAGATGAATCTGCGTAGGGTTTAAGTTTGCTGCCTGTATCATCGTCTGTTTCAAATTATGTTTGTATCAGCTTGTCTATTGTTCGATAGCTATTTGATGTGTACTGAGCCATGCTCATATAAAGAGCGATGGCAAAATTACGAAAAAAAACGGAATAGCGAAATTTTTTTGCTGTTTATTTTTCATGTTCCACAAAAGTAAAAATCTATCATGCCCTTTCGCTCAAGCAGAAAACATCAGCGGTTCGATTGGATTTTATCAGCGGCGGTGGTAAAAAGCATCAGCGACGGTGGCGAATTTGATGCCCCGCGGTTCCAAATTTGATTGGCCGATTTACCAAAACGGGTGATACTTTTTGGTGCCGCGGGGCATAAAATTCGGTGCCGTCAGGCATAAAATTTTAAACCACTGATTATCAATGTATTTCGCGCCGACGTCTCTGTGCCTAAAAAAGCATGTGTTCCAGTACCGGGCAGGGGGTACTGGAACACATGCTCGTGAGTGTCCGTGTCGGCGAACTTAGCGGTTTGTCAAAACCCCGTCCTGTTCGGCCTTCAGGTCTTCGTAGTAGTGTGAAAGGGTTGTCTCGAAGTATGGCTGCAGGAAAATGAAGCCGAGACCCAGCGTAAGGCAGCACAGAATAAACCAGCCTATGAAACTCAGCATCAGCCAGAAAAGCTCCATCTTGTGACCTTTCATCATCTCGGCGCTCTTCTGCATGGCATCGGCGGCACTTATCTGCTTGTCGTCCTTCAGGATGTACTCTGTCTGTGAGAACATCATCGTAAGGATGATGCCCGGGACAATGAGCAGCAGGAAGCCGATGACGATGCAGACACTGACCATGAAACCGGCCAGGAAGATGCGGACGAAGTCCTTGTAGCCGTCGAACAGGCGTTCGTAGGCTATATCCTCATTGCGGATGAGATTGAGGAAGTATGCGGTGATGCCCCATCCCAAGGGCAGGCACAGCAAGAACCAGAAACCGGAAATGCCGAAGCCCGTTATGCCGTCGAAGAAGGTTGATGCGCCTTGACCGACGAAGCCGGTTAGCAGCGAAACGATGACGGTGGCAATGACACCTTTAGACCACTTGCCCTCCAGTGAGGCCAGCGCACGGTTCTTGTAGGTTTGGTTTGTTCCCATAAAGCGATGTGTTTATAGTGTTAATGGAACGGTTTCTTTTTACTCGATGACAACGGTCGTCCAGCCGTGCTTGTCTTCTGTCTCGCCGTACTGGATGGCGCGCAGGGTGTCGTAAAGCTTCTTGCTGACGGGACCGGGCTTGTCGCCGAAGGAGTAGCGCTTGCCGGTGTCCATGTCGTCGATGTAGCTGATGGGGCTGATGACGGCTGCCGTACCGCAGGCTCCGGCCTCCTCGAAGGTGTCGAGCTCTTCCTCGGGAATGGGACGGCGCTCCACCTTCATGCCTAAGTCTTCGGCCACCTGCATGAGGCTCTTGTTGGTGATGGAGGGCAGAATGGAGGTCGACTTCGGCGTGATGTAGGTGTTGTCCTTGATGCCGAAGAAGTTGGCGGCACCGCACTCGTCCATGTACTTCTTCTCCTTGGCGTCGAGGTAGAACTCGCAGGCGTAGCCCTTCTCGTGAGCCAGGTTGTTGGCAAAGAGCGATGCGGCGTAGTTGCCGCCCACCTTGTACTTACCGGTGCCGAGAGGTGCCGAGCGGTCGTAGTCGCGGATGATGACGTAGGGGTTGGCGGCGAAGCCTCCCTTGAAGTAGGGACCTACGGGTGTGACGAAGATAAGGAAGCAGTATTCCTTAGCGGGGTGTACGCCCACCTGTGCGCTGGTGCCGATGAGCAGCGGACGGATGTAGAGCGTGGCGCCGCTTTCGTAGGTGGGTATCCACTCCTGGTTGAGGCGTACCACCTTCTTCACCATCTCGGTGAACAGCTCGGTAGACACTTCGGGCATCAGAATGCCGCGGCATGTGGACTGCAGGCGGGCGGCATTCTCGTCGACACGGAAGATGCGCACCTTGCCGTCCTTGCAGCGGTAGGCCTTCAGCCCCTCAAAGGCTTCCTGACCGTAGTGCAGGCAGGTGGCTGCCATGTGCAGGTTCAGATACTCGTCGGAGCAGACTTCAATCTCGCCCCACTTGCCGTCACGATAGTAACAGCGTACGTTGTAGTCGGTTTTCATGTAACCGAACGACAGGTTTCCCCAGTCTAAGTTCTTCATAATGCTTATGTTTTATGTTGTCTTTTCTTTCAATTTGGGCACAAAAGTACATAAAATATGGCATTTGTGCAAGATTACGAGTCAAAAAGATGACAAACAGTCGTAATTTTCAGTTACAAATGCAGGTAGGTCAGTCTTCGCCAGTCTGAATCTTTTGAAGCTCCTCTTCGGTCTTGGTCAGCTTGTCCTTGCAGAAACGAATCAGTCGCTTAGCATTCTTCAGCTGCATGGCGAGTTCGTCTATGTCGTACTTGTTGGCCTCCATATTGCGGACAATGGTTTCCAGCTGGGCCAGGGCTTCTTCGTATTTCTCGGGGTTTTGGCCGGTGTGTGCGGTGTGAATGGTGTTGTCGTTCATTTGACGATGGATTTAAATGTACCTTTCTCTACTCGGGTCTCTATGATGTCGCCGGCAGCCAGCAGGGCCGGGTCGTGCACGGCACGTCCGTCCTTGAGCGTGATGCTGTAGCCGCGGGCAAGCAGCAGCTGGGGGTCGAAGCCCTGCAGTTGCAGGGCGATGCGCTCCAGACGGTGCTTGTGGTCGGTCAGCCGTCGCTCTATGGCTACGGGCATCCGGCTCTCCAGCATCTCGATGCGGTGGCGGCTGTCGCTGACGGTACGCATGGCGAGGGTGGGGATGAGCGTGGAAAGCTGGCTGATGCGCTGTTGCTGGGAGGCTATGCGGCTGGTGATGTAGTGGGTGACGGCAGTCTCGGCCTGTTCCAGCCGGTCCAGTACGCCAAGCAGGTTGTCGATGAGCAGGGCAGCGGCTGCCGTGGGTGTTTTTACGCGGGTGTTCGATACCATGTCGAGAATACTTTCGTCGCGTTCGTGGCCGATGCCGGTGATGATGGGCAGTGGAAACTGGGCCACGTTCTCGGCCAGCGCTAAGGTGTCGAAACCGCTGAGGTCGGCAGTGGCGCCGCCGCCACGGATGATGACCACGACGTCGAAAGCTGAAGCCCCCCCTACGGTCCCCGAGGGGGCATTATATATCTGGTTGAGGGCACTGATGATGCTGCGCTCTACCTGTTCGCCCTGCATGATGGCGGGGAAAAGAGTCGTCGTGAAGCGGAAGCCGTAGGCGTTGTCCTCTAACTGGCGGCAGAAGTCGCCGTAGCCGGCGGCCGTCGGGGCGCTGATGACGGCTATGCGCTGGGCAAAGAGCGGGATGCGCAGTTCGCGCTGCAGGTCGAAGATGCCTTCCTCCTTGAGCTGGCGGATAATCTCCTGTCGGCGGCGCGCCATGTCGCCTAACGTGTAGGCCGGGTCGATGTCGGTGACTATCCACGAGAAGCCGTACGCCTCGTGATACTGGGCGTAGACGCGCAGCAGCACCTTCAGTCCAGCCCGCAGCGGCTGGCCGGTGGCGCGCTCGAAGTGGGGGCGCACCATCATCCACGTCTGCCGCCAGCACTTGGCCGAGGCACGAGCAACGGGTGTGTTGGAGTGCTCGTCTTTCTCGATGAGCTCCATGTAGCAGTGGCCGCCGTGCTCACGGCATTCGGACAGCTCTGCCTCCACCCAGTATTCGTCGGGCAGGGCGGTCTCAATGGCCTCGCGCACCATGAGGTTCAGTTGGCGGAGCGTGAGTCTACTGTCCTTCATACGCCTTGCCAATCATGTAGGCACGCCAGAAGTTGGGCGTACCATAACCATAGATGTTGTCGGGGTGTTCAGCATTGCTGCTGGTCTTACGGATGAGCTCGATGAGCTGTTCGGCCGTCATCGTGCGGAAAGCCTGCCACAGGCAAGCTGCCAGACCGCACACGATGGGGGCAGAGAACGAGGTGCCCATGTCGTCGATGATGACACCGCGCCCGTTGACCAGTCGGGCCGGTGCGCCGATGGCCACCACGTCGGGCTTGATGCGATGGTCCTGCGACGGGCCTACACTGCTAAACGGTGCTATCTTGTGCGGCTCGTCGTCTATGACGGCACCCACGGTCAGTATGTGGTCGGCGTCGGCAGGGACGTTTATCTTCTTCCAGGTACCCATGCCGGAGTTGCCGGCGGAGTTGACGAGGACGATGCCCTTGCTGGAGAGCAGCGACGCGGCACGCGACGCAAAGGCTGTCTGGCCGTCGAGCTGCCACTGGTGGTACGACATGCGCGTGTGGTCGTACTCGTTGTAGCCCAACGACGAATTGATGAGGTCGCAGCCCACTGAGTCGGCATATTCGGCAGCCATGGTCCAGTAGTCCTCCTCCACTTCCTGCTCCGTCTGCTGGTCTTCGCTGCGCAGCAGCCAGTAGGAGGCTTTAGGGGCTGTGCCAATATAATAGAAAGGTACGTTGACGGCTAAGGCCGAGAGTACCTTCGTGCCGTGGTCGGTCTCGGCGAAGATGTTGGGTGACGCCGGACAGACAAAGTCGGCATGGCCAAGGATGTCGATGTTCTGGAAAGCGGGAATTTTGTCGACGTTTTTAAAGCCGCCGTCGATGACGGCAATCATCATGTTTTCACCCCTGAGACCGATGTCGTGCAGGCGGTTGCCCTTGATGCTGCTGATTTGCCGGGCTGCCGTTCCGTAGAGCTGTCCCGCCACGCTGTCGTGCTCTTCAAACTGCTCATGATACTTGGTCTTGAGGGCGGTGGGGGTGATGCTGTCGGGCGACTGCCATACCAGTCGGCAGGCCTTGACGCACGGCAACTGGCTGACACCGTGGATGAGCGTGGAGTCCTTGACGCGTACGAGCACGGTGTTCTGCCAGCGGCTCTGGCCGATGATGGCGACGTCGCGGCTTTCAATGAGTCTGGTGTAGCGGTGGCTGACAGGCAGGTCGGTGGAGTCTAACGGAAGTCCCTGACGGCGGCGGCGCTCAACGCTGCGGCGGGAGAGGAAGCGGGTAGGGTGCTCCAGTGAGTAGCCCGTCCCTTGCTTGTCGGTGAGCGTGAGGCGGTAGATGAATGCCGGCCCGTTCTTGTACTTGACGCGCCGCAGTGTTTCCTGGAAAGTGTCGGCCTTCAGCGCAGATGTGGCGCTGAGCAGTATGGTTAGTAGTAGGATAAGTCGTTGCATTTCATTGTGTTTGTCTTCGGCTTGCAAAGGTACAAAAAAATAAGTGAATATATACGTAATCGATGTTTTTTTTGTACCTTTGCAGCCAATATATCCTTTAGACAGCATGGACAACAAGCAAGCTGCACTGGAACTGGGCACAAAACCCGTGGGACGACTGTTGACGCAGTACGCCCTGCCGGCTATTGTGGCCATGACGGCCAGCAGTCTCTACAATATCATCGACCGCGCCATGATAGGACAGGTGGTGGGTGCCGAAGCTATTGCCGGTCTGGGCATCACGTTTCCGTTCATGAACCTGAGTGCGGCCTTCGGAGCTGCCGTCGGCGTCGGTGCTTCCACGTGCATTAGCGTCAAGCTGGGACAGAAGGACTACGAGACTGCCGAGCACCTATTAGGCAACACGGTGACGCTGAACCTGATTATTGGCTTCGCCTTCATGGCAGTCAGCCTGATATTCCTCGACCCTATATTGCGCTTCTTCGGGGCTTCGGACGTGACGCTGCCCTATGCCCGGGAGTTTATGACGGTTATCCTGTTAGGCAACATGATGACGCACATGTACTTCGGCATGAACGCCGTGCTGCGGGCGGCAGGCAAGCCGCGACATGCCATGTATGCCACGCTGTTTACCGTGGGGATGAACATCGTTCTGGTCGTTGCCTTTGTGTGGTGGCTGCGCTGGGGCATACGTGGAGCCGCACTGGCTACTGTCACCAGTCAGACCATGGCCCTGTGCTGGCAGATGCGCCTTTTCGCCGACCGTCGCGAACTGCTGCACCTCAGACGTGGCATCTACCGCCTGAAGTCCAACCTGGTGCGTAACATCATAGCCATCGGCATCTCGCCATTCCTGATGAACGTCACCGCCTGTCTGGTGGTCATCTTCATGAACAACCAGTTTGTACGCTACGGCGGCGACATGGCCGTCGGTGCCTACTCCATAGCCAACTCGGTGGTTATGGTGCTCTTCATGTTTGTCATGGGTATGAACCAAGGCATGCAGCCCATTGTAGGCTACAACTATGGGTCGCAGCAGTTCGACCGCATGTTCCGCTGTCTGTGGCTGACCATAGGGACGGCCACCGTCATCCTGCTTGCCGGATGGTCGGTGTCCATGCTGTTCCCTACCCAGATAGCACGCGTCTTTACTACCGACCAGACGCTCATAGAAATGGCTGCGCGGGGCATCAGGCTGAACATGGTGGTGTTCTTCGTGGTGGGTTCGCAGGCTGTCATCACCAATTTCTTCCAGTGTATCGGTCTGGTGAAGGTGTCCATCTTCCTTTCTCTGTCGCGCCAGCTCATCCTGCTCATACCCATGGCCTACATCTTTCCGCTCTTTATGGGGCTTGACGGTGTGTGGTACTCGATGGCGGCCAGCGACTTTGGCTCTTTCTCCATGACGTTGCCCTTGCTGTGGTGGTACGTCAGAAAACTGAAAAACAAAGTGAAATGAAAAAGATAGGAATCATAAGCGATACCCACTCGTATTGGGACGACAAATATCTGCACTATTTTGAACCGTGCGACGAGATATGGCATGCAGGCGACATAGGCTCCTTGGAGGTGGCCGAACGGCTGAACGCTTTCCGCCCCTTGCGTGCTGTCTGTGGCAATTGTGACGGTGGAGACTTGCGGCTGATGTACCCTGAGGTGCTGCGCTGGAAGTGTGAGGACGTGGACGTGCTGATGAAGCACATCGGTGGCTATCCCGGCAATTACGACTACTCTATTCGCGGCCAGCTCTATGCTTCGCCACCCCAGCTGTTCATTGCCGGTCACTCGCATATTTTGAAAGTAAAATTTGACAAGACGCTCAACCTGCTGCATATCAACCCTGGTGCCGCTGGCTTGCAAGGGTGGCACAAGGAACGCACGCTTGTCAGGCTGACCATTGAAGGCAATAAATTCAGTGATTGCGAAGTTATTACATTAGGAAAACATTAATATATAGAATATGAAGAACATTGTCATTACTGGTGGCGCAGGCTTTATCGGAAGCCATGTGGTGCGCCTGTTTGTGAACAAGTATCCTGAGTATCACATCATCAATCTGGACAAGTTGACGTATGCGGGTAATCTGGCTAACCTCAAGGACATTGAGGACAAATCCAACTACGAGTTTGTGAAGATGGACATCTGCGACTTCGACGCTTTCTATAAGCTGATGCAGGAGAAGAAGGTGGACGGCATCATCCATCTGGCTGCAGAGAGCCATGTGGACCGCTCCATCAAAGACCCCTTCACCTTCGCTCAGACTAACGTGATGGGCACATTGAGCCTGCTGCAGGCCGCCAAGCTCTACTGGGAGTCACTGCCGGAGAAGTATGAGGGCAAGCGCTTCTACCACATTTCTACGGACGAGGTGTACGGCGCCTTAGAGCTGACGCACCCCGAGGGCATCGAACCGCCATTCACCACGAAGGCCAGCAGCCATGAGCATCATCTGGCCTACGGTGATAAGTTCTTCTTAGAGACCACAAAGTACAATCCGCACTCTCCGTATTCAGCATCGAAGGCGTCCAGCGACCACTTCGTTCGTGCCTTCCATGACACCTATGGCATGCCTGTAGTCGTGACTAATTGCTCGAACAACTACGGTCCCTACCAGTTCCCCGAGAAGCTGATACCGCTGTTCATCAATAACATCCGCCACCGCAAGCCGCTGCCCGTCTATGGCAAGGGTGAGAACGTGCGCGACTGGCTGTTTGTCGAGGACCATGCCCGTGCCATCGACCTCATCTTCCACGAAGGTAAGATTGCTGACACATATAATATAGGTGGTTTCAACGAGTGGAAGAACATCGACATCATCAAGGTGCTCATCAAGACCGTTGACCGTCTGTTAGGTCGCAAGGAGGGTGAGGACATGGACCTCATCACCTTCGTCACCGACCGTGCCGGCCACGACCTGCGCTACGCCATTGACTCGTCGAAACTTCAGAAAGAATTGGGCTGGGAACCCTCGCTCCAGTTTGAGGAAGGTATAGAGAAAACCGTCCGCTGGTATCTCGACAACCAGGAGTGGCTCGACAATGTCACCTCGGGCGATTATCAGAAGTATTACGAGAATATGTACAGGAACCGGTGATAGGTTAAAATGGTATCCTCCCAAATAGATAGAAGGTACGTGTGGAAAACACTTGGCCTTATTGCTATTGGTGTCATGTCCCTGTGTGGCGTGTCTTTAATCAGTAGGGATGCGTTCCTGCCTTCTCTATTTGTTTGGATTGCGTTTACATTGCTTTTCTCTGTCTTCTTTCTGTTTTCCTTAAAACGAATCACTGTTGTGGCTGATGGGATTGAGGTTCAAAACCTACTATTGCGCTTCTGGAAGCGATTCTATCGTTTTGCGGAGTTCGACTATGCCCAAAGTGACTATAGTAATAGTGGCGAGGTGCTCAGATTGATAAAGAATGGTGAACGGCTGGTGAACATAGCCTCTTGCCAGTTCTTGAATTACGAAGAAGTAAAAGGGGCTATTGCTGTGAAGGATAAGCGTGCTTTCTCCGTTAGGGACAATGCTGAAGTCGCATCGGAATATAATAAGACGCGTTTGTATGGAATTACAGCTTTCTTATTATTCTTCGTGCTAATAGGAGTAGCGACCTCTCTTTCTGACCTGATTGATGGCAAACCAGTACGCCCTGGAGCTGTTATAGTAGGTGTATTTGTAGCATTATTCTTTGGTAGTGTGCTTTTCATCTACCTTCTTTCATACAAGAAAATAACAGCATGGCGTGGACAAGTAGAGGTGAAACGATTGCTGTGGCCACTGATGTCCCGATACTATGCCATATCCGATTTTGACGGATTCTATTATGTGTTGGAGAAGTCTAATGGGCAGTTAGGGGCGAGAGACGAGGATTCCTTGTGGCTTGTGAAGGACAACAGATTAGCAATAAGTGTTGATGAAGCAATGTATAGGAACTATGAGGAACTGAAAACAGTGTTTCAGACAGTCCGTTGTCTGGGAAAATTGGAGTTTATGGGCTTGCAGTCATTAAAATATCATTTAGGTAAAAAACTTAATTAACGATGAAGAAAATATTGCTTTTAGGCTCAGGCGAACTGGGCAAGGAATTTGTGATTGCCGCCATGCGTGCCGGCCAGTATGTAATCGCTTGCGACCGTTATGACAATGCGCCTGCCATGCAGGTGGCCGACGAGCGCGAGGTGTTCTCGATGCTCGACGGCGATGCTTTGGAGGCTGTGGTGCGCAAGCATCAGCCCGACATCATTGTACCTGAGATAGAGGCCATCCGTACCGAACGCTTGTTCAAGTTCGAGGAGGAAGGCATTCAGGTGGTGCCCTCGGCCCGTGCCGTCAACTACACCATGAACCGCCGGGCCATCCGCGACCTGGCCTCGAAGGAGCTGGGACTGCGCACGGCCAAGTATTTCTATGCCAAGACGTTCGACGAGTTTAAGAAGGCTGCTGACGAGATAGGCTTTCCTTGTGTGGTGAAGCCGCTGATGTCCAGCAGTGGTCACGGCCAGAGCTATGTCCATAACGACGAAGAGCTGGAAACGGCTTTCCGCGAGGCTATGGAGGGTAGCCGTGGCGACGTGAAGGAGGTCATCATCGAAGAGTTCATTGACTTCGAGTCGGAGTTCACCCTGCTCACCGTCACCCAGCAGCACGGCTGGCCTACGCTGTTCTGCCCGCCCATCGGACATGTGCAGAAGGGCGGCGACTACCGCGAGTCGTGGCAACCCTACAAGATTAGTGACGAGGCGCTGAAGCAGGCACAGCACATGGCCGACCAGGTGACGCGTGCACTGACGGGTGCCGGCATCTGGGGCGTGGAGTTCTTCCTGACCCGTCAGGGAGAGGTCATCTTCAGCGAGCTGTCGCCGCGTCCGCACGACACGGGTATGGTGACGCTGGGACATACCACCAACCTGTCGGAGTTTGAGCTGCACTTCCGTGCCGTCATGGGACTGCCCATCCCCGCCATCCATCTGGAACATGCCGGTGCTTCGGCTGTTATCCTGTCGCCGGTCGAGGCTAATACGCCGGTAGACCGCTCACTCTTGCCCTACAACCTGGACGAGGCCCTGAAGGAGGACCGCACGCGCATCCGCATCTTCGGAAAGCCTGAGGCTCACAAGGGACGTCGCATGGGTGTCGTACTTTGCTACGGTGAGGTGGGCGACGATGTCAACGCTCTTCGTGACAAAGCCAAGCGACTGGCCAAGACCGTGTTAGGAACAGAGCCGTATATGAAGAAATGATAGAGACACTGCACTCCCTGCGCTTTGTGTTCATCATGCTGATTGTGGTGTCGCACCTCGTTGGCAGTAAATTTGACTTTGGCGGGGAGTGCGGTGTGTCTTTTTTCTTTATACTCAGTGGCTTCGTGTTGTCGTACGCATACGGGGAGAAAGTGAAGACGGGACAGTTCCGCATATGGAGCTTCCTGCGGCGGCAGCTGCTGAAGTTCTATCCGCTGCATCTCCTGATGTTGGTAGGCATAGCGTTGATAGACGTTGACCAAGACTGCTGCTACGACTGGCAGCATGTGATGCCCTGCATACTGTTGCTGCAGAGTTGGATACCTTTTGAAGAGTATATTTTCGCGACTAACGGATTGTCGTGGTTTTTATGCGACATTCTGTTCTTTTACCTCGTCTTTGCTGCCTGCTACCGGTTTCTCAACCGTCTTTCTGTTCGCATGATGAGCGTCGTAGGCGGCATGGCACTGGTGGCGTATGTGGCTGTGGCATGGAGCATTTCACATAGTTTCATTAACAGCGTCCTCTATGCCTCGCCGTGGATGCGCCTGTTGGACTTTTGTATTGGAATGCTGTTGTGTCGTCTGTTGCTGTCTGCCGTCGGTGCGGATGCTGCCCGTTGGATGCAGCGTCAGAGCAAGACGGTGCTGACTTTATGCGAGCTGCTTGTCGTTGCGCTCGTAGTCCTTTCTTACATTACCTATCTTCCGTCTTCGCCCAGGTTCCGCTGTGTCGCCCTCTTTTGGTTGGTAATTCCTCCCGTCCTGTCATGGTTCTTCCTGTCTGACCGTCATGGCGGTTGGCTGACTGCCTTGCTGAAAACTCCCGTCATGCTGTGGCTGGGAAGCATCAGCATGGAAATCTACCTGACTCACATCTTTGTTTTCCGTTCAGTCTTCAGCGTGCTGAGGGCCGTGGGAGTGACTAAAGCCTACGTACTAATGGCCATAGGCGTAGCGGTGCTATTGCCTGTGTGTTATTTGACGAAAAGATTTTTTGTCGATAAAATATACGCTTCTCTGCTCAAATACGTTTAATAAATATGATAGGCAGACTAATAGATTTACCCAAGCATATTGATCCGCGTGGCAATTTGACCGTAGCGGAACAGATGAAGAACGTTCCTTTTGACATCGCCCGTGTCTACTGGACTTACGATGTTCCGTCAGGTGAGTGGCGTGGAGGCCATGCCCACCGCACCTGTCAGGAAATCATCATAGCAGTCAGCGGCTCCTTCGATGTAATCCTTGACGACGGCAAGGGCGGCAAAGAGGTGCATCACCTGAACCATCCCTGGCAGGGACTCTACGTGGGTACCGGCGTATGGCGCACGTTGGAGGACTTCTCTACTGGTGCCGTTTGTCTGGTGCTGGCCTCGGAACTGTTTGACGAGGAAGAGTATATTTATGATTACGATGAGTTTCTTGCACTGACGAAGAATGTTTGAGATTGTACGATATACTACAGAGCACAGAAACGAGTGGAACCTGTTTGTGGCGCAGTCTAAGAACGGTACGTTTCTTTTCGACCGCAACTACATGGAGTACCATAGTGACCGCTTTGAAGACTTCTCGCTTTTGTTCTACCTGCAGGGACGGCTTTATGGACTGATGCCTGCCAACAGGGCAGGCGACGTGTTTCAGTCGCACATGGGGCTGACCTACGGGGGGCTCGTCATGGATGCAAAGACAACGGCAGCCCTGACGGTAACGCTCTTTGCCGAGCTGAACGACTTCCTGCGGCAGCAGGGCTTCCGCCGCGTGCATTACAAGTGTGTTCCGTGGATTTACCACCAGATGGCTTCAGAGGAAGACCTTTACGCCATAGCCCGCACCTGCAATGCCCGCCTGCTGCAGCGCGACTTGGGAACCGTCATCATCCAGCGCACAGCCATACGGTGGGAGCGTGTGCGCCGTCGCGCACTGAAACGGGCTCAGCAAGCGGGTGTCACGGTGGAACGCAGCACTGATTATGCTGGATTCTGGCAGGTTCTCAACGATAATCTTCGTACGAAATACGACTCGAAGCCCGTTCATACGCTTGACGAGATTTCGCTGCTTGCCTCGCGTTTCCCAGACAATATCGTCCTCTATGTAGCCTGTCAGGGCGACAGTGTTGTGGCGGGCATGGTGCTTTATGTATCCAAGCAGGTGGCTCGCGCGCAGTATTCGTCAGCCACACCGTTAGGCAAGCAGTTGGGTGCCATCGACATCCTCTACGACCGCATCATCCATCGTGACTATGCCCACCTGCCGTACTTTGAGTTCGGCACGTCAGCCATGGCCGACTCCACTGCCATCAATGAGTCGCTCGTTTTCCAGAAAGAGGGCTTCGGCGGTCGCGGCATGTGCTTTGACCGTTACGAATGGGAACTATAAGGTAAGTATGCGTCGGCGGACGGCGATGACAACAACTTTTTATTCGTCCACCAGCAGCACCGTGGCGCTGCGTGCGGCCTGAGCACCCATCACCAGCACTTGCGCAATGTCGGCAGTCTTCGACGGCCCGCTGATAAACGTGCCATAGCCGTAGTCGTTGAACTCGATGCGGCGATAGGCCTCGTGCATGTTGTTCACAATCTGCGACTTGGGCAGCAGGATAACCAGGTTCTCGGAGATGAAGCACACGGCTTTCTCCTTCATCTGCTGGGGAATCCACACACAACCGTTCTCGGCCACGCCAAACAGTCCGCGCACCACACCCACGTCGGTGCCGTTCAGGTCGCGGGCACGCCCCACCTCGTCGGGGTTTCTGGTGGCAATGGTAATCTCGGGCAGGTTCGAGGCTATCTCCTTGGCGTCGGGATAGAGCTCGCGTATGAGTTGGTTGATGTCCGCATCCTTGCTCACCTCGATGGCATTGCCGCCGACGTTCTTTGTCATCTGCATAAACTGCAACAGCGGGTCAGGGTAGGTAATGCCGCGGATGTCGCTCAGGTCGGGCATGTCGTACCGTTGGCGGATGTTGGCACGATACCTTTTTAATATATCTTCTTTGCTGCTCATGGCTCAGAGTTCTTTAATCATTTCGTGGAAGGGCTTCTTGGGAAATTTGAACATGTCGTGACCTTCGGCCCATGGATTTAAGCCGCAATTCATCAGCGGCGAGGGGATGATGTTGGCCCAGTGAGCCATGCTTGTGCTGAAGTTGTAGAGTCCTGTGCTGCCAAAGAGTGTGGACATGGCACGGCTCATCAGCTTCTTCTCCTGGTTGGCAGTGCCAAGCGTGTCCAGCTGCTGGCGCCACAGGTATATCTGGTCGCCCAGATTTACCTTGACAGGACATACTGTCTGGCACGAGTTGCACAGCGTGCAGGCGCTGACGTTGCCGGAGTGTTGCTGCGGGTCGCGCAGCATGCCGAGGTTGATGCCTATGGGACCGGGTATGAAGTAGCTGTACGAATAGCCGCCGGAGCGTCGGTAGACGGGGCAGGTGTTCATGCACGAACCGCAGCGGATGCACTTCAGCGACTCCCAGTGCTCTGGGTCGGCTATCCACTCCGAGCGGCCGTTGTCCACCAGTATGATGTGCATCTTATGGGCCGTCGGGCGTGCTTTGCGGAAGTGGCTGGTGTAGGTTGTCGTGGGCTGTCCTGTTCCGGCACGGCAGAGCATGCGCTGGAAGACGGCCAGACACTCGTAGTTGGGTATGATTTTCTCCAGTCCGATGGCGGCGATGTGCAGCTTGGGGCACGACGTGGACATGTCGGCGTTACCCTCGTTAGTGCATACCACGATGTCGCCCGTCGACGCTATGCCGAAGTTGCCGCCCGTCATGCCGGCGTCGGCAGTCAGGAACTCGTTGCGCAGGCTGAGCCGTGCCATATAAGTAAGGTATGTAGGGTCGTGGTTGCCTTTCTCGTTGGAGATGCCTTTCTCCTCGAACAGCTCACCCACGTCGTCGTGGTTCAGATGAATGGCGGGCATCACGATGTGGCTGGGCTTCTGGCCTTTCAGCTGGATGATGCGCTCGCCGAGGTCGGTCTCGACTACTTCAATGCCTTTCGACTCTAAGTACGGGTTCATCTCGCACTCCTCGGTGAGCATCGACTTCGACTTCACCATCTTCTTCACGTTGTGGTTCTTCAGTATGCCGTAGACTATCTCGTTGAACTCTTCGGCGTCCTTGGCCCAGTGCACTTCCACACCGTTCTTTTCGGCATTGGTGCTGAACTGGTCGAGGTATTCGTCAAGATGGGTAATGGTGTGACGCTTAATCTCGGATGCTTTCTCGCGCAACTGCTCCCATTCGTCCAGTCCCATCGCCATGTTGTCGCGCTTCTGGCGCACTGCCCAGAATGTGGCGTCGTGCCAGTGGGCATACTGCTGGTTCTTCAGAAACGCCTTGGCTGCTTTGCTATGCTGTGTACTCATAACTATGAACTGTGAACTATGAACTATGAACTCTGAACTGCTACAGCCCTGCAGCAAGTATCTCTACTACGTGTTTGAACTCCATCTTCAGCCCTTGTTTCCTGGCTATGCCGGCCATGTGCATCAGGCAGGAGCAGTCGGGACCGGTCACATATTCTGCCCCGGTCTGTATGTGGCGCTCCACCTTGTCGAGGCCCATCTGGGCACTGACTGCTGTCTCCTCGATGGAGAACATGCCGCCGAAACCGCAGCACTCGTCAGGGCGCTCCGGTTCCACCACGTCAATGCCGTCAACCAGTTGCAGCAGGTCGCGTATCTTGTTGAACTTGTCTACGTGTTGCTCGCTGGGACTTGACAGTCCCAACTCGCGCACGCCGTGGCACGAGTTGTGCAGGCTGACCTTATGGGGAAATGTGCCTAAGCGCCGGTTTACCTTCACCACGTCGTGCAGGAACTCCACCACGTCCATGGCTTTCTTGGCCGTCTGGCATTCGTGGGCGAGCAGGCGCGGGTAGTTCAGCCGCACGAAGGCTGTGCACGACACGCTGGGGGCCACGACATAGTCGAAGCCGCCGAACAGGGTCTCGAACTTCTCGGCCAGCGGTATGGCCTGCCGTTCAAACCCGCCGTTTGCCATGGGCTGTCCGCAGCAGGTCTGCCCTTGTGGGTAGCTGACGTCGAGCCCCAGGTGCTTGAGCAGCTTGAACGTGGCCATACCCACCTCGGGAAAGACGGCGTCTACGTAGCAGGGAATAAATAGTCCTATCTTCATAACTCTTGTTTAGTGTTGGAATGTGCAGGGTAGGGCGCTCAGCTGGTAGTACAGGGTTCGGGCTATGCGCTCGTGTCCCTTGTCGTTGGGGTGCAGACGGTCGGTGGCCGCGTCCTTGAAGTATTGGGCGTGCTCGTCCATCATGGGGTAGAGTCCGCTGACGGCGTTGAGGTCTATTACGGGTACGGCCCAGATGTTACCGGCTTCCTTGACGGCGTCGATGTATTCTTCTATGTAGATGCCGCACTGGTTGGTGTAGTCTTCTGTGCACTGCCAGTTGGTGTCGCTACGGTAGAACCCGGCGCGGTGAATGGGAGTCAGCAGCACAATCTGCTTCGTCGGGTACATGCGCTTGACCTTCTCCAGCGCAATGTTGATGCGGCCGCGGTAGGTCGTCTTGTCCATCTTCATGTAGCGTCGCTCCCTGTCCACAAGGGTCTTGGGCTTCCCGTGTCCGTAGACCACCTGCTCCTTCTTGACCTCGTACCACTCGCCCATGGGCACTCCGTTGTTGTAGTCGTTGGTACCGATGAAGATGACTATGGCGTCCACGCTGTCGCCGTGCTCGGCCTGCAGCTTGTCGGCCTGGCGGGGAATGTCATCCCACTGACGACCGCTGACGGCATAGACGTACGGCGTGATGCCAAGCCAGTCCTCCAGGAAATGCCAGTATTTCAGCTTTGAACCGCTGTTCCTCGGGTCGGTGATGGAGTCGCCGAAGTAGGCCACGCGCTTCTGTGACCACGGGTGGGCGAAAGTAGCCTGTGCATGAACGGCCCCGCAAAGCAGGGCCGCCCATAGCAGTGTGACGATTCTGTTTCTCATAGGTCTAATACTCCATGACGGCAGGCAACTCCTTGGCCTGGTCTATCATCTTCTGTATCTCCGAAACGGCGGGAACACGGTTGCAGAGGTTCTTCTCGGCGTTCACCTCCTCCAGCTTCTTCTGCAGGTTCTCTGCAACACGGTGCTTCAGTTCCTTGACGGTGTCAACGCCGCTGGCCTCTAACAGCTCGGCAAACTGAGGACCGACACCGTTGATGCGGTAAAGGTCGCAATGGTTCGTCCACTTCAAAATCAGCTTGGGGCTAATCCCGGTGGCTTCGGCCAATGCCTTGCGCCCGCTGGCTTTAGCACATTTCTCCAGTAACTCGGCATCGGTCTTGATGCCTGCTGCAGTCAGTTTCTCGGCATAGATGTCGCCTACGCCCTCAATGTCAATTACTTTGTAAGTCATATTCGTTGGTTTTAGTTATTTTTGCAGTAGGGTGCCGCTTCAGCACACTGCAAGCGCAAATGTACGAAAAAATATTGGACGCCGCAACGTTTTTATTCTTTTTAATACAATTCATACCCTGATGACCAAAAGAATTGCGTAACTTTGCCCCGTCATTTAATTTAATAGAAAGGTAAAAACAATGGATTACAAAGAATTGAACCTACAGGGAATCACCACCGAAAGACAGTGGGATGTCACCGAAGCCTTCCCCGTACTGATGCGGAAAGTCTACTTGTGGATGGCACTGGCTTTGGTTATCACTGGCGTTACAGCCTACGGCGTGGCTACCAGCCCAGGCATCCTTCAGGCTATCTATACCAACCAGGTGCTCTTCTGGGGACTTATCATCGCCGAGTTCGGACTCGTCATCGGCGTCAGTGCTGCCATCAACAAAATCTCATTGACAACGGCAACGCTGATGTTCATCATCTATTCCGTCATCAATGGCGCACTGCTGTCCTACATCTTCTTGGTCTACACCGCTTCGTCCGTCGCTACCGTGTTCTTCATCACGGCTGGAACGTTCGGGGCTATGGCCGTCGTCGGCTATACTACGAAGACCGACCTCACCTCCATGGGCAAGTACCTCTTCATGGCGCTCATTGGACTGGTGATCGCTACGTTGGTTAACCTCTTCGTCAAAAGCGACGGACTGACCATGATTCTGAGTTACGTGGGTGTGCTCGTCTTTGTCGGACTCACCGCATGGGACTCGCAGAAAATCAAGCAGATGCTGCTGCAGGCACCTGATGCAGGCGAGAGCTCGCAGAAGCTGGCTTTGCTGGGAGCGCTGACCCTCTACCTTGATTTTGTCAACCTGTTCATCTACCTGTTGCGCATCTTCGGAAAGAGGGAGTGACCGCCTTTCCTCATCTTCGGGAAGCGGAAGTGACCGACTTCCCGCATCCGTCCCAATAACCTTATCCCCTCCCGTTCCAAGGAGGGGATTTTTATATTCAAAACCTATGCCAAACAGGGCGGGACCCCCTGCCAAATAGGGCGTTCGGTCTTGACATTTATGCCTGGCGCTTTTGCAATTTAATTTAAATTGTCGACCAATTTAATTTAAATTGCTGACCAATTTAATTTAATTTGCTGCGCAATTTAATTTAAATTGCAAAACCGTTCCTGCTATTCGTCAAAACCGTTCCTGCTATTCGTCAAAACAGTCGCCCATATTCGTCAAAATCTGCGGCAGTGTCTGGCACGACAGTTGCCCCTCAACTTCTCGCCTCTCATCTCTCACCTCTTGCTTCTTGCCTCTTGCTTCTTGCCTTTATATATAAATAAGGTGTACCCCTTCACGCTGTCAATTAATCCGAAAACTTTGCGTTTTCAGCGAAAAAAATCCCGGAAAAGTTTGGTGGTTCCAAAAAAAGTCGTACCTTTGCATCCGCTTTCGCTCAAAAACCTGTTGGGCAAGGCACTGAAGAAAGAGTTCTTTGAAAGACTTACATAGACAGAGAAGAAAAGTAGTACAAGAAGCAGGTGCCTTTCGGGGCACTTGGGTATAGACATTCAAACCGTCAAGATTCTGAAATACTACCGGAGAGCGTTCTGAGACAGAGAACAATTCAGTGCATGATTCATGATGCATAATGCATGATGGTTGTGTAAATGATGAGATACAAGATTTTACAATGTAGAGTTTGATCCTGGCTCAGGATGAACGCTAGCTACAGGCTCAACACATGCAAGTCGAGGGGCAGCAGGACGATAGCTTGCTATTGTCGCTGGCGACCGGCGCACGGGTGAGTAACGCGTATCCAACCTTCCCC
>JAFTGB010000004.1 GCA_017458125.1 Prevotella sp.
CAGGCGGTCGTTGGGGGTGCCGTGGCGGTCGAAGAAGCGGACGAAGGAGTCGGCTTCGTGAACGGTGAAGGGCTGGTCAGTGCGGTTGCGCCGGTTCAGGCTGTCCAGCCCCTGCCGCATGGCAGTGCGCTGCCGTTCCGTAGTGCAGCAGCAGAGCATCAACAATGCAATGACGTATGTCAGCAGGTGTCTCATTGAGGAGCAAAGGTACAATATTTTTCCTTAACGACCAAATGAATTACTCTGAAATGATCAGGAGAACCGACCCCGTGATTCTCTTGGTTTGCGGAACGGTAAAAGAATTTTTTTTCTGAGAAATCTTTGGATGTGTGTGTGGGATTTTGTATCTTTGCAGTGGAGAGATGGCTTGGTTCTTTTATCTTTAGTATCTGAATGATGCAGTGTGAAGGATGTGAAGGTAGTTTTTGCAACTTTTTACTATAGAAATTATTTACCCCCGACCTAAATGTTTTCCTATATATAAAGTTTTATATTTATCCTTCACATCCTTCACAGGCATCAGAGAAAGCCATCAGAAACATGATGCTTAGACTCTCTAAGTATCATACTAAGACACTGAAAACATGATATTTGCAAGCTGAAACTTTCTACAGAACCTAACACAATTGCGTCAGGTTTTTCTCCTCTTCGCTTAGGGGATGGACTGACGACAAAAGCAGGTCGACCACGTCTTTATGATAAAGAGGAGAAACGCATGAAAAGAATAATTCTGACAGCGGTGGCTCTCGGTCTGGGAGTACACACACTGTGCGCTCAGGAGCACCGCGACTGGGAGGACAACCATGTGCTGCAAATTGGCCGCGAGCCGGCACGGGCGTACTTCATACCCTACGGACAGTGGCAGGGCGACCGCACATTGTGCCTTAACGGCGAGTGGCAGTTTCGCTGGACGAAGACACCCGGGGAGCGCATCCTGGACTTTTACCGTACGGACTATGACGCTTCCGGGTGGGCGACGCTGGCCGTTCCTGCCAACTGGGAGGTGAACGGCTACGGCACGCCCATCTACGTCTCTGCGGGCTATCCGTTTAAGATTGACCCGCCGCGGGTGACCAGTGAGCCTAAAGAGTCGTGGACCACCTTCGTGGAGCGCAATCCTACAGGGCAGTACCGGCGGACGTTCAGCATCCCCGACAGTTGGGTCTGTGGCGGTAATACTGCAGCAGGCGGGACAGGGGGGCAGACGTTTCTGCGCTTCGAAGGGGTGATGTCGGCTTTCTATGTATGGGTGAACGGCCGGCGGGTAGGGTATAGTCAGGGCTCTATGGAACCTTCGGAGTTCAATGTGACGCCTTATATAAAGAAAGGTGAAAACCTGATAGCTATTGAAGTCTACAAATACAGCGACGGCTCGTACTTGGAAGACCAGGACTTCTGGCGCTTTGGCGGCATCCACCGCGACGTGTTGCTTTACCATACGCCAGATGTCAGGCTGAGGGATGTGGCTGTAAGGACCAGACCGGCAAAGGAGGGGAAGGAATGGACGCTGACCGTCAACCCGCAGTTCTCGGTGTATAACGGCCAGACCGGAGAGGGCTACCGGTTAGTGGCTACGCTGACGGACGGTGCGTTGACCGTAGGCTGCGACTCGGTGGCAGCAGACGAGGTGCTGGACCTGCAGCATAAGGCTGCGCGTATGAACGAATGGTACCCGCAGCGCGGCTACCGCAAGTTCAGCCGCATGTTGTTGCATGTGGCCAACCCACGCCTGTGGAGTGCCGAGCGCCCCAACCTGTACTCCCTGCTATTAGAACTCAAGGACAGCACGGGCAGGACTGTTGAGCGCGTCAGCCAGCAGGTAGGCTTCCGGGATATCCGTATCGCCGGGGGACAGTTGCTCATCAACGGCAAAGCCATCAAGCTGCGTGGTGTCAATCGCCATGAGCACGACCCGCTGCGCGCCCGTGTGATGACGGACGAACTGATGAAGCGTGACCTGCAGCTGATGAAGCAAGCCAACATCAATGCCGTGCGTTTAGCGCACTATCCCAACTGTCCCCGCTGGTACGAGCTGTGCGACTCCGTGGGCATGTACGTCATGGACGAGGCCGACTGCGAGACGCACGGCCTGCGCGGTACGTTAGGCTCAACCCCCGACTGGCACGACGCCTTCATGGACCGTGCCGTGCGCATGGCAGAGCGCGACAAGAACCATCCCAGCATCATCTTCTGGAGCTTGGGCAACGAGAGCGGCTATGGAGCCAACCACGCGGCCATGGCCGCCTGGCTGCATGAGTTCGACCCCACGCGCCCTGTCCACTACGAGGGCGCCCAGGGCATGCTTAGCGTGCAGTCGGACACGACCCGCACGACCTGCGACCCGCGGACCGTCGATGTCATCTCGCGCTTCTATCCCCGCGTCATGGAGGAGTATCTGAACCCTGGCATCCCCGATGGCTCTGACCAGGAACGTGCTGAGAACGCGCGGTGGGAACGGCTGGTGGAGATAGCCGACAGAAAGGGCGACCGCTGCATGTGGGAAGGCTCCGACGGCGGTCCGCGACCGGTGATGACCAGCGAGTATGCCCACGCGATGGGCAACGCCCTTGGCAACTTCAAGGAGTATTGGGATGAAATCAACGCCCATCCGCGCCTCTTGGGTGGATTTATATGGGACTGGGTAGACCAGGGCATTGCCCTGAATGAGAAATTAGAAATGAGAAATGAGAAATGGTCTGGTATACCGAAAGGCTCTATACTCTACGGCGGTGACTTCGGTGACAAGCCTAACCTCAATGCGTTCTGCCTGAACGGTGTGGTGATGAGCGACCGCACGCTGACGCCAAAGTATTACGAAGTGCAGGCCGTCTATGGCGAGGCTGCCCGGTTGGCTGGCGAGAGCTATACGCCCGTAGACTACCCTCAACGAAGCAAAAAGCAAGAAGCAAGAAGCAAGAGTAATCATACCTCTCACTTCTCACCTCTCACTTCTCACCTCCCCATCCGCCCGCAATGCTTCCGCGCACCCACGGACAACGACAAGAGCTTCGGCAACTGGCTGGCCAAGGACTGGAAACGCTGCGGACTGGACACCCTGCAGCTGCCCATGACGATGGAGCAGGAGGGCAGCGTGCTGACGTTCACTTTCGAGATACCTGACACGCTGCCGCCACTGCCGCGTGTGGGCGTCGTCATCCAGCTACCCCGCGAGTACGAGCTGTTGACGTGGCACGGGTGCGGTCCGTGGGACAACTATCCCGACCGCAAGGCGTCGTGCCCTGTGGGCTGGTGGCAGTCGGAGGTCAGCAAGCAGTACGTTCATTACCCCCGGCCGCAGGACTCCGGCAACCACGAAGAGTGCACCGTGGTGGAACTGAAAACCAAGGAAGGCAAGACGCTGCGCGTGGAGGCTGTCGACAAGCCCTTCTCGTTCTCGACCCTGCCTTACTCGGCGCAGTACATCGCCAGTAAGACGCATGACTACGAGCTGCAAGACCAAGGCAAGACCTACCTCAGCATCGACTGCGCCGTCATGGGATTGGGCAACAGTTCATGCGGCCCAGGCGTGCTGAAGAAGTACAGCATCGATCCGGACCGCAAGTACCAGTTGAAGATTCGTATCTTAGAACTCCAGCACTAACGTCTGGCGGGGCTTGAGCTTGAGGTCTTTCGTCAGGTCATAGTATCGGCCGGTACCGATGTCCTGCACACGTTTCACGTCCTGTCCGTCGTTGAGCACCTCCTGATAGCGTGCCACCTCAAGCACGGCCTCCTTCGACGTGCCGTTCAGTATGGTCATCACCGTGTTGCGATGCCAACGGCGGGTGACGACATAGATGCCATTGTAGGGGATGAACTGCGTCTGGTAGCCGCGGATGATGGTTTCGTTGCCCTGCCTCCAATGCAGCAGACGACTGAGCCAGTTGAACATGCTCTGCTCGGCACGGGTGCGTCCCTCGCGGGTGAATGCATTGCGCTTGTCGCCGGGAAAACCGCCGGGGAAGTCCTTGCGCACGTTGCCGTCGGTGACCTCCTTGGTGCCGTTCATCAGTATCTCCGTGCCGTAGTACAGCTGCGGAATGCGCCGCACCGTAAGCAGTAGTGCCAGAGCCTGCTTCAATGCCAGCGTGTCGCACCCGTTACCTAAGAAACGGTCGGTGTCGTGATTGTCAATGAACGCCATCACATGAGTGGGGTCTTCATACAAGTAGTCGTAAACAAACGAGTTGTAAAGCCTGTTCAGTCCGGCGAACCACGGGTCCGTCTCTTCGTTCTTTGCCTGCGAGAGCTTGTCGAAGAACGAGAAGTCCATGACGGTCTTCAGGTACGAGTTGTGCTCCGAGAGTTTCGAGTCCTTCTGCCAGGCAGCGGTGTAAGCGGGTTCGGTGACCCATGTCTCGCCTACGGTATTGAAGTTGGGGTACTCCTCATTCAGCTCCTTCATCCACTGAGCCATGGCGTCGGCGTATGCGTACGGGTAGGTATCCATGCGGATGCCGTCGATGCCTACCGTCTCAATCCACCAGAAACTGTTCTGTATGAGGTAGCGCATCAGGTGAGGGTTGTGCTGGTTCAGATCGGGCATGGTGGACACGAACCAGCCCTCCGTAGTCTCCTTCAGGTCCACTTCCGCGGCGTAGGGGTCCATGACCGGTGTCAGCTTGTAGCTGGTCTGCAGCGCTTTTCCGTCCGTCATGTTCAGCCAGTCCTTCGATGGCATGTCCTGTGTCCATGGGTGTTCATAACCCGAATGGTTGAAAATCATGTCCATCACCACCTTCAGTCCTTTCTGGTGTGCCTCGTCGCACAGTCGGCGGTAGTCGGCATTGGTGCCGAAGCGCGGGTCCACCTTATAGTAATCGGTGGTAGCATAGCCGTGGTACGTGGAGAAGCCGTTGGGCGTGTCGGGCGAGTTGTTCTCTAACACCGGTGTCAGCCATAAGGCGGTGACGCCGAGTTCCTTGAAGTAGTCTAAGTGTTCGCGTATGCCGTTCAAGTCGCCGCCGTGGCGCAGCGAGGGCTGTGTGCGGTCTTCCTTATAGGTGCGCAAGCCCTTCACCTGTGCCTTGTGTCCTGCGCCCTGTGCGAAACGGTCGGGCATCAGCATGTAGAGCACGTCGCTGTTGTCGAAGCCTATGCGCTTCTCGCCAGCCATCTCGCGGGCCTTGAGCTGATATGGAGTTTTGAGTTTTGAGTTTTTGGTTTTGAACAGCAGGGTCATGGTGCCGGGCTTTGCGTCACGCAGGTTCATGTAGACCAGCAGGTAGTTCGGCGAGTCGAGCCTCACCACGCTGTCGACGACGGCGCCAGGATAGTCGGTGGTCACGTCCGTCACCGCGGCAATGCCTTGGCCATACACCATCAGCTGCACCTGTGGGTTCTTCATACCCACAAACCAGTCGGTGGGGTCGATGCGGTCTACTGTTATTTTACTCTTTGCTGCACTCATAGCCATTACGTTTACCATCATGATGGTAAGAATAAGAATCCGTCGCATATTCGTTTTAAGTTTGTTTTCTGCAAAGGTATGATTTTTTTTCCAATCTTGTATATTTTTTAACAGATTATTTCATTTTTTCTACAGAATTTACTTACCTTTGCACACACTTCTACATACATAAAGACGATGACGATGAAAAAGATTTTAATGCTGGCCGCTATCATGCTGGCCGTGATGACCGCCGAGACCCGTGCGCAGGCCAAGTTCTGCAAGTCGCTTTCCGAGTTTCAGGCCGGACAGTGGACTGCCGTTTCCTCGCTGGTGAAGGAGGGTGGCAAGGGTAACGAGTGCCAAATCAAGTTCAGTGACAACGAGTTCAAATTCAAAACCGGCGACAAGGATGCCGACAAAACGCTACGTAAGGACGTCCTTGTAGTGAATTACGACGGTCACCTGTACGCCAACTGCCGCCACCTGAGCTGCGGCGAGTTCTCGCTCGATGCCAACAACTATGCCCAGGCTTACCGCTTTGGCGGCGACAAGTTGCTGATAGTAGCCTATCACATCAACGACGGCACTTTCCTAGCCAGTCTGGCCGGCGACATTGTGGGCATATCCACTCCCGGAGTTGGAGGCCTTGCCGCCTCGGTGGCCTCCAATGTCATCTGGTACAGTTCCAAAGACCTGAAGGCCTTCCGCTGCTATCTGTTGGAGAAGACCGACGAGAATGAGGGCACCGTGCAGGGCTTGAACGATGAGTACATGGAAAAACTGCTGGCCGACAGTCCCACGCTACTGAAGAGCTATAAGTCTGCCGAGAAGAAGAACTTCCGTCTTTCTGCCTCCCACATCCTGCCCATTCTGCAGGACAAGGGTCTGCTCAAGGACTAATCACAAGCGCTAATAGCGTCCCGCCTGCCATTCCTTCAGGAAGCGGATGACGGCATTGCGGATGCTGGTGAGGCCGAAGTCGGCTGGATTTACCTCGTTGATGGCTATCCAGCGGGCTTCGGCCGCATCGTCGTCGGCGGTTACGGCGACGGTGTCGCCGTGTATGGGGACTAGGAAGTCCATGTCGAGGGTATGGATGCCCATGCCGCTATAGACGTAGACGTTAGGCGATGAGAACAGGTAATGCATGTCCGTAACATCCAGTCCTGTCTCCTCTTTTATTTCGCGGCGCATGCCTTCCTCCACCGTTTCCCCCATGTCGCAGAAGCCGCCCGGCAGGTCCAGTGTGCCCTTGGCCGGCTCCTTGGCGCGGCGCACCACCAGCATTTCGTCGCGGTCGTTGACGATGAATGCCGCCGTGGCCGTACAAGGGTTGCCATAGTAGGTGAAGCCGCAGTCGCGGCACTTCTTGCTTTTGAAGTTGTTGACTTCAAAATGCCTACTGCCGCATACGGGGCAGTAGGCAAATTTCTCTAAAGGATGTTCCATCTACCAGTTGTCTGTTCTAAACGGGAACAACGGCAGGCCGCCCTGGTTGCCCAGGTTGCCCAACAGCCAGTTGCGGAAGCAGTAGCGCACGGCCACCGGCTGCTTCACCTCGCTGCTGGTGATGACGATGCACTCGTCCCAGTAGCCTCCGCCAGGCTGCCAGAAGTGGGCGGCCTTGGCGGGGTGGAACACGCGGTCGCTGCCTGCCACTTCAAAGCCCACGATGTCCTCGAAGCGGCTGATGCCGCCGCACTCGTTGTCCAAGTGTATCATCACCGTGTCGCCCTTGACCTGCATGTCCTTGAACGACGGACTCTCGCAGATGAGCGACGTCATGCCGTACGTCTTGTTCAGGGCCTGCAGAGCCAGTCGCTCGCCCACCTTCTGCTTCTGTGCGGGGTGTATCTGCGTTCCCTCGTAGGGGAACACGCAGTCGTTGGTGCACACCAGTCCGCTGTTGGGTATTATCTTCGAGGCCCTGAACTGCTGTTCCTGCAGCAGTGCGTTCCACGTGCCCTGCTTGTCGCCGCTGTCGTATGGTGCTATCTGCACGAAGTAGAACGGTATGTCGCCCAGCCTGAACTGCTGCCGCCACTGCTCGACAAGCAGTTTCAGCCGTTCCGAATACTGATTGCCGGGGTCGCCGACGTTCGAGCATCCCTGATAGAACAGGATGCCCTTGACGGTGTAGTTCAGTATGGGATTGAAAGTACCGTTGCCCCAGACCATGGCGCGATGGTAGTCCCAGTCTTTCTTGAAGTTGACGATGCCCATGGTGTCTGTAGGCTCCTTGGTGTACTTCTCCAGGTTCTCCTTGGTCAGCCAGCTTTCCACGCGCGACCCGCCCTTGTTGGCCTCGATGAGTCCCACGGGTATGTCGAGGGCCTTGTTCACCATCTTGGCAAAGAAGTAGCCCGTGGCCGAGAAGTCGCTGACCGTCTGTGGCGAGCACTCGCGCCAATGGGTGTCGGCATCCTCCTGCGGTGTCATGCGCATGATGCTGGGTATTTTGGCTGACCGCACCTGACGCTTGCCGGCAGCACTGACGACCTCCTGGTTGTAGTTCTGCACCGGGCATTGGCCGAAGCCCCGGACCGGCATCTCCATGTTCGACTGTCCGGCGCACACCCACACCTCGCCCGCAAGCACGTTGCTGACGGTCACCGCGCCGTCGCCGTCGTCAATGCTGATGGACAGCGGTTCGTAGCTGGCCTTGGGCGACTTGACGGTCAGCAGCCAGCGGCCCTGCTTGTCGGCCTTGGCCTCGCTGCGCTCCGTGTTCCACGACGTGGTGGCTACCACCTTGCTGCCTGCTTTTGCCCACCCCCATAGTCGGACGTCCGTCTGCTGCTGAATGACCATGTTGTCGCTTAAAAGGTGTGGCAACTTCACCTTGGCCTGCACGCAGACTGCCGTGGCTGCGAGCAGCGTCGTCAAAATCATCTTTTTATTCATCGTTTTCAAGTTTTTAGTGTAATCATGGTGCAAAGATACAAAAATTGACTAACTTTGCAAGCGATAAAAACCAATTATTATGAAAAAACTACTGCTACTGCTTATCATGTTTGCTCCACTCGCCGTGTCAGCCCAGAAGGGCAATGAAATGAACCTGTGGCCCGAAGGACCGTCCACCAGCAATGGCGACCCTGACGACATGGCCAAGGTCACTGTCTTCCTGCCTGACGAAAAGAAAGCTACGGGCCGTGCCGTCGTCTGCTGTCCGGGCGGCGGCTATCAGCACTTAGCCATGCAGCACGAGGGTTTCGACTGGGCCCCCTTCTTCACCAGCCAAGGCATTGCCCTCATCGTGCTGAAGTACCGTATGCCCCACGGCCACTACACCGTGCCCGCCGAGGATGCCGAGGAGGCTATACGCTTAGTGAGGCGTAACGCCGAGCAGTGGCACATCAATCCCAAGGATGTAGGCATCATGGGCTTCTCGGCCGGCGGCCATCTGGCATCCACCGTGGCCACCCATGCCTCGGGCGATGCCGCGCCCAACTTCCAGATACTCTTCTATCCCGTCATCTCCATGGAACAGGGCACCACCCATCAGGGTTCGCGCACCAACCTGTTAGGCAAGAGTCCCAAACGCAAGCTGGTCAACGAGTATTCCAACGAGCAGCACGTCGGCAAGCACACCCCGAGGGCTTTCATCACCCTGGCCTACGATGACCGTGCCGTGCCTGCACTCAACAGTCTGCTCTACTACAACGAGCTGTACGCCAGTCAGGTTCCGGCCTCGCTCCACATCTACCCCACCGGCGGCCACGGCTTCGGCATCCGCCAGTCGTTTGCCTATCATTTGGAGATGATGCTCGAATTGAAGGCCTGGCTGAAGAGCTTCTGAAAGCCATTTCTAACTATTTGATATCCACCGCATTGAAATTTTATGCTTGACGGCACTAAATTTGATGCCCCGTTTTGGTAAAAAGTATCATCCGAATTACCAAATCGGCTAATCAAATTTGGTGCCGTCAGCCATCTTTTTTACCACTGTCGCTGATACTTTTTACCACCGCCGCTAATCTTATTTCATCGCGTCGCTGATGTTTTGTGTGCCGAGGGCGGCATTCTTTTCCTAAAAAACAATAATTTATGCGCTGTTTATTCTTTTCTTTATATAATAATGTGTACCTTTGTGCCCGATTTTGCGCAAAGCCGCACTGATTATTTATTTATAGATGTTTTAAATCAAGATGAACGTAATTACAAAGAGTATTCAATTGCCTGATGGAAGAACCATCACAATTGAGACCGGGAAAGTGGCAAAGCAGGCTGACGGCAGCGTTGTGCTCCGCATGAACAACACCGTGCTGCTGGCTACTGTTTGTGCCGCAAAAGATGCAGTTCCCGGAACCGACTTCATGCCCTTGCAGGTAGACTACAAGGAGCAGTACGCCGCTGCAGGACGCTTCCCCGGCGGTTTCACCAAGCGCGAGGGTAAGCCCGGCGACAACGAGATTCTGACCAGCCGTCTGGTCGACCGTGTGTTGCGCCCCCTGTTCCCCGGCAATTATCATGCAGAGGTTTTTGTCAACGTGATGCTGCTCAGCGCCGACGGCGTTGACCAGCCCGATGCTTTGGCAGGTTTTGCTGCATCGGCCGCGCTGGCTTGTTCAGATATTCCCTTCGAGTGCCCCATCAGTGAGGTTCGCGTGGCCCGCATTGGCGGCCAGTACGTCATAGACCCCACCTTCGAGCAGATGAAGGAAGCCGACATGGACATCATGGTGGGTGCTTCGGCCGAGAACATCATGATGGTGGAAGGCGAGATGAAAGAAGTCTCCGAGCAGGACATGATAGGTGCCCTGAAGGCCGCCATGGCCGCCATCAAGCCCATGTGCGAGCTGCAGACGGCACTCTCCAAAGAGTTAGGCACCGACGTCAAGCGCGAGTACGACCACGAGGTGAACGACGAGGAGCTGCGCGAGCGCATGAACAAGGAGCTCTACCAGCCCGCCTACGACGTGACGAAGCAGGCTTTGGAAAAGCAGCAGCGTGCCGAGGCCTTCGAGAAAATCCTTGCCGACTTCAAGGAGCAGTATGCTGCCGAGCACACTGACCTCACCGAGGACGAGCTGGACGAGAAGTACGCTATGATGGACCGCTACTACCACGACGTGGAGCGCGACGCCATGCGCCGCTGCATCCTGGACGAGGGCATCCGCCTCGACGGCCGTAAGACTGACGAGATACGCCCCATCTGGTGCGAGGTGTCACCGCTGCCCATGCCTCACGGAAGCTCTATCTTCACCCGCGGCGAGACGCAGTCGCTGACCACCGTCACCTTAGGTACCAAGCTGGATGAGAAGCTGGTGGACGACGTACTCGACAAGAGCTACATGCGTTTCTTGCTGCACTACAACTTCCCCCCGTTCTGCACCGGCGAGGCCAAAGCCCAGCGTGGCGTAGGCCGCCGCGAGATAGGCCACGGACATTTGGCTTGGCGCGGCCTGAAAGGCCAGATTCCCGAGGACTTCCCCTACACCGTGCGCGTCGTGTCGCAGATTTTAGAGTCTAACGGTTCCAGCTCCATGGCCACCGTCTGTGCCGGCACACTGGCACTGATGGATGCCGGCGTACCCATGAAGAAGCCCGTCTCGGGCATTGCCATGGGACTCATCAAGAACCCCGGTGAAGACAAGTACGCCGTGCTCAGCGACATCCTCGGCGATGAGGACCACCTGGGCGACATGGACTTCAAGACCACGGGCACGAAGGACGGTCTGACCGCCACCCAGATGGACATCAAGTGCGACGGCCTGTCGTTCGACATCTTAGAGAAAGCCCTCATGCAGGCCAAGGCTGGTCGCGAGCACATTCTGAAGTGCATCACCGACACCATCAGCGAGCCGCGTCCTGAGCTGAAGCCCCAGGTGCCCCGCATCGAGGCCTTCGACATACCCAAGGAGTTCATCGGTGCCGTCATTGGCCCGGGCGGAAAAATCATCCAGCAGATGCAGGAGGACACCGGCACCACCATCACCATCGACGAGATTGATGGCGTGGGCAAGGTGCAGGTCAGCGCTCCCGACAAGGCCAGCATCGACGCTGCCATTGCCAAGATACGCGCCATCGTGGCCATCCCCGAGGTGGGCGAGGTCTACGAGGGTATTGTGCGTAGCATCATGCCCTATGGCTGTTTTGTCGAGTTCATGCCCGGCAAGGACGGCCTGCTGCACATCAGCGAGATTGACTGGAAGCGCCTCGAAACCGTCGAGGAGGCCGGCATCAAGGAGGGCGACACGATACGAGTCAAACTGCTGGAGATAGACCCCAAGACGGGCAAGTTCAAGCTCTCACACCGTGTACTCATCGACAAACCCGAGGGCTATCAGGAGCGTCCCGCCCGCCGCGAGCGCCCTGAGCGTCCCGAGCGTGGCGACCGTCGTCCGCGCCCTGAGCGTGGTGACCGCGGCGAGCGCCGTCCGCGCAACGACAACCGCGAGCGTCCCCAGCGCCACGACGAGTACCATGAGCCCAGCAGCGAGCCCCGCGACTTCAGCGACGCCTTGGACAAGCTGGACTTTTGAAAATAAAAAATAAGAAATAAAAATTAAGGGCTGCGCATCTTGTTTGGCGCAGCCCTTAATTTTTATTTCTTATTTTTTATTTCTTATTTCCTAAAGCAGCGCCTTGACCGACTGCTCCACATCCTTAATGGTCTGCGAGCGGCCCACGATGTTGTTGCCACGGTCGATGAGGAAAAACTCCGGTACCGCCTGAACATTGTAGACGCGCAACGTGGTGGAACCCATGCCCTGGTCCTCGCGGACGCAGACCCACGGCAGTGCCGCCGTCTGCTGTTTCCAGAAGTGTTCGTCGCCGTCGAGGCTCACCTGGTATATCTCCAACCCTTGAGCGTGGTACTTGTTGTAGAGCTCGCGCAGCAGCAGGATGCGTGCCGGCGACTCGTCGAGGGCGAAGACGTGGAAGTCGAGCAGCACCACCTTGCCCTTCAGCTCCGTCAGTCGGCGCAGCTGTCCCTTGTTGTCGCGCAGGGCGATGTCGATGAGTCCGGCCTCCTGCACCTTCGAGGCGTCAATGGTACGGTTGTTCTGCGCGTCGGCTATGCGCACGTTCTTCATGCCCTCCAAGGCAATGTTGTGCAGGTTCCTGCCGCGTTCGGCGTCAGGCCAGTAGGTGTCCCAGCTGGTGGCTACGGCAGCAAACACCTTGATGTCGTCGCGGTCGGTGCGGGGGTTGAAGAGCAGCATGTCACCCATGGTCTGGAACAGGGCGAAGTAGGCATAGGGTTTGCCCGGGTTGGGGAAGATATAGCGCGTCTTGACGTCGTCTTTGTAGGCTTTGATCATGGACAGGATGCTGTCGTTGGAAGCGTCGACGGTCAGGGCCTCGCTGCGGCTTACGGCCAGGGCACGCCGCTGCAGATCCATCTGCATCAGTGCCAGCTCCTTGATTTTCTGGCAGTTCTCCGACCCGCTGACCTCGTAACTGCCAGCCATCTGCGGCCATGTGCCACGTATGGTCACCGTCTCCGTGGAGTCGATGCTGAGCGAGATGATCTGGTTGCCGATGCGAAGGCGGTAGAAGTCGGGCACTTCCTGACCCGCGCCGCTGAAGCTGAACGCGCCGTCGTCGCCCAGTTTGACGGAGTCGAGCACTTCGGGGCCGGTCAGACTGATGTTTTCAAAGTAAAGCACTGAGTCTTTGGCGTTGGCTATGGTGCCTTCCACATGGAACTTCTTCTCGCTGCATGCCGTCAGTGCCAGCGCGGCCACGGCGGCTATCATGTATTTCTTCATTGTCATGCTGTTTGTCTTTATGATAAGTGTCTGCAAAGGTACGAATAAATTTTAAAAATCGCGTACTCTGTCTTCAATTATTTGTGCCTCCGGTGTAGAGCAGGTAGTAGCGGCCGCGCAGGCGTAGAAGCTCATCGTGCGTGCCTTGCTCCAGAATGCGGCCATGGTCCAGTACGATGATTTGGTCGGCATTACGCACGGTGCTCAGACGGTGGGCGATGACGAAAGTGGTGCGGCCCTGCATGAGGCGGTCCATGCCCTGTTGGACCAGTCGTTCGGTGCGCGTGTCGATGGAGCTGGTGGCTTCGTCGAGAATGAGCACGGGCGGGTTAGCCACGGCCGCACGGGCAATGGCGATGAGCTGGCGCTCGCCCTGGCTGAGGTTGCCGCCGTCAGCCTGCAGCAGCGTGTCGTAGCCTTGACCCAGTCGGCGTATGAAGTCGTCGGCACCCACTAAGCGCGCTGCCTGACGGCATTCCTCGTCGGTGGCTTCCAGTCGTCCGTAGCGTATGTTGTCTAAGACGGTGCCTGTAAAGAGGCGCGTCTCCTGCGGCACGATGCTCATGCTGCGGCGCAGCGAAGCCTTGCTGATGTCGCTGACGGGGATGCCGTCGTAGCGTATCTCGCCACCCTGCAGTTCGTAGAAGCGGTTGATGAGGTTGATGATGGTGGTCTTGCCGGCTCCCGTACCGCCTACGAAGGCTATCTTCTGGCCGGGCGACGTGTTGATGTTGATGCCGAAGAGTATCTGCTTGTCTGCCGTATAGCCGAAGTCGACCTGCTGGAAGTCGACGTCGCCCTTGGGAGCGGTGAGCATGGTGGTGCCTTCGTCCACTTCAGGTTGGGCATCCATGAGTGCAAAGACGCGCTCAGCACCCACGGAGGCGTTGAGCACGCTGTTGATTTGCTGCGAAACCTGTGTGACGGGCTGCGTGAAACTCTTGTTCAGTTGCAGGAAGGCCACGAGGGTGCCTAATGTCAAATGAGGAAAGAGTGATGAGGAATGAGAAAGGGCCAGCGTGGCTCCGACGACGGCTATCAGCACGTACCCTAAGTTGCCGAGGTTGCCGTTGACGGGCATGACGATGTTGGCGATGCGGTTGGCACTGCATGCCGATGTGCGCAGCTGTTCGTTGATGGCTTCAAACTGGTGCATGGCTTGTTGCTCGTGGCAGAACACCTTGACCACCTTCTGACCTGTCATCATTTCCTCGATAAAGCCGTTGACACGCGCCAGCGACTGCTGCTGCGTGCGGAAGTAGTTGCGCGACCGCTTGCCCAGCCATCCCGTTACCACGACCATGACCGTGGCCATCAGCACGCTGACCAGCGTCAGCGGAATGCTGAGCACCAGCATGGAGGTGAAGGTGGCAACGATGGTGATGATGCTGGAGAACACTTGGGCCATGGCGGTACTGATCATCTGGCGCAGCGAGTCGACGTCGTTGGTATAGACTGACATCATGTCGCCGTGCGACCGCTGGTCGAAATAGGTCAGGGGCAAGTGCTCCATGCGTTCGAAGACGGCTTTGCGCAACCGTAGCATGATGCCCTGCGAGATGGTAATCATTAGTCGGTTGTAGGCGTAGGAGCAAACGGTACCGAAGAGCAGGATGAGCGCAAGCATGAAAAGCGTCTGTGCTAATGAGGCGTACTCTGGGTTGTCTGCTTGCGTTAACGGTATGATGTAGTCGTCGATGAGCGTCCGTGTGAAGAGCGATGACACCAGCGACGTGAGCGAAGCCACCAAGACACAAACCAGCACCACAAGCATGAGCCAGCGGTAGTGAAGCCAAACGAAGGCTGTCATGCGCCGTAGGGTGTCCTTCTGTTCGCGACTGGCACGCTGGAAACCGGCCTGAGCACACTGAGCGCGGCCAAAAGCGGGCTGTCTCATGAGGCACCTCCTTTCTGGGTGATGGCATCGAAGTCGCCGACGTCCTCGCTTTGTATGGCGTTGATTTCCTGATAGAGGCTGTTGGTGCGCAGCAGCTCGTCATGGGTGCCGAAGCCAGTGATGACGCCGTTATCCATGACCATGATGCGGTCGCATTCGCGCACGCTGAGAATGCGCTGGGCGATGATGACCTTTGTCATGGCAGGCAACTGGGTGTGCAGGGCCTGGCGGATGCGGGCGTCAGTGGCGGTGTCGCAGGCCGACGTGGAGTCGTCGAGCACTAATATCCGGGGCTGTTTCAGCAGGGCACGGGCTATGCACAGGCGCTGGCGCTGGCCGCCGCTGACGTTGGCGCCGCCCTGTTCGATGTACGTGTCGTAGCCGTCAGCCATCTGGTCGATGAACTCGTCTGCCTGTGCCAGATAACACGCCCACCGGCACTCCTCCAAGGTGGCGTCGGGCTTGCCCCAGCGCAGGTTGTCGAGGATGGTGCCGCTGAACAGGATGTTCTGCTGCAAGACCACGCTGACGGCTGAGCGCAGCGTGGTGAGGTCGTAGTCCCTGACGTTGCGACCACCCACCAGCACCTCTCCTTTCGTGGGGTCATAGAGGCGACTGATGAGGTTGACCAGTGTCGACTTGCCGGAGCCTGTGCCGCCGATGATGCCCACAGTCTGGCCGCTTTCGATGCGGAAGGTGACGTTGTAGAGGGCGGAACGCTTATGGGTGCCCTGCGGGGCGGGCTGCCGGGAAGCGTAGTCGAAGCGCACGCCGTTGAAGGCGATGCTGCCGTCGCTGACCTCGGTGACGGCATTCGTGGGGTTGGTGATGTCGGGTTGTTCCTCAATGACTTCGGCCACGCGCTTGGCTGACGCCGCGCTCTGTGTCAGCATGACGAAAATCATGGAGAGCATCATGAGGGACATGAGGATGGACATGACGTAGGTGAACAGCGATGCCAGCTCGCCCGTCGTCAGTGTGCCATCCACGATGTAGTGGGCACCGAACCACGACAGGGCGATAATGCAGCCATAGACCACCATGTTCATGATGGGATGGTTGAGGGCCATGAGACTCTCGGCTTTCACGTAGAGACGGTAGAGGCCTTCGGCGGCACGCGCAAACTTCTGGTTCTCGTAGTCCTCGCGCACAAAAGCCTTCACTACGCGGATGGCGGCAATGTTCTCCTGCACGCTCTGGTTCAGCTCGTCGTACTTGACAAACACTTGCTGGAAGAGACGGGCCACACGCGAGATGATATGATAGAGCGACAGGCTGAGCACTACGAGGGCTACAGCGAAGATAAGTGACAGACGGACGTCGATGACCATGCACATCAGGATGCTGAGCACCAGGCGGAAGGGTGCACGTACGCTGATGCGCAGTACCTGCTGGTAGGCGTTCTGCAGGGCGTTGACGTCAGTAGTCATACGCGTCACCAACCCCGGCGTCGAGTATTTGTCGATGTCGGAGAAGGCGAACGACTGTATGTTGCGATACATAGCCGAACGCAGGTTGGCGGCAAAGCCGGTTGACGCGTATGCTGACGACCGGCCTGCCAGAATGCCGAAGCCTAAACTCAGAAAGGCCATACCTATCATGACGGTGCCGTAGTAGTAGACCTGCTGGATGTCGCCGGCATTGATGCCGCGGTCGATGAGCGAGGCCGTCACGTATGGTATCAGCACGTCCATTACCACCTCAAGTGCGGTGAACACGGGTGTGAGCACCGATGCCGTGCGGTAGTGACCGACTTGTCGGAGGAGGGTCTTCAGCATACTGCGTCAGGACAGTGCCTATTCGTGGACGTAGAGGTTCCAGCCTAAGTAGGTGTCGATAGCCTCGTTGAGGATGTCGACGACGTCGGTGCGGCACATAGCGACGTGGTGCTCGAAGCCGTTCTTGCAGATGTACTTCATCAGCTTCTGCAGGTTGTCAACCTGAGTCACGGCGATGCAACCGTCCATGCCGTAGGGGTCGTTGGTAATCTGGCCCTTGCCTAAGTAGGCCTTTATGCAGCCCTTGGGGTCGTCGGTGGAGATGCGGAAGAAGGTGAAGGGGCCTTCGGACACTTTGGCATAGACGGCGCCGAAGGTCTTTACCTTGCCCAATGTGCGGCCTAAGACGCCGAGCGGCCCTAACTTGAGGTCATCGTTGCCGACGAACGACTTGGCATAGTTGCCGCAGTGGGTGCACACGCACTTGTTGCGGTCTTCGGCGAAGTTGTTGTTCCAGTCGAGCAGGGCAGAGGCTTTTCCTGAGGCTAAGGTGAGGGCATACATGGACACGGCTCCGGCCAGGTCGGTCTCGCAGGCGGCGGGGATGAGCTTGTCGGAGAGCATCGACATGGTGACGCAGGGTGCGCAGCCGTAGTTCTGCTCCAACGAGTCCCAGCACTGTATGGCTACGGCTTGCACGTCGTTGGCTTCAATCCAGTTCTCGACAGCCACGCTGAATTTGGCCTGGATGTTCAGCTTGTCGCGGTAGTTGTCTGGCACTTTGGCGTAGTTGCACGTGCGGTTGCACATCTCGATGAACTTGGGGTCGTCGTCGCTGACCTTTTGGGCAGCAAAGAGCAGCTCAGACAGGTCGGCAGGCACCACGGTGATGCCCGAGCGCTGCAGCAGCTTCTCGCTGGCGCGGCAGGTGTTGAAGCCCAACGGACGCGTGCCTATCTGTCCGAGTCGGCAGTGGCGAAGTCCGTTGACCACGCGGCAGACGGCGGCGAAGCGGTCGATGTCCTTCCTGAGCAGGGGGTCATATATAGAATAGGTGTGCAGCGTGGTGTCGGTGAAGGGAATGCCGTACTGGTAGAGGTTGTTACACACCGAAATCTTGCCGCAGAAAGCGTCGCGACGGTTGTCCAGGTCTACCTTGTCGTTGTCGTCGTCGCAGGCCTGCACCATGACGGGTACGCCGAGGTTGGCGTCGCTGATGGCGTTGATGATGCCTATCTCGAACCCGAAGTTAGGCAGCGAGACGATGATGCCGTCAATCTCGTCGCGGTGGTCGCGGAACTGTCTCGATACTTTCAGGCCGTCCTCGCGGGTTTCTATTGAACTGCTGCCCGTGGGCGTAGCGTCTTCGGGCAGTATGACATACTCATAGCCGCCTTCGTCCAAAGTCTTGAGCAGCTGTTTGCGCACGTCCTTTGCCAGTGCTGAGTTGAAATAGGCGCGTGTACCGATGATCACGCCAAAGCATGTCTTTCCGTTTTTCATTGTTGTTTTGTTTAGAGTTTAGAGAAGGATTGTTTAATGTTTAACTTTTTAACCTTTTAACGTTTCTCGTACCACGACTTCAGCACGTAGAAAGCCTTCTTCTTCTCGCCATTGTCAGAGAAGAGTCCCTTGCGGTTGTAATAGTCCTGAATGCCGTTCAGCACGCGGCGCGGCGAGCGGAAGTCTTTGAGGATCCAGGGCGTAGTGCCTGCCAGTCCGTCGATTTTGTCAAGCATGGCCGTGTTCTGGATGTAGAGGTTCTCCTGGAACTCCTCTGTCCAACGCTGGTTCTTGTCGCCGTGCAGGCCGTAGCGGGCTCCTCCGCCAAACTCGCTGATGATGACGGGCTTGTTGTACGGGATTTCCCATTCCATCTTCGGAGCGTCGTTGACGTCGCGGTACCAGCCGATGTACTGATTGAACGACACCACATCGACATACTTGTTCATATTGTCCTTCAGCCGGTTTTTGTAGTTGGAGGCCTGAGTGACCTCCATGGCCATGGAGATGAGACGGGTGCTGTCAAGGCTGCGGGCATGCTGGGCCAGTCGGCTGAGGAAACGGTCGCGGTCGGCGCCGTGCGGGGTCTCGTTGGCTATGCTCCAGATGATGACGGCGGCACGGTTCTGGTCACGGCTGATCATGTCTGTCAGCTGGCGCTGGGCGTTTCGGAAGGTCTGTTTGTTAGTCCAGTCGATAGTCCAGTAGCACGGTATCTCGCTCCAAACAAGGAATCCCATGCGCTCAGCCTCGCGTACGGCATACTCGTTGTGCGGATAGTGGGCCAGGCGTACGAAGTTGCAGCCCAGTTCCTTAGCCCAAGTGAGTAAGGTGTGTGCATCTTCAGTAGAGCAGGCGCGGCCGCCGCCGAAGGGCTTCTCCTCATGTATGGAGATACCTTTCAGGAAGATGGGCTCGCCGTTCAGCAGCAGCTGCTTGCCGCGCGTCTGAATGGTGCGGAAACCAATGGAGTCGACGACGACGTCGGCGCCGTTGCCCGCCAGCGATACTTCCACCTGATAGCGCTTAGGGTGCTGCGGGCTCCAGAGGGTGAGCTTCTTGGTGGTCAGCATGGCCGATGCCATGCCCTGTGCGTCAGTGGTCACCATCTGTTTTAACTTCAGTTCCGGGATGCTGACGGTCACCTTGCGGCCTGCCTCGGCCTTGTTCAGCTTGACGCTGAAGGCCATGGTGCGTTTCTTCTTGTCTTTCAGCGGCATGAGGGGCAGGCTGAACTGCTCAATGTACGTGGGTGGCACCCTGACCAGCATGACGTCGCGGGTGATGCCGCCGTAGTTCCACCAGTCGAAGATGAGTGTGGGCACAGCGTCGGCGCGCCGTTTGTTGTCGACCTTGACGATGAGCACGTTCTCGCCGTTCTTCAGCAGGTCGGTGACGTCGAAGTTGAAGGGGGTGAAGCCGCCCTCGTGGTGGCCGCACTCGCGCCCGTTAAGCCACACGCGGCAGTCGTAGTTGACGGCACCGAAGTAGAGCAGCGTGCGGTAGTCCTCGATGGGTACCCGGGCTTGGAAACTGGTCTTCAGCCAGACGGTGCCCTCGTAGAAGAAGAGACGCTCGTCCTGCGTGTTCCAGTCGCCAGGAATGTGCATGGTGGGAGCCTTGTCGAAGTCGTACTCTATCAGGTCTTCGGGCTTCTGGGGCTTGGCATTACGGAAGAATCCCCACCGTGTGGGTTTCATGCGGTAGTCGTAGTATCCTTCTTCCTGTACGTCAACGATGTAGTTCCAGTCGCCGTTGAGCGACATATTCTCCCTGGACATGACGTTGGTGAGCTGTGGAACCTCGGTCTGGGCATGGCT
This sequence comes from Prevotella sp., assembly GCA_017458125.1. Classification (GTDB taxonomy): domain Bacteria; phylum Bacteroidota; class Bacteroidia; order Bacteroidales; family Bacteroidaceae; genus Prevotella. Next base: position 20,049 of record JAFTGB010000004.1, read on the forward strand.
CGCGGCGGACAGGAAGAAAAAGAAATAATAAATAAGAAATAAGAAATAAAAATTGTGCATAACCTTTTAACTTTTTAACCTTTTAACCCTTTAATTTCTTATCAGCTGGTTGACGGCATTGCGCCAGCCCAGATAGAGCGTTTCTTTTGTTGCCGAGGGACGGGGCAGGAAGGTTTGTGTCACTTTGCGGAAGGCGGCGACGTCGTCGAACGACTTCCACAGTCCGCGGGCAAAGCCGTTCATGACGACGGCACCGAGCGCCGATGCGTCGTCAACCTCGGTGCACACCACGGGGGTGTCGAGCATGTCGGCCTGGAACTGCATGAGGAACCTGTTCTTTGTCGGACCGCCGTCAGCACATATCTCGCATAGCTTTCCGCCTGTGGCACGCGACATGACATCCACCAGGTCCTTTATCTGGTAGGCTATCGACTCCAAGGCGGCACGTAGGATGTGGGCCTTCGTCGTGGCGAAGGTAAGGCCGAAGACGGCACCTTTGACACCGGACTGCCACCATGGCGCTCCCAGCCCTGAGAAGGCGGGGACGATGTAGACGCCTCCGTTGTCGCCGACGCTGGTGGCCAGCGCCTCCATCTCGGACGGATGACCTACGAGCTGCAGCTGGTCGGCCATCCACTTCAGCGTGGCTCCCGTGCTGTAGATGTTGCCTTCAAAACCGTAGTACACCCTGCCGAAGGCCGAGAAGCCGACGCTGGTGACCAGACCGGCGGGGGCGGCCTTGGGCTGCTGGCCGATGTTGACCATGACGCTGGACCCCGTGCCGTAGGTCACCTTGCCGGAACCGGTGTCGAAACACATCTGGCCGACCAGCGCACCGTGGCTGTCGCCTAAGACACCGGCAATGGCTATGGGTTGGCTGAACAGTCCCTCGCAGGTGGTTTCGCCGTATATGGCATCGCACGGCTTCACCTCGGGCATCATCGAGCGCGGTATGTCGAAGAGTCTCAGCAGGTCGTCGTCCCACTGCATGGTGTGGATGTTGAACAGCATGGTGCGCGAGGCGTTGGTGTAGTCGGTGGCGTGCACCTTTCCGCCTGTGAGTTTCCAGATGAGCCATGTGTCCATAGTGCCCATAAGCAGCTCGCCGCGGGTGCTGAGCTGGCGTGCGCCGTCCACGTTGTCGAGGAGCCACTTGATGGCGGTAGCCGAGAAGTTAGGGTCTATCAGCAGTCCGCTCTTGTCGAACACATGCTTGGCATGACCCTCGGCGCGCAGCTGGCGGCAGAGTTCAGCGCCTCGTGTGTCCTGCCACACGACGGCGCGGCTGACGGGCTTGCCCGTCAGCCGATTCCACACGACAGCGGTCTCGCGCTGGTTGGTGATGGCCAGCGAGAACTGGTTGTCTGCCGACAGGTAGTCGGCTACCAGCTGTCTGATGGCAGCTATCATGTTCTGGTATATCTCCTCTGCGTCGTGCTCCACCCAGCCCGTCTGGGGGTAGTACTGCTTGTGGTCCACATTGGTGCGTGCCACCACGTGGCATTGTTCGTCGAACAGCAAGGCTTTCGTTGACGACGTGCTCTGGTCTATTGCTATGATGTAGTTCATTTGATGAAATCTAAGGTTGACTTCGCTATGCCTTCAGCGTCCAGACCGTAATGGTGGAAAATCTCGGTATTTGTGCCGTGAACGACATTCTCGTCGGGAATGCCGAGGATGCGGACGGGGACGGGATGCTCGCTGAGCGTCTCGCACACCATAGCACCCAGTCCACCGAACTGCGAGTGTTCCTCAACGGTGACGATGCGGCCCGTCTCATGGGCAGCCTTTAGGATAGCCTCTGTGTCGAAGGGCTTAATCCATGAACTGTCGAGCACACGGGCCCTGATGCCGTCCTGCTGCAGCTTCAGCCCCGCCTGCCATGCGTGGTAGACGGTCTCTCCGGCAGCCACAATGGTCACGTCGGAGCCGTCGAGCAGCTGGATGGCCTTGCCGGGCACCACGTCGAAGTCGTCGTCGGCATAGACGTCAGGCACGGCAGCACGCCCCACGCGGACGTAGCACGGCTTGTCGTAGTCGACGAGCAGGCGCACCAACTTTCGGGTGAAGCGCCAGTCGGAGGGCAGGCAGACGGTCATCCCCGGGAAAGTGCGCAGCACGGCAATGTCGTGCAGCGAGTGGTGCGTGGCTCCTAAGGCTCCGTAGGCTACGCCACCCGAGACACCTAAGATGGTGACAGGGTTCTCGGAGTAGGCCAGGTCGACCTTCACCTGTTCTAAGCTGCGGGCTACATAGAAACAGGCAGGCCCGCAGCAGAACACTTTCTTGCCCGAGTGGGCCAGTCCGGCGGATATGCCTACGGCGTCCTGCTCTGCGATTCCGCACTCCACAAACTGCTCCGGCAGTGCCGCAGCATAGTCGCCTAATGTCACCGAGCCTCGGGCATCGGTGGTGACGGCGATGATATTCTTGTCTTCACGTGCCAGTTCCAGCAGCGTGTCAGTAAACTGTTTTCTGCATGCAATCATCTTGGTTATTCTCGATTTAATGATTTTCGATTTCTCAATTTATTTCTCCAACGCGGCGATGCGCTCACTGATTTCCTTCACGGCCTCGCGGCACTGTTGCTCGTTCAGCACGCCGTGGTGCCACTTGGCAATGCCTTCCATGAACGAGACGCCGCGGCCCTTGGTGGTATTGCTCACTACCAGGTGGGGCTTGCCGTTGCTGTAGTCGATGCTGCGGAAGGTGCGCAGTATGTCGTCCATCGCGTCGCCGTTCGTCTCCTTCACGTCCCAGCCGAAGGCCGTCCACCGCTCGCGAATGCTTTCGATGGGCATCACGTCCTCCGTGTCGCCCGATATTTGCAGGTTGTTGCGGTCGATGATGGCTACCAGATTGTCCAGCTTGTACTTGCTGCCGGCCATGGCAGCCTCGTAGATGGAGCCCTCGCCCTGTTCGCCGTCGCCCATCATGACGAAAGTGCGCCACGCCTGCTTGTCCATCTTGGCGGCAATGGCCATGCCGACACCGATGGGCAGCCCGTGTCCTAAGGCTCCGCTGTTGACCTCGATGCCCGGCACCTCGATGGTGGGATGCCCGCTCAGGATGGAGCCGAACTGTCCTAACGTGTCCAGCACCTCAGGCTTCAGGAACCCCTTGGCCTCAAGCGTCACGTAGAGCGCTTCCACACAATGCCCCTTCGAGAGCACGAAACGGTCGCGCCCCTCGTTCCCGGGGTTTGCAGGGTCTATGTTCTTCATCACGTCGAAATACAGTGCCGTCATGACGTTCAGGCACGACAAGTCGCCACCGATGTGACCGGCCTTGGCGGCGTACACCACCTCGACCAGTCGCTTGCGGTTTTTCTCTGCAAGCAATTCCAATTCTCTTACGTTCATAAAATTGTTATTTCTTATTTTTTATTTCTTATTTAATATAAAGATGTTTAAGCGCTGAAAATGTCATCACCTGCATATACGATACAAAAAAATAAAGGAAAAAGCGGACATTCTTTCTTTTTTTTCGTACCTTTGCACCCCTAAAGAACGTACTCATTAAAAGAAAATAATTTATGGCAAAGAAAGCATTACTCATGATTCTCGACGGATGGGGAATCGGACAACACGGTAAGGGCGATGTCATTTACAACACGCCGACACCGTATCTCGACCTGTTAACAGCCACCTCGGCACATGCACAGCTTGCCGCCAGCGGCGAGGATGTCGGACTGCCCGACGGTCAGATGGGAAACTCAGAGGTAGGACACCTGAACATCGGTGCCGGACGCATCGTCTATCAGGACTTGGTGAAGATCAACCGTGCCTGCCGGGACGGCTCTATCATGGAGAACCCGCAGGTGAAGGCTGCCTACACCTACGCCAAAGAGCAGGGCAAGAAGCTGCACCTGATGGGACTGACCTCAGACGGCGGCGTGCACTCCTCGCTGGATCATCTGTTCAAGCTCATCGAGATAGGCAAGGCCTACGGGCTGAAGCAGCAGGTGTTCGTCCACTGCTTCATGGACGGCCGCGACACCGACCCCCACTCGGGCAAGGGATTCATCGAGCAGGTGCAGAAGGTCTGCCAGGAGAACGATGCCGCCATTGCCAGCATTGTGGGACGTTTCTACGCCATGGACCGCGACAAGCGCTGGGAGCGCGTCAAGGAAGGCTACGACCTGATAGTCAAGGGTACGGGTAAGCAAGCCACCGACATGGTGCAGGCCATGCAGGAGTCGTACGACGAGGGCGTTACCGACGAGTTCATCAAGCCCATCCACAATGCTTCAGTCAACGGCTGCATCGAGGAGGGCGACGTCGTCATCTTCATCAACTTCCGCAACGACCGTGCTAAGGAGCTCACCATCGTGCTGACCCAGCAGGACATGCCGGAGCAGGGCATGAAGACCATCCCCGGACTGCAGTATTACTGTATGACACCATACGATGCCTCCTTCCAGGGTGTTCACATCCTCTTCCCCAAGGAGAACGTGATGGACACCTTAGGCGAATACCTCTCGCGTCAGGGCAAGCGGCAGCTGCATACGGCAGAGACGGAGAAGTACGCCCACGTCACCTTCTTCTTCAACGGCGGTCGCGAGCAGCCCTTCGAGGGCGAGGACCGCATTCTGGTGCCCAGCCCCAAGGTAGCTACCTACGACCTGAAGCCCGAGATGTCGGCCTACGAGGTGAAGGACAAGCTCGTCGGAGCCATCAACACGCAGGAGTACGACTTCATCGTGGTTAACTTCGCTAACGGCGACATGGTGGGTCACACGGGCGTCTACAACGCCATAGCCAAGGCCGTCTGGGCCGTCGACAACTGCGTGCGTGACGTCATCGAGGCTGCCAAGGCCAACGGCTACGAGGCCATCATCATTGCCGACCACGGCAACGCCGACAACGCCATCAACCCTGACGGCACGCCGAACACGGCACACTCGCTGAACCCCGTACCCTTCATCTATGTGACCGATAACAACTCGGCAACGGTGAAGAACGGCCGGTTGGCTGACGTCGCTCCCTCTATCCTGCACATCATGGGCTTGGAACAGCCTGCCGACATGACGGGAGAGTGCCTGATTAGTGACAATAAGGGTTAAAAAGTTAAAAATTTAAAGGGTTAAAAGGTTAAGAAGCAAGAGAACACCTTACTATTAGACGTTTCTCTTGCTTCTTAACCTTTTAACTTATAAAAAGCATAGTAGAAGACTGCTCCGGTGACGAGGCCGGCAATGGCGTCTATGGCGTAGTGCGCGTAGATGTAGACCGTGGCCAGGCACATCAGCACGTAGAAAGGCAGCATCGTCAGCACTAAGCGGCGGCTGCGCGTGCGTATGGCCAACAGCATGAGCACCGTGGTGATGCCGACATGGCTGCTGGGGAAAGCAGCTGTGGGACGTTCGCCGGCATCGTGTGCCATGTGGAGCAGCCGGTGGAAGACGCCGTCACTCCATCCCGGTGCCGCCATACGCTCCGAGTGTGTCAGGAACCAGTCGCCGACGTCAGGGAAGATGCCGGCGGCTATCTTTTCCTCGCCTGCCGCCAAGTAGTAGAACTGAGGTCCCGTGACGGGCAGCAGTACATAGATGACATAGTAGGTGAAGAAGGAGGCCATGATGACGAACACAGCCCTGTGGAACTCTTGGTAACGCTGCAGGAAGTAGTAGAACGTGGTAAGGGCGATGAGCGGGAAATAGCTGACATAGCCCAGACACATCAGCTCCGAGAACCAGCCCCACGGCACCCGCTGCGCGAAGAGCAGCGAGGGCTGGCAGCCGAAGACAGCCTGCTCCGCCGAGGCGAACAGATGGTCGAGGTTAGGCAGGTGGCGGTTCAGCTCGTAGGTGTCGGGGTACCACCAGCCTAAGAATGCCATCTGCACGGCGACGCGCGCCAGCATCATCAGCCGGCAGGGCACCAGGCGGTAGGCACCACACATGGCCAGCGTCACCACCACATACTGGCAGCGGCCGCGCAGCAGCTCGCCCGCATTTGGCAGCTGTCCCCACAGGGCCGCTATGACCACCAGCGTAAACGCCAGATAGCCCATGACCACCCACTCGGCAGCCAACAGACCGCGCGGCCCTTTCTTCTCAATCTGAAACAGTTCCTTAACGCTCAATTTTTATTTTTTATTTTTTATTTCTTATTTCTTATTTCCTCACAGCCACCCGTGCTCCCTGTACCACCGGACGCTGCGCCGTACGCCCTCGGCCAGCCCGACCTTAGGCTCATAACCTAACTCGCGGCGGGCAGGCCCGATGTCGCAACGCCAGTTGCGCTGCCGCATGATGTTGTATTTGTCGCTGTTCAGTGCCGTCACCTTGCCCGTCAGGCGCGCCGACAGTTCGCCGCAGCAGGTGATGATGCGCAGCAGCCACAGCGGTGCCGTCAGGCGCACGCGCCACGGGCAGCCTAACTCCTTGTGCAGCAGGTCGCTGAACGTCGTCGACTGGTACACCTCGCCGTCGCTCAGGAAGTAGCGGCGTCCCGTCCGTCCGCGCTCCAAGGCCAGAAAGACGGCCTGCACCACGTCGCTGACGTAGACGAAGGTGATGTCCTGCCGCCGGTAGCCCACGGCAAAGTCCAGGTGCTGCTGTATGCTCTTGGCCATCATGTAGTAGTCGCGCTCGCGCGGCCCGTAGACTCCCGTCGGCCGCAGCACCACATACGGCAGCCCGTCCACCCCGTCCAGCCACCGTTCCGCCTGCAACTTGCTCTGCCCGTAGGCCGTATTGGGCCGCGGCTCGTCGTCGTCGCGTATCTCGGTGTAGGGCTGCCGCTCGCGTATGGCTCCCATGACGCTCAGCGAACTGATGTAGACGAAGCGCTTCAGCGGCATGCCCAAGGCCATGAGCGCCCGCACTAAGTGCTGCGTGCCCTCGGTGTTGGTGCGGAAGAAGTCCTGCCTGTCGAGGCACTTGGTGACCCCGGCGGCATGCACCACGTAGTCGAAGCTGAGGCCCTGCAGCTGCTGCTTCAGGATCTCCTCCGACGCGAGGTCCAGTTCAACGAACCTGATGCGGTCGTCCGTCAGGAACTGCCTGCTGCTGCCCGGGCGCACTGCCGCCCACGTCTCCATGCCGCGCGTCAGGGCCTCCTCCACGATGAACGAGCCTATAAACCCGCTGGCCCCCGTAATCAATATTTTTTCAGCCATAGCGTTTTGAGGTTAAAATGTTAAAATGTTAAAATGTGCCTCTTGCTTCTTGCGTCTTGCCTCTAAATTGTCAGAAAGCGTCATATTTCATTTTTTTTAATATCTTGATATGTGTGAACGGTTTGCGCCGTGCCAGCCATGCCGAGGCGTAGCGTATGGCGATGGCGACGAGCAGCAGGCCGACGACGGCTGCAAAGGTACATGATTTTTTGCTTTTATACAACACTCTGCCACATAATTTTTTCAGGCACGCCATTCTTGACGGCTGCTTTTCAAACGGCTTCTCATTGATGATGCTGACGGCGGACATTCTAAGGCTCATCAGCAAAATTCCAACCATGGGAATTTTATTTATGACCATCATTTTTTCTACCCGCACCCACAACACCCACGACACTGAAGTCCAGTGTTGTGGGTGTTGTGGGTGCGGGTAGTTTTTTTGTTTCACAAATAGCACACTTTTGTGCTTACAACAGCCCCGCCACTCCTGCACAAAGGAATGGGGGAAGATACCGTGGTCATTATCCTTATCTTCATACCTTATCACAATAACGGCTGCAAAATTACACATAAGAGATGAGGCTGTGTCAAAATGGGCTAATTAATTGAGGGTGTTTCAAAATGGGCTAATTAATTCCTCCCCTTGGAAAGGGGAGGTTAGGAGGGGTTGATTTCATCGACGAATATATTATATTTACCTGCGAATTATCAACCACCCCCAGCCCCTCCTTTCCAAGGAGGGGAGTTAGCTAAATGGGCTAATTAATTCCTCCCCTTGGATTGCAAGGCCACACTCTGTACCTTTAGGTCAGAGAAAGGGGAGGTTAGGAGGGGTTGATTTCGTCAATAATACTGTTGACGGTCAGTCTGTCATGGCTCTCTTAGTTGGTTTCCTATGGCAAACGTACGAATAAATTACCAAACAGCCAGAAAATTATCGCCAAAATTGAAAAGTGTGCCAACGGTGGGCACACTGTGTGCCCAGCGCAGGCACACTGTGTGCCTGCTGTTGGCACACTTTCCCATCACCATGATACCGCCCCCTGTCAGCGGTCTGCTTTTGTCCGCTTTTCGGTAGTATGACAACAGTCCCCGCCACTCCTAACGCAAAGCAGTGGCGGGGACGGATGGTTTACAGACTATTTGGGTTAATTACTCCAGACGGGGCGGATGGGATTAGTTTGATTTTTACCACATGATTCCGGTTCCACAGCATACTCAACAAGATATAGAGCCATTGCGCATTCCTCATCATCTTCAGTTGAACTCCAATAATCTGGATGCTGTGGTGACCTTAGCATAAAAATTGAACGTCCAACATAACCTGTACTATTTCCAGTAAAAGTATAGCCGCTTTTACTGGAATCCCAAGTATACGTCGTTTTGGCTATTAGATTATCAAATTCATTAGCTGTCGGCAAACGCCAACTACTTCCCAAACCGACGTATTCACCACCCCATGCAAAGAGGCTACCCTCATCGTATTTGTCAGACGCACCGATGTTTTTGACAGCCCACCATGGACCACCATCCCACAATTGGACAGCCTCTACTTTTATTGTTGCTGTGTACTTCTTGCCGTTCTGCATCATTTTATTTTCTATACCAGGAAGTATATATGGAGATTTACTATTAGAGCTGGTTACATAAAAATCCAAAGAGGTTTTAGAAGACTCGGCATACAGTGGTATAGCAACATAGAAGGATTCATTAGCAGCTTTTACTCCAGGAGTAACATGGACGTCCGTTGAAGGACAGCTAATCATAACTTCATCACCTTCCAACAGCGGCTCAGTGAACGTCAGCTCGAAAATGGACTGCAGGTTTTGGAATGTTGCAGGGTCGGTGGTCAGCGTCTTTGCCGTGTTGTCGACATTCTTAATGGTGACCGTGGCATTCATATAGTCATAGTTCTCGGCAATGTCTGCTATCGTGCCATTCTGACCAGAATAATTAGGAGTTTCGTTGAAATTGCCAGACGCGCCATACTTGTATCTCAGGTTCAACGTGTTAGAGCCAGATTCCGTGGAATAGTCAGCTTCGTCTAACTCGCCGGTAAGGGTGACGCTGCCACTGTTGGAAGCGGCCGTCGGCTTCAGTGTACCGACCAGCGTGTTGCCGTAGTAGACATAGACTTCGTCGTCCGTCGACCAGTTCGGAGTCAGGTCGTCGTTCAGTCCTCGGGTCATCACGCCGGCACCGACGGTGACCGTCCACTTCTGCTTGCCAACGGGTTTCACGGGAGTTGTCTTGTCGCTGAAGTCGTCGGCGTCGTCGCCGCCGCAGGCCGTCAGAGCTAACCCTGCCACGAGCAGGGAAGCCCAGAAAAATAAATGCTTTTTCATTTCCTTTTGTTGTTTGTTATTGTTGGTTGTTGTCATTTTCTTCCCGTCAGACTATTCGTCTAAGTTCTCTGTCTCCGTGTAGCCGCTACGGCTGCCATTGACCTGCAGGCCCGTGGGGTCGAGGTCTTCCGTTTCGGTATAGCCACTACGTTCTGCCCCTATGGTCACTTTGAACGTGGAACCGGCCAACAGGCACACATCACCCATCCCCAGCACCTCGGCCTGGGGACGCACATACATTTTCTTCTGTCTTGTTTTCATTTTTATTCGCTCTCGTTTAAAAGTTTGTTCAGCCCTTACGGTCGTGGCGGAGTGCACAAAAGGAGATAGTGCAGTCTTCGTCCATACTCTCATCCAGGTCTGCAACAACCCTTTATCCACTATGGTGAAGCCTGCACTATCAGTAGTGCAGCACCAATGTGGATAAAGTATTGCTCTTTTGTTCTCTGGTTTCGAGGTTGCAGTTCGGATGAGAGATTTGAGCAAATAAAAATGTCCGCGCCTCTATTCGGAAGCGCGGTGCAAAGGTAATTAATAATTCTTAAAAGGAAAAATTTCAGACCGTTTTTTTAGATATTCACTTTGTCATGGCTGCTGACGAAGATGCTTAGTAATGATTAAAAAATAAGTTGGGACGAAATTATTTATGGAACACAAAGACACAAAGACACAAAGAGTTGAGCTGGTCGCAGTGCCAAGAAAAACTTTGTGTCTTTGTGTCTTTGTGTTCAGTCAAAATCATACCAAGTTATTTTTTAAACGGTTCTTAATTATGGTTTTTATATCTTGATGCGTGTGAAAGGCTCGCGCCGTGCCAGCCATGCCGAGGCGTAGAGTATGGCCATGCCGACGAGCAGCAGCAGGGGGTCGGCGGGGTAGATGTCGAGCACGCCGTCTAAGAGTCCGCCTACGAGATAGCACACGAAAACCCAGTGGATGAGGTAGATGCGTGTGACGTCGGTGGCTACCTGCCTGACCTCGTGCTGAACGACCTTCGGCTCGTGGGGCATCAGGAAGTGGCCGATGCCTGCCACCATGACGGCTCCCATGATGCAGACGAAGGCGTCGAAGGGTGTGAGGTAGTAGAAGTAGTCGTCGTTGGCGTCGCTGAACATGCCCTCCTGGCGCGTCGTCAGGTAAATCATGCATACGGCGAAGAGGAAGCCTGCCACCGGCGACAGCAGGGCATAGAGGTAGTTCGGGTCGGTGCAGCGGCGGATGAGGCGGCCAAACCAGTAGCCCGCAGCCACGAAGATGAACCAGTTGGCCAACGGGAAGCTGGACCAGACGGCGCCCACATGAATGCCGATGAAGGGATAGCACAGCAGGTTGAGCGCCGTGCTGCCCATGTCGACGGAGCGGACAAAGGTGCCGAAGACCGACAGGGCCACGCCCGTGAGCAGGACGGCCGTCGGCGAGGCCTTCAGACGGCGCAGCAGGGCGAAGAGCAGGAACGCCACGCCGGCAAAGGGCAGGATGTCGAAGAGGTAGACTTCCTCGATGAACCAGTCGTAGTGCTGGGGGCCGTAGCCCGTCTTCCACAGCAGCAGCTGCGGCAGACAGCGCACGGCGTTGAGCAACGCGCCGGCCACGAGCAGCTTGATGCCGCGCTGCAGCATGGTGGCGGCACTGGTGTTGCGGCTGTAGGCTACGCCCACACCCATGGCGAACATGAAGACGGGTGCCGCCAGCACGCCGCCGTAGATGTTGTTGAGACGGTACTGGAAGCCCTCATCCAGGCCGTCCTCGTCCCATATATATATAAAGGTGTGCACCAGCACCATGCCTACGATGGCTATGAACTTGGCGAAGTCGAACGCCCACTGCCGTCCGGTGTTGACCTCTTCTTTGCTGAACAGTTCGGAATATGTCATGGCCTAAAATGCTTTAAGGGTGAAACCTGCTACGAAATACATGTGCTGGCTGGCAGGGTTGGCAATGAGCTGGCCGAACAGCGGCAGCGAGAACGAGTCGGTAATCTTGATTTCCTTGGTGGCCTGCAGCGACAGGTACGTCACGCCGAAGCCGCCGGTCGAGTAGTAGTCCGAGGCCCAGGGCACCAGTCCCGCCGTGGCCTCCCAGTCGCAGGTGACTAAGCGGAAGGGGGCTTGCAGCTGGAAGTAGGAGCTGTAGGTGCGCTTGCCGTCGCTCTCCTGATAGTCGTTGCCGGCGAAGAAGGTCTGCCACGAGGCACTCAACGGGCCGAAGTCGTAGCTCACGAAGCCCTCGACGGCGTGGCCCGTCTCCTGGCCCTTGAAGTAGAAGAAGCGGTTGTCGTGCTCGTCGGTCCAGTAGTCTTTGACGCCGAGCGACAGTCCACCCGTCTCGTAACTTAGCGTCAGGTCTATCTCGCGGAAGTCGTCCTTGTGGCCGCTCAGTCCCACGCTGCCCCATGCCGACAGGCTCAGTCCTTTCCATCCTACCGACATTTCCGGCTGCAGGGCCACGTGACCCTGGTTGAGTCCTCTCCAGATGTAGCTGCTCACAAAGTCAGCCTCCAGGCTGCCTTCCCAGTCGCTTTGTGCCTGAGCACTGGGAAGGAAATAAAAAATAAGAAATAATAAATAAAAATTACGCATTGAGTTTAGTGAAGTTTTGTTTATTGTTTTTGTCTTTCTGATTTTCGATTTACGAATTTTCGATTTTCGATTTCGTCTTTCTGATTTTCGATTTACGAATTTTCGATTTTCGTTTTCGTTTTCGTTTTCGTCTTCGTCATCGTTTAATTTTCGCGCGCAAAGGTATAACATTTTTTTCAAACGAGCCGCAAGTGCATCCAAATTTTTTCAAAAAACACGGCGGAAACCGATTTCTTTTTGTACTTTTGCCGCCTGTTCCACAAGTGTTAAAGTATGTAAATCGAAAAAGGGAGTCATTTTTATTCACTATCTTTGCAACGAATCAACATTTACATACCCCAACTAACTATTGCGCAATATGATGAAAGATGTTTTTGTAAAGGGGATAGTCGTATTGTCTCTGAGCCTGTCAGTGGCAGCATGTTCAGGCGATAGCAACTATTCGCAGACCGATGCCAACCAGAATGCCGAGAGGGTGCTGGGCATGCATGTCAACCCCGGGCAGAACTGGAATATGACCGCACGAGTGACGGCCACCGTCAGCGTCAACTTAGGACTCGACCAGAAATATACGGTCGCCGTGTACGACCAGGACCCGCTCTTCAACCCGGAGGCCACGTTCTACGCTCAGGAGGAGATAGCCGAGGGCGGCACCATGACCTTCGAACTGTCGGTGCCGGCCGCGCTGACCACGCTCTATGTGGCAGCTTACGACAGCAAGTACAGAAGCCTGGTGGAGCGGGTGGCCGTGACCGACGGACGGCTGACGGCCAACTTCGGCGGCGGTGCCTCAGCCCAGTCGGCACGCCGTGCCAAGGAGTCAGACTATGAGGGCTCCTACGCCAAGAGTGCCGGCGACTACCTGAACGGGCTTGACGAGGACGACATGAAGGCGTACAGCACATTTACCGACGACGACCTGTACGACAATCACAACACGCTGTCAAACAAGTATTGGGATGCGGCTCATCCCTCTGGCGGATACATCGGCGACGGTGACGGCGCCCACTTCCGCGTGGCGGCCGGGACAAGCATCACCAAGCCGTTTCATATCAATGGTCATAACGAGTCGTGGCAAAACGTCATCGACGGTGCCGTCATCTACGTGGAGGGAACACTCGCACTGGGCACCAACTACACGCTGAACGGCGTGACCATTGTGGTGGCCAAGGGCGGCTCGCTGGCGCTCAACGGCACGGTGAACATGTCGAACACCGGCCGCTTCGTCATCCTGCCCGGAGGCTCAGTGACAGGAACCAAAGGCTCCGCATGGACGGTGGCCAACGGTGCCGACTGCTACAACGCCGGAAGCATCAGCTTTGCTGGGACGCTGAACACCAACGGTTCGGACTTCTACAACTGCGGCACCATCAACGTGACCACGCTGAACAATACCAGCGGCGGCAAGATAACCAACTTCGGAAGCATCACGGCCGTAAACAACAGCGGAGCGGCTGACGCCTACAACTGCGAGTTTATCAACGGATGCTACTGGCACTACACCGGCGATGCCGGCATCGGTCAGCTGACCATGCTGGAAAACAGCCGCTTAGAGGTGGATGGCAGGGCGGAGTTCACGCAGAACCACACGTCGCAGGACGAACCCATCAGCGGGGCTACGCCAAACATTATGATGGCCAACAGCGTGGTGAAGGTGCACGACTGCTATCCTACCAACACCATCTTCCAAGGACCCTCCACAGCGGGACAGGTGGCCATCGTGGCCATCACGGGCAAGCTGATGGTGGGACGAGCCATGGACATTACCCAGTGGGACAACTGCTACTTCGACTGGAACCACGAGAATGTGTACGACAAGGACGGAAACAAGAAGACGCTGGCCGACGAGGACGGCGTGCACGGCATATACAGCGGAGTCAACGCACGCATTACCAAGTACATCACCGAGGCCACTTCGCCCGTCTCCATACCTGCCGGCGACTGCACCGGCTCCGGTTACAACCCGGGAGGCGACGGAGGCGGTGGCGAGGTGCCTGGCAAACCGGCCGTGTGGAGCTATGCCTTCGAGGACTCGTGGATGGCCGACTACGACATGAACGACGTGGTGCTGAAGGTCACGGCGTCAGGCAGCGACCTCAAGATTACGCTCTGCTGCACGGGAGCCACCTATCCGCTGTATGTCTATCAGGGCCGTAACAAGCTCTTCGGCGGCAAGGAGGTGCATACCGTACTGGGTGCCGAGGGTAAGTTCATCAACACCGGCGACACCAGCAACGACAAGTTTGCCAAGCGCAAGGCTTACACCACGACGGTCAGGAAACCCGTCAACTTCGACCCGGCTACTTACGACCTCTGGGTGAAGTCGCCCGAGCGTGACATACATCTGGCGACGCAGGGCGAGGAGCCGCACGCCGTGCTGATACCCGGCGACTGGAAGTGGCCCGAGGAGTGGACGTGTATTAAGGATGCCTACCCGGACTTCGTCGACTTTGCGGCTGATGCCTCGCACGAAACCAATGCCGAGTGGTACAACAACCCCGTCAAGTCATTGCTCTACTAAGGGCATATTCAAGAACAACGACAAGCGATGTGCGTACTCGTCAGGATAGCCTGCATAGGACCTGGCGTGTACGCACCCTTTCGTTATCCATAGCGACTTCGGCCCGGGCTTGGCCTCGTAGAGTGCGTACACCATGCGCGTGGGCACGAAGTCGTCGCGGTCGCCGTGGATGAAGAGCATGGGGTAGCGGCAACGCCTGACCTGCCGCAGCGGCGCCGCCTCGCCGAAGCTCCAGCCGTAGTGCAGGCGGCAGAGCAGCGACGTGGTAAACATCAGCGGGAAGGGAGGCAGGTGGAAGTCAGCGTTCAGCTCGTGGCTGAACTCATCCCACACGCTGGTGTAGCCGCAGTCCTCCACAAAATGCATGGAACGGACACAGGCGGGCAGCTTCTCGCCGGAGACGTTCATCGTGGTGGCAGCACCCATCGACACGCCATGCACTACGAAGTCGTTACTCTTGAACAGGCCGGATGCCACCTCTATCCAGTGAAGCACGTCGTGACGCTCGTGCCACCCCATGCCCACGGCGGCGCCCTCGCTCAGCCCGTGGCCGTGCAGGTCGGGAAGCAGCACGTGGCAACCCAACAGCTGGCTGTAGATGCGGGCTAAGTACAGGAAGTCGATGGCGCAGTCGCGCCAGCCGTGGATGATGAGGGCGGTCGTGCGGCTGTCAGGGTGACTGACGTAGTAGGCATGGTGCTTCTCGCCTGTGGGCATGACGACGAAGGTGTCGCGAAAGGCATGGCAGGCTTTGAGACTGTCCAGCCAGGGCTTGACTTCGGGGTACTCGTCAGTAAGCTGCCGGAAGCGCAGGGCGGTGTCGCTCCTTTCTGCATCGGGTGCCAACGAGTAGTCCAGCATGTAGTAGCTGGCGCCAACGGTCGACACGAGGAGCACCAACAGGACGACGGACAGCGTGATGAGCAGGCGTTTCATCTTAGTTCATGGCAAAGAAGACACCGTCGCCGGCAGCCATGCGGGCCTCGTAGACACCGGCCTCGTTCAGGGTGAACTCCTTCGTCTGGCCGTTCACTTCTGCCTGAATGGTGCGGCGTGTGCCATCGGTGTTGAAACGGAAAATCTCCTTGACGACACCGTTCTGCTCCATCGACCAGGAGTCGTTGTCGGCATTGTGGAAGAAATTGGTGACGACACCGTCGGGAGCCGTGACCTCGTAGCCGTTCTTCAGCGTCTTCACGGCGTAGTAGCGGCCGTCCTCGCCCATGACCTGCTTGGTCTTGCCGACGTTGGCCTCGATGGGGTTGTCGCCCGACCAGAACTCAATGGTGTTGAGCACCAAGCTGTCGACCAGCAGCGTGACGGGAATAGCCACGATGTTGATGACGAAGCCGACGATAGCGTTGACAAACTTGCTGTCCGTCATGTGTGTCTCCCAGCTGGTCAGCTTGTTGAACAGACTGAACGAACCGATACACGAACTGGTTGCCATGCAACCGAGAAGCAGCCATGCTGCCACTTTCACATTAATCTTTTTCATTGCAGTTTTGATGTTTAATGTTGGTTATAGTGTTAAAGATAGAATACGGATTCCGGACCCATACAGAACAGGAGGTCAAGGATGCTGAGGTTCGGCAGAAAACCGTGCTTGCGGCCGAATACCTGCCAGTAGGGACGACTCTGGAAGTCGGGGTCGGGCAGCGGGTGCTTGGCATTGATGACTTCGCGGAAGTCCTGGCATCCGGTCTGCGCGGTGTCGCGCTCCGCAACGTAGCTTTCGGTATAGTCCACCCGGGGCTGAATGTCTAACAGCTGGCAAACGGTCTGGCGGATGGTCTCGTTGAAATCGAGCAGAAACGTGTACTTCTTCTCAAAAAACGGGCGGATGTCATCAGCGTAGTAGTCGAAGAACGGACTCTCGCTGTAAGCTGATGTGAGGGCGTTCCAGTGAATGCGCCGCCACTGGTTGTGGTCGCTGACGCGCAGTTCCTTACACAGTCCGTGACCCTCTACGGGCACCGTCAGCACCTGAGGGCCGTTGGCCGTGGCAATGACGCAGCGGTTACGGTAGGTCTGCTTGTGGTACGTGTCGTGCTGCTCGATGAGGCAGTGCTCATAGCGGTTCAGCTTCTGGTACCATTGTATGGGGCCGAAGTAAGTGGTCTGCAGAAGGGCGGTGCTCACGGCAGCAGGGTATTAGAGCGGTTATAAAGAACGGTGACCACGCGGCCGATGATGTCTTGCTCAGGGATGAACCCCAAATGGCGGGAGTCGATGGGGTTCTTGGTGTTGAGGGCTTCCAGCCAGTAGTAGTCGGTTTTGGCGCAGTTGATGAGGCCGGGCACTAAGGTCAGACCGCCCGTCGTGCGTATGGTGTCGCCGGGAACGGCCGTGCAACGGGCTATCATCAGCCCCTCGACGGAGTCGTTGGAAAGGTCGAAGGCTACGATGTCGCCGCGCGCTACGGGCTGTCGCATCAGTCGGCTGTAGGGCAGCAGGCCGTTGCCCGCGATGCGCAATCCATAGCTGCAGCGGTTGATGAGCAGGCGGTCGCCACGCTGGTAGAGCGGCTCCAGTCCGTCTCCTGCCACGTCGTGGATGGAAAAGACCAGCGTACGAAACGCCAGCATCAGCGCAAAAGCCGATGCGAAGGCGATGACGTACTTGAGCCAGTTTACCATTACTTGATGTTGTCAACGAAACGGAAAAGACGGTTCCAGCGGATGCCGGAGAAGCCGTGGCGGTCAGGGTCGGAGCTCCACCAGATGAAGATGGGCTTGCCTACGATGTGGTCTTCGGGCACGAAGCCCCAGTAGCGTGAGTCGAGCGAGTTATGCCGGTTGTCGCCCATCATCCAATAGTAGTCCAACTTGAACGTGTATTTCGACGAGGCTTGGCCGTTGATGTAAATCTTGCCGTCGCGGACTTCCAGCTGGTTCCCCTCGTATGTGCGTATCGGGCGTTCATAGATAGGAAGGTTTTTGAGGTTAAGCTCGATGGATTCGCCCTTTTTGGGTATCCAGACGGGACCGTAGTTGTCGCGCGTCCAGTGCAGGTTGCCGTTCAGCGGGTAGATGTCCCACTCGTCGGTGTCCTTGTTCAACGCAATGCTGTCCACTAAGTCCTGACGCTTCTGCAGCTCCTTCAGGGCGTGGTTGGTGAGCGGCATGTAGCCCAGGGTGTTGAGACTCATCAGGTCTTCCATGGTGATGCCTAACTCCTTCATCATGTCGTCGCTCAGCCGCTGCTTCAGTTTGATGTGGTAGGTGTACTGAACGTTGTCGGGCTCTTTGTTGGCTTTACCGTCCAAGTAGATTATCCGGTCCTTGATTTGCAGCGTCTGTCCGGGCAGTCCCACGCAGCGCTTCACGTAGTTTTCGCGGCGGTCGGTGGGGCGGGTGATGATGTTGCCGAACTCTTGGACGTTGTTCTGGATGTATTTGCGGCCTAACTGGTAAAGGTCGTTGAAATACTTCATGCGCTGCTCAATGCTTAGCGAGTCGGGGTTCGGGCGCTCCGGCCATTGGCCGTAGCCGTAGCCGTAGCAGTTGCGGTAGAAGTCCTCTGCCTGGTGGCGCAGGTCGGCGGTCAGGGTGTCGCCTGCGGGGTAGTTGAACACCACGATGTCGTTGAGCTGCACCTTGCCCAGTCCCTTCACGCGACGGTAGTCCCAGTGGGGCCACTCGATGTACGACTTGCTCTCGAAGACGGGCAGCGTGTGCTGCGTCAGGGGCATGGTGAGCGGCGTCTCGGGGATGCGGGGACCATAGCTCATCTTAGAAACGAAGAGGTAGTCGCCTGTCAGCAGGCTCTTCTCTAATGAGCTTGACGGAATGACGTAGTTCTGGAAGAAAAACAAGTTGATGAAGTAGACGGCAACCAGAGCGAAAACCAGTGCGTCGACCCACGACATCACCCATTTGACGGGTCCTTCCGACTCCTTCCACCATTGCCACTTGATTTTCTTGGTGATATACACGTCGTAGATGAACGGGATGACCAGTAGTCCCCACCAGGACTCCACCCAATAAAGGAACAGCAGGTATAGAATTAGAACGCAGATGAACTTTGTCCACTGCTCTGATTTAGATATAGTATTACTTTTTAATGCCGGCCCGTATTCGTTTTCTTTATGCTCTCCGTCTATTATCATCATCATTGCTGGAGCAAAAGGTATTAATTGCCACCATCCGCTATATCCCAAGTCGTGCATACGTTTTGCGCCTTGAGAGAGCAAAAACCATGATAGTATAACATAAATAATAAATGCTATTATCGGAATGATTGGCGTATCTGATTCCCAAGAAGAAAGATAATTAAATGGGATTAATGGTAATCCTACGATTAAAGCCGATAGAAAATATTCTAACCTTCCTATTCTACCTTCAAAAGAAAAGAATCTTCTAAACATATCTTATTATTAAAAGTTAAACATATCGCTGATGGTCAGCAGACCTTCGTGCTCCTTGGTGTACTCTGCGGCTAAGACGGCACCGAGCGCAAAGCCCTGTCTCGAGTGGGCATCGTGGGTGATGGTGATGATGTCGGCTTCCGAGTCGTAGCGCACTGTGTGTATGCCGGCCACCTCGCCCCGGCGGATGTGGTCGATGCGCAGCAGCTTCGGGTCGGTAGTATCTTCTGCCCAGGCGTCTTTGCGGTCGAGGTGCTCCAGGATGCCTTCTGCCAGCGTGATGGCTGTTCCACTGGGGTGGTCGAGCTTATGCACGTGGTGGGTCTCCTCCATTTCCACGTCGTACTGAGGGAACTGGTTCATGATTTTGGCTAAATACTTGTTTACGGCGGAGAAAATAGCCACACCTATGGAGAAGTTTGACGCCCAGAACAGCGTCTTGCCTTCTTCCAGGCACGCCTTGCGTACCTCGTCGCCATGCTCTTTCATCCATCCTGTTGAGCCGGAAACTACCTTGACACCAGCATTCCATGCCTTCAGGTAGTTGCCGTATGCTGCCTGTGGAGCCGTAAACTCTATCGCTACGTCAGCACTCTTGAAAGCCTCGCTTTCAAAATCCTGCTGGTTGTCGATATCAATAATACTCACAATCTCATGGCCACGGCTGAGGGCTATCTGCTCTATCATCTTGCCCATCTTGCCATAGCCGATTAAAGCTATTTTCATGTTCCTTAATGTATTAATAGGCTGCAAAGGTACGAAAAAGTTTAGAGTTTAGGGGTTATGTTTAGAGAATTTTTGTAATTTTGCGACATGTTAATGAATGAAGCCACATGGAAGTATGTGCTGGAGCATCAGAACGATGATGTCAGGCGACTGGCCCTGCAAGGGACGAGGGATGATGAAGTGAACCTGCAGCAGGCATTGCAGCAGATAGCCGGCAGACAGTCTGCACGGCGTAAGCTGCCCACATGGGCTGCGATGAATGGCATTGTCTATCCGCCTCATCTCAATATGGAGCAATGTTCCTCAGAGCAAACGGCACGCTACAAGGCGAGTATAGCGCAGGGCTTCTTGTCTAAGGGTGGTGAGAACAGCGTCTTTGTTGACCTGACGGGTGGTTTCGGAGTGGACTTCTACTGGATGTCGCAGGGTTTCAGCTGGCGCGTCTACGTGGAGCGTGATGCCTCTTTGTGCGCCATAGCAGCCCATAACTTCCAGGTGTTGGACTTCCCCTGTTCCGTCTGTTGTCGTACCACGGCAACACACTTGGCAGAAATGCCCCACGCCACTCTCGTCTTCATGGACCCGGCACGGCGCGACGAGCACGGAGGACGCACATACGGCATGGCAGACTGCAGCCCAAATGTACTGCAACTGCTCCCGCAACTGATGCAAAAAACGGACAGGCTGATGCTGAAGCTGTCACCCATGCTCGACTGGCGCAAGGCTGTCAGCGACCTTGAGGGAGCGTCGGCTGACGGCAGTCCGGTGGCATTTGTCAGTGAGGTGCATATCGTCAGTGTCGGCAATGAGTGCAAGGAACTGCTGTTGGTGGTGGGTAAAGAACCGGCAGAACGGCTGCGTTTGTGCTGTGTCAACGACAATCAAAAGTTCGAGACGGAACAGGGTGGGGGCGTCCTCGGAGTAAACTCTGACTTTAGTTCGGTGAAAGTTTCTCCTTATGCCGAGGGGAGTTTAAGCGCTTCTTTCCTGTACGAGCCTAATGCCTCCATCATGAAGGCCGGCTGCTTCGCTGAACTCGCGCAGCGCTATCAGGTGAGTCCTGTAAGCACGAACTCCCATTTGTTCCTGTCTTCCGTTGAAATCGGCGATTTTCCTGGTCGTGTTTTTCGGATTTCGTCCATTTCAACGATGAACAAGAAGGAGATGAAACAGCATCTGGACGGCCTTTCTCAGGCCAATATCAGCGTGCGCAACTTTCCGCTCTCTGCTGACCAGCTGAGAAAAAAGCTGAAACTAAAGGACGGTGGTGATGTCTATATCTTCGCTACGACTGTTCAGAATGGCGAACACAAGTTGTTTATTTGCCGTAAAATTAGTTAAAGATTTTGCCAGTTTCGCGGTTTTTAGCTAACTTTGCACAATTAACATGACAAGGATAATGCCATCAGTAGAAATTCGGAGAGTAACGAACAGGAAGGAGCTTGACGCTTTCATCCAGTTTCACTATGACCTTTATCGTGGCAACAAATACGATGCCCCTAACTTGTATCAGGATGAATTGCACACCCTGAGTAAGGATAAAAATGCTGCCTTTGAGTTCTGCGAGGCTGAGTATTTCTTGGCTTATCGTGACGGCAGAGTGGTGGGACGCATTGCAGGTATCATCAATCACAGGGCCAACGAGCGATGGAATAACAACAGTGTGCGCTTTTCGTGGGTTGACTTTGAGGACGACCTGGAGGTCAGCCGTGCATTGTTTGAAGCCGTCGAACAGTGGGGACGCTCTAAGGGTATGGCGCAGGTGATAGGCCCGTTGGGCTTCAGCGACATGGACCCGGAGGGCATGCTCATCGAGGGTTTCGACCAGTTGGGCACGATGTCGAGCATCTACAACTATCCGTACTACCCGAAACACATGGAGCAGTTAGGTGGCTGGGAGAAGGACAACGACTACGTGGAGTACAAGTTGATAGTGCCTAAGGACGGCATGCCCGAGAAATACCAGAAGGTGGCCCAGATGGTGATGAAGCGTTATAACCTGCATCCTATGCATCCCAAACGCAGACAGGTGTTGGGTAAGGAGCAGATTGGACGTAAGGTGCTCGAAGTGGTCAACAAGTCGTACCAGAACATCTATGGCTTTTCCGAGATGACGAAAGCCCAGATAGACGAATACCTGAAGATGTACTTCCCCTTGCTCGACATGGATATGTTGTGCCTGATAGAGGACTGGAACACACCCAACCATGACATCATCGGCGTAGGTATCAGCATCACCTCCATGACGCGGGCCTTGCAGAAGTGTCGCAACGGCCGGCTGTGGCCCTTCGGTTGGTGGCATTGTCTGAGGGCACTGAAGTGCCACAAGGCCGAATGTCTGGACTTGCTGCTCATCGGTGTGTTGCCCGAATACCAGCAGAAAGGTGTCAACGCCCTGTTGTTCTACGACCTCATCCCCCGCTATCAGAAGTTCGGATTCAAGTGGGGTGAGACCAATGTCGAGATGGAGACCAACGAGAAGGTGCAGAGCCAATGGCAGTACTTGGAGCATGAACAGCACAAACGGCGCCGGTGTTATAAGAAATTCCTGTGAAGTATTCGTCACTAACCTATGAATTATGGCTGAAGAAATCAATAACATAGAAGAAAACCTGATAGCTGCCGAATACGGCGACGACAATATTAAAACGCTGACAGGCACGGAACATATCCGTCTGCGTCCGGGCATGTATATCGGACGATTAGGTGACGGTTCCTTCCCCGAGGATGGCATCTATGTACTGCTGAAGGAGGTGATAGACAACAGCATCGACGAGTTTAAGATGCATGCCGGAGACCGTATCGAGATAAACGTTCAGGACAACTTGCGCGTCTCGGTGCGTGACTATGGACGCGGCATCCCGCAAGGCAAGATGATAGAGGCTGTCAGCGTGCTCAATACCGGAGGCAAGTACGACTCGAAAGCCTTTAAGAAGTCAATCGGACTGAACGGTGTCGGTGTCAAGGCCGTCAATGCACTGAGCACTCACTTTGAAGTACACTCGTTCCGTGACGGCAAAGTGCGCAAAGCCTCCTTTGAACGAGGCAAGTTGGTTAGCGATGTCACTGAGGACACACAGGACGAGAACGGCACCTATATCTATTTTGAACCTGACAACGATGCCAAACTCTTTAAGGACTACCGGTTCCATGACGACATCGTTGAGAACATGCTGCGTAACTACACCTATTTGAATACTGGTCTGGCCATCATGTATAACGGCCGGCGCATCGTGAGCCGCCACGGACTGGAGGACCTGTTGAAAGACCGTATGACCAACGATGCGCTCTATCCCATCATCCACCTGAAAGGCGACGACATTGAGATTGCTTTCACTCATGCCAACCAGTATGGCGAAGAGTATTACTCTTTCGTTAACGGCCAGCACACCACACAGGGCGGTACGCACCAGAGTGCATTTAAGGAACATATAGCCAAGACTATCAAGGAGTTTTTCGGCAAGTATGAGTATGGTGACATCAGAACGGGCATCGTCGCCGCCATAGCCATCAACGTGGAGGAACCTGTCTTCGAGAGCCAGACCAAGATTAAGCTCGGCTCAACGCAGATGGCTCCCGACGGTGACACCATCAATAAATATGTGGGTGACTTCATCAAACAGCAGGTGGACAACTATTTGCATATCCATCAGGACGTCGCTGAGGTCATAGAGAACAAGGTGAAGGAGAGCGAGCGCGAACGTAAGGCTATGGCAGGTGTCACTAAGCTGGCACGCGAGCGCGCAAAGAAAGCCAACCTGCACAACCGTAAGTTGCGCGACTGCCGCATTCATTTTAGCGACTCCAAGAATGAGCGCAAGGAGGAGTCGTGCATCTTCATCACTGAAGGCGACTCCGCCAGCGGCAGCATCACCAAGAGCCGTGACGTCAACACGCAGGCCGTCTTCTCGCTGCGAGGCAAACCCCTCAACTCGTTCGGACTCACCAAGAAGGTTGTCTATGAGAATGAGGAGTTCAACCTGCTGCAGGCTGCCCTCGACATTGAAGAAGGTCTGGACACCCTCCGATATAATAAGGTGATTGTCGCCACCGATGCCGATGTCGACGGCATGCACATCCGGCTGCTCATCATCACCTTCTTCCTGCAGTTCTTCCCGGAACTTATCAAGAAAGGGCATGTCTACGTCTTGCAGACACCGTTGTTCAGGGTGCGTAACCGTCGCACTAAGATTCGCAACAAGGAAATGCGTGACGACGGCAAGAAAGGCGACTTCGTGACGCGTTACTGCTACAGCGAAGAAGAGCGTATCAAGGCCATTCAGGAGCTTGGTCCTGACCCGGAAATCACCCGTTTCAAGGGACTTGGAGAAATTTCTCCTGAGGAGTTCGCTGGTTTTATTGGCCCAGACATCCGTCTTGAGCAGGTGACTCTGCATAAGAATGACCAAGTACAGAAACTTCTGGAATACTATATGGGTAAGAATACGATGGAGCGTCAGAACTTCATTATTGACAACCTTGTCATTGAGGAAGACAAGCCCGAAGACTATGACTATGAGTAAAAAGAAATTGTTTGTTACGGAAACACGGAGGAACAGCCTGTTGCTGGCCTTCATGTTTCTGCTTTTTTGTGGCTTGGAAAGCCCTGCACAGATGACCGTTCGACTGGGCGAGGATGCTCCCTTGCGCAAGCTGCAGATTGCCGAGATGGCGGTAAACAACCTGTATGTAGACACTGTCGACGAGCAGCGGTTAGTGGAAGATGCCATACGCGGTATGTTGGCGAAGCTGGATCCTCATTCGAGCTATCTGACTCCCAAGGAGGTACGTCAGGCCAACGAGCCGTTGCAAGGAAACTTTGAGGGCATTGGCGTGCAGTTTAACATGGTGGAGGACACGCTGCTGGTCATCCAGCCGGTCACCAACGGTCCGTCGGAGAAGGTGGGCATCATGGCGGGTGACCGCATTGTCACGGTCAACGATACGGCCATTGCAGGCGTAAACATGGCCAAGGAGGAAATCATGCGACGGCTGCGCGGCCCCAAAGGCACCAAGGTGATGCTGGGCATCGTGCGCCGCGGCATTGCCGATAAGCTGATGTTCAAGGTGGTTCGCGACAAGATTCCCGTTCATTCCATTGATGCTACCTATATGATTCGCCCTCAGGTGGGCTACATCCGCATAGGAAGTTTTGGGGCTACCACCCATGACGAGTTCTGCGAGAGTCTGAAGCGCCTGCAGCGCCAGGGCATGAAGAGCCTCATCCTGGACTTGCAGGAGAATGGTGGCGGTTACCTGCATGCTGCTGTCCAGATAGCCAATGAATTCCTGCAAGAGGACGACCTCATCGTCTATACCAATGGGCGTCAGGCGCAGCGGGCAGAATACAGGGCCAAAGGCAACGGCATGTTCAAGAAGGGCAAGCTCATTGTGCTGGTGGACAGCTATACGGCATCGGCGGCGGAGATAGTCTCCGGAGCCGTCCAAGACCACGACCGGGGCTTGGTTGTCGGGCGTCGCACGTTTGGCAAGGGGTTGGTTCAACGTCCCATTGAGCTGCCCGACGGCTCCATGATACGCCTGACCATAGCCCACTACTATACGCCGTCAGGGCGCTGCATCCAGAAACCTTACGAGAAAGGCAACCAGAAAGACTATGCTGAAGACATGCTCCACCGCTTGAAGAGTGGAGAGCTGATGAGTGCCGACAGCATTCATTTTGCTGACTCATTGAAGTATCAGACCCTGAAGCAGCACCGCGTGGTTTATGGCGGCGGCGGTATTATGCCCGACGAGTTCGTGCCCTTAGACACGATGAAGTATACGCGTTTCCATCGCCAGCTGGCTGCCAAATCGCTGATTATCAATGCCAACCTGCACTATGTGGACCAGCATCGCAAGGCCTTGCAGCAGGAATATAAGACGTTTGGCGACTTCCGTCAGCGCTTTGATATTCCCCAGAGTGTCATTGACGGCATACTGGCTGAAGCCGACAAGCAGGGCATTCAGGCAAAAGACGAGGCAGAGCTTATGCAAACCCTGCCTTATCTTCGTATTCAGTTGAAAGCCCTCGTGGCGCGTGACCTGTGGAACATGGACGAATACTTTGCCATTATGAATGAGCAGAATGATGTCGTCCGCCGTGCACTGGAACTGCTGTAGCCGTCGTTCCGGCGCAGTCAGATGGCCATTCCCTTCTGTCTCCAGAACCGGTACGTGATGTCTTCAAACGTACCGTCTATCAGTCTGCGGTAGAGTCGTTGGTTGGTTGTGGCTGATTTCAGCGGGCCCAGGTGCTTGATGTAAGGTCCGATCTTGATGTAGTCAAAGTCCTGCTTGTCTACTGCTGACGGAATGCGTATGCGTCCGCTGTACCATGCCACATGGAACTGAGGATGATATTCGTGGATGTATTGTGCAAGCATGTTGACACCCTTGGGGTCGCCATCGCCGCCCATGAAGGCAATGCAGGTGATGTCGGTGCCGTACTGTGACACAAAGTCGTCGATGGCATCGGCGTTCAGAGGCATGCCGATGTCTTCCCACAGGTACTTGCTGTGACACCCCGGACAGTGACACGGGCAATTAGAGATGTTAATTGCCAGTGTCACCTCGTCGGGTATCTCTTGGAAAACGATGCCGGTATTGACGTATTTCAGCATGGCTTTTATACGTTTTGTTCGGCGTGTGCGTAGTACCGGCGCGAAGCCTCTTCCTGACGCGCCTGCGAGAAGTTGGACACGCGCTTCAGGTAGCCGATGATGCGGGTCATGTAGTCTACGTTCTTTGAGTGGCAGTGCGGGCACTCATGCAGGTAGCGCTTGTCTATGTGTCCGCATTCGTTGCAGACGGTGTTGGGGATGTTGAACGTGAAGTAGTTGCAACCCTCCTGGGCAGCCACCTTCAGCAGGTGCAGGTACTGCTGCTTCGACAGGTGCTCGTCCAGGTTCATGTGCAGGGCGGAGCCTCCGGTGAGGTGCTCGATGTAGGGACGGCCGTGCAGTTTGAACTTGTCGATGACTGAGAGCGAGTCGTCCTCCACCACGTAGAAGTAGGAGTTGTAGCAGTCGCGCGGCACGAAGTAGCCGTCCTCGCGATCCCATTTGGCGTGCTTCACGCCCACGTTCTCGGCCGGTATCATCTCGCAGTTGAACATCAGCTCCTTGGTGCGGTACTGCTTGTTGTATTTCTCGATGAGTCCCAGGATGCCCTGAACGAACTTCTTGTACTCCTCGTTAGGCGTGATTTTCAGTCCCATGAACTCGGCGGCTTCCACGAGTCCGTTGATGCCGATGGTCAGGTACTGGCGCGAGATGTTGATATATCCGGCGTCGAACAGCGGCAGCATGCCGTGCTGTTGCAGCTCCTTCAGGTTCTCGTTGTAGGCCGTCTGCACCTTGTGGCACAGGTCTATGATACCGCCCAGGTACTCCAGATAGTCCATCTTGTGGTTGACGGCATACTGGATGCAGCGGTTCAGGTTGATGGTCAGCACCGACTTGGACCCCGTCGACACGCCGCCGGCTCCTAAGGTGTAGCTGAAGCCGTTGTCCGTAATCTCGTTGCGCAGGCGGCAGCAGCTGGACAGCGAGTCGGCATTGTCGCTCATATAGGTGAAGAACGAGTGGCCTTCGGCATACATCTCGGCCGTGAAGTCGCCCCACTCCTTGTCCTTGCACTCGCCGTTCTCGTCGACGAGCAGTGCCATGGTCTCCACAGGGAATGTCAGCAGTGTCTTGGTGCGCTCCTGGTTGAACCACTTCATGAAGCGCTTCTGCAGCCATGACAGTCCGTCCCAGTCGGGCTGTGAGCCGTCGGGGAAGTAGAACTCGCCGAAGATGCTTTCAAAGTAGTAGCGGTCGTAGTAGGCCACGTTCCAGAACACGGCCTGATAGTTGCGGGCGCCGGTGGGCTGGTTCAGCGTGTAGACTATCTGCTCGAAGTAGTCGGTGATGACCTTGTCTATCGAGCGCTTCTTCAGCGAGAGGTCAGCCTGTTGGTCGGCATGCTGCCAGTAGTCCTTGCCATACTCCTTGCCGATGAAGTAGTTCATATACATCAGGAACTCAGGTGTGGCACAGGCTCCGCTCAGCATGGAGCTGACCATGAACACCATGTTGACGAAACCGCCGGCAAACGATTTCAGGTTCGTCGGTGCCGTCGAGTTGCCGCCGATGGCTACCGTGCCCCCGATGAGCCAAGGGTACATGGTGATTGAGGCGCAGTAGTTGGCCAGGCTGGTCTCGTCGTTCTTATATATAAAGTGGTGGGTCAGCTTGTCGATGTACTCGTCGGCCAGTTGCTTGCCGTACATCTTCTTGATGCGGTCCGTCAGCAGGCGGCGGTTCAGACGGATGAAGTTCGACTTGGGCAGTTCGCCTATCAGCGTGGCAATGTTCTTGTGCTCCACATTGGCGTTGGCGTCATACTTGGAGCCCGTGGCGGCATTTACCGACTCCATGTATTCCGACAGGAAGTTCATCTTCTCCAGCGTCTCGCGGTCCTCGGTGTGCTGCTGGCGATAGAGGATGAACGATTTGGCCACCCGGTAGAAGCCTTCGCGCATCAGTGCCTCTTCCACCTGGTTCTGTATGTCTTCCACCTTGATGTCATCGTGCATGTCCAGGTGGCTCAGGATTTTCGAGATAGTCCCCAAGTCAGCAGGCTCGTCCACGCTCTCGAACGCCTTTACTATGGCGTTCATGATTTTGTCTAACGAGAAGCGGTCCTTTGTGCCGTCACGCTTCGTAATGGTAAAATTTTTAATTTCCATTTTATATATTATATATAAGGTATATTAGTAATTATTGTTCTGTTTTCAAGTTTACGGTTCTCCGTTTTGGATAACTTTTTGGTTTTGTTTCGCTAAAAAGTTTCCCGTTTTGGGAAACTCTTAGCGAGTGCAAAGATACGAAAACAATCCGAATATTGTATCGGATAAGTCAATGTTTTTTTTGTAAAAAAGAGTTAAGAACTGTGCCGGAAAGTACACCCGTCTGCTGCAAATGCCATGTTGAGCGCGTGTTACGCCGTTGTGTTTCAGTGTTAGACCAACAGAAAATATCAGCGATGCGATGTGAAAGCATCAGCCGCGGTGGTAAAAAGTATCAGCGACGGTGGTAAATTTGATGTCTGACGGCTCCAAACTTGATTAGCCGATTTACCACAACGGGCGATACTTTTTACCACCGCGGGGCATAAAATTCGGTGCCGCGGGGCATAAAATTTCACGGCATTGAATATCAGAAGGTTACAAACGGGTTGCGAAAAGGGTAGGACGTCACTTTAAAGATGACGAAAGGCGGGGCTGTCCGTCTATTATATAGTTGAAAACCAATAAAACAGCTACTTATGAACAACAGCAAATATCATGGCGTGGTGGTGCCGATGGTGACACCCGTCACCCGGAACGGGCGGCTCGACGTGGAGGCCGCAGGGCGTATAGTCGAGTTTTTCGCAGCAAACAATGTTTCACCCTTGCTGATGGGGACGACGGGCGAGGGCAACTCCGTGTCGCAAGCCGACGGACGCCTGCTGGTAGAAACGGCCGTCAAGGCTCGCAATAACGCTCAGCCTTCCACCCTCAACCCTCAACTCATCTACGCCGGTCTGACCGGAAACTGTTTCGCCGAACAGGTGCAGCAGGCTGAGGCGTACACGGCCTTGGGTGCCGACGTCATCGTAGCCACCTTGCCGACGTACTACGCACTGACCGAGGCTCAGATGTATGAATACTACAAGACGCTGGCCGACTGCATCACCGGTCCACTGATGCTATACAACATCCTGGCTACGACACACATGTCTATCCCTGTCGATGTCGTCAGACGGCTGGCTGGCCATCCGAATATTGTAGGTCTGAAAGACTCGGAACGCGACTTGGAGCGCATGGCGCAGTGCATTGATATTGCCAAAGGGCGCGACGACTTCGCCTATTTCTGCGGCTGGGCAGCACAGTCGGCGCACTCGTTAGCGTTAGGCGGCAACGGCATCGTGCCCTCGACCGGCAACTATGTCCCGGAGATGTTCCAGCAGTTGTACGACGCCGCCGTCCGTGGCGACGCGGCTGAGGCCGCCCGCCTGCAGGATGCAACCAACGAGATAGCCAAGATTTACCAGAAGGACCGTACCCTCGGTCAGAGCCTTGCCGCCCTGAAGGTCATGATGCAGACCAAGGGGTTGTGCGAGCCATGGATGCTCATGCCGCTGTGTCGCCTTTCAGACGAAGAAGAATCTGCGATTCTTCAGAAAATAAAAAATAAGAAATAAAAAATAAAAATTGCTTGTGTACTTATGGACAAGGATAACCAAATAGTTACAAAAACCAAGGCTTTTGCAAGCAGAATAATTAAATTATATAAATTCCTCAATAACGAAAAGAGAGAGTTTATCATCTGCAAACAGATACTTAGGAGTGGAACAAGTATTGGTGCAAATGTCCGTGAAAGCATCTATGCACAAAGCAAAGCAGACTTCATCAACAAAATGAGCATTGCTCTTAAAGAATCGAGCGAGACAGAATATTGGTTAGAGCTACTCTTTGAAAATGAATATTTAGATGAAAAGGCCTTTAAATCTATTTATGACGAAAATTGTCAGTTAACGGCAATGCTTGCGAGCATCGTTAAGAGTTCGAAGGCCCCCAAAATAATATAATTTTTATTTTTTATTTCTTATTTTTTATTTAAAATGCATTGGGTTGATTACATCATCGTTTTGCTGTCCGTTCTGGCAGCAGTCGGGACGGGTGTCTGGTTCGCTCATAAGCAGAAAGACACGTCGCAGTATTTCGCAGGAGGCGGCAAGATACCCGCATGGGCAGTGGGGATATCGATTTTCGCCACGCTCATTTCCAGCGTCACCTTTCTGGCTTATCCGGGAGCAGCATACGCAGACAACTGGATACTGCTGGTTCAGGGGCTGATGGTGCCCATTGTGCTCGTGACGCTTATAGGTGTCATAGTCCCGTTGTTCCGTAAGGTCATCCGGCTGTCCACCTATGAATACTTCGAGCGCCGCTTCGGCCTGTTCGCCCGCTTGTACTCTTCTTTCGCCTTCACATTAGGCCATTTCTCCAAAGCCGGCACGGTGTTCTTTCTCGTGTCAATGGCATTGGCCACATTCCTTGACATCGACATCTATGCCATCGTGCTCATCCTGGGCGTAGCCATCATCATTCTGACCCTTTTCGGCGGCATGGAGGCTATCGTGTGGATGGACGTGGCACAGGGTTTCCTGCTTATCGGCGGCGGTGTCATTTGCATTCTTATTCTGATGTTCGGCATAGAAGGCGGTCCGGCAGAGACTTTCCGCATCGCCTCGGAGTACAATAAGATTTCGTTCGGCCCCTACGACTGGGACCTTACCCAGCTGACCTTTATCGTCATGGTGCTTAATGGTGTCTTCTATGCGCTGCAGAAATATGGTACCGACCAGACCATTGTGCAGCGTTACCTGGCAGCGAAGAATGACAAGGAGGCCAAGAAGGCAGCCTACATTGGCGTGCTGATGTCGGTACCCATCTGGGCTTTGTTTATGTTCATTGGCACCGCCTTGTTTGCCTACTACCATGCTCAGGGGGCACCCTTGCTGCCGGAAGGCATCAAAGCCGACGAGGTGTTCCCTTACTTTATCGCTCATGAGTTGCCCGTCGGCATTCGCGGACTCATCATTGCCGCCTTGGCTGCAGCAGCCATTTCCTCGTTGGATTCCGACCTCAACTGCCTGTCGGCCATTGCCGTGCAGGACTATTACATGCGCTTCCGCAAAGACACCACCGACCAGCAGCAGCTGCGCTTCGGACGGTGGATGGTGTTTGTTGCCGGTGTGGGTGCCATCGGTGTCGCCTGTCTCTACATCTCGTGGGGTGGGGAAGGCGTACTCGGGGCGTTGTTCTCCCTCTATGCCATCTTCTCGGCAGGCATCGTGGGCATCTTCATCTTGGGACTCTTCAGCCGACGTGCCAACAAGCAGGGATTGTATATTGGCATTGCTGCTGCCGTTGCCTATACGGCATACGCCGTGCTGACCTCCACAAAGGTCGACATTGACGGTGATGGCGTAAAGCAGACGCTACTCGACTTGGGCGACTGGAACTTCGCCCATCATAAGTATATGCTTGGAGTCTACTCCCATCTCATCGTCCTTGTGGTGGGCTATGTGGCCAGTTTCTTCTTCAAGACCCCGCTGGCCGACAAGGAACTGACTATCTGGGGCTACTTGGAGGAGCGTAAAAAAGAGTGATGGTGTTTAGTGCTTTATCCTAAGGTGATGCTCTCCACCTCCACCGTTTCGTGGAGAAAGAGCTGAGCCTGTTCTTTAAACTTGTCTGGATCTTCGGTGGTCAGGTAGTGCACCTGGCCTCCTTTTGTGCACCGCTGTTCCACCTCAGGATGGTGCTCAAAATACCGCTGGAGTGACTCGGCTACGTATTCGCCTTGTGAAACGATGCGAATGCCGCGTGGAATATACTTATGAATCTTAGGCAACAGTAAAGGATAGTGGGTGCAGCCTAAGATGATGGTGTCAATATCGGGGTCAAGACGCATCAGTTGGTCGACGCGTTTCTTGACGAAGTAGTCAGCACCGGGAGAGTCTGCTTCGTTATATTCCACCAGTGGCACCCAGAAAGGACAGGCCACACCGGACACCTTGATGTCAGGGAACAGCTTATGGATTTCAAGATTGTACGACTCGCTCTTGATGGTTCCTTCTGTAGCAAAGATACCGATGTGGCGAGTGTGGGTCAACGAGCCGATGACCTCGGCAGTGGGACGGATGATACCCAGGACGCGGCGGTGCTCGTCCAGCATGGGAAGGTCGTTCTGCTGGATGCTGCGAAGTGCTTTGGCCGATGCCGTGTTGCAGCCGAGTATCACCAGGTGGCACCCCATCTCAAAGAGACGGATGACAGCCTGGCGCGTAAACTCGTAGACAATGTTAAACGACCGTGTGCCGTAAGGAGCACGGGCATTGTCGCCCAGGTATAAGTAGTCGTACTGGGGTAACAGCTGGCGTATGCCATGCAGAATGGTCAGTCCGCCATAACCGCTGTCGAATACGCCGATGGGGCCTGGTGCAGTGGGTAGCGTCATGGTTGCTGGAGCAGTGCCGCTACGTCTGCGGTGATGTCGTCCCCCATCGTGGTGTTGATGAAGGGAAGAGCCTCCTTGTCGGTGTTCAGGATAAAAGCGTAGCCGCGTTCTGTGCCAATCTGCTGGACCTTTGCCTCAATGGCTGCCTTCAGTGTGTTCAAGGCTTTGGCTTCAGCCTCGGCTATCAGCCGCTGGCTCTCTTTCTTGAAGGCTACGTTCTTGTCCAGCATCTCCTGCAACTCGCTCTGTCGCTTCTGCAGGATAGTTTTCGGGAAGGCTGCCTGACCGTCCAGAAACTCTTCATACTTGATGTTGAAGTCGTCCTCCACACGTTTCTGTTCTGCCTCATACTGGCTGCGCAGTTCGGCCAGCGAGGCGTTCATCTCTGCGTATTGTGGCATGGACTGCATCACTGAGTCATAGCTCAGATAGCCGAACTTCAACGTCGTTCCGGCTGTCTGAGCTTTACCCGTAAGCCCCGTAAGGAGCATTATCAAAATGAATAGTGCTGCTTTCTTCATGGATTATAGACCGAGCTTCTTTTTCACTTCGGCAGTGACATCGGTAGACAGTGTCGTGCTGATGTAAGGGATGCCCCCGGTGAGGTCCATGATGTAAACATATCCGCCGGCCTGTCCTACGGCCTTGATGGCGTCAAGCACCTTGGTGGTGATGGCCTGCATCTTCTCCGACTGTTCCTTGGCCAGTGCCTGCTGGTTGTCCTGATAGCTCTGCTGAATCTTCTGGTACATGTCCTGCAGTTCCTTTTCGCGACGCTCCTTGATGTTGGCGGGCAGTGTAGCCTGCTCCTTTTCGTAGGCCTCTGACTTCTTCTGCAGTTCTTCCTGCATCGACTTCAGGTCAGCCTCGTATTGCTTGGTCAGTGCCTCGATGTCGGTACGTGCTTTCGTGAACTCAGGCATGGCCTGAATGATTTCCTGTGAATTAACGTGTCCGAACTTCTGTGCAAATGCGGCCATAGGAGCCAGCATGAGCAGCATAACAAATAGCTTTTTCATAATTCTTTGTTCTTAATTTTTAATTTTCGAATTTCGATTTTAATTTTTATTTTTTAATTATTATTTTTTAATTTGAATATCCCAGCTTGGAGAGTATTTCGTTGGAAATGTCTATCTTGGGTGAGCCGAAGATGATGCCTTGGTCGCTGGCACGGTCGAGGACAAGCTGATAGCCGCGCAGGTCTGCCACTTCCTTGACGGCGTTGTAAACCTCTTCTTGAATGGGAGTCATCAGTGCGGTACGTTTCTTAAAGAGTTCGCCCTGCGGTCCGAAGTATTTCTTCTTCAGTTCTGCGGCCTCCTTCTCCTTTTCCATGATGGCGTCCTGACGGGTTTTCTTCTGCTCCTGCGACAGGAACACCACCTCGTTCTGGTAGTTCTTGTAGAGCGTCTGGGCTTCTACTTGCAGGGCTTCTACTTCTGCCTGCCACTTCTTGGATACCTGGCTCAGTTGCTCGTTGGCACGCTCGTAGGCAGGAATGTTCTTGAAAATATACTCCATGTCCACCAGTGCGAACTTCTGTGCGTGCATGGTTGCAGACAGAGCAGACAGCACTATAAATACAAATACTTTTCTAATCATAATTCTCAATTTTCAATTTTCAATTCTGAATGAATTAGAACTCCTGTCCCAGGATGAAGTGGAACTGGCTTCCGCCCTTCGATGTGGAGGTGCCGAACGGCTTATCGAAGCCGTAGGCCCAGTCGATACCCATAAGACCCACCATAGGCAGGAAGATGCGCACGCCGATACCTGCTGAACGTTTAATGTCGAAGGGGTTGAAGTTGCGAGTCTCTGCCCATGCGTTACCTCCCTCTAAGAAGCCAAGACCGTAGATGGTCGTGTTGCCTAAGAGGAACGGATATCGTAACTCCAGCGTGAAGCGGTCGTAGGCATAGCCTGCTGCGCCGTAAGGTGTCAGTGAACCGTTCTCGTAGCCGCGCAGTGCTATGGTCTCTTCCGCATAGCTGGTGGAATATCCGCTCATGCCGTCACCGCCGACGTAGAAGGTCTCAAAGGGCGACTTCTTGTTCTTGTTGTACGACCCCAAGAGTCCGAACTCCACGCGCGTCATCAGCACGAAGCACTTCTGTCCGCCGGTAAGCGCCGTGAACGTTCTTGACTTAAACTTCCATTTATGGTATTCAATCCAGCGGAACTTCTCCTGCATTTCGGCATTGTAACGGTCGGTATTGCCCGATTTGTACGTTTCTGCTGTGGCCAGATTGGCGTAGTCCTTGTTGTCGAACAGCGACCAGGGTGGTGTGAGCGACACCGATGCCGTGAACTCTGAGCCTCTGCGCGGGAACAGCTGGTTGTCGGTCGATGTACGCGACAGCGTGATGCCCAGATTGATGTTGTTACAGTTACCGTTGTTGATGATGAAGTAGCTCCAGTCTTGCAGCATGTATCGTGTATAGGCCAACTGCATGGACAACTGGAAGTAGTCGTCCGGCCAGCGCAGGCGCTTTCCCCATCCGATGCTGGCACCGAAGAGCTTGATGTATTTGTCGTCGTCATATAGCGATGACAGGTCGTAGATGCTGTTGTTGACCGAACCGATACCGCCGTAGTAGTTGTAGTAGTTGTTCATCCAGGCCGAGTTGCGGTAGGTACTGGAGATGTCGGTCTGCTTGGAGTAGAAGGCGTTGACGTTAAAGGCAATGGGTCGCTTGCCTCCGAACCATCCCGTGCTGTAGCCTGCTGACACCGTGCTGTAGTAGCTGCCGTTTGACGACAGCGACAGCGAGAGTTGTTCACCGTCACCGATGGGCAGTATGCCTCGGTGCATGCGGTTTTTGCCGAACAGGTTGCGTATGGAGAAGTTGGTGAGCTTGATACCCACACGTCCGATGACGCCCGTCTGTCCCCAACCTAACGAGAACTCCAACTGGTCGTTGGACTTCTGTTCCAGTTGCCAGTTGATGTCCACGGTGCCGTCCTCGTAGTTCGGCTTGATGTCGGGGTTCACCTTCTCTGGGTCGAAGAAGCCCATGGACGCTATCTCACGTGCTGAACGCTGGATGGCATCCTTTGAGAACAAGTCACCCGGCTTGGTTCGCAATTCACGGCGCACCACCTCTTCGTACAATCTGTCGTTGCCGAAGATGCGCACGTGGCTGATGTGTGCCTGTGTGCCTTCCTGTATACGCATCTCCAAGTCGATGGAGTCACCCACGATGTTGACTTCCGTAGGATCCAGTCGGTAGAACAGATAGCCGTTGTTCCAGTAGTAGTTGCCCACGGCGTCCTCGTCCTCCGAGAGTCGTTTGTTCAGCTGCTTCTGGTTGTAGATGTCACCTTTCTTCATGCCTAACACGCGGTCCAGGTATTCGCTGGTGACTACAGTGTTTCCCACCCATGTGATGTTACGCAGATAGTAGCGCTGGCCTTCATCCACCTTGACGTAGATGTTGACATGCTTGTCGTCGAACGTCCATACTGAGTCCTCCAGAATGGTGGCGTCGCGGTAGCCCAGCTCGTTGTACTTGTCTATCAGGGCTTTCTTGGCTTCTGCGTACCGTTCAGGCGTGAACTTCTTGGCTTTGAAGATGTTCTTGAGCTTGCCGGCTTCGTTGATTTTTCCGAAGGAACCTTTCTTGAACAGGTTACCCGTAATCTTCTTATCGCTCAACTTGTGGTTGCCGTCGAAGATAAGGTAACGCACCTTCATCTTCGACTTTTTGTCGACGTTGACGTCGAGTATCACCTCGTTCTTTCCTGTCACGTCATCGCGCTGTACGATGTCAATCTCGGCGTTCTTATATCCCTTGTCGTCGAAGTATTTCTTAGCCAGTATTTTGGCACGGTCAATCATGTTGGGAGTAATCTGCGCACCTTTCATGATGCCCAGCTTCGACTCCATGTCCTCACGTTCCGATTTCTTCAGTCCGTTGTAGTTGATGTTGCTGACTCGCGGACGCGTGGCCAGATGGATGCAGAGATAAATCTTCGACCCCACGATGGAGTCGGCTGTTATCGACACCTTCGAGAACAGGCCGTGCTTCCAGTAGCGTTTCACCGCCTCGGTGATTTCGTTGCCCGGTACGCTGATGACCTGTCCTACCGACAGTCCCGACAGTCCGGTCAGCACGTAGTCCTCATACCCCTCCACGCCTTTCACGGCCAGTCCGCCTATTTCGCATGAGCGTGGCGTACCGGCATACGATATGTCTGGATTGACAATGACATCTTGAGCAAAGCAGATGAGCAACGAGAAATGAGCAGCGAGAAGTGTCGTCAGCACTCTCTTCGTCATTCCTGTTCCCATTTTACGTTTGATATAACTTTTCTTATTCATTACCCATTACTCGTTTCTCATTACTCATTCAGACCATCGGCCTGCTCTACCTGTGCCTCTGTCTTGCCGAAGCGTCGCTGGCGGTTCTGGTAGCTCTCTATGGCCTTATGCAGTGCAGCTTCGTCGAAGTCGGGCCAGTAGGTGTCGCAGAAGTACAGCTCCGAGTAAGCTATCTGCCACAGCAGGTAGTTCGAGATGCGCAACTCGCCTCCCGTGCGGATGAGCAGGTCGGGGTCGGGCATGAAATTGGTGGTTAGGTGCTTGCTGATGGTTTCTTCGGTGATGTCCTTCACGCCTTCTCCCACCATCTGCTTTACGGCCTCCGTAATCTCCCAGCGACTTGAGTAGCTCAGTGCCACCACCATGGTCATGGTGTCGTTCTTGGCCGTGTGCTCTTCCGTCTCGCGCAGCTTCTGCTGCACGTTGTCAGGTAGCCGCTTGGTGTCGCCGATGACGCGGAAGCGTACGTTGTTCTTCATGAAGATTTCGTCCTCAAGCGATGTGAGCACCAGTCCCATCAGGGCTGCAATCTCGTCGGCGGGGCGGCCCCAGTTCTCGGTAGAGAAGGTATAGAGTGTGAGGTATTTCACGCCTAAGCGGGTGCACTCCGAAGTGATGCGCCTGACGGCTTCCACTCCGGCCTGATGTCCGTAGCTGCGTTCCTTTCCCCGCTCTGTTGCCCAGCGTCCGTTTCCATCCATGATGATGGCGATGTGCTGGGGGATGTTATTTAGTTCACAGTTCATAGTTCATAATTAATAATTCAACATACATCATTCCACATTCAGTCTCTGTCGTTGTGGCACGTCTTGCATTTCGCCCACAGGTCGTAAGTCAGCGAGAGCCTCAGGTGGCTGTAGCAGTCCGTGTTTTTGAACAGTCCGCTGCTTTTGATGCCGTATGGGTCGGCCACGCCGTCCAGCGTGTCTTTGCCCGTGAAGTGTATGGCCCACTCCAGCGCCATGTTAAGTCGGTCGGCCACTTTGTATTTCACACCGCCCCCTATGGGAACGTTCATGGTGACCTCGGTAGTGCTTGGCTTGGCGATAGTTGCTCCCACGCCGAGCATGATGAAGGGCGTGAGGCGCTTTGCACCACGGTATTCCTGTCCGGTCCCGAAAGGCCAGAAGTTATATTCAAACCTCAGTCCGATGTCCACCAGCGTGCTGCTGAACGAGTAGTCGCTCCTGTCGGGGTAGTAGGTTTTAACGTTCTTCGACGACCCCTTCAGCTTGCCGTAGCCTGCACTTAATGCAATGGCCATGCGTGGGTCCAACTTGTACTTGGCCAATAGCGACCCCATAGGCTGGACATCGTTGAACGGGCTGCCGTTGAAGTCGCCCAGATAGGTCACGGCACCGATGCCGCCGCCTATCTCTAAGCGGTATTCCGGCTCCGTCTGTGCTCCGGCCGCCATGGCCGTAGTGAGCAGTAGTGCAAGTAGCAGCAGCTTTTTCAATGCGGTACCTCTTTATTCCTGTTACTTCCAGCCTAACCTGTTGAGTCGTCCGCGCCATACCTGGCCGGTGCCGATGCAGTACAGCCAGATGAAGTTGTCGTCATCGACGGTGACTACCACCTTTGTGGCGTCAGTGTCGAAGTCTTCCGGCATTTTGAAGGTGCTGTTTTCTTTCCACGTGATGCCGTTGTCGCGGCTCTGGTATATCTTGTTGTAAGGTGCTCCGAAGGCCAGCACGCTGCCGTCGTACACCACCAGACTGATGTCCTTCATGCGTGGCAGCTGGTAGATATCGTTCTCCGGGCGGTCTATGTAGGCCCAAAAGGGAACAGGTGCCAGCTCGCCGAAGTCTACTATCTTGCGCCACACCTTGGCGTGGACGTCGGCCGGATACTGCTCAATGTCTCTGTTGCCGACCATCAGTACGTAGTCCGTGAGTATGACCGACTCCATCGGGTAGCACACCATGGCAATGTCCTCGGTGGGCAGCAGTGCGGTGTCGTC
The DNA here is from genome assembly GCA_017458125.1 of Prevotella sp. Taxonomy (GTDB): domain Bacteria; phylum Bacteroidota; class Bacteroidia; order Bacteroidales; family Bacteroidaceae; genus Prevotella. Next base: position 59,053 of record JAFTGB010000004.1, read on the forward strand.
GTCTATCAGGTCCTCCTCCCAGCTTTCGCCATTATCTGTCGACACCATGAGGCGGTTGTCCTTCGACAGGGCGTACATCTCGGTGGTACTGTTGCCAATCAGTTGTTTGATGCCGTCCGGCAGTTCAATCTCCTCCGACTCAGGCAGCCAGTCGTTGTCCATGAGTGTCCATTCAAATTTGGTGCCGTCCTCTTTGTGCACGTTGATGTCAACTTTGTATTCCGTCGTTCCCTTGTAGTCGGCTCCGTAGATGACGTATGTGCGCGTCTTGGTGAAGTCGGTGCTGTCCGACGAGTTATAGATTATCAGGTCGTCGCTTTCCGTATCTTTCAGGAATATGGGGGCGTCGTTGTACGTGCTGATGGCCACCGTCACTTTGCTGACGTTGGTACCTACCGGCAGCGAGTCGGGGTTGTAGATGCGGTGCCCCACCTGGTCGATGACGAAGCTGTAGTTGGTGCCCGTCACCGTAGTGGTGTAGGTAGTGTCTTTGCCTGCTGCCGTCTTGGTGTTCACCGTGCGTTTCATGTCCCCTATGGCAAAGGCGGTGATGGCGGCATCGCTGGATAATGTTGTATTGCTGTCATTGGAACTCAGGCATGAAGTCATCATGGCCAGTGTTGCCAATAGCAGACAAATGGTCTTTATTGGTCTCATCTGTTTATTTTCGATTTACGAATTTTCGATTTACGATTTTCGTTTTGGGTGCAAATTTACTCACATTTCCTCAATTCCGAGCATTTTTCTCTTATTTATTAAGTTAATTATAATATAAAACGTCATATTTTAGGGTTTATAAACAAAAAAGAGCGTGGTATGAATCGCTCACTCCACGCTCTTTTTTCAACGGATGTCGGTGTGTGACAGTGTAATGATACTTAGTATCATGGCAATGGCAACTGCTCCGAGCATCACCGTTGTTTGATAATCTAATAACATAATTTTTACCTTAATTAATACTACTAACCTAATGAAAATTAGTGAAGAGTGAAAAGTGAAGAGTGAAGAATTTCCTACCGGGCTCCAAAGGCGGCAGCAAATTCTTCACTCTTCACTCTTCACTTTTCACTTTTCACTAATTACAGTTTCGGTCCTGCGGCGACGAGAGCCTTACCGGCCTCATTGCCCTCGTACTTCTTGAAGTTCTTGATGAAGCGTCCAGCCAAGTCCTCAGCCTTCTTGTTCCACTCGGCAGCGTCAGCGTAGGTGTCGCGCGGGTCGAGGATGTTGGTGTCTACGCCCTCCAGCTCGGTGGGCACCTCGAAGTCGAAGTAAGGAATCTTCTTCGTGGGAGCCTTCAGGATGGCTCCGCCCAGGATGGCGTCGATGATGCCACGGGTGTCGCGGATGGAGATACGCTTTCCAGTGCCGTTCCAACCGGTGTTCACCAGATAGGCCTTGGCACCGCTCTTCTCCATGCGCTTTACCAGCTCCTCAGCGTACTTGGTGGGGTGCAGCTCAAGGAATGCCTGGCCAAAGCAAGCCGAGAAGGTGGGAGTGGGCTCCGTGATGCCGCGCTCTGTACCGGCCAGCTTGGCGGTGAAGCCAGAGAGGAAGTAATACTTGGTCTGCTCGGGAGTCAGGATGCTCACGGGAGGCAGCACGCCGAAGGCATCGGCCGACAGGAAGATGACGTTCTTAGCCTCGGGGCCGGCGCTCTTGCCGTTCACCTTCTTGGCTATCTTCTCAATGTGCTCAATGGGGTAGCTCACGCGGGTGTTCTCCGTAACGCTCTTGTCAGCGAAGTCAATCTTGCCGTTAGCGTCAACGGTGACGTTCTCCAGCAGGGCGTCGCGGCGGATAGCGTTGTAGATGTCGGGCTCGCTCTCCTTGTCCAGATTGATGACCTTAGCATAGCAGCCACCCTCCAGATTGAACACGCCCTCGTCGTCCCATCCGTGCTCGTCGTCGCCGATGAGCAGGCGCTTCGGGTCGGTAGACAGCGTGGTCTTGCCCGTACCGGACAGGCCGAAGAAGATGGCGGTGTTCTTACCCTCCATGTCGGTGTTGGCCGAGCAGTGCATCGAAGCGATGCCCTGCAGGGGCAGGTAGTAGTTCTGCATGGAGAACATACCCTTCTTCATCTCACCACCGTACCATGTGTTGATGATGCACTGCTCGCGGCTGGTGGTGTTGAAAGCCACGCAGGTCTCTGAGTTCAGGCCCAGCTCCTTGTAGTTCTCTACCTTAGCCTTCGAGGCGTTGTAGATGACGAAGTTGGGCTCGAAGTTCTCCAGCTCCTCAGCGGTGGGCTGGATGAACATGTTCTTTACGAAGTGAGCCTGCCAGGCCACCTCAACGATGAAGCGAACGGCCAGGCGGGTAGCCTCGTTGGCACCGCAGAAGGCGTCGACCACATACAGCTCCTTGTTGCAGAGCTCCTTGATGGCGATGTCCTTCACCTTGGCCCATACCTCCTCCGACATGGGGTGGTTGTCGTTCTTATATTCCTCAGTAGTCCACCACACCTTGTCCTTCGACTGCTCGTCGCAGACGATGTACTTGTCCTTAGGTGAACGGCCGGTGTAGATACCAGTCATCACGTTTACGGCGTTCAGCTCAGTGTTCACGCCCTTGTCATAGCCAGTCAGGCCGGCCTTGGTCTCCTCTTCAAAGAGGTACTCGTACGACGGATTGTGGGCAATCACCTTACTGCCGGTGATGCCATACTGTGTCAAATCTAACTTTGCCATAATCTTGATATTGTATTAATGTGAATATGCTCAATAACGGCTGCAAAGGTACGAAGAATTTGTGAAAGACGAACACCTATTTATAATTTATTCACGTTCTCAGTCTTGTTTTTTGAGTTAAAGTAGTTAAAAACTGTGTGCGCCCAACATTTTTGCAACGCAGACTTTGCAAACCGTGATAAGAGGCAAGAAGCAAGAGAATACTCTGACAACAGATTTAACCTTTTAACCATTCTCGTCCTCAGTCTCATCGTCCCAGAAGTCGTCTTCGCGGGCCGACGGGTCTTTGGTGCCGCCAGTGTCCACGCCACCATAGCCGATGCCGTCACCCGTCACGCCGGAGCCGCACAACATCGCATGCGCTTTCAGCGCAACTTCTCTTGTTATGACTGGAGCAATATAGGTCTTCTTCATCTTACTATCACTTTTTTGTTTCCCTTGATATACAGTCCCTTCGCCGGATTTTCCACCCGACGGCCCTGCAAATCATACCAATTTTCTATTTCCGATTTGCGGTTTACGACTTCACTTACCCCCGTGGTCTCGCTGCCTGAGAACGACAGGTTGATGCGGGCGGAGGCGGCGTCCAGCGACGACAGCACGTCCTCGAACATGAAGTAGCCGCGGAAAGCCTTCATCTTTGTCTGTCCCGTCGAGTACCAGAACTTGTTGTCGCTCAGGAACAGGCCGTTCCGGGGCACCGTCGTCTGGGCGCGGAGCGTGCCTTGGAACGTGCCGTACACCTTTAAAGCCTCGCCGTCGAATTGGACGAATTGTGCATGGCAGCGACTCTCGTCAGGGGCAATGGTGCTGTTCACTGTGAACTCTTCCATGTCTGCCGACACCTTGATGAGGTACGGGTTGTTAGCGTAGAACCCCTCCGACAGGTCGGCATCCTTGAAGTTCACCTTGATAGCGGTCACATTGTCGTTGGCGTCGCGTTCCGTTTCATAGTTCGTGAACTCCTTCAGTTGCACGTCGTTGCCGAAGACTTCCGTCACCTGTTCCTCCGTCATGGCGAAGGGCAGGCAGATGGTGCTCCACTCGCCGGCCTTCAGCTTGCGCTTCACCTTGATGTCCACTGCGCCGCTTGTAGCTTCGGGTATCGTCGTCGATGTCTCGTCTAACAGGATGCAGGCCTCGGTGATGGTCACCTTTGTTTTCAGTTCGTCTGTCTTGTAGTGCAGGCTGATGTCGTTCTGAGTGAGTATCATTTTTTTCAGCGTCACGGCATAGTCGCCCGCCTGCATGGCGTCGGACACTTGCACCTGCAGTGTGGCTATCTCGCCGTCGTTGCCGGTGAAGGTCTCAGGATAGAGCGAACTGCACAGGAAGCGCACGGCACCGTCCGGCTGGTTGCTGAATGTCAGGTCGTGCTCGTCTTCCTCAGGCAGTCGTGCTGCCGTCAGACTGCCCTGTATGCGACCTTTGCTGCTCTTTACCGCCGTCATGCCCTCCGGCAGGTAGAGGTCGAACTGGAAACCACGGATGTTCACGGTGTTTTTCATCTTGATGGACACTGTCGTCTGCTGGCCTTTTGTTGCCGTGAAGGGTTCGATATAGATGACGTTGTCGATGCTGCTCACGTCAGTAACCTCTACCGTCGTCTGCTGGCCAAACGTGTAACTGGCACAGCAAATGAGAAGGACGGAAAGTAAAATGTGCTTTATCATCGTTTCTTTTGTAGTATGACAGGTTTGTAATATCGCCTGCCCAGTCCGACTGGGGGTCGTCTGGGAGCGGTTGCAAAGTTAGCCAATAATTATGAAAAGACAAAGGAAACGGTGGGGATTTTATTGGCGATGCCATCAGAAAGTATCAGCTGAACTCCTCTCCCGCGGGGTGAGGCGGGAGAGGAGTGGAGGAGGGGTGTGGACTGCCAACGGGCAGTGGCCCCCTTATTAAAACTACTAACTAAACTAAATTGACATCAGGTATTCTACGCTGTTCTTGGCCAGCTTCAGGACGTTGCCCTGGCAGGAGTTGTTCTTGGGCGAGGCACTGACGTCCTTCGAACCGTCCTCGTTTTTCATGGAGAACTCGCAGCCGCCGTTGCCGATGCAGAGCACCGTGCCGCAGCCCTCCTGGAAACCGTCAGGAGCACTGGGTGCGCCCTTGGCCTCCCACACGTTGAGCTGGCTGACCCATGCGGCCTGTGAGTCCCACGTGCCGAGGGGATAGATGCCGAACTGAGTGGTGACGGCATTGTAGCACTCCTCGGTGTTGTTGTCCAAGCCCGTCAGTGCTGAGGGGATGTTGAAGAACAGGCAGTTGTGGTCTTCCGTCCAGCCCGGGCCCTTGAAGGCGATGGCGGCGAAGCACTGGTCGTTGAGCTTCTCGGTGGGAATGCCGGCATAGATGGGGTGCGAGGAGAAGTCCTTGGTGAACGAGCCGGTGTTCAGGCAGACACCCATCTTCCATGTGTCAGGGTTCCAGCCGCCTTTGCCGCAGCCCATGGCGTTGTCGACACCGCGCAACTGCGAGGTGGGCAGGCGGTTGATGGTGCCTATATAGGGCACGGCGTGCTGCCAGAGCAGCAGGTTGCCGCCGTTCTTGACGTACTGCTCGACGATGGGAGCGGCATTGCGTGCCACGTCGGAGAAGTTCCAGATGTCGTCGACGTTGCCCGTCTCCAGGTCGCGCAGCCAGAAGAGCATGCGGTAGTCCTCGATGTCCTCGACGGTGCTGATGTTGCCAAAGTAGATGTAGTCGCCCTTGGGGTAGTTCTCGTGGAACCACAGCCAGGCCGAGGCTTCGTCGTCGTCGCCGTTGGCAATGAGCTCTTCGGGTGTGGCATACTCAGAGAGGAAAGCCGGAATCTTGCCGCCAATCTTGGTGTTGGCCTCAATGGGCAGTGCCTTGCCTTCAGCGTTCTGGGCAATGAGTGTGGCCTTCCAGCGCTCCTTCATCTGGACGCCCTTCAGCGTGTAGGAGGTGCCGTTGACGGTCTCGGTGACAGTCCTGCTGCCGTCGCCGTTGACGAGGGTGAGCAGGTAGGAGGTGGCATTCTCTACGGCCGACCAGGTGATCTGCAGGTTGTGCTCGTCGTCAGAGATGTCGACTTGCGTCATCTTCAGCTCTGCCGGCGACGAGGCGCCGCCACGGGTGTAGCTGGTCATGACGCCTTTGGAGGTGGCGTCGTCGTTGGCATACTTGAAAAGGAACTCGTAGAGCACGTTGGTCTCCAGGTTCTTCAGTGTGAACGAGTTGTTGGGGCAGGGGGTGAGGCCCTGTATCTGCGACCCGTTCTTAAAGACGGCTACCTGCATGGTGGCACCGTTGTTGGCAGCAGGCCACGACAGGGTATAGTCGTAGTTGTTGGCACCGGTGGCGACACCGCTGATGGTCGTCACGTCAGGCGCAGCCAGTTTCATGGCACCCGAGCCGGGCAGGTCGTGGTCCTGGCAGGAAGCAAAGAGCAGCAGCCCCATCAGTGCCATACCTATTCTGTTATATATATTATTCATATTGCTATAATCTTTTAACTTTTAACCTTTAAACTTTTAACCTTTTAACCCTTAATACCCTCTGTTCTGGTGATACAATCCCTGGACGTAGTTCATCTGGTTGGAAGCAATGGGGAAGTATTCGTTCTTGCCAGGAGTGAAGAAGGCGTCCTTGTAGTAGAGACCATAGGTCTGGCCGTCGTACTCGTCGGTCTTCTCGGTCTCGAAGTACTTGTTGAGTGTAGTGCTGAGCAGTCCCCAGCGACGCAGGTCGAAGAAACGGTGTCCCTCCATGGCCAGTTCTACGCGGCGTTCCCAGCGCAGGGCCTTGCGGGCGTCGTCCTTGGTGGCGAAGTGGCCATAGAGACTGATTTCGCACTGGTTCTTGGCATACTTGATGAGTGAGGTGCTCGAGATGTCTCGTTTGGCGCGTTCGCGAATGGTATTGATAATCTGTAGGGCCTCGCCGTTGTAGTCGCCGCTCTCAATGAGGGCTTCGGCACGCATCAGCATGACGTCGGTGTAGCGCAGCACGTAGTCGTTCTGTCCGAAGGCTTGCCAGGGGTTGTCGTAGTCCTCGCCCTTCGAGCGCTGGGGCACCTCCTTCATGGAGCAGTAATAACCGTAGGTGTTGGGCGTGCGGCTGTTGGCCTTGGTCAGTGTGAAGTTCTCCTCGTATTTATATGGATAGGTAGGCATGCCCACGGTGTGGAACAGGCGGGGATCGTACTTGTACTTGGAGTCGGCTCCGTTGACGACGATGGCGTTGTGGTCTTCGTCGAAGTTGTCCATTGGCAGGCCGTTCTTGGTCTTGAAGGCGTTGACCAGGTTCTGCGAGGGCTTGTGGAAGTCCCATCCGCACGACCAGATGCCCCATACGCCATTCAGCATGTTCGACCAGTTGGCGCGTCCGTAGAGCGTGCCGTCATCGGCCTTGTTGGAGTGCTGTACGGCAAAGATGCTCTCGCACGAGTTGGCATAGTCCTGCAGGAAGATGTGTCCGTAGGTGTCCAGATAGTCGTAGGGTGAGTTCTTCACCACTTCAGTGTACTCCAGTACCTTCTTTATCTTGGCCTGGTCTACGTGGCTGTAGCCTGTGGTAGCCTCATAGCCGTCGCCGTAGGCCCAGTTCAGGTAGCACTTGGCCAGATAGGCTGCTGCAGCCACCTTGTGGGCGCGGCCGGTAGTGCCGGGGTCAGCCTCTTTCAGGTTCTCGTAGGCATACTGGAAGTCGTCGATGATGGTCTGCATAATCTGGTCGTGGCTGCTTTGTGGTGTAGCTTCAATGGTGGCATTGTCCATGCCTTCAGTGATGAAGGGTACTTCATACCACATCTGCTGCAGTTTGTAGTAGAAGTGGCCGCGCAGGAAGCGTGTCTCGGCTTTAAGCTGCTTGATGGCAGGCGTCTCCTCGACGTTCGTCATCGACTCAAGGGCGCGGTTGCAGCGCGAGATGGCACTGTAAAGCTGGTACCACAGCTCGTCGAACTCGCCGCGGTCGGGCTGCAGGGTGGAGAAAATCTCCATCGGGTGGTAGCCCGTGTCGTTCTCGCCGGAACCGCCCTTCAGGCAGTCGTCGGCACTCATGTCGCCGTAGGGCCACAGGTTAAACGGATAGCTGTACCAGTCGTCGCCCAGTTTGGCGTAGGCTGCTATGACCAGTTTCTCGGGGCTGGAGAATGCCGTCTCTTCGTCGAGCGTACCCTGGGGCTTCACGTCGTCCACGCTGCAGGATACTGCAAAGACTGACAGCAGCAATGTTGCTATATATATATTGATCTTTTTCATTGTTCTTTCTTTTATATTATGCATTATGCATTATTAATTATGCATTATTTAGAATCCTACTTGTATTCCAAAGGTAAAGGAAGCCGTGTGAGGATAGCTCCATGCAGTGCTCTCCGGGTCAGAGCAGGTCAGCGAGCTCGACTTGATGGTCCAGAGGTTGTCGCCCGAGAGGTAGACACGGGCCTTGGCCAGCAGCAGCTTCTTTACTAACTGAGCAGGCAGGGTGTAGCCCAGCTGGAGGGTGCGCAGCTTGGCATAGGAGCCGTTCTCCACGAAGTAGGACGACATGCGGCCTTCGTCGGCACCGTTCGAGGTGGTCAGTGCGGGAATGCTGGAGCCGTTGTTGGCCTGTGTCCAGGCGCTGACCACGCGCGCACCCTTGTTGCTTCCGGCGTCGGTGATGCTCCAGAAATCGGTCTGGAACTTCTGGTCGTTGATGATGTCGACACCCGACACGCCCTGCCAGAACATGGTGAAGTCGAAGCTCTTGTAGCTCAGGTTGACGTTCAGACCATACGAGAAGTTGGGCACCGGATTGTAGACCCAAGTACGGTCGGCCTCGTTGATGCGGCCGTCGCCGTTCAGGTCGGCATACTTCAGACCGCCCACGCGGGCACCGGCCTGACCGCCGGCCAGCACTTCCTCGCGCGACTGGTACAGTCCCTCGACCACGTAGCCGATGCGCGACCCGTAGGCCTTCTCGTCCTGAGCCAGGTTGTGGTAGTCGTTGTGCTCATAGGAGTTCTTGGAGTTCTCCGGCAGATAGGTCACCTTAGAGCGGAAGAAGTCGACGTTGCCGTTGATGTCGTACGACAGGCCGTAGGCCGTGGTGTGGCGGTAGCCCAGGTTGAGCTCCATACCCCAGTTCTTCAGCGTCGGACCGTTGATCCATGTCTGTCCGCCGAAGCCGATGGCTCCGAGGAATGCCGGTTGCACCAGCATGTCCTTGGTTTCCTTGAAGAAGACGTCGTAGGAACCGTAGAGGTCACCGCCGAAGAGCGAGAAGTCGGTACCGAAGTTCCACTGCGACGACGACTCCCACTTCAGGTCCTCATTGGCCGACTGCGACTTGTAATAGCCCGAAGGCAGCGTGCCCGAGCCCTGCAGGTTGACGTCGTAGGCCGTGGAGTTCTCGCGGCTTGAACCGTAGTCGGCCACGTAGAGTCCATAGTGGGCCGTGTTGGAGTTCATGCCCTGATTACCGGTGACACCGTAGCTGGCGCGGATTTTCCAGTCGCGCAGCCAGTCGGCATTGATGTGCTTGCTGATGCGGTAGCCTAATGACACCGAGGGGAAGGTACCGTACTGATGGTTCTTACCGAAACGGCTCGAACCGTCGTGGCGCAGCGTGAACGAGGCCAGCAGCTGGTCGTTCCAGTTGTAGTCCAGCTTGCCGAAGTACGACATCAGCTTGTATCCGTCACCGGAGCCGCGTACGGTCTGCAGGCCAGTGCCCGCACTGGGCCACATGTAGTCGACGGTCTCTAAGGGGTAGTCCACGCGGCGGGCGGCAAAGTCTATGCCGTTGTCCTGATGGGTCTCCAGTCCGAGCAGCACGTTCAGGTTGTGACCCTCGGTTATGTCGAAGTTGTATTGCAGTGTGTTCGACCACGTCCACTTGGTGCTGTGCGTCTGAGCCAGCTCACTAGCGTTGGTGTCGTTGTTCACCACGTCTGAATGCCATGTGTGCGTCAGCGCGCGGATGTAGCCGTTGGTGTAGTCGATACCGAAGTTAGAACGGAACAGCATGCCCTTCACCAGCGTGACGTCAACGTATGCGTTGGCGAAGATGCGCCACTTCTTCAGGCGGTTGTCGCGGTTCTGGTACAGCTCGCGCATCGGGTTCTGGCGGTCGCTCATGCCACCGACGGGACCCGAGAAGGTCTTGCCGTCCTCTTCATAGACGGGCAGTGTGGGCGCCATCTTCAGGGCGTTCTCTAAGGGTTCCGAGTTGACATTGCTCGAATACGCGAAGGTGGCGTTCTCGCCCACGCTGATGATGCTGTTCAGCTTGTAGCTGCTGTTGAAGCGGGCCGAGAAGTTCTCGAAGTCGGTGTACTTCAGCACACCGGTGGCCTTCTTGTAGCCAGCCGAGAACAGCGTGGTAGCCTTGTCGGTGGCTTTCGAGAACGCAATGTCGTAGTTCTGCGTGACACCTGTGCGTCCTATCTCGTCCACCCAGTCGGTGTCGCTATACAGCATGGTCTTTCTGGCATTCATGTAACCGTCGTAGTAGCCGCCTACAGAGAAAGACTCCATGCTTCCTGTTGCCGGGTTGTAGACTGTAATGGGCGTGCCACCGTCAGCCGTCAGCGTCAGGCCGTAGTTCTGGGCGTAGTCGTGCGGGTTCTTGCCGTCGTTCAGTGCTGCCTGCACTAAGGCAGTGGCGTACTGCTGGCTGTTGAGCAGCTTCATCTTCTGCGACTGCCAGGCCACTGACACTGAGGCATTGAAGTCGATGTTGATTTTGTCGCCCTTCTTGCCCTTCTTGGTGGTGATGACGATGACGCCGTTGGCAGCTCGTGAACCATAGATAGAGGCTGAGGCAGCGTCCTTCAGCACCTGCATCGACTCAATGTCGGCAGCGTTGATGCTGTTCAGCGAACCACTGTAGGGCATGCCGTCGACAATATACAGCGGTGCCGTGCTGGAACCGCCCATAGAGCCGATACCGCGAATGCGTACGTTGGCCTCGCCGGAGGGAGAGCCGTTCGACGTGATGGTCATGCCTGGCACTTTACCCTGCAAGGAAGCCATAGGGTCGGTGTTGCTGGTCTTGAAGTCTTTGGTCTCCACTACGCCCACCGAGCCCGTCAGGTCGGCCTTGCGCTGTACCTGATAACCGGTGACCACCACCTCGCTCAGCGCCTGGGCGTCGTCTTCCATGGTGACCTTCATGCCCTGCTGGGCAGGCAACTCCAAGGTTTTGTAGCCGATGTAGGTGAACACCAGCGTCTTGCCTGGCTCCACTTTCAGCGTGAAGTTACCGTCGAAGTCGGTCACCGTTCCGTTGTTGGTGCCTTTCTCCATGACAGTAGCGCCGATGACCGGCCCCATGGCGTCGGACACCGTTCCAGTAATCTCCTGTTGCGCGTACATTAATGAACACGTCAACAAGGCGAAGAAACTGAGAATGAATCTTTTCGCTTGTTTCATTTGCTTTTACGTTTTTAGTTGTTAGTACTGTTGTTGCTAAATGTTTTCTGCTACAAAAGTACGGTCTTTCGCACGCAAGGTATGGAAAACTTGTTTCAAGGGACAAAAAAAATCGTTCAATGCAACATTTTTGTTAAACATTGAACGATTTTTCGCAGCCTGTCGCCCGTGGTAGCTTACGCTCTCAGATTGCCAGGCAACTGGCCGTACTCCTCTTTGAAACATTTGGTGAAGTAGGACGGAGCGGTGAAGCCAACCTTGTAGGCTACCTCGCTGATGCTCTTGTCGGTGGTCAGCAGCAGCTGGTAGGCTCGCTTCAGACGGGCCGTGCGCAGCAGTTCAACGGGCGTGGAGCCAGTGACGGCCTTCACCTTCCTATATAATTGTACGCGACTGAGGTGCATCTCGGTAGCCAGGTCTTCGATGCTGAGTTCGCTGTCTTCGAGGCGCGACTCTACAGCCTCCTTGAAACGGGCAATGAACAACGAGGCCGACGTTGCCGGCTCTTTCTCCTCGGTTTTCTCGTCTTCGTCTTCGTTTTCGTCATGGTTTTCGTTTTCGTCATTTTCCGGCTTCATGTTCCACAGCGTGTTGACTACGCGTTCCCGGCGCAGCGTCATCTTACCTATGTGGTAACGGTAGAACAGAATGATGGCGATGACGAGCAGTGCTATGACGCCGAGCGCCAGCAGCGAGATGATGCGCTGGTTGTCCAACTGTTGCAGGTATGTGTCGGCTTTCTTGTGTAGACGGTCAAGGTTGTTGTTTTGCCGCATCATCTCCTCCGTCTGCATCAGCAGCACTTTGGCGTTGTCGCGTGTGACGATGGCCGACTGTAGCAGAACCTCCTTTTCAAAGGGCTTGCCGTCCAGTATGTCGACGGCCTGTTGTATCAGCCTGTCGCCATGCGTGGGGTAGATGTAGGAGGCCTCAAGGATGCTGTCGCGTACCAGTTGGATGCCGCCGCCCTCTCCCGGTAGTCCGTCAATGCCGCAGTATTTGGGGGACACATCGCTTAAAGCCTTGCGTGCCCCCATGGCCATACGGTCGTTCTGGCCGAAGACAAAGTCGATGCCCTTCGCTGCGGCTTGCTGTCCTTCGGCAGTAGCCAGCCATTGGGCCATGGCCTTTGTGCCGCTCTCCTCCGTCCAGTCGCCTTGCAGCGTAGCTACCAGTTCTATGTTCGGGTGTTGTGCCAAGGCGTCGGCGAAGCCGTTATGTCGCTCGATGGCGGGCGAAGAGCCCTTCAGTCCCTTCACTTCTACTACGCGTCCGTGGCCTTTCAGCTGTTTGGCGATGTACTCTCCCATCTGCCGCCCCATCTCGTAGTTGTCGGCCGACATGAAAGAGGTGTACTTCTGTGAGTTGGTTTTACGCTCGAAGACGATGACGGGTATGCCGCTGTCGTAGGCCCGGTCAATGGCGGGCGATATGGTCTGCACCTGGTTGGGGGCAACGATGAGCAGGTCGATGCCTGTGGCCAACAGGCTGTCTATTTGTTGGATTTGTCGCTCGTCGCTGTCGTAGGCTGCAGCAAAACGCAACTCCACACCGTCGTTGAAGTAGGTTCCCATGCGCAGTTCTGCGTTTTGCTTCTCACGCCAGATGTCGGCTGAGCACTGGGAGACGCCGATGACGTAGCGTGGCTGCTTAGGGCTACATCCGAAACAAAGCAGCAGAAGTGCGGTTGCCAGACAAATTTTTTGCATCAGTGATTCTTTATGATTTTCGATTTACGTTTTCGTTTTTGTCTTCTGACTGCAAAGGTAACGTTTTTCTTTTAACCAACAAAAAAAGGTCGCAAAAATCGTTCAATGGTTAGAAAAAACGATAAGTTGAACGTTTTTTGTTATGTTTTGTATCAAATATTATAGTATAAGCATCCTTTTTTCCTTATCTTTGCGGCAAATAATCAATAACTAAAACCGAACGACATGAAAAAAATCCTATTGGTAATGATGACCATGGTGCTGACGCTCACCGGAGCTTTGGCACAACAGAAGTTGCAGGTGTTGGGTAAGAGCCGTGCCATGCAGCGCGTAGTAGTGACGAACAAGTACCTGTTGTTGCCCGTTCAGGAGCGCGAGGACAATGCTAACATCCGCATCCTGAAGGACGGCCAGCAGGTGAAGTCGCTGAATGTACGCCTTGCCGTCGACCAGGTGGACTACTATGTTCCGCTAAACCTCACGCAGTTCACTACGACTAATTCGCAACTCCTGCTCGACATCACGTTCTATGGCGACCGCCGCTTTACGGGGGCCATGAAAGACTTCCTCTGCTGGAAGGAGATGAAGCAGAGCGACACCTTTGACACCAAGAACCGCGAGAAGTACCGTCCGCAGTACCACCACACTCCTGTGTACGGCTGGATGAACGACCCCAACGGCATGTTCTACAAGGATGGCGTCTACCACCTGTACTACCAATGGAACCCTTACGGCTCCATGTGGGAGAATATGACGTGGGGCCACTCTACGTCGCGCGACCTCATCCACTGGGAGGCGCAGCCGACGGCTATCGAGCCAGATGCCTTAGGCGACATCTTCAGTGGTTCGTGCGTGGTGGACAAAGAGAACGACCGCGTTGTAGCTTTCTACACCTCGGCAGGCAAGAGCCAGACACAGTCGATGGCTGTTTCCAAAGATAACGGGCAGACCTTCGAGAAGTACAGCGGCAACCCCGTGCTGGTGAGCACCGAAGAGGACTTCCGTGACCCCAAGGCCTTCTGGAACCCTGAGATACAGCGTTGGAATCTCATCCTGGCTGTTGGTCAGGAGATGCGCATCTACTCGTCGGCCGACCTGAAGGAGTGGAAGTACGAGAGCTCTTTCGGCAAGGAGCTGGGCTGCCACGACGGAGTCTGGGAGTGCCCTGACCTGATGAAGCTGCAGGTGCGCGGCACCGATAAGCAGAAGTGGCTGCTCATCTGCAACATCAATCCTGGCGGACCCTTCGGCGGCAGTGCCACCCAGTATTTCGTCGGCACCTTCGACGGCCACCACTTCAATTGCGAACATAAGGACACACGCTGGATGGACTATGGCAAGGATCACTATGCCACCGTCACCTTCGACAACGCCCCCGACGGTCGAAAGATTGCCCTGGCTTGGATGTCGAACTGGCAGTATGCCAACCAGGTGCCCACCAAGCAGTTCCGCAGTGCCAACTCGCTGCCCCGTGACCTTGACCTGTACGAGTACGAAGGCCAGACCTATTGCGGTGTGACACCGTCACGCGAGGTCAACGCCCTGCGTGGCAAAGTGGTGAAGAAGCTGCCCAAAACCTGTGAGATTGTGGTCGACGTCAAGGGTACGACGGAAGTAACCCTGTCCAACAAGCTCGGCGAACAGGTGCTCATGAAGTATGACGTTGCCAAGAAGACGTTCTCCATGGACCGTACCCGCAGCTACGCCAGCTTCAGCGAGGCCTTCCCCTGTGTGACCACTGCTCCCGTCTATGGTGACATCCGCCAGCTGCGCATCTTCATCGACAACAGCAGCATTGAAGTCTTCGACGCCGAAGGACGCCTGTCAATGACTAACCTCATCTTCCCCACCGAGCCCTATAATAATATAAAGGTGGCAGGCGGACGTGCCACGATCTATGAGATTAAAAATTAAAGATTAAAAATGATGCATTATGCATTATAAATTATGCATTAAATTATGAATAAGAACAAGTCCATCTACCTCATCCCCGTTATGCTCTGCTTCTTCTGCATGGGCTTCGTGGACCTTGTGGGCATAGCTTCCAACTATGTCAAGGAAGACCTCGCGCTGAGCGACTCTGTTGCCAACATATTCCCCTCGTTGGTGTTCTTCTGGTTCCTCATCTTCTCCGTCCCCACGGGCATGCTGATGAACAAGATTGGCCGAAAGAAGACCGTGCTGCTCTCGCTCCTTGTCACCGTCGTCTCGCTGTTCATCCCGCTGTTGGGCTACTCCTTCGGCATCATGCTGGTGGCCTTCTCGCTGTTGGGCATCGGCAACGCGCTGATGCAGACCAGCATCAACCCGCTGGCCATGCTCATCATTGGCGACAAAAACTTGGCGTCGACGCTGACCTTCGGGCAGTTTGTCAAGGCCATAGCCTCCTTCATGGCTCCCTACTTGGCCATGTGGGGTGCCACGCAGGTCATGCCATCTTTCGGCTACGATTGGCGCGTGCTGTTCCTCGTCTACTTTGTTGTCGGCGTACTGGCCACGGGCCTGCTGTGGGCAACTCCCATTCATGAGGAGATGACCGAGGGCAAGTCGTCGTCGTTCATGGACTGTCTGCGCCTGTTGGGAAAGCCCATTGTGCTACTGTCGTTCCTGGCCATCATGTGTCATGTGGGTATTGACGTCGGCACTAACACCACGGCACCCAAACTGCTGATGGAACGCGTGGGCATGACGCTCAACGAGGCCGCCTTCGCCACCTCGCTCTACTTCATCTTCCGCACCATCGGTGCGCTGACGGGCTCGTTCTTCCTGCGCGTCATGAAGACCCGCTGGTTCTTCATCGTCAGTGTTGTGCTCATGGCCCTGTCCATGGTCGGCATGTTCTTCGGCACCGAGCAGTGGGAATTGTATGCGGCCATCGCGCTGGTGGGCTACGGCAACTCCAACGTTTTCTCCATGGCTTTCTCGGAAGCGCTGCTCTCTGTCCCCGACAAGCAGAACGAGGTCAGTGGTCTGATGATTATGGGACTCTTTGGCGGCACTGTGTTCCCCCTCATCATGGGACTGTGCAGCGATGCCGTCGGTCAGGCTGGTGCCGTGGCCGTCATGGCAGTTGGTGTCGTCTACCTGTTCACGTTCATCAAGCAAGTAAATCATTAATGAAAGACAAATAAATCGAAAATTGTAAATCAGTAAATCGTAAATAATTATGAAGGATTTGATTATCGGACTGGGCGAGGCATTGTGGGACATGCTGCCCGAAGGAAAGAAACTGGGTGGCGCACCGGCAAACTTTGCCTATCATGCCGGACAGTTCGGCCTGAACACCATGGCCATCAGTGCCTTAGGCGAGGACAAGCTGGCCGACGAGACCATTGAAGCCTTGGAGAAGAACGGACTGAATTACCTGATGCCGCGCGTGCCTTACGCTACGGGTACGGTGTTAGTGACGCTGACGGGCGACGGCATCCCTACGTATGAAATCAAGGAGAACGTGGCATGGGATAACATACCTTTCACTGCCGAGGTGGAGGAAGCTGCCCGCAACTGCCGCGCTGTCTGCTTCGGGTCACTGGCCCAGCGCAACGTGGTAAGCCGGCAGACCATCCAGAAGTTCCTGGAAGCCACACCCGCTGACTGCCTGAAAATCTGCGACATCAACCTGCGTCAGCAGTTCTACAGCAAGGAAGTGCTGGAGGAGTCGTTCCGTCGCTGCAACATCCTGAAGATTAACGACGAGGAGCTGGTGGTCGTCAGCCGCATGTTCGGCTATCAGGAACTCGACGATGCCAAGGTCTGCCAGCAGATGGTCAAGGACTACAATCTGCAGTTGTTAGTGCTCACCTGCGGCACCAACGGTTCCTACGTGTTCACAGCCGATGGCGACCAGTCGTTCCAGCCTACGCCGAAGGTGGAGGTTGCCGACACGGTGGGTGCCGGCGACTCGTTCACCGGTTCGTTCTGTGCCGCCGTGCTCAACGGCAAGCCCGTCGCCGAAGCTCACCGCATTGCCGTCGAGGTGTCTGCCTACGTGTGTACGCAGAACGGTGCCATGCCTAAATATCCTGCCGAGCTTTTTAAATGAAAAATAAAAAGTAAGAAATAAAAAATAAGAATGAAGAATTTGCTGCCGCCTTTGGAGTGGGGCAGGAAATTCTTCATTTTTTATTTCTTATTTTTTATTTCTTATTTTTTATTTCTTACCTTTGCAGGCATGAACGTCACACAGTCAGCTATTCAGATGCTCCAGCAGCAGCGTTTGCTGCTCCAGTTAGAGTATGAGACCGAGAGGGAGGCCTACCGCCAGCAGACCGAGACCATCGGTATTGGGCGCAAGGTGAAGCGCGGCGATGCCTGGTGGCCGCTGCGTTTCTCGAAGAGCTACTACAACTCGTTGAACCAGCTGGCTGTGGAAGTGGTGCGCACCGCCGACACCGACATCGAACACAACTTCGAGTTCGGGCGGCCGGTGGCTTTTTTTGTGTGCGACGGCGAGGGGGGCAACATCCGCTACTTCCGCTTTACCGGCACTGTCAGCTACGTCGACGGCGACCGCATGGTGGTCACCGTGCCCGACCGTGCACCCCTTGCTGACCTGCAAGGGTCGGCAAATGTCGGCGTGCAGCTGTCGTTCGACGAGACCAGCTACCGGCTGATGTTGGAGGCCCTGGACCGCGTTATTCGCGGCAAGGGGCGCCTGGGCTACTTGCGCGACCTGTTCAGCACGCCGGCCATGAAGCCCGAGACGTTCACCTTCCAGCCTATGCACTTCCCCTACCTGAACACCACGCAGGAGCAGGCCGTCAACGAAGTGCTGCGCGCCAAGGATGTGGCCGTCGTGCACGGTCCTCCGGGCACGGGCAAGACGACAACGCTGGTGGAGGCCATTCGCGAGACGCTGATGCGCGAGAGTCAGGTGATGGTGTGTGCCCAGAGCAATATGGCTGTCGACTGGATTAGCGAGAAGCTGGTGGACCGTGGCATCAACGTGCTGCGGTTGGGCAACCCCACGCGTGTCAACGACAAGATGCTGTCGTTCACCTACGAGCGACGCTTTGAGGCGCACCCCGACTATCCGCAGTTGTGGGCGTTGCGCAAGGCCATCCGCGAGCTGCGCGCTCACCGCGGCCGCAGTTCCTCCGACGCCTGGCACCAGAAACTGGAGCACCTGAAGAGCCGTGCCACGGAGCTGGAGATACGCATCAATGCCGAACTGTTCGGTGAGGCGCGCGTCATTGCGTCAACCCTTGTGGGAGCCGCTAACCGGCTGTTGGACGGACAGCGCTTCGGCACGCTGTTCATCGACGAGGCCGCCCAGGCCTTGGAGCCCGCCTGCTGGATACCCCTGCGCCGGGTCAGCCGTGTGGTGCTGGCCGGCGACCACTGCCAGCTGCCGCCGACGGTCAAAAGCATTGCCGCCCTGAAGGCCGGATTGGGGCGCACGCTCATGGAGCGCATTGCGGAGACGCACCCCGAGGCGGTCACCCTGCTGAGGGTGCAGTACCGCATGAACGATGACATCATGCGTTTCTCCAGCAACTACTTCTACCATGGACTGGTGCAGAGTGCCCCCGAAGTCAGGTTCCGCGGCATTCTGGACCTTGACACGCCCATGCAGTGGATTGACACGGGGAGCTTGCTGAAAGAGGAGTTCGTGGGCGAGAGCTACGGGCGCATCAACAAGGCCGAGGCCGAGCTGACGCTGCAGGAGCTGCAACACTACTTTGAACGCATAGGCAAGCAGCGCCTGCTGGACGAGCGCATCGACGTGGGCATCATCTCGCCCTACCGCGCACAGGTGCAGCTGCTGCGCCGTATGCTGCTGAAACAAGCCTACTTCAAACCTTTCCGGCGGCTGATTAGCGTCAACACCGTCGACGGTTTCCAGGGACAGGAGCGCGACGTCATCGTCATCTCCCTCGTGCGCTCCAACGACGAGGGACAGATTGGTTTCCTGCGCGACCTGCGCCGCATGAACGTGGCCATCACGAGGGCCCGCATGAAGGTCATCATCCTTGGCGACCGCCGCACGCTGACGAGCCACCCTTTCTACCGGCAGCTTTGGAAATACATTACTCAACTAAAACATAACGACGATGAAGACACTACTGATGATGGTGCTGACAACCGTGCTGATGACGACGAAAGCCATGGCACAGCAGTTTAACGAGATGACCTACTCACCCGAAAAGACCGCCTTCGCCCTCTTCGCTCCTGCCGAGGCCAAGGCCGTCAAGGTGCGTATCTACAAGGCCGGGACGGGAGGCAAGGCGCTGAAGACCGTCAAGATGAACTACCAGGACGGCCGCTGGCGCGCCGAGGTGAAGGGCGACCTGATGGGACGCTTCTACACCTTCGACATGGGGCGCGGCGAGTCGCCCGGCGTCTTTGCCAAAGCCGTGGGCGTCAACGGACAGCGCGCTGCCATCATCGACATGGCCGCCACCGACCCCGCAGGCTGGGACACCGACCGGCGACCGGTGTGCAAGTCGCCCGCCGACCTTGTTATTTACGAGATGCACCACCGCGACTTCACCGTAGCGCGTGCCGGCGCACGCCATCCCGGCAAGTTCCTGGCCCTCACGGAGCCGTGGGCGATAGACCATCTGAAGGCTTTAGGTGTCAACGCCGTCCACATCCTGCCCTCCTACGACTTCGGTTCGGTGGACGAGACACGCCTTGCCGACAACAAATACAACTGGGGCTACGACCCCGTCAACTACAACGTGCCTGAAGGCAGCTACAGCACCGACCCCTATCAGCCTGCCGTGCGCATCCGCGAGTTCAAGCAGATGGTGCAAGCACTCCACCGCGCCGGCATCCGCGTCATCCTCGACGTGGTGTATAACCACACCTACGACATCGACCACTCTAACTTCCAGCGCACCTATCCTGATTATTTTTATAGGAAAGCCCCCCTGTCGCCCCCCGAGGGGGGCACGAATGTCCTAAAGACTAATGAAGCCCCCTCGGGGGCCGTAGGGGGGGCACCCTCGGGGGCCGTAGGGGGGGCATCCTCGGGGGACGAAGGGGGGGCATCCTCGGGGGACGAAGGGGGGGCTTTGTTCTCCAACGGTTCCGGCTGTGGCAACGAAACGGCATCGGAGCAGCCCATGATGCGGGCGTTCATGCTGGAGAGCGTGCGCTACTGGATAGACGAATATCACATCGACGGTTTCCGTTTCGACCTCATGGGGTGCCACGACATCGAGACCATGAACCAGATACGGCAGATGGTGGACACCATAGACCCCACCATCTTCATCTACGGCGAGGGCTGGAGCGCCGGAGCCTGTGCCCTGCCCACCGAACAGTTAGGTGTCAAGGCTAACATACCGATGATGCCCGGCATCGCTGCCTTCAGCGACGAACTGCGCGACGCCTTGCGCGGTTCGTTCAGCGACGACAGCAAGGGCGGCTTTCTGGCTGGCGTCCCCGACTGCGAGGAGAGTGTGAAGTTCGGCATTGCAGGCTGCATCAGTCATCCGCAGGTTGACATGCAGAAGGTCAACTACTCCACCAAGCCGTGGGCTTTGCAGCCCACGCAGATGATCAGCTATGTCTCGTGCCACGACGACATGTGCCTGGTAGACCGCCTGAAAGCCAGCGCATTGGACCATTGTACTATTTCACCATTGGACCATTGTACTATTTCACCATTGCAAAACAGCGGAACCGGCAATAGTAAAATAGTGCAATGGTCAAATAGTAAAATAGTAAAATCGTCCAATGGTCCAATAGTAAAATCGTCCAATAGTCAAATATCCGAGCTTATCCGCCTCGACCTGCTGGCTCAGACGGCAGTGTTCACGTCGCAGGGTGTGCCCTTCATGCTCAGCGGCGAAGAGCTGCTGCGCGACAAGCGGGGCGTGCACAACTCGTATGAGTCGCCCGACAGCATCAACCGCCTGGACTGGAGCAACCTGCAACGCTATCCGCAGGTCTTCGACTACTACAGCCGACTCATTGCCCTGCGGCGTCACCATCCGGCCTTCCGCTTAGGCTCCGCCGACCTGGTGCGCAGGCACCTCGTGTTCCTCGACACTCCACGCCAGGTGGTGGCCTTCCGGCTGAAGGACTATGCCGGGCGCGACGACTGGCGCAACATCATTGTCATACTCAATGCCTCGTGCACGCCGCAGACGGTCGACATCCCTGCCGGCACCTACACCAAAGTGTGCTGCGACGGCGTCATCAACGAGGACGGCCTTGGCACCGTCACTGGCTCGCAGGTGGCGGTAAGCCCCCAGTCGGCCCTTATTCTGCACGACTGAATGTTACAACTATTAAACTTATTATAACTATGAGAAGAATTTTCTGGATTGTGTTATGTCTATGGTGTACTGCCAAGGTGTGGTGCGCCGAACCGTTCGTTGTGTTTCAACCCTCAGAACAGACGCTGTCGCTCGCTGAGGCAACTATCAGCTATGACAGCCGTGAGCACCGTTGCGTGCAGATAGCAGCCGCCAATCTGGCGGAAGACTTTGAGCGCGTCACCGGTAAACGGCCAGCACTCAACGCCCTGACTTCTCACCTCTCACCTCTCACTTCTCACCTCTTAATAGGTACCGTAGGCTGCAACCGCCAGATAGACCAGTGGGTGAAGCAGGGAGAACTGCGCGACCTGAAGGGCAAGACCGAGAAGTACATCATCAAGACCATTGGCCGGCAGCTCGTCATTGCAGGCAGCGACAAGCGCGGCACCGTCTTCGGCATCTATGAACTCAGTCAGCAGATGGGCGTGTCGCCATGGTACTGGTGGGCCGATGTGCCCGTTGCAAAGCACGAAGCCCTGTATATTAAGAAAGGTGAGTACACCGACGGCGAACCGCGCGTGCGCTACCGCGGCCTCTTCCTCAACGACGAGGCACCCTGTCTGACAGGCTGGGTCAAGAATACTTTCGGCACCAACTACGGCGACCACCGTTTCTATGCCCGCGTCTTTGAACTCATCCTGCGCCTGAAGGGTAACTTCCTGTGGCCCGCCATGTGGCAGTGGGCGTTCTATGCCGACGACGCGCTGAACTCGAAGACGGCCGACGACATGGGCGTCATCATTGGCACGTCGCACCACGAACCCATGGCGCGCAACCATCAGGAGTATGCCCGCCGCCGCAGCGAGTGGGGGCCGTGGAACTATCAGAAGAACCAACAGCAGCTGGACCGCTTCTTCCGTGAGGGCATAGAGCGCATGCGGGGCACCGACGACATCGTGACCATCGGCATGCGCGGCGACGGCGACGAGGCCATGAGCGAGGATGCCGACACCAAGCTGCTGCAGCGCATCGTCGACAACCAGCGCAGGATTATCCGCGAGGTGACGGGACGACCGGCCAAGGAGACACCGCAGGTGTGGGCACTGTATAAGGAGGTGCTGGACTATTACGACAAGGGCATGCGCGTGCCTGACGACGTGCTCATCCTGCTGTGCGACGACAACTGGGGCAATGTGCGCCGCGTGCCTACCGCCAAGGAGCGGCGGCACCCCGGCGGATGGGGACTCTACTACCACGTCGACTACGTGGGTGCACCGCGTAACTCGAAGTGGCTCAACGTCACCCCGTCGCAGAACATGTGGGAACAGCTGACGCTGGCGGCTGACTATGGGCTGGACCGCATGTGGATACTTAACGTGGGCGACCTGAAACCCATGGAGTACCCCATCACGCTCTTCATGGACATGGCATGGAACCCCCGTTCCGTCGGTCGCGATGTCGTGGCGACGCACACCGAACGCTTCTGCCGTCAGGCCTTCGGCGACAGCCAGGCTGCCGAGGCCGCACGCCTGCTCAACCTGTGCTGCAAGTACGCCGGGCGCACGACGGCGGAGATGCTGGACGCTACGACCTACAACGTCGTCACGGGCGAGTGGCGCCAGGTGGCCGACGACTACATGCGGCTGGAGGCCGAGGCCCTGCGTCAGTACGTGACGCTGCGCCCCGAGCAGCGCGATGCCTACCAGCAGCTCATCCTGTTTCCCATACAGGCCATGGCAAACCTCTATCAGCTGTACTATGCCGTGGCCATGAACCGCCATCTGGCGCAGCGCCGACTGCCCGAAGCCAACCAGTGGGCGGCCAAGGCCCGCGAGGCCTTCCGCCGCGACTCGCTGCTCTGCGCCGCCTACAACAACGACATCAGCGGGGGTAAGTGGCGCGGCATGATGACGCAGAAGCACATCGGATATACCATCTGGAACGACGACTTCCCCGCCGACTGCATGCCGGACGTGGTGACAGTGCCTGAGGGCGACGGCGGCTATTCGTTCACCATGCGCGACGGTTACGTGGCCATGGAGGCCGAACACTACCACACCGCCGTGCCCGCTGCCAAGGCGCAATGGACGGTGCTGCCCTTCGTGGGACGCACGCTGAGCGGCATGACGCTCACTCCTTACACCGAACCCGTCGGCGGTGCTGCCCTGCACTACCGCTTCAAGGCCGACCGCCGCGTCGACAGCGTACGCGTGCACGTCGTCGTCAAGTCGACGCTCGACTTCCTGAACAAGAGCGGACTGACCTACACGGTATCGTTGGACGGTGGACAACGGCGCGTCAACTTCAACCATAACCTGAACGAGGCCAAGGAGAATATCTACACCGTGTTCTATCCTACGGTGGCACGCCGTGTCGTTGAGTCCGTGGTGACGCTGCCCTTCGACAGCACCAAGTCCGAACACGTGCTGACCCTAAGCCCCGACGACCCGGCCATCGTCTTCGAGAAAATCGTCGTCGACGCCGGCGGCTATCAGCCGCAATTCCTCTTCGGACAGGAGTCGCCAGCCCAAAGGTAAACTCCGACCATCCTGTTCTTTCAGGTTATTTCCTCTTTCCGTGTCGGCTTCAAACTGGACTTGCTGACTGGTGTTCCGTCCTTTGACTTAGGACTCGGTGACATACAGATGCCGCAGACCACATTAGACGAACTGTTCCGGTATATTGACGAGGCCGACAAGCCCTGTATCATCGCCATCGACGAGTTTCAGCAGATTGGCGGGTATAGCGAGAAGAATGTGGAGGCACTGTTGCGAACGAAGATACAGCAGTGCAAGAAGGCCCGCTTCATCTTCTCAGGCAGCAAGCGCCATGTGATGAGCAACATGTTCAATTCGCCGTCGAAACCGTTCTACCAAAGTGTTGTCAGCATGGGGCTGGAACCTATTCCCGTCGAGGTATACACTGACTTTGCATGCAACCTGTTTGAAGCCTACGGCAGAAGTGTCGACCGCGACGTGGTGAGAGCAGTCTGGCAGCAGTATGAGGGGTGCACATGGTTTGTCCAGATGCTCATGAACGAGCTGTTCGCCATGACAGCACCTGGCGACGCTTGCAAATATGACATGCTGGACGAAGCGCGGCGTCATGTGGTCATGGCACAGGCAGACAGCTACAAAGACCTTTTGTCCAATATGTCGGTGAAGCAAAAAACGGTGTTACAGGCCATTGCCAAGGAGGGCGTAGCCCGTAACATCACTTCTTCCAAGTTTATCAAGAAGTACAGTCTTAACTCTGCGAGTTCCGTGCAGGCAGCTGTCAAGCAGCTGCTGAAGAACGACCTGGTGACCCAGACGGACGGCGCATACCGTGTCTATGACTACTTCTTCTCACAGTGGTTGTCCACGGTGTATTAACCTGCTCTCTCTTGTCCCCCTTCAGCGGGCAGTGAGGACGCAGTCGGCGTCTTTCTTGGTGGAGAGCTCGTAGACTCCTTGCTGCTTGGTGCGCTTCAGACCCTTGCCCTTGAGGGCGGTGAGACTGCGGATGAGGCACTTGCCGCCGTGGCGCGAGCGGACGACAGCACGGGTGAGGCGGCCGTCATGCCAGTCGATGTCGACCTCGAAACCGCCACGGGCCACGAGTCCCTTGACGGAGCCGTCGCGCCATACTGACGGCAGGGCGGGCAGCAGGTAGATGCAGCCGTCGTGGCTTTGCATGAGCATCTCGGCAATGCCGGCGGTGCAGCCGAAGTTGCCGTCAATCTGGAACGGCGGGTGGGCGTCGAACAGATTGGGATAGGTGCCGCCGCGCTGCTTGACGGTTCCGAAGATGAGGAACGTGTCGGCGGTCAGCGTCAGCTGGTCCTTGATGAGCTTGTAGGCGTGCTCACCGTCTAACAGTCGTGCCCACGAGCACACCTTCCACCCCATGCTCCAGCCCGTGGAGACGTCGCCGCGCGCCTCTAACGAGGTGCGTGCGGCCTTCCACAGGTCAGGGGTGCGGAAGGGCGAGATGAGGTAGCTGGGGTAGAGTCCGTAGAGGTGTGAGAAGTGGCGGTGGTCGTCCTTGGGGTCGTCCACGTCGTCAAGCCACTCCTGCAGCTGTCCCCAGCGCCCCACCTTCATGGGCGGCAACTGTGTCAGCTGTGTGCTGATGGTGGCCAGCAGCGGGTCGTTGTCGCCTAAGACCTTGGCGGCAGCCAGGACGTTGGAGTAGAGTTCGGTGACAATCTGGTTGTCCATGGTGACGCCGGCGTCAAGCGGCGAGGGACGGCCCTTGCCGCCGTGCTCGGGCGACTCGCCGGGGCACACCACGAGGTAGCCCAGTGTGGGGTGCTTCTGCAGCGTCTGCGTGTAGAAGCGTGCGGCGTCGAGCATGATGGGGTAGTGCTGGCGCAGGAAAGCGGTGTCGCGGGTATAGAGGTAGTGCTCCCACAGGTGTCGGCAGAGCCAGGCGGAGCCTGTGGGCCACAGTCCTGTTTGGGCGTGGTCCACGGGGCCGGTGATGCGCCACTGGTCGGTGTTGTGGTGCAGCACCCAGCCTTCTGCGCCGTACATGTCGCGTGCGGTCTGCTGTCCCTGTTCGTAAATCTCGCGGATGAGTTTGAACAGCGGCTCGTTGAGTTCCGTCAGGTTGGTGACCTCCGACGGCCAGTAGTTCATCTCCAAGTTGATGTTGGTAGTATATTTAGAGTCCCATGAGGGGAACATCTTGTCGTTCCAGATGCCCTGCAGGTTGGCGGGGTTGATGTTGTCGGGCTGCGACGACGAGATGAGCAGGTAGCGGCCGAACTGGAAGTAGGTGGCCACGAGGTGGTTGTCGGGTTGGGAGGGTTGAGGGTTGAGCTGAGAGAACTGCTCTATGCGCTTGTCCATGGGGACGTGGGCGTAGAGGTCGTCGCCGAGGTCCAGACTGACGCGGTCGTAGTAGTGGTGGTAGGTCTTTTCGTGCAGGGCTTTCAGTGCGTCGTAGCCTAAGGCCATGGCACGCTGAAGACGGTCGCGCGACTGCTGTGCCTCGTCGCCCGTGATGTCCTTGTAGCTCCGGACGTTAGTACCTATGGTCAGGTAGACGACAGCCTCGTCGGCTCCCACCACGCTGATGTTGCCGTTGCTGCTGCTCACGCGACCGCCCTTGGTCTGTACGGCCATGCGCCCCATGAACCTGACCTTGCCCTTCAGTCCCTCGTGCTTGCCGGAGACGCCTAAAAGGGTGGCGGTGGCCCATTCTTCACTCTTCACTTTTAACTGTTCACTCCCTATGAGCACGTTCTCGTGAGGCGACGTCATGTTGGCCGTGAACGTGATTTTGCCTTTCTCGGTAGCCGTCAGGCGGATGGCGATGACCTCGTGGCTGCCTAACGGCGTGATGACTTCGCGCTCGTAACGCACGCCGTCCACGCTGTAGCGCACCACGGTTCGCGCGTTGTCCAAGTCTAAGAAGCGCTCGTAGCCGGTATAGTCGGCGTGGCCGGGCATGGCGATGTAGAGGTCGCCGAAGGGCTGGTAGGGCATGCCCATGTTCTTGCCGGCGCTGACGGGCATCACCTCGGCGTTGGCCAGCTCCTGGGCTTCCTTATACTTGCCTTCGAAGATGAGCTGGCGCACGCGTGGCAATGCCGCCTTGGCCTTGGGGTTGACGACGTTGTTGGGCTGGCCGGCCCAGATGGTCTCCTCGTTCAGCTGTATGTGTTCCACAGCCGGTGTGCCGAACACCATGCCGCCGATGACGCCGTTGCCGACGGGCAGGGCCTGCGTCCACGTCATGGCCGGGCGGTTATACCATAGTCTGTACTCGCGGGCCGTCAGCAGGGTGGCCGCCATCATGCTCAGCAGAAAGCAGAAAAATCGTTTGGTCATCATCATTGTCAGTATTTTTATAAAAGACTGTCTGCAAGGCGTTTTGTCATCATTCAGGACGGAAACGGGTGACGACGACATAGAGGCTGGCGATGACGACGTAGAGCAGGAGCGTCTGGGCGAGGGTGGGGTGGAGCGGAGAGATGCTGGCCCCGGGCAGCCGGGCAATGACGGTTAGCAGGTTACCGGCGGTCAGCGCCGTGGCGGTCAGGGCGGAAGCCACGAGTGCCGACCCGCTGAACAGCAGGACGACGCCACCTGTTAATATAAGGTAAGCCTCGGGGATGACCACGATGTTGGCCAGCAGGAAGTAGGGCGAGAAGCGGTGGAAGTAGAAAGCGATGACGGGAGCGACGGCTATCTGGGCGGCGCACGACACGGCCACCATGGCCCACAGCGTGCGCACGAGGCGGTGACGCTGCAGGAAGTCGGCCGGGATGAGACCGTAGAGGGAGGGGTAAAAAAGCAGAATGCCCAGGACGGCAAGGTACGACAGTTGGAAACCGATGTCGAACACGGCCGAGGGCGTGAGCAGGAGCGTGACGATGGCCGTGAAAGCCAGCACGTTGACGCTGGCTCCGCGGCGGTAGCCGATGTTCATGAGGGCGTAGACGGTGAGCATGGTGGCGGCGCGGACGATGCTGGGTGCCAGTCCGGTGAGGAAGGCGAAGGCCCAGACGGTCAGGATAGTGACGGCCTGTACCAGCCAATGGTGGCGGCGTCCGGCAGTGAGCAGGGTGATGAACCAGTAGATGATGCTCAGGTGCAGGCCGCTCAGCGCCAGGACGTGGGCAGCTCCCGTGGTGTTGTAGCTGTGGCGCATGTCGGTGGTCAGCGCCGACTTGTCGCCTAATGTCATGGCAGCCACGATGGCGTAGGCCTCGCCGTCCAGTCCGGCGGCCTCGTACTGGCTGGTCAGCGTGGTGCGAAACTGCAGCATGTTGTGGCGCGCCTGCCGCAGCGTGGCGGGTTCGGGCCACTGCACTTCGTGAGCCGACAGGCAGTAGCCCAAGAGCAGCGTCGAGACGTAGATGCCCGCCGTCTGCCAGCGCGGCAGACGGTGGGCAAGGGCGGTCAGCACAAGTGCAACGACAAGTAGCGGCAGTCCGTACAGACTGGCTTCAGCCCAGTAGCGTCCGGCTGCGATGCCTGCTATGAGGCTGGCGGCCACGGGCAGCAGTGGGGCCATGACGGTCGTGCGACGTTTCCTTGGCTGCGTGGCTGCTTTAGTTGGTTATGTGTGGAAGGATTACTTGTAGAGCGACTTCAGTGCCTCGGCGGGTTCTATCTCCACCTTGCTCTCGTCGAGCATGGTGCGGTCGAGGCCGAAGACGTCGATGAAGAAGTCATAGACGGCCTGGCGCTTGTTCTCCCTGAAGTCGTGGCGCTCGGAAGGCAGGTGGACGTTGCGCACCTGGTCCCGGGCACCGTAGAACGAGTAGATACGCTGCAGGTAGGGAAACTCTAATGTGGGCACGGTGTTCGTCCAGTCGCCGCCGTCGCTGACGATGAGCATGGGCTTGGGAGCCATCACCGCGGCCAGCTCAGCCTCGCAGGTGCCGCCGCCGCTCAGCTGGACGGGCTTGCCGCTTTCGCAGGGACAGCCGCCGTCGAAGTGGGAGGCTAAGTGCACCACAGGAGCCGAGGCCGTCACGCGGTCGTCGAGCAGCGAGAGCAGCACGGTGTGCGTGCCGCCGCCCGAACCGCCCATCACGCCGACGCGCTGCGGGTCGATGTCCTTGCGGTTCTTGAGCATGTAGTCTAACAGCACGTAGCCGCAGGCTGCCTGATAGACGTGGGCGCGGCTGGTGTGGTGGGCCGCGGCGCCGACCTCCTGTTCGCTCTCGCCCCAGCCGTAGAGGTCGAAGTCGACACAGACGGCACCCATGCGAGCCAGCGTGCCCAGCCGCTGCTGCTCGTCCTTGCGGTAGCGCATGGGCCAGTGGCCGTCAGGACAGATGATGAGTGCATGCTTCCCTTTCTTTGTGGAGGCGTAGATGGTGCCGAAGAGGTGCTGGCCAGGCGTCAGCTCTATGCAGATGTTCTGCGTGGTGTAGCCGTCGTGCTTGCGCACCTTGGAGAGCAGCGGCTTCCCTAACACACACGAGTCGAGGAAGGCGTCAAGCTCTAAGCGCTGGCGTACCTCGCGGCGCAGCGAGTCGCGCCGCGCCTCCCACTCCTCCTTATTATGATATAAGGTGGAGAGGTAGTCGAGCATCAACTTGCCCTCCTGTTCGTGGCGGCGCGGATATTCGTAAAGTTTGATTTTGTAGACATTGCCCGACTGTTTCCACCAGTTCCAGTCGTAATACTTGCAGATGTTGTCGAGCGTCGTCTCCAAAGAGTAGGGACGCACGCGGAAGTCAGCATAAGGCAGGCGCCGTCCCACGGTATCGACGTTGCTGTCGAACTTGAAGCGCACGCCGAAGCGCCGCACCACGTCGCCCATCAGGTCGTGGACGGGTCGCTCAAAGCGTGTCTCAAAAGTCTGTGCCATGGCCGTTGTCGACAGGACTGCAAGGGCTGCTATCAGGAGTTTTCTCATAAGCCGGAATGGTTTTGTCATCGATATAAGAAAGACTGACAGCCGCCCGTTTTGTCGTCAAGTCAAAAAAATATAATGCAGGTATGGTCATCTTTTGCAACTTCTTCCGTCTATTATGTAGATGAACTCAATAGTCAGTAAAGAAGACTTTGCCCAGTTGGTACGGCAACACGCCGCAGCGGTGATAGACTTCACTGCCCGTCTGCTGCCTGACCGCAGGGAGGCTGAAGAGGTGGCGCAGGATGCCTTTGTGAAGGCATTCCGCAACCTGTCCTCCTTCCGTGGCGAGTCCTCGCTACTGACTTGGGTGCAGCGCATCGCATATCATAAGGCAGTCGACCACCTGCGACAACGACGGCCTTATATGGTAGCCATTGATGAGGTGCCGACGCTGTTGGAGGATGAAGAAATGGTGATGGAACGAGAAGAGCGCATCCTGCTGATAGAAGAAGCCGTAGACAGGCTAACGCCCGACGACCAGCTGCTGCTGCACCTCTTCTACTACGAAGACCGACCGCTGCGAGACATCGCCTACATCATGGACGTGGAGCCGAACACGCTGTCACAGCGGCTCCACCGTATACGAAAAAAACTGATGGTAATGATTAAACAAAAAGAAAATGGACAACAGTAAAGATAAAGACCTTCAGGTCAGAGAGGACCGTTTCGCCGAAGACCTGCGCGATGCCCTGCGCCGAAAGGAATCCCGGCGGCCACAGGCGGAAGTGCCAGCGGACTTCCTTAATAGCGTCATGCAGCGAGTGGAGTTAGATGCGGCTCAGACATGGCGCATTGCTGCCAGTGTGCTTGTCGCTGCCGCCTGCGTTGCTTTTGTTGCGTTGATGGTATGGCCAACGAAAGACAATCCAAAGTCTGACGCAAGCCGTCTTGTCATCTGTAAGGAGCGGATTGCCAGTCCGCAGCCTTCAGACACTTTGGCTATGAGTACGGAGAAGCATGTTGTTGCAATTCCTGCGACCAAGGTGAAAACCAAGAAGCAGGCTCATCAACGGCACCTGCCCCAACAGCAACCTGCCCAGATGCAAAGCCCCGAGACCACAGACAGCTATATGGCAGAGTTGGAAAACAGCCTGGCAGACGTGCGCGACAGCTGCTATCTGGCACAGGTGGAGCGCATGATTGCCGACAACGAAGAACTGCAGCAACTGATGAACGAAATGATAAACCACAAACAATAACGCCCTATGAAGAGACTCTATATCATCGCATGGACGCTGACGGTCCTGCTGACCGCCGCCAAGGCACAGACACAGACCGGCATCAATGCCATGCAGCAGGCCTTTAAGGCATTCCTCGCCTCGCCCGGCGTGATGACCAAGGACACGCACTGGAGCCGCATGCACGAGCAGTGGACCTTCAAGTACGTCTGCCAGGGCGACACCATGCCCGTTCCCGCAGCCCTGCAGGCGCTGACCGATGCCTTCTACGATAATGTGCGCTACGCCACGGCCAGCTACTACCACACACCCCAGGACGGCCCAACGCCGTTCACGCTGAAGACTTTTTCGCGCAAGGACGAGTTCCGCGGCACCGTGACGGGTGTCGAACGGCTGACGGACAACGACTATTCCTATACACTCAATTTTACAGACATGAGTAGCGGGCTGACCAGTTACAATCTGGTGTGGCACGAGGTAGCCTTCCGCGACCGTAACGGTCAGCCCTTCCGCACCATCGACGGCACCATCTACCGCCACTACGGCGGCATCTGGCGGATGGAGAAATTCCGTCAGGACGACCCGTGGCAGCTGAAAGCGGAGCAGATGAACCGCCCCGTCGGCGCCGACGACCAGTCGCGCTACGAGTCGCTGCTGGCGCAGGTCAACTACTTGGCCAACAGCTACCGCGAACAGCAGAAGAAGGGCAACGAGAAGGGTTGCGACGCCGTGGTCTACATGCTCAAGAAGGTGTGCGACGGCTTCGACGGACAACTGATGCAGCAGCAGTTCGACGAGATTGCCAAGGCGACATCCGTATTCCTTAGCAAAGATGCTAAAACTGAACGTACTCGCATAGTCAGCAGGGCTGTAGGCAAACTATGGGGGAAGGTGGTCGTCGACCGTCTCTTGGGCGAGATGAGGTTCGGCGGCGTGGTGAAGGGCACATTCGTGCATCCCGACCAAATTCGTGAGATAGACGAATGTTACGACTACGGCTTCAAGAAACGTCCGCAGGTGAAAGTCCTGCTGACCGTCCGCACCTCGCCCAAGTGTCGCAAGGTGACCATCCAGCAGCAGCATCCCATCAATAAGCCCTACGCCGTCACGGGCGACAGCGGACGGTTCACGTTCAGTCAGCCCTTCATGCCCGACCAACTGTTAGAGGTGTCGGACGGCGAGGGCCACCGCATGGTCATCTTCACCGACAGCGTGGCCACGGACATCGACCTCACGGACATGACCCTGCACGGCTCGCCGCTGAACGAGCGCTTTGCCGACTGCCAGCAGCGGCTGCGGGCATTGGAACCCGAGATTCACAAGTACGCTACCGTGGAGGAAGTGGGCGGCAACACCATCATGGACGAGGCGGGTTTCCGTCGGCTGGCCGACGATGCCCACCAGTTGCAGATGCAGTTCATCCGAGAGAACCAGGACAACCTCATCCCGGTCTGGTACATCGCCGAGAACTACGCCGCCATGACCCTCGACGAACTGGAGCAGAGCCTGACGGGCAGCCATCCCTACGACAGTCTCGTAGCCCTGCAGCCCGCTCGCGCTCAGTACGAGGGACTGCTGAAGCGTCGACCGGGCAACATGTTCCACGATGTGGCCTGCATCGACACGGCGGGCATCAGCCACCAGTTGAGCGACTACATCGGCCGCGGCGACTATGTGGTGATGTACTGCTGGTCAACCAACAACAGGTATCCGCGCAACGGCGTCAAGGTGATGAAGCAACTGATGCGGGAGCACAAGGGCAAGAATCTGCGCGTCATCGGATTCTCGATGGACGAGGACAAGGACAGGTGGCGGCGCTACATCAAGAGCCGCAAGGTGAACTTCGACGTCCATTTGGCGATACCCGGCAATACCGACAAGTTTTCGAAGGGTACTGGCATGTACCCAGACCTCTGGCGGTCGGAATTCATGACGACCTACGGTCTTCACTCGCTGGTCGAGACCATCGTCTTCGACCCCGAAGGCCGCATTGTCAGCACGGGACTGATGGGTGACCCGCTCATCGAGCACATCCGCGCCTTGCCACTTAAATAAGCATCTTTAAACATAACAAACAATACGATGAAGAAAGGTATTTTGATACTCTTCTTAGCCCTTGCTGTGTCCGCACTTTGGGGCCAAGAAGCAGAGAAAGAGCGGAATATATGGCTGCACGGCCGAGTATGCGACTCCTTCACCAAGGCCCCCGTGCCGAAGGGCGGACGAGCCTCGTTGCTACGGGCGGACTCTACCCTCCTGCAAGACACCATCAAGCTGATGGAGCGTAACAGCTACATGACGGGCAGTCGCCGCATGGTCAGCATGGAGTATGCCCTCATCCTCCGAGAGCCGGGCCGTTACATCATCAAGGTCGAGCACCCGAACTACGAGACGACCTACGTGCCGTACGAGGTGAAGCGCATCGGACGACGGGTCAGGGAAATCGAAGGCCCGCCCGTCTACATGAAGAAAGCCGCCAAGGCTCATCACCATGAGGGCGGCGAGCTGGACGAGGTGGTGGTGAAGGCCACGAAGGTCAAAATGGTGTGGCGCGGCGATACCTTAGTATATAATGCCGATGCGTTCAACGTGCCGGAAGGCTCCATGCTCGACGGACTCATCAAGCAGCTGCCGGGCGTGGAACTGACCGAGGAAGGCGAGATATTCGTCAACGGCAAGAAGATAGACAACCTGACGCTGAACGGGGCCGACTTCTTCAAGGGCAAGAACAAGGTGATGCTCGACAACCTGCCCTACTACACCGTCAAGAACGTTGAGGTCTACAAGAAGCAGACCGACTGGCAGAAGTATGTCGGCAACAACGACGAAGACAAGAAGGAATATACGATGGACGTGGTGCTGAAGCGGGAATACAGCATCGGGGGCACAGCCAATCTGGAGGCGGGAGCCGGAACTGACGAGCGCTACCGGCTGAAGGGCTTTGGATTGCGCTTCACCGACCATACGCGGGCGGTGCTCTTCGGTGGAGCAAACAATGTGAACGAGAGCATCGACTTCAATGACGAGGGCAAGGACAAGGGCAAGACCAACCAGGCTGGCAATCGCCACTTCAAGCAGACTGGCGGCATGTTCATGGTCAACAGCATGGAGGGCCGTCTGCAGAACACCACCGAGCTGCGCGCCGAGTGGAAGGACGACCGCGCCGAGACGCGCACCAATGGCGAGACCTATCTCAACAGTGGCTCCACCTTCTCGAAGTCGGAGGGCGCGCGCCGCGACATGCCTGCCAGCTTCAGTCTGAGAAACCAGCTGCGCCTCCGCACGAAGGTCTTCTTCAACTCATGGCTCAACCTGGACTATGAGCGGCAGAAGTCGGAGAATGAAAATTGGTCGCTGACCGCCGCCGACCAGCTGTTTGCCGACAGCACCAATGCCGTGCGCGGCCGTTCGTGGAACAAACAGGGCCGCCTGCGGGGCAATCTGAACAATAGCCTCAGCCTGAAACTGCCGTCGGGCGACAACATCGACTTCTCTTTGTCTGGCAATTATCAGCGCTCGTTCAGCCCCGAGAACGAGAGCTGGCGCCACTATACCTATTATAAATTAGGCACCACCGACTATCAGCACCGTCGCACGGAGTCGCCGTCGGACAGCTACTCAGTGAACGCCCGCATCAGTTACAACCTGCACCTGATGGAAAACTTCACCCTGTCGCCCTACTACGGCATCAGCCCCTCACGCCGCAACAATGACAATCTGGAATACTTGGCCACCAGCGAGACGCTGCCTCTGCTGCCCGACCTCGACAACACCCGCTACCAAACCACGCAGGGCTTTAAGCACAACACGGGAATGGACATCAGCTACTACACTATTGGAAAGAAAAACGGCTGGGTCTTTAATGCCCACTTCAACCTGCCCGTCTCGTTCGACCGCCAGCGCATGAGTTACAACAGCGAGCCCTTCCAGACCAGCCTCACCCGCCATTATACGACATTCCAACCCTTCGTCTACTTCTTCCTGGACAACCGCAAGACGAAGGGACGAAGCAAGAACTTCTATGCCCGATATAATATGTCACAGATGACGCCGTTCATCCATAACCTCATCACGTTTCCCAACACCACCAATCCGCTGTATATCCGAATGGGCAACCCCGACCTGAAAATGGAAACGCAACACCTATTCTATACCGAATACACCGCCCGCATCGACTCCATCGACCAGCAGTTCCGCATACAACTGGAGGCCAAGGCCAAGCGTAACGCCTGGGCGCAGGGCTACATCTACGACCCCGTGACGGGTATCCGCACCTATCGGGCAGAGAACATCACGTCGGGCAACTGGAAGCTGTCGTCCACACTAAGCCACCGCCGCGCCATAGGCAGCAAGAAACTGTTCCACATAGAGAACGAGCTGCGCCTGTCCTTGGAAAAGAGCACCGACCTCGCCAGTGTCAGCGGCAGCACCTCCACAGAGCTAAGCCGTGTTACCACCACTTACACCCGCTGGAAGCCCCGCCTGCGCTACCAAAAGGGCAACCTAAACTGCACCCTGCGCGGCGAGCTGTCGTGGCAGCACCTGCACCGCAGTCTCGTGGTCGACGGTTTACCCGTCGACATCTGGAACTTCTCCTACGGCCTCTATGCCCAGTACAAACTGCCGCTGAACTTCACCATTGACACCGACCTTGACCTGTACCACCGCCGAGGCTACACCGACGAGGAGATGAACGACAACCGCATCTACTGGAACGCCTCGCTCACGAAGTCGCTGATGAAAGGACGCTGGGTACTGAAGCTGCGCGCCTACGACCTTTTAGGGCAGGTCAGCAACCTGCGCTACAGCATCAACGCGCAAGGACGCACCGAGACGTGGACCAACTCGATGCGCCGTTACGTGCTGCTCAGCGTTAGCTACCGGTTCAGTCAGAAGCCTAAAAAGAAGTAGTATTTTACTTTCAATACTAACAGACAAAGAAATAGTAAAAAGCACGGTACATCGTGAGGATGTACCGTGCTTTACAGGTTGATGGAGATGAATATTTACTTATACAGCGGTCCGAAGTTTGCACAGGCACGGTAGTCGGCACCCTCCTTGTCCATGCCGAAAGCATTCCAGCAGGCAGGACGGAAGACGTCCTGGTCGGCGATGTTGTGCATGCAGACGGGGATGCGCAGCATGGCGCAAAGCGTGATGAGGTCGGCACCGACGTGTCCGTAGCAGATGGCGCCATGGTTGGCTCCCCAGTTGTTCATGACGGAGTAGACATCCTTGAAGGCATCCTTCGTGGGGTCCAGACGCGGGGCGAACCATGTGGTGGGCCATGTGGGGTCGGTGCGCTTGTCCAAGGTGTCGTTGACGTCCTTGGGCAGGTCCACCGTCCAGCCCTCTGCAAGCTGCAGCACGGGACCGAGTCCGGCCACGAGGTTCAGGCGCAGCATGGTCATCGGCATGCCGCCGCGCGTGAGGAAGTGGCTTGAGTAGCCGCCGCCGCGGAAGTAGTCGCGGTCGGCAGGCATCCAGTTTGTAGCCTTCAGACAAGCCTCCATGTCCTGCTGCGACAGTTCCCAGTGGTGTTTCATGGTGGGGTTGCCGTCCTTGTCGCTGATGGCACCAGTGGCGTCGAGCGTTGTGGCACCGCTGTTGATGAGGTGGATGAAGCCGTTGGCAGCACCGCCCTCGGCCGTCCAGCCCGTCACACGCTTTACGGCTTCTGGACTCCAGTAGGTGCGGATGTCGGAGAACATGACGCCACGGTTGGTGAGCAGGTGGCCGAAGAGCATGGAGATGCCGTTGAGGAAGTCGTTCTCGGTGGCCAAGGTGTAAGCCTCGCGCGGTCCGTTCCAGTCGAACGACGTACACATCATGGACTCGGGAAAGTCGAAGTTGGGCTTGTAGTCCGTCCACTGGCGCTGACCCTGCACGCCGGCGGCGATGGCGTTGTGGCCGATGGCTTCTTCCTTGTAGCCCATCTCTAAGAGCTTGTCGCTGCCCTGCATGAGGTCGCGGATAATCATCATGTTCTTGACGGTGAACGCCCAGTCCTCGTCTTTCTCCTGGCGGTTCTTGCCTTTGCCCTTGCCGTTGAATGTGGTCATGGGCACGCCGGGGAACAGCGGGCGGTCTTCGTTGTAGTCGTGACCCTCCTGAGGCTTGCAGTATTGCTCAACCCACAGCATGGCGCGCTTGAACTCCTCCTTGTCGTAGATGCCGAAGTCGACGCGGCGCAGTATTTCCACTAAGGAGACATACTCGGTGCGCATGCCAAGGTACTGTTGCAGGAAGTCGGCATTGACGATGCTGCCGGCAATACCCATGCACGTGTTGCCTAACGACAGGTAGCTCTTGCCGCGCATGGTGGCCACGGCCTGGGCGGCACGGGCGAAGCGCAGCAGCTTCTCGGCCACGTCGGCGGGGATGCTGTTGTCGGCCAGGTCCTGCACGTCGTGACCGTAGATGCCGTAGGCGGGCAGGCCCTTCTGGGCGTGTGCGGCCAGTACGGCGGCCAGATAGACGGCACCGGGGCGCTCCGTCCCGTTAAATCCCCATACGGCTTTCGGGTAGGTGGGGTTCATGTCCATGGTCTCCGAGCCGTAGCACCAGCAGGAGGTGACGGTGATAGTGCTGCCTACGCCCTCGCGCTCGAACTGCTCTGCGCAGGCAGCACTCTCACCCACTCGGCCTATGGTGGTGTTGCTGATGACACACTCCACGGGACTTCCGTCACCGTTCTTCAGGTTGGTCTCGATGAGGGTCTTTACGGCCTTGGCCAAATTCATGGTCTTCTCTTCCAGTCCCTCGCGTATGCCGCCCTGTCGACCGTCGATGGTTGGGCGGATACCAATCTTCGGATAGCTTTTCTTCATAAGTTTTAGGTTTTTAGTATTGGTATGTCGTTTGTGTTTTAGAGCCTGATGAGCGTCGAGCCCTGGTTGCCTATCTTGACAGCGTAGACGCCTGCCGGCAGGTTGGGCAGCTCCACTGACCAGCCGTCATCATGGCCAGGGCTGCGAGTAAAACTTTATATTTCATAGTCTTCTTATTGCTGTTAAATAGTTTTGTCGGCAAAATTACGAAAAGTCGAGAGCAAAACAAAAAGAATTTATTCTTTTTTTTTGCCGAGACGGAGTAATCTCGCGCTTTTAAGCGCAAAATTACGAAAAATCGCGTAATCGCCAAAGTGTTTAATCTTTTTTAAAAAGCTCGTATCGTCAGGATGTGTACTCTTTTTGATTTATGTCATGTCTTTTTCACCGCTATTGTAGCTAAGAAACCGGTCAGGAAGATGACGGTGGTGCCCAAGACGATGGCCAGGTAGGGGTGCAGGTGTGGACCCGGCAGGCTCCACATGTCGGCCAGCGATATCCATCCGATGACGACGATGCCTGCCACACACCCCAGCATGGCTGCCCAGCGGTTGATGGTCTGCGGGATGCAGCCTAAGAGGAACAGCCCTAACATGCCACCGGAGAAGATGCTCGACAGTGTCCACCAGGCGTCGATGATGCTTTCTACCGACAGCATGGCGATGGCCACGAGAGAACCCAGGATGCCCACACCGAAACTGCTGAGGCGCACGATGGCCAGTTCGAGTTTCTGGTGCTTGTGGTGGTCGGTGGGGTCATGATGGCGCAGATGGTCAGTGACTTTGCGGGCTTTGAGGAAGAACGGACGCACGTAGTCGGTCAGGATGATGGTGGCGGCACTGGTCACTGACGTGGACACGGTGCTCATGCCGGCGGCGAAGATGCTGGCTATCAGCAGGCCGCGCAGACCTATGGGCAGTCCGTTGACGATGAAGTAGGGGAAGACGTAGTCAGGCTTCTGGGCAATCTCGGCGGGCAACTCGGCCACGCCAGCCTGATAGTAGCTGTAGAGGGCACTGCCGATGAGGAAGAACAGTGCTGAGACGGGTATGAAGAGGTAGCCGCCGAAGAGTGCCGAGAACTTGGCGTCCTTGTCGGTCTTGGCGGCGTGGTAGCGCTGCACGTAGTTCTGGTCGATGCCGTAGTTCTGCAAGTTGATGAACACGCCGTAGATGAGGCACACCCAGAAGGTGCTGGTGGTCAGGTCGCTGGTGAATGCGCCCAAGGAGAACTTGTTGCCCATGGGGCTATGCGCAGCCAGCTCAAAGGTCTGCATCGGACCCTCGGGCATGGAGCACATCAGGATAATCAGGCACAGCACGGCTCCACCTATTAATATTATACCCTGTATGGCGTCGGCCCAGATGACGGCCTTCAGTCCGCCCATCATGGAGTAGACGATGATGCCGACGGTGGTGCAGATGATGACCGTGTGCATGTCCCACCCCATGAGGATATACATGGGGACGGCCAGCAGGTAGAGGATGCTGCCCATGCGCGCTATCTGGGTCAGCAGGTAGCAGGCCGAGGCGTAGAGCCGTGCCCAGGCTCCGAACTTCTCCTCCAAGAAGGTGTAGGCCGACACCGAGCCGCTGTGGCGGTAGAAGGGCACGAAGTATTTGGCGGCAAAGTAGCTGGCTATGGGTATCGAGAGCGAGAAGACAAAGGCGTTCCAGTCGGCGGCGAAGGCCTTGCCGGGGTACCCTATGTAGCTGATGCTTGACACGTATGTGGCGAAGATGCTCATGCCGACCACCCAGCCGGGTATGGAGTGTCCTGCCGACGTGAACTCGTCGGCGCTCGACCCTTTCTTGAAGAACGAGCAGCCGAAGACCACCACGCCTAAGGTGAACAGGATGAAGATGACGAAGTCAATAACGTGCATGTTCCTAAAGTAATGAGTAATGAGTAATTATGATTTGTCTTGCGGCAGAGGTTCAGCTCAGCATAAAAGTAATCATAATTACTCATTACTCATTACTAATTGATCCAGTGCCTGGCGAATTTTCTCCCGCTCGGGAGCCTCGAACTTATAGAACGGGGAAGCCACGAAGTCGTCGTTGATGATGCCAAGGAGCGAGAGGGCGCACTTCAGTCCCTTCAGGTAGCTGCTGCCGTGACGGCCCACGGTGTAGATGGTTGTCGAAATCTGCATGATGCGCTGCTGCAGCTGCAGCACACGCTCTATGTCGCGTGCCTTGGCAGCCTCGTACATGCCGACGTACAGCTCCGGGAACATGTTGGCGCCGCCGTTGATGCCGCCGTGGGCACCCAGCAGCACGCACTCGCCCGTAATCTCCTCGGGACCGACGAGCATGGCGAAGTCCGGACGGTGCCGCATCTTATACATCACCGACTGGAAGTAGACGGTGTTGGCGCTTGAGTCCTTGAAGCCCACCACCTGCTCCAACTGTGCGATGCGGGCTACGGTGTCGGGCGCAAAGCTCACCTTGACGTGGCTCGGCATGTTATACAGGAATACGGGCAGCGGCAGCTGCGGCACCAGTTCCTCGTAGAACTGCGCCAGCTCGGGCTGGCCGGTGGCGAAGTAGTAGGGTGGCGCACTCACCACGCCGTCGGCACCGCAGTCGGCGGCTACTTGGGCCAGCTTGATGCTCTCGACGATGCTCGTGTCGGTGATGCACGCTAACAGGGGCAGCCGTCCGCGGTTGATGCGGCACGACTCCTTGATCATCTGCTTGCGCACGTCGTAGCTGAGGCTCTGCTCCTCGCCCGTGGTGCCGAGCACGAAGAGTCCGTGCACGCCGCCCGCAATGAGGTGCTCGATGAGCCGCTCCAGACTTTCCACGTCCAGTGTCTCGTTGTTGACCAAGGGGGTTACCAGCGGGGGAATGATGCCGCTCAGCGGTCTTTTGAAGTTCGTTGTCATAGTTTTCTCTTGTCTTTTTTCGTTCGTTTATTAAATGACGAATGCAATAAGCTCTTGTAATCTTTTGCCGGGAAGAAAAAAGCCCGCAGGCTTGGCCAAGCCTGCGGACTATGCTGTATTGTGCGCTGTTACAGCGCAACCGGTTTACTTGACGATGACTTTCTTGCCGTTCATGATGTAGATGCCCTTAGCCGGGAAAGGCAGGCGTCCCATGTCGTAGTATTTACGTTTCCAGGCGGAAAGCTGGTTATACATGTAGGCCACGTTCTGATGCGGCAACGCTCTTTTCAAACTCGTTACGGCGGGGACTGCCCACCTTTCCGAAATGCTTATCCAACACTTCTTCTGAACTGTACATTTTGAATTTTCCTATCTGTTCCATATTTTTCGCCTCATTATTTTAATAAAGCGTGCAATTCTTGACGTCTGCTTTTCAGACGGCTTCTCATTGATGATGCTGACGGCGGTAGGAAAGTAATGTTCAGGATTTGTTCATCAGTTCGTAAAGGTATGCGGGACTTTGCACATAGAGTTCCCCCTCTTCGTCTTGCAAAGCAGGCATCAGTGATGAGTTATAGACACGCTCCATGGCCTGTTCTATAGTGCAACTGGTATCTTCCATGACATATTTTACTAATTCGCTTAACGCGTAATTAGTCAGGTAGGTTGCTGTTTGGTGGTGAGTAGGACGGTTCATAGGGTTTGGCTGCTTGTTTTATGAAGGAAGCTCAATGCTCGTTGTGTACCAAAATAATATTGCTGGTCAAGATATTTGTCTTGAAGCAGTTGCGCTGCCTGTTCTGGGGAGTAGATTCCTTCCCGGTAGTTCGTCAGTTGCAGAACAACTCCGTCATCAGCTATTGGACCAATAACGATGTCGTAATCGTGAACTGGTTGAACATGATGTCTGTCGCGATTGGCGTCAACAAACAGAAACCACTCCACACAGGCTTTCTCTGGGAATTTCTTCACTTTCAGTTCTGAGTTCAGGGCAGACTCAGACCAGTCGTAGGTAATGAGTGTTGGTGTACCTCCGAAGAGTCGTGCTTTCTTCTTAGCCATTCGTATGGCTGTAGACTTATCGGGGGTCAGATAAAAACCTTTCCCGAAATCCTTGTATCTTAGCCCTTTTTCAAGGTCGATTACTTCAATATCCTCGTTGGAGCCGTGGTAGAGTGTCATGCTAAAGTTCCTCCATTCTTTTGGCAGATGATGAGGACGTCGTCTATCGTTTCTTCTATAGACTGAAGATGTTCGACATCGTAGAATTCTATCAGGAAGGCAAGTCCCTTGTGTTCGTGCAAATATCGGAAAGCCGCTTGCCGGGTCATGGTAAAACGTTCGGCGAAAGCCTGAATGCATGCTGTCAGGAATGGAATCTCGTACTTGCTCATAAATCCGTTTCTATAGAATGTTTACGCTGTTTGACTGCAAAATTACGAAAAATTTTCAAAATCAAGCGGATTCGTCTCTAAAATAATTATCGAAAATCATCACGGTATCACAAAAAAAACACCTCCACGCTCTCTCCCGAGGGGGGAGGAAGCGTGGAGGTGCGGACAGGGCGACTAAGGCTTCTCTTCGTCGTCGGACTCCTTCGGGGTACCGTTGAGGACGTCAATGTCAAGGATGGAAGTCTTGCTGCGCAGCGTCTTGGAGTCGAGCGGGTAGCTCTTCTTCATGTTCGGAAGGAAGCGCAGATGCACCTTTTTTACCTTCTCGGCAGTGAACAGGTCCTTCTCGGTCTGACCCTCAGTCTCGGCTGAGGCGTAGAACGTACCAAGGTCAGAGAACTGAACCTTCTTGGAGTCGAGCGTGAGCTCCACCAGACAGTCGATGAGCAACGTGACAACGCCCATGATGACACCACGGGGAAAGGGTGACGTGTGCCCGCAGATGTGGTTGATGAACTCGTCGAACGTCAGCGTCTCGGTGTAGACGAAGCGGCCGTACCACTTGCCGAAAGCCAGAGACTTTGAGTTCTTGTTCTGATACTTTTTAGTGATCATTTTACCCATAGTACAAAGGTTTTAATTGTTAATGTAAATAAAGAAAGAACACTTGCTGCGGCTATAAACCATTTGCAGCATCCAACCGAGTATTTCATCTGATTGGACACTGCAAAGATAAGCTATTCCTTCCTTTCCTTTGGGCGAAATGAAAAAAGTAGTTTTCCGTGAAAAAAGCCTATACGGAAAGCCTTACTGCAAAAGGGGTTTCAGCACATTGTAGTAATCGGTCGCGTGGAAAATTTCACGCACCTTGAGGAAGTTTTCAAGGTAAATGTTCCTCCGCCAGTAGTCTTGTTGGAACCGGCTGTCGCGTGACTCGCCCTGCATCCGCTTCCTGAAGATGCCTAAGTTGTCCGTCAGCCGGTTGTAGAAGGTGCGCGAAGTGCACTGCACATTGACGATGCCTTGGTCCTTGACGAACCTGAAGAACGGGCTGATGCCCTTCTCGCTGAAGCTGCCGCTGCCTAAGTGCTCGTGCTCGACCAGTATAAACAGGTAGGCCATGAAGGTAGGCACGTCACGGCCGCTGCCCTTCAGCTCCTCCTTGCGGTCGATGCCGTAGAAGTCCACGCTGACCTTCTTGAAGCAGGCGGCCAGCTTGCCTTCGTCCACGAAGTCGCGGAACAGGCCCGTAGGCTTGTGGCCGTCGTCGTCGGGCACTGTCAGCATGACGCGCTCCATCTGCCGCGCTATGTCCACCACCGCCCAGTACATCTGCGCTATCTCCTCGTGCTGGTTGCTGCCGCCGGAGCGGTTCCACACGCCTGACTGGTGCCTGACTGTCGGCTCCAGGCCGTGTCGCCGCACCCAGGCCTCGCGGAAGTTCAGGCGCTTTTTCCCCTTTCCGTTGACTCTGGGCGTGATGAGCTCCACCTTGATGCCCTTGCTCCTCAGTGCTTCTATCTTCTGCTTCGTCAGCAGACACACCGCCTTCAGCTGTCCGTCGGGCATGTCCACGTACTTCACTATCCGCATGTCGCGCACGCCCGTCGTGGCTGAGTAGCTTTTCCTCGCCATAAACCTTCGGTGGGGCGAATAGGCATTCTCCCAGAGTATTCCCTTTTTCCGGGCTATCACTTTCTTGCCTTTAAGGATAATGCTCTTTGTCTTGTCGGAATCCATACTTATTCCTTTCTATATATAATTGAGGTGACACACGACTACCACACCAGCTCGTCGCGGTAGCGGTCGAAGACGACGGGTGCCGTCCAGCCGCACTCGCGGCAGACACTGCTGATTTTTTGCGCAATGTCGGGAGTGATGGGGCGCTCGCCGCGGCGGTAGCGGTAGTACATCACGCGCGAGAAAGCGTCAATCAGCCGCTTCTTGATGGTCACCTCCAGAACCCGCGGCATGTCATCATACATCCGCGTCATGCCGTAGGGCACGCGCTGGGGCTGGTCGCTGCGGTAGCCTGGGCAGTGTTCGGTGCCGGCCTGCTCGTAGCGGGGGTTGAAGCATCTGATGCTGAAGGGGTGCTCCGGAACGCAGCATCCCGCCTGCCAGCGCAGACAGTGCTCGTGCAGCGGGCACTCACCGTTGAAGCACACTGCGTAGCTTCGGGCTTTCTCTTGCAAAATCTTTTCGTCTGTCATGGCTCTCTTAGTCGGTTTCTTGTGGCAAAAGTACGAATAAATTACCAAACAGCCAAAAAATTATCGCCAAAATTGAAAAGTGTGCCAACGGCAGGCACACAGTGTGCCTGCGCTGGGCACACTGTGTGCCCACCGTTGGCACACTTTCCCATCACCATGACCCCGCCCCCTGTCAGCGGTCTGCTTTTGTCCGCTTTTCGGTAAAATGTGTACGTGAAGTCATTTCGGAAAGGTGGGCAGTCCCCGCCGTGACGAGTTTGAAAAGAGCGTTGCCGCATCCGCTGACTCCCTAACGGCTTATGAAGGGACGCAACATCATCGAGATTGTGGCGAAGGTCTTAGTAGCCGCGCTCACCGCATTCCTTACGGCCATTACGACGACCTCGTGCATGGGTCGCGGACCGCTGGAGCTGTTCTGAACTTTCTAAATTCTTTTTTTCATTTTTCTTCGGTATTTAGGTTAGTAGTTTTTTAAAAATGGTTTGACAGTTCACTGCGTTGCGATAACGCGGTGAACTTTTTTTTCAAAACTTCATTCCTTAAATAGTAATCGCCGTTACTGTAATGAGTATTACTTTTGCAAAGTCACCCGTTCGGTAAACACATTCCTGCCCGGGCGGGCTGTCCGCTGGCTGCCCGAGTAGGGCATGCGGACGAGGGCTTGGCTGTGGGGCGGCATGTCGACGGTGAGGGTGAACAGGTTGCCCGCTATGCGCCACGAAGCCTTGACGCCGTCGGACTCGCCGTTGCACCAGGTGAGGTCGCCCATGGGGTGGGGAGCCACGACGGTCTTGCCGTGCTCGCGCCAGATGCCTAAGAGGTAGGGCACGAGCAGGTTGTTCAGGTGACCCATCATGAAGTGGTTCATGGAGGCTCCGTGCTCCGGGTTCCACTGCTCGGTGAGCGTGGTGTGGCCCAGCTTTATCTGGTAGCCGTAGCCCGGCACGTCATAGTGGTTGAGCATGCGGTACAGCAGTTCCTGCCGGCCGTTGTGGATGAGTGCGCTGAACAGGTAGCGGTTGCCTACGTCGCCCGTCGTCAGCCGGTCGCCGTGGGCGTGGATGTCGTCGGTGAGCAC
Organism: Prevotella sp.; assembly: GCA_017458125.1. Taxonomy (GTDB): domain Bacteria; phylum Bacteroidota; class Bacteroidia; order Bacteroidales; family Bacteroidaceae; genus Prevotella. Next base: position 104,005 of record JAFTGB010000004.1, read on the forward strand.
CTGCAGCACGCCCTCGCGGTCGCCCTCCGGCACGAGTCCCATCTCTAACGCTATGGCCTGTGCGCACTGGCTTCCCGTGCCCACGCGGTATGTCGCGGCGTCGTAGAACTCGCGCTGGAATGCCGCCTTGATACTGTCGGCCCTCGGCTCGCCCATCAGCTTGTTCCACCAGTAGTAGTGCGCCGTCGACACTAACGGCATGGGAGTGTTCTGGGCGAAGCCTGCCCGGCGCGGGCCGTAGTCGTACCAGTCGCCCAGTCCCTGCCTCAGTATGTATGCTGAGTCCTGCGTGGCCAAGTAGTCCACGTAGCGTTTCATCTGCTTGCGGTACTTCCTCACCATGCTGTCGTCGCCGTAGTAGTCCTGATAGAGGAAGGGCAGGGCGATGAAGGCGCCGCCCCACTCGGGCGACTCAAGGAACGGCGGTGCCCACGACCCCTCGAAGACGCACAGGTTGGGCGCTATCTCGGGCAGCGCTCCGTTGGGAAACTGCGCGTCGGCTATCTGCTGCAGCGTCTGCTCTATCATCGTGCGGCAGTCGTAGTTGGCCGTCAGTCCCTCGCCGTTGAGCCAGTCCTGCTCCAGCCAGCCCAGCTTCTCGCGGTGCGGGCAGTCGGTCCACACGCTCTGCCAGTTGCTGCGTATGGCGCGGTCGATGATGCGGTAGGCGTCGTTCAGCAGCGGGTTGGAGCACTCGAACGCCCCCGTCTTGGGTGCCGAGTTGTAGACGAAGCACGACTCCACCTTGCGCAGCACCTCGATGTCGCCCTCCACCTGCAGGTAGCGGAAACCGTAGTAGGAGAAACGGGGATGCCATTCTTTTGAGGTTTGAGGTTTGAAGTTTGAAGTTTGAAGTGTATGTTTTGAGGTTTGAAGTTTGAAGGTTGAAGTTTGAAGTGTATTTTCGTTTTCATCTTCGTTTTCGTTTCCTAATATATACGTATAGTAATGCGGACGGCCCGTCTGCCGCTGGTTCACCAGTCCCTCGGCTGTCAGCGTCTCGCCGGGCGTCAGCTTCAGCCGCTGGCCGGCCTTGCCCTGAACGGTGATTTCGGGGAACCCGCTCAGGTTCTGCCCCATGTCGAGCACTAAGAGCGTGTCGCACTTGAGGATGGTGTCCTGCACGGCGTAACGCTCCATGATTTTCACCGGCCGGGCTATCTGCCGACGCAGCACGCCGCGCGGGGGCTCCTGAACGACGACGGGGCGCCAGCCGGTAGGGGTGATGCGGGCGTCGTAGTCCTCGCCGCCATAGATGCTGTTGAACGTGACGGGGCTGGGAGCCCACAGCCATGAGCGGTCGCTGACCACCTCCTGCGTCGTGCCGTCCTCGTAGTTGACGACGAGGCGCAACAGCAGGGTGGGCGGACCGAACGACACCTTCATCTTGGCGTAGCGGCGGCCGTGTTCGTTGTAGAAGCCGTTGCCTAACAGCACCTGGATGATGTTTTTAGTTTTTAGTGTTGAGTGTTGAGTTTTGGGTGCTGAGAGGTGGGCGGTGACATCGTACGAGTTATAAAAAATGGTCTTGTCGTAGTCGCTCCACAGCGGGGCCATCACGTCGTCGCCCACCTTGCGCCCGTTCAGCGTCAGCTCGTAGAAGCCGAGGCCGCAGACGTAGACCGTGGCCTGTCTGACGCGTCCCCTTAGCCTGACGTCGCGTCTGACGTAGATGCTGCGGTCGGCCAGCGGGTCGACGGCCGTCCAGGCCTGCTTGACGGCAGGCTCCTTCAGCTTCGCCCCCGTGTAGTTGCGCCCCTCGGGGATGTGGGCGTCCTGACGCGTCAGGGCTCCTATCCATTGGGCCGTTCCGAACTCGTTCTGTGCCACGCTCAGCGTCATGCACCCTATCACCAGGAATGAGATAACCAGCAGTCGTTTCATGCTGAAAAGACGTGCGCCCCATGCGCTTTGTCATCAATTTAAGGGCCGCGAGGTTGGCGGTTTTCAAATTATTGTGTACCTTTGCATTCCAATGCGATATGCCGACGTCATCTTGCCAGTGCCCCTGCAGGGCATGTTCACCTACGCCGTAGCCCAAGGCACGGTGCCGCAGGTGGGCATGCGCGTGCTGGTCAGCTTCGGGCGGTCCAAGCAGTACGTCGGTCTGGTGGCCCGACTGCACGACACGAAGCCCGAGGGCTACGAGGTGAAGGAGATACTGCAGGTGATGGACGCGCAACCTGTGGTGACCAGCCGCCAGCTCAGCCTGTGGCAGTGGATCAGCGACTACTACCTGTCGCCCATTGGCGACGTCTACAAGGCCGCGCTGCCCGCAGGACTGAAGGCCGAGGACGGCTACCGTCCGAAGATGGAGACCTATGTGCGGCTGACCGAGGCCTACCGCAGCGCGGCCGCCCTGCATGTGGCGCTGAACGTGCTGGCGCGTGCCAGGAAGCAGTTGGAGGCTTTTACCTGCTATCTGGAACTGTCGCACTGGGACCAGATAGACAATGAGGAATGGGGAATGGGGAATGAGGAATGTCCGCCTGCGGCGGTGAGCGTGACGCGCGAAGAGCTGCTCAACGCCAGTCAGGCATCGTCAGAGACCGTGCGCCTGTTGGAGAAGCGCGGCATGCTGGAGTGCTACGAGCTGGAGGTGGGACGCCTGAACCATGGCGGCGACTACCGCCCGGACCTCGTCAAGCCCCTCAGTGCCGCCCAGCAGGATGCGTACAACGCCATACTGATGTCGATGATGAAGAAGCGCGTCACACTGCTGCACGGCGTGACGGGCAGCGGCAAGACGGAGATATACATCCACCTCATACAGCGCGCCCTGGAGCGCAAGGAGCAGGTGCTCTACCTGCTGCCCGAGATAGCGCTGACCGTTCAGATGATGCAGCGTCTGCAGCGTATCTTCGGCAACCGCCTGGGCATCTACCACTCCAAATACAGTGACGCCGAGCGCGTCGAGATATGGCAGAAACAGCTGTCGCAGAACCCCTACGACGTCATCTTGGGCGCACGCTCGGCGGTGTTCCTGCCCTTCCAGCGCTTAGGACTCGTCATCGTGGACGAGGAGCACGAGACCAGCTACAAGCAGCAGGACCCCGCACCCCGCTACCACGCCCGCAGTGCCGCCATCATGCTGGCCCACCAGACCGGGGGAGCCACCGTGCTCCTGGGAACGGCCACGCCCTCCTTGGAGAGCTACCACAACGCCCGCTGCGGCAAGTACGGGCTGGTGGAGCTGAAGGAGCGCTACAAGGGCATGCTGCTGCCCGAGATACAGGTGGTGGACACCGCCGACCTGCAGCGTCGCAAGATGATGGCAGGGCCGTTCTCGCCCCTGCTGCTGACACGCGTACGCGAGGCCTTGGAGCGCGGCGAGCAGGCCATCCTGTTCCAGAACCGCCGCGGCTTCGCCCCTGTGGTGGAGTGCCAGCAGTGCGGCTGGGTGCCCACATGCCAGCACTGCGACGTCAAGCTGACGTTGCACCGCCAGATGGGGCAGCTGACGTGCCACTACTGCGGCTTCACCTACCGCGTGCCTACGGAGTGTCCGTGCTGCGGCAGCACCGACTTGCGCACGCGTGGCTACGGCACCGAGAAGCTGGAGCAGCAGGTGCGTGAGGTGTTCCCCGAAGCCCGCGTGGCGCGTATGGACCTGGACACCACGCGTACGCGCAACGCCTACGAGCGCATCATCAGCGACTTCAGCGCGGGGCGCACCAACGTGCTCATCGGCACGCAGATGGTGTCCAAGGGACTGGACTTCGACCGCGTCTCGGTGGTGGGCATCGTCAATGCCGACGCTATGCTGAACATGCCGGACTTCCGCGCCTACGAGCACGCCTACATGATGATGGCGCAGGTCAGCGGACGCGCAGGGCGCAAGGACCGCCGCGGACTCGTGGTGCTGCAGACCAAGCAGAAGGAGGCACCGGTCGTCGGCTACGTGGTGCGCAACGACTATGGCGCGCTCTACCGTGACCTCATTGCCGAGCGGCAGGCCTTCCGCTATCCGCCCTTCTGTCACCTGATATACGTCTTCCTCAAGCACCGCCATGACAGCGTGGTGCAGACGGCTGCCGCAGAGCTGGGCACGCTGCTGCGCCAGTGGTTCGGCAACCGCGTGTTAGGCCCCGACAAGCCTGCGGTGGCCAAGGTGAAGCAGCAGAACATCCGCAAGCTGGTGCTCAAGCTGGAGACGGGCATCGACATGGCGCGCGTGCGCCAATACCTGCTGAAAGCGCAGTCGCAGATGCTGGCCGACAAGCGCTACGCGTCGCTGACCGTGTACTACGATGCCGACCCGACGTAAGCCGCGGAAACGAGATTACACATTATTAATATATAAAGCAACATGCTTATGAAGAAAATTTTTACCCTTTTGGTTGTCCTGGCACTTGCTGGGGCAACAGTCGCGCAGACTCAGGTGCTGCGCAAGTCTGCGAACGTCAAGACACTGTCGGTGAAGAAACAGAACAGGGCCTTCAACCAAGTCTGGTGGGGCTATGCCGATGCTAATGAGCAAATGGGCGGCTTGGGCGTCCAAGCTGCCGACACCTACCATTGCGCTATCTACATTCCGGGCACCAACGCCATGGCATTAGGCAAGGCTGTGCGTTCCGTGCGCTTCTTTCTGGACGCACCTCATGCCGCAGATGTCAAGGCCTGGCTTTCCACCACGCTTCCCTCATCGGCCGATGCTGCCGACGTGGAGACGGTCAGCGTGAGCAGCGGCAATCCCGGCGGAATGGTTGAGGCGTCGTTCACCACTGGCAAGACCATTGCGAAGGATGGCCTCTACGTGGGCTATACGTTCACGATTACGGAGGCGGAAACGGAGAACGACATGTACCCCATTTCCGTCATTTACCAGGAGGACGTTGCCAATGCCTTGCTCCTCAGAACGGACAATGCTGTCAAGAGTTGGAGCGACATGAACGGACAGGGCTACGGACGCCTCTACATGGAGGTGCAGCTTGAAGGCGACTTCGCTACTAACGCTGCCACGCCGGCAACCTTCAGAATGCCCGTAGCCGTGCAGGGCGGTACGGTCACCGTGGCCGTTCCCGTCAGTGGCGGAGGCGTGAACGCCGTCGAGAGCATTGACTACACCGTCACCACCGACGGCGCAACCGGCGAGGAGCAGCACGCTACGGCAGCATCGCCCATCGCCATTGGTGTCGACGGCTATGTGAACATCGAGCTGGCTGCTGACGACGCCGTGGGCCAGATTAAGCAGAAGACGCTGACCATCACCAAGGTGAACGGTAAGGCCAACGAGGCTGTCGCCAAGACTGTCGACTTCTCGCTGGCCACCGTCGACCACTATGTCGACCACCGCGTGGTCGTAGAGGAGTACACGGGCACGGGCTGCGGCTGGTGTCCGCGCGGCATCGTCGGTATGGAGAAGCTGAACAAACAGTTCGGCGACGCCTTTGTGGGCATAGCCATCCACCAGTACAACTCGGCTGATGCCATGTATATGGCCAAGAACAGCTATGCGAGCTTGACCTTCGAGGGCGCTCCGCAGTGCACCGTCGAGCGCAGATACTACACTGACCCGTATTACGGCATCACGGGCGACATCATCGGCGACGTGCAGGCCGCCATGGATTATGCTGCCTTGGTCGGTGTGGAGGTCGAGGGCGTGTGGAACGACGACCAGACACAGGTCAACGCCACGGCTACCGTCGAGTCGCTCATTGAGGGTGCCGGATACAACGTGGAGTTCGTGCTCGTCGGCGACGGACTGAAGGGCAGCGGAACCGCCTGGAACCAGGCAAACTTTTACAATCAGTACACGATGTCGCAGCTGCCTGCCGACTTGAAGCAGTTCGGCTCTGGTGGTGCCAATGGCAACAGGACGCTTACCGGATGGACATTCAATGACGTTGCGCTCTGCAGCTCGTACGTCAGCGGCAGCAATCAGGCTCAGGCTCTTGAGAACCTGACGACGACGGAACCTGCCACCAGCTCCTACACGCTGACCCTGCCCACGAAGACGACGCTGAAAAACGCCATCAAGAAGGATAAGGTCTATGTCGTTGCCCTGTTAGTCAACAGTGACGGTGTGGTGGAGAATGCCGCCAAGGCCAAGGTCGTCGAGAAAGGCGACGTCGACGGCATTGCCGGCAACAAGGCCTCGGCTGCCGTCGTGACGGCCCGCTACACGCTGGACGGTCGTCGCATCGACGCCCCGCAGCGTGGTCTGAACATTGTCAAGATGAGTGACGGCACCATCCGCAAGGTGATGGTGAAGTGATGATCATTTAGAAGCAAGAGGCAAGAGGCAAGAAGCAAGAGAATACTCAAACATCAGACATTTCTCTTGCTTCTTGCCTCTTGCTTCTAAAAATCTAACTGAATGCCGGCACCAAACACGCGGTTGGTGCGGGTGAAGTGGTCGCTGATGCCTTCTGCCGGGTAGTTGTCGCGCTTGTAGGTGCCGTAGTTGGTCTGGAAGTAGGCAGCCGACAGCGTGATGTTCTCCTTCACCTTGTAGCTGAAGCCCAGACCGATGCTGTAGCTGTTGACGACGAACGACATGTCGCTCATGTACTTGTCGTCCAGACCGTAGCGCGTCAGCTGTCCGCCGCACGACACGTTGAGCTTCGGTGTGACGTCCCACTCCACACCGGCCAGGAACTCGTTGGTGTTGTGGCGCAGCAGGTCTTGCGAGTTGTTATACCAGTTGGCGTCCTTGTCGAAGTAGTGGTGCCAGCCCAGATTGAGGCTCACCACGTCGATGGGCTTCCACTGGGCTCCGATGGAGAGCAGGGCGGGGGAGTCCTCGTTCACCTTCTCGCCGTCGCGGAACCTGTTGACGGCGGCAATCTCGCTGGCCTCGTTGACCGTCGACTCGTTCTTCATGCGCAGCTGGGTCTTGAACTCATACTTGGCAGCGAAGTTGAAGTCGCTGACTTTGTAGTGAACACCGATGACGGGAGCAATGCCCACACCGTCCTGGTTGCTTAGCAGGTTGACGCCGTCGGCATACTTCTGCAGCTGGTTCAGGCTGGCCTTGGTGCCTTCGAGCTGCACCTGCTGGGCCGTGAGCTGCTGCTGGGTGGCTATCAGCTCAGCGGGAACGGGAACACCGGCGGCCTCGTACTGCGCAATGCCGGCGTTGACCTGTGCCAGTCCGGCGTTGACTTTTTCAAGACCGTTGCTGACGGTGGCCGACGACGTCTGCAGGAAGTCGGAGAAACCGACGTATCCGCCCTCGGTCTTCACCATGATGTTGCTGATTTTTGCCTTGTACGTGGCGTCGCCGTAGAGCAGTCGCAGACCGCCATAGACCGCCAGGTTTGGGTATATCTTGTAGGCAGCACCCAACTGCACACCGTAGTAGTATTGACGACCTTTCATGTAGCCCTCCATGTCGTAGCCCTGTGCGCCGAGGGGTTGCAGCATGGCTGCGATGTTACCCACCACGCTCTCGAAGGAACCCAAGCCGTCGGCAAACTCGCACGAGCCGCCGCCGCCAGGCACCGACAGGTTGAACTGCACGCTCCAGTTGCCTTTGTTATAGGCTCCCTGCAGCGACGGAATGATGGGGGCATCGGCCACGCCCTCAAACTCCTTGGTGGCGTTTCCGCCGTTCTTCTTGCCAAGGGCAAAGGCGGGGTTGGTCGAAGTGATGGTACGCGTCTGGTGTGCATACTGCCAGTTGAAGGCTACGTGGAAGCCTTCCGACATGAAAGCCACACCAGCGGGGTTAGAATAGACGCCGTCAAGTCCTACGGCTGCGTCGCGTGCAGGGTTCTTTAGAAAGAGGATGCTTTGGTTGGTGTTGGTGACGATGCCGCCGGCATAGGCGCTCGTCATGGTCATCGTGAAAACAATGAAGGATGCTAAAAACTTTTTCATCTTTTAAACACTTTTTTTCTAAAAACGGCTGCAAAGGTAGTGGTATTGCACAAAACGCGAAAGAAAGTGCAAAAGATATTAACTCTTATTAACCAAAAACTGCACACTTCCTGCACAAAAGTGCGAAAGTGTGCATAAAAGTGTGTGCGCAAACACGTCTTATTCTTTCTTTTCCGTAGGGTAGGTGACGCGCGTATGGTAGACCGTTTTCAGCTTTTCTATGAGCACCGTCTTGGCATACTGGATGTCGCGGAACGTGATGGGGCACTCGCGGAAGTAGCCGTCGGCCACCTGGCTGTCCACAATTTTCTCGACGAGCTTGCGGATGCTATGCTCCGTGTAGTCCGAGAGCGAGCGCGACGCCGCTTCCACTGAGTCGGCCATCATCAGGCAAGCCTGCTCGCGGGTGAAGGGGTTCGGACCGGGATAGGTGAACAGGAGGTCGTCGACGGGCTTGTCGGGGTGCTCGTTCTTATAGCGGATGTAGAAGAACTTGGCCTTGCCCAGTCCGTGGTGAGTGGCTATGAAGTCGCGGATGACCTTCGGCAGACCGTACTTGTCGGCCATCTTCAAGCCCTCGGTGACGTGGCTGATGATGATTTGTGCGCTTTCAATGTCGGTCAGCATCTCGTGCGGGTCTATGCCCGTCTGGTTCTCCGTATAATAAATAGGATTAGAGAGCTTGCCGATGTCGTGGTAGAGGGCGCCCGTGCGCACCAACTGCGCCTTGGCACCTATCTTGTTGGCTATCTCGCCCGCCAGGTTGGCCACCTGTATGGAGTGGTTGAAGGTGCCCGGAGCCACCTCGCTCATCTTGCGCAGCAGCTCATTGTTGGTGTTCGACAGTTCAATAAGCGTGATGTCGCTGGTGAAGCCGAAGGCCTTCTCGATGAGGTAGAGCAGCGGGTAGGCGAAGAGCAGGGCGATGCCGTTGACCACTAAGTAGTTGTACGTGCTGTAGTCTATCATGGTCAGCGTCGTGGCCCGTGTCCAGTCGAAAGCCAGGTTGACGGCCATGCTGGACAGCGAGATGATGATGGCCGACTTGAACAACTGCGACCGTTGCGACAGCTCGCGCAGCGAACTGATGGCCACCAGTCCGGCCACGGTCTCCAAGACGACGAACTCAAACGGGTGCTGCAGCATGATGGCGCAGATGAAGACCATGGTGGTGTGCGTCATGAAAGCCGTTCGCGAGTCGAGGAACACGCGGATGAAGATGGGCACCATGGCGTAGGGCAGTATGTAGACGTGTACGAAAGTGTTGCGCACGAAGAGTGCCGTCAGCAGCGCAAAGATGACTATCATGACATAGAGCATGGCGATGTTGCGCGGCTTCTCGAAGTAGTCCTTGCGGTACAGACTCAGGTAGACGGTGAACAGAATCATAAGGATGGACACGTACAGTATCTGTCCCATCAGCGATATCTGGTTCTGCGTCTTGTCCTGCATGCGCCGCTCGTTTTCCTTGGTGAACGACTCGATGATGCGGAAAGTGCGCTCGGTCACGATGTCGCCGTGGTCAATAATCTTCTGCCCCTTCTGCACCATGCCGCTGGCCAGCGGTATGCTGGCCATGAGTTCGTTCTTGCTGGTCTCGCTGCGCGTCTGGTCGAACACCAGGTTGGGCGTGATGTAGTTGTTCAGGTTGCACTTCTGCAGTTGCGGGCGCACGGGGGCTAACAGCTCGTTCTGGAACAGCCGCTCGTATGCCGTCTTAGGCGAGTAGACGTTCATGATGGACACGCTGGCGGCCTGCTTCTGCGTGACCACGCGGATGGTGCTCGACGTGTCGAGGTGCAGTTCCTCGTACGCTTTCGACTCCATGATGCCCTGTTCGTACAGACCGTGCAGCAGTCTGGCTATGGTGCCCACGTAGTCGTCGGTCAGTCCCGGTATGCCGTCGGCATAGTCGGCCTTGAACTTGCGTATCATCTTCGTCTCCGTGTCGCCGTTCAGCTTGTAGTACGGCTCGTATTCCTTCATCACGCTGTCGCGCTCGTACTTGATGACGTCCTCCGACTTATAGACCAGGAAGTCGAAAGGTGCCGTGAAGTCGGCGTACTTCCAGGGCTTCCCCTTTTCAGCGAAGAAGAGGTTAGCGGTATCGTGAGGCAGCGACCACACCACGATGGCTACCGTGGCGATGACCAGCGACGAGCGTATCAGCAGGTCGCGCAGCATGGTGTTTTCCTTGAGTTTTATGTTACCCATGAGTAAGTGAAAATGGTTCCTATTTTTTATTTACCGTGCGAAAATACGAAAAAAAAGCCTAATTCTCAAAAAAAATGCGTACTTTTGCACAAATTATTGGAAAAAAGACCATTCAAGCATGGCTGAAAGAAGAGTAAGGGTGCGTTTTGCACCCAGTCCCACGGGGGCATTGCATATTGGCGGCGTACGTACCGCATTGTATAATTATCTGTTTGCACGCCAGCACGGCGGCGACTTGGTGTTCCGCATTGAGGACACCGACTCGACACGTTTCGTTCCCGGTGCCGAGGAGTATATCATCGAGAGTTTCAAGTGGCTGGGCATCCAGTTCGACGAAGGCGTCTCTTTCGGTGGCGACAAAGGTCCCTACCGGCAGAGCGAGCGTCGTGACATCTATAAGAAATATGTGCAGCAGCTGCTCGACAACGGCAAGGCTTACATCGCTTTTGACACTCCGCAGGAGCTGGAGCAGAAGCGCGCCGAGATACAAAACTTCCAATACGACTGCCATACGCGCCAGCAGATGCGCAATTCGCTGACGCTGCCCAAGGAGGAGGTAGACCGTCTGATAGCCGACGGTCAGCAGTACGTGGTGCGTTTCCGCGTGGAGGCTGGCCGGGAGATTTTGGTCAACGACCTCATCCGTGGCGAGGTGCGCGTCAAAAGCGACATCTGCGACGATAAGGTGCTTTACAAGAGTGCCGACGAGTTACCCACTTACCATCTGGCCAACATCGTCGACGACCACCTGATGGAGATTTCGCACGTCATCCGTGGCGAGGAGTGGTTGCCCTCGGCGCCGCTGCACGTCATGCTGTATGAGGCCTTTGGCTGGCAGGACACCATGCCGCAGTTTGCCCACCTGCCCCTGCTGCTCAAGCCCGACGGCAAGGGTAAGCTGTCGAAGCGCGACGGCGACCGGCTGGGTTTCCCCGTGTTCCCCCTGCGCTGGACCGATCCCAAGACGGGCGACGTCAGCCGTGGCTATCGTGAGGACGGCTACTTCCCCGAGGCCGTCATCAATTTCCTGGCCCTCTTGGGTTGGAACCCCGGCACCGAGCAGGAGCTGTTCACGCTTGACGAGCTGGTGCCGCTGTTCGACATCAGCAAGTGCTCGAAGGCCGGAGCTAAGTTTGCCTACGAGAAAGCCGTATGGTTCAACCATGAGTACATTCTTAAAAAGTCGGCCGAGGAGATTGCCGCACTGTTCTTCCCTGAAGTGAAAGAGCACTGTCCCGACGAGACGATGGAGCGTGTGACGGCTGTTACGCGCATGATGAAGGATCGCGTCAGTTTCGTCCACGAGCTGTGGCCCCTGTGCTCGTTCTTCTTCGTTGCTCCCACCACGTACGACGAGAAGACGGTGAAGAAGCGCTGGAAGGAAGACTCCGCCCAGCAGCTCACCGAGCTTATCGGCGTTCTGGAGGGCATCGACGACTTCTCGCTGGAGAACCAGGAGCGCATCGTCCACGCCTGGATAGAAGAGAAGGGCTACAAGCTTGGTAACATCATGAACGCTTGGCGTCTGACGCTTGTCGGCGAGGGTAAGGGTCCCGGCATGTTCGACATCTCTGCCTTCCTCGGCAAGGACGAGACCATCCGTCGCATGAAGCGGGCCATTGAAGTGCTGGAGACCCCCTCGGGGGCCGTAGGAGGGGCTTTACTTTATGTATAACTTAGGCATCTATCTCTACCAGTTAGGCGTTGCCGTCACGAGCCTTTTCAGCGAGAAGGTGCGCAAGATGTGGCGTGGTGAGCGCGAAGCCATACGTCTGCTGCGCCAGAAGGTCGACCCCGAGGCCAGCTATGTCTGGTTCCATGCCGCCTCCTTAGGCGAGTTCGAGCAGGGCCGACCGCTCATGGAGCAGCTGCGGCGCGAACATCCGGAGTATAAGATTCTGCTGACCTTCTTCTCGCCTTCGGGCTACGAGGTGCGCAAGAACTACGAAGGCGCCGACATCATCTGCTACCTGCCGCTCGACACCATCACCAACGCCCGCCGCTTCCTGCGTGCCGTCAGGCCCGTCATGGCCTTCTTCATCAAGTACGAGTTCTGGTACAACTACCTGCATATCCTCAAGCACCGCAATGTGCCTGTCTACAGCGTCAGCAGCATCTTCCGTCCCGGTCAGATATTCTTCCGCTGGTACGGTCGCCAGTACAGTCATGTGCTCAAGTGCTTCACCCGCTTCTACGTGCAGAACGAAGTTAGCCGCCAGCTGCTGCATTCGATAGGCATCACCGACGTGCAGGTGGTCGGCGACACCCGTTTCGACCGTGTGCTGCAAATCAAGGAGGCTGCCCGTCAGCTGTCCGTCGTCGAGGAGTTTTTGGGAGTTAGTGGCGAGAAGTTAGAGGTCGGTGAGAAACCCAAGGTCTTCGTAGCCGGTTCCTCATGGGAGCCAGACGAGGAGATTTTCATCCCTTGGTTTAAGCAGCATCCTGACTGGAAACTCATCATAGCCCCCCACGTCATCAGCGAGGAACACCTCCGCCAGATAGAGTCCAAGCTGAAGGGCAAGGTCATCCGTTACAGCCAGTGTTCAGAAGGAAGTGCGGAAGCAAATTCTTCACTCTTCACTCTTCACTCTTCACGATTCATCGAATGTTTCGGCCTGCTCAGCAGCATCTACCGCTATGCTGACGTCACCTACGTCGGCGGAGGCTTCGGCGTAGGCATTCACAACACGTTGGAGGCTGCCGTGTGGGACGTTCCCGTCATCTTCGGCCCTAACAACGAGCGCTTCCAGGAGGCTCAGGGCCTCAAGGCCTGTGGCGGCGGTTTCGAGATTAGCGGCCCCGCCGATTTCCAGCGCGTCATGCAGCAGTTCGCCGACCATCCCCAAGCCATCCGCGACGCCGGTCGCCAGTCGGGCCGTTTCGTCCAGCAGATGACCGGTGCCACTGAGAAAATCCTTGCCGACGTAAAGCTGTAAACGCCGGTCGTCATCATGGCCCCCAAAAAGTGTGCCAACGCTGGGCACACTGTGTGCCTGCCGCTGGCACACTGTGTGCCTACCGTTGGCACACTTTTCGATTAGGCTGAAAAATTCTTGAGCGAATGGCGTTAATCTTCTAAAAATGCTTTCTCGTTTCAGCCTTATTTCGTATATTTGCAAAACAGTGTCCAATAGAAAGGTTCAAGAATCATAGTACAATGACAGGGAATGATGCCTATATGACGCTTTATGGAGCAGCAGCCATGCTGTCATTGGTAGCATGTTGCTATCTGCTGTTACGCCGGGCCAACGCCATCGCCCCTGATGTCACGTCTCCGGAACGCCTGCGCCGATGGACTGCAGCCTTATTTGCAAGCATGACTTTGAGCCATGTGTGGTATATGCCGGAATTCTATCTCAGCTCGGCTGAAGATGTTCTGCTGTGCAATCTTGTAGGTGGAACGCTCGACTTCATGACGCTTGTCCCTCTTGGAATAATCGTATTGCTGTCCATGCTGCAAGACCGCAGACGGCCTCTCTGGCCAGTCTGCGTTGCGGTGTCCCCACTTGTAGTCATCACGATGCTGTGCGCCGTCGCCCGTAGCATAGCACTTCTACCTATATTATATCTCTACTACCTGTGGTTGGGCATCGTCTTTGTGTCATATATGGTACGTCAGGTGCGACGCTACAGCCTCTGGCTGCGCGACAACTATGCCGATTTGGAGCACAAGGAGGTGTGGCAGAGTTTTGTTATATTGGCCTTCATTCTGTTTTTTTTCGGCATTTACACCTTAGACCCCTACTATCGCGCCGTCAAATATATCATGCAATTAAACAACATGATCCTTGTGTGCTATCTTCTGTGGCGAGTGGAGACGTTAAGCGACTTGAGTGCTCATGGGGTTTCGGAGGCTGAGATGACATCACCTGATAACCTTAAAAGCTCACAATCTGATAACCTTAAAATCCCACAGTCTCTAAATCTCACCCCATTGCTGCAAAAGCATTGCATAGACACCCAGCTCTACTTACAGCATGACCTGACCTTGTTTCAGCTTGCCAAGGCTATTGGAACCAACCGCTACTATCTTAGCCAGTATTTCTCACACCGGGGTACGACATACAATGCCTACATCAACGGCCTGCGCATCCAGCACTTTATGAGTATCTGTCGCAAGGCCGTCGCCAGTCAGCAATCCTTCACAGCTCAGCAGTTGGCCTTAGAGAGCGGTTTCCATCATTACCGCACGTTTAGCAATGCCTTCAAGCAGCAGACGGGGCAGACAGTGACAGGCTGGATGAAGGCTTGCTCGAAGGACAAGGCTCAGCAGGGGATAGAAGCACCCTAAAGTGGAAAAATCTGCAAAAGTAATAGTAAAATCTGCAAGAATCACGGCTTACGACATGAGCCGTGATTCTTTTTTTAGGGGAAAACACTAACTTTGCCAACAGCTATGCTCGACAAAAACCAGGTTTGTAAAAGCTGAATATAAATAGAGATTGTATAAACGCAAATAAACAAGCAATGAAAACAATTAGCAAAAGTATGAAGAGGATGCTGTCATGCATCGTAGTTTTAGGCGGCGTTGTTGCAGCGGGTATGCTTGCCAGTTGCTCGGACAAAGACAACTCAAAAGAAGATACCCCTTCGGAAAAGAAAGGTGCCGACCTCGTGGTTTATGGTAAGATTTTCACTTCCGAAAACAACCAGATTGTAGAAGCCTTTGCCGTGAAAGACGGCAAGTACGTCTATGTGGGTGACAAGAAGGGCGCCGAGGTCTTTGTTGAGGCAGGAAAGACCGAAGTGGTGGACTATACTGGCAAAGGCCTCGTGATGTCCGGCTGTGGTAACGGACACTCTCACTACATGCTGGGTTATGCCCTTAAGACCATCGGCACGATAATCAGTTTAGAGGATGATTCGGAAAAGCTGCTCAAGGAAATCGTTCCCGCTGCCGTCAAAAAGGCAAGGGCTGAAGGCGCAACGTCAATCTTTGCCCAAGGCTGGCGTCTGCAGAGCCTTGAGCCTCAAGTGCCTACCCGTGAGGATCTGGATGCCATCTGCAGCGACATACCCATATACCTCCTCGATGAGGAGTGCCACAAGGCACTGGCCAACACCATCCTGCTGAAGAAGGCCGGCATCATCAAGGAAGACGGTACCGCAGGCAGGACAGCATTGCGCGGCGGCGAGATAGTGACAGATGCTAACGGCATGCCTACTGGTATGCTGAAAGAGCAGGCCCAAACCTATGTGCGCCAGTTCCTGGACAATGACAACCTCTATACCCTCGACAGGGCCATAGCCAACCTTGCGGAAATCGAGCAATACATGCTGTCAGTGGGTTATACGATGTACCACGGGGGCTGGGGTAACTATTTCGTCAACACGAATTACTACGAGGCTTGTCAGCAGCTGGACAATGCCGGCAAGCTGCACTTTGTGGTGGGCCTGCCCTACGAGATAGAGAGCTGGATGGATATGGACGAGGCTCTGGCCAGAGCCGTTGATGCCAAGAAGTTCGCTTCCAAGCGCGTCTTGCCAAGATGGATCAAGTTGCTCTACGACGGTGGGGTCGAAGCAGGAACAGGAATTGTGGACCCGCTCTATCCCGACGGTCACCAGGGCATTGCCAACTGGACGGAAGCAGAGGTGACGGAGCTGACGCGCAAGGCTAATGCCCAAGGTCTGACTATTCACATACACGTGATGGGCAACAAGGGAGTCAATCAAGTGGTCAACGCCTTCGTCAATGGCGGAAAGGACGAGATGCGCAATACGCTGGTACACGTACGCAACGTCGATGAGGCCGATTACAAGCGTATGGCAGAGCATAACATCTATGTCACCTCTGGCGTGACTTGGCATCATGCCCAAACAGGATTGGCTGACCTGCTTCGGCAGTATGGCATGACTCCCATAGGTCAGGAGGACAAGTCGTATCCTTTTAAGTCTTTCTTCGACAACAACATTCCCGTGACCATCCACTCAGACTATCCTGCACTGAGCGGCAGTCCCGACGACCCGTTCGGCATCATGGAGATTGCAGTGACTGGAGTGCTTTGGTCTGAGAACGGTACTCCTTGGTGGCCAGAAGAACTTGCCACTCGCGAACAGACTCTCGCTGCCATGACCATCAACGTTGCCAAACAGATGTTCATTGAGAATGAAAGAGGCAGTATCAGCACTGGCAAATATGCCGACTTCCTCCTTCTTAATCAGGATGTGCTAACCTGTCCTGTGAACGAAATTCACTCTACCAAGCCTGTAGCCACCTACTTCGAGGGCAAGAAGGTGTTCCCGGTAGTGAAATAAGGATATACATTCATGGAATCAAGAAGAGAATGCGTCGACGCATTCTCTTCTTTTTTTTCTGCCATCTGGAGCCTCTCACCAGCTAAAAAACGCCCAAACCTTTGGTTGTTCTGATTTTTTTCCGTATCTTTGCCCGCACTGTCAGTTAGTCCATCCGTGGGCGGCGGGCGGTCTTATATATGAGAAAGACGTTTTCGAACGTCTGTCGTTGTAGGTCGTGAATCTCGCAAGTTCCTTATCTCTACAACAGGCAGATGGCAACGAGACGTCTGCGGTGGTACGTTTCTATATACCTTAAATATTTATATAGTTCGTGCTGGCGTGGGCTAACTGCGTTGTCTATCCTGTGTAGAGAGGGCAATGCGAGAGCCTGCGACCTCAGGGTAGACGAGAGAACAGACACCTACGCCATTTTCGTATGATAAGCAAAACCTAAAACTGCTCATTAAAATTGCCGAAGTTGGGGTGTTGAGGAGGCAAGGAAAACGAAGAAAAATGAAACGGAATTATTTATTGTGTTTAATGTTTTTGGCAGTGACAGCCTTTACTTCTTGTGGTAATAAAACAGAGAAACTGCAGCAGGAAGTGGACTCATTGCAGTCTGCACTTAAACAGCGGAATCAAGACTACTCCAACCTGCAGAACTTCGTGTCTGTAGTCAGCGACGGTCTGAATGCTATCAACATTCAAGAGAACAACATCTTCCGTGCCGACCCGGAGAAACCGCTTCCAAACCGTGAGCAGATGAAACAGTCGCTGGCACAACTCAAAGAGACATTGCAGCAACAGCGCGACAGGATAGAGCAACTGGAAAAGAAAGTCTCGACAGGTAGTGCCGATGCCGCAAAACTCCGCACCATCATCACTGCCCTTAAACAGCAGATTGCCCAGAAAGACGCGCAAATATCAGACCTAATGACCCAGTTAGAGCAAAGCAAACTGTCTGTAGCACAGCTGACGAGCCGTGTAGGGACGTTGACACAAAAGACAACGGAACAGGCATCTCAGATTGCTCAGCAGGAGGAGGTGATGCAGGCACAGGACCAGATACTGAACGAGGGTTACGTCAAGATGGGCTCGAAAAAGGAGCTGAAGGACGCTGGTCTTCTCTCAGGCGGATTTCTGAAGAAGACGAAAGTAAACTACTCCAACATCAACCTTGACCTGTTCCAGAAGATAGACATCCGCGAGGCGACCAGCATCACGATACCCTCTACGTCACCGAAAATTCTGACTAATGTTCCCGCTGGCTCCTACACTTTGCAAAAGGAAGGCCAGAGCACCATCCTTGTCATTTCAGACCCCACCGCCTTCTGGAGCGTGTCTAACTTCCTGATTATCCAAACGAAATAGAACAACGAAAGCAGAGACTATGAAGAAACTATTCATCACTATTCTCCTATCCCTTGGCATCAGTACGGCTGCCTTGGCCCAGCAGGCGGAACATCAGGTGAAACGCGGCGAGACCTTTGCCTCCATAGCCGCCAAATACGGCATCACAGAGGCCGCGCTGCGCAAAGCCAACGCCGACAGGAAAACAGCCTTTGCAGGGATGAAACTGAGGATACCAGCAGCGAAAACAACGTCCGAGAAGTTTACAGTTGACACTCCTGTCCCAATTTCTGAACCTACCGTTCAGCCATCTGCACCAACTACTGAACCTACCGTTCAGCCATCCGCACCAACGACAGAACATAGCGGTAACAGCTTCAGTATGGTCAATTTCAACAAAGGAAAAGAGTATTTCTACAACAAAAAGTGGAAGAAGGCTATAAAAGCCTTCAACAATGTCCTTGCTGACCCTATGGCTGATGAAGAAACGAAGCAGTTAAGCTCACAGTTTTTAGCTCAGGCTCAGCAGCAACAGCAAGAAAGAAAAGAACGGCGTGAGGCGTTCTGGAGCATGCTTTCCAAGGGCCTCAAAGCTGTGGGGAACACGCTTGTTGAGACGGTGGATGTGTTACAACAACATGAAAACAGAAGCAACAATACTTATGCTCAAAATCAAGGCGAGCAAAGCGGTATAGATGGTAACCAGCTGCCAGATTATTATAATATTGACAACAATACCTCTACTGACCCAAGAATTGCTTCCTTGGAACAGCGCATTAAAGCACTTAAAATAGAATATAATGAACTAAAGCAACAATCTGATGCTATTGGAAAAGAGGCTTCACTGGCAAATAATGCTGAAATGGAAGCTTTAGGTAATAAATATAGAAAGAAAACACCCAAAGCAACAGGTTATGACCCTAATGCAGTTAGAGGAACCAGAACTGTATTGAGTAGTACATCCACAAAAGGCCATTGGGAGGCAATGCAAACGTTTGCCAGAATGGAAAAGAATAGAGAACAGGCTTCCCAGAAACAATTAGAAATAGCAAAAAAAATGTCCGATATATCAATACAAATTCGCCAATTAGAAGGCCAGCTTGCTAATCTAAAAGGTGAAATGCATAATGATTCTGGTAATGAATACCAAAATAGCAAATCGGATAACTCTACATTTTCTGAACATTCCACTAAAGTAAAATGTAGTATCTGCAATGGAAGCGGAGATTGTAAAGAATGCGGTGGAAGAGGATGGAGAGCAAAGCGTAAAAATGAAATTGAAGACTGCAAAACATGCCATGGTAATAAAAGATGTAGATATTGTTATGGCAAAGGGTTCCGCTGGATAAATCATGGTTATAAAATAGATTGAACCAAAATGTAAATCCATGTTTGTTGAAACAACAAAACTGGACAAAAGGAGATAAGATAGGACGTATATGGAAATGGGTAATTAAACAGATGAATATGACGTCATTCTTCCCCTCACAGGCATTGACTAATAGTTGACGAAACTTGAAACTAAGATAGAAGATGGATTGCTAAACGTTGAATCCAAGTTCGCGCGCCATCTGTTTGATGACATTCAGCTTAACGGTGGACGCATCCTCCTTGTCGTAAATGGTGAGAAGGGCTATGCGTCCCTCATGCTCGGCAACAATGGCGTTGGCCGTGATGACGCGGGCACCGCCAGACTTGCCGCGCCCCTTGGACGTAATGGACATACGAATCTTGCGGATGCCGGGACAGAGTTCGGCACCTTGGAGGGGATTCTCTTGAAGACTGTCGCGGAAGTCTCTAATGTCATCGGGCAGACTTCGATATCTTTTATAGAGTCGTTTGAAACTATGCTCAAACTCGGGATGACTCTGAATGGCGTAACTCATCTAAAAACTCATCTAATGGTCGGAACTTGTCTGACTTCCCTGTCTCTAAATATTCTTTCCAGTCCTTCATCCCCTGGCAAATCTCTGCCGTCACATCGCGCTTGGGTTTCTCATCCTCGACGGGCATCAGACGGACGCTGCCACGACGTGACTTCAGCACAACTTGCTCGCCACGTAAGGCCATATCCAGATACTTGGTCTGGTTGGTTCGGAAATCTCTTGTAGTTACAATGGTCATAATCTACTGCTTTTAAGGTCTCACGCTGCAAAGGTACGAATAAATAATTAAAAGATTAGAAGTTTCGGACAAAAACTTGGCTGCTTCGTTTTTTTTGGCTACCTTTGCAGCCGTGAACGCAAAAACGAAGAGACATATTGCTTCCTGGGTGCTGTTGGCAGCGTTCCTGCCGATGCTTGTTGTGGCATCGCTGCACATCCATCCGCAGGTCTCTTTCGGTGGCGATGCCTGCACGGAGTGCATCCATCACCACTGTGGCGGACACCTGACGCAGCAGACGACGCCCTTTCATGCCTGTGTGCTCTGTCAGTTTCTGACGCTGACCATGCTGGCCGTAGCCGTTGCTACGGTGTATATATATAATAAGGTGTGCAGGACTGCACCTGACTGTGGACACCGCAATGTGTGTGTGGCTCACAGTGGCATGGTAGGTCTGCGGGCACCGCCTGCTGTCTGGTAGTAACCTTCGTTTTTTGGGAGATGCCGGTACCGCTTGTTGGCGGGCAACGGCTTCATGGTGGATTCCTGACGGGGTTCATCTCTAATGTTGATTTAACAGACAGCAACATGATAAACAGCATATTGGCAGCTGCACTATTGTCGTGCGCAGTAGGCGATACCATCGTGAAACTTGACGATGTGACCGTAACGGGTCAGCAGCGTCGAGACTACCAGATGCGCTCGTCGCAGTCGGCCGTACAGGTCAACCGCGACTATCTGAGTCAGCACTTTGCGGGTAGCCTGATGCAGACGCTGCAGGGCATTCCCGGCGTCAAGGCCATGTCGATAGGTTCCGGCCAGTCGAAGCCTACCATCCGTGGTTTGGGCTTCAACCGTCTGGCGGTGAGCGAGGACGGCATCAAGCATGAAGGACAACAGTGGGGCGACGACCACGGACTGGAGATAGACCAGTTTGCCATCGACCGCGTCGAGGTCATCAAGGGTCCTGGCGCCCTGCTCTATGGCAGCGATGCCATAGGCGGCGTGCTTAGCCTTTATACCAACCACCTGCCCACCAAGCCCCTTGAGGGTGCCGTGCAGCTGTTCGGCCGTACTAACAACGAGCAGTTGGGGGTGTCGGCGCGCATCGGCGGGCGCAAGGGTAAGTTCTTCTTCCGGGCCAACGCCACGTTCATCGACTATGCCGACTACCGTGTGCCGACGGACAGCATACAATACTACTCGTACTGGATAAAGCTCAAGGACGGACGGCTGCGCAACACGGCAGGAGCAGAGCGCGACGGCAGCGTGATGGTGGGCTATGCCGGCTACAACTTCCATACCGACGTGCGCGTGTCGGACAGCTACTCGAAGAGTGGCTTCTTTGCCAACGCCCACGGCTTGGAGGTGCGCCTGAGCGACATCGACTACGACCGTTCGCGCCGCGATGTCGACCTGCCCTACCAGTGGGTGAACCACCTGAAGGTGCTCAGCCATACGACGTGGCGCACCGAGGCGACAAACGTGGAGCTGAACCTGGCCTACCAGAACAACCTGCGCGAAGAGCTGTCGGAGCCCGTCAGCCATGGCTACATGCCTACGCCCGACGGCACGCTGGAGCGCCGCTTCAACAAGAATACCTATACGGCGACGTTCTCGCTGCGCCACGAGCTGGGCAGCCATGCCTTGCAGGGCGGTGTCAGCGGTGAACTGCAACGCAACCGGCGTGGCGGCTGGGGCTTCATCATCCCCGACTTCGAGACAGGGACCTTCGGTGCCTACCTCCTGGACCGCTACACCGTGAGCGAACGGCTCATCCTGAACGCCGGAGTGCGCTACGACTTCGCGCGGACGCGTATACACAGCTACCAGGACTGGTACCAGACTCCCGTGGACGGCACGCCCACTTACCTGCAACGCTCCTCTGACATGCGGCGTTACTTCAACAGTCTGACGTGGTCGGCTGGTGTCAACTACACCGTGGGGCAGTGGCTCGTCAAGGCCAATGTGGGCAAGAGCTTCCGCGTACCCATTCCCAAGGAGTTGGGTGCCGACGGCATCAACTACCACATCTTCCGTTACGAGCGCGGCAATGCCAGCCTCGACCCTGAGGAGTCCTACCAGGTGGATGCCACTGTCAGCTGGGGCAATGGCCATGTGGAGGCGCAGGTGGAACCCTATCTGAACTATTTTCCCAACTATATCTACCTGAGTCCCACGGCCCAGTATGTCGAGGGCTTGCAACTCTATCACTACACGCAGGCGCGTGTGCTGCGCTATGGAGTGGAGGCCCAGCTGACATGGCATGTCGATGAACACTGGCAGTTCGGCACGCAGGGCGAGTACCTCTACGCCCGCCAGAAGTCGGGCGAGAAGAAAGGTTACACGCTGCCCTTCAGCACGCCATGGTCTGTCGACGTTGATGCCAAATACAGTTTCGACTGGAAAGGTCAGGGCTTCGTAGGCCTGAACGCCCACATCGTCGGACATCAGGACGAGATAGTCCCCCCGGAGAAGCCCACTGGCGGCTACTGGACGCTCAACCTCTCGGCAGGCAAATACTTCCCGGTGGGCGGTGCCATGCTGAACGTGGCGCTGCATGCAGACAACCTGCTGAACCGCCGCTACTACGACCATACCAGCTACTACCGGCTGATAGACGTGCCTGAACCGGGTCGTAACGTCAGCGTCAAGATAGGGCTGGAGTTTTAGTTGATTAAGAAATAAAAATTAAAATTAAAATGAAAACAAGTAATATCTATACACTTCTTGCGACAGTTCTTCTCTCAGTGTTCATCCTTGGTGTCACTGCTTGCGGCAGCGACGATGACGGCGGCAACGGCAAAGACATGACCTATCCCGTTATCAGCACTGAGGGTATTACCGCCAACCCCATCGACTGTCAGGTCTACCACCGGGGCGACGTCATCCCCTTCTGCTACCTCTTCTCTGACGACACGGAGTTAGGGTCGTACAACATCGAGATACACAGCAACTTCGACCACCACACCCACAGTCACTCGTCGGTAGAGTGTCACCACGACCACGAAGAAGAAGAGGCTGACACCGAGCCCGCCAACCCGTGGGTGTTCAACCGGAGTTATATCATCCCTGCCGGACAGCGTAGCTACAAGGCACAGCTTGACATACCCATTCCCGCTGACATTACTCCCGGCGACTACCATTTCATGGTGCGTCTTACCGACCGTGCCGGTTGGCAGCAACTGCATGCTGTGGCTATTGAGATAGAAGATTAAAATCAAAAAAACATAGAAATGGCATTAATTAAGTCTTACCGCGGTCTGACGCCCAAGTGGGGCAAAGACTGTTACTTCAGTGAAAACGCCACCATCGTGGGCGACGTGACGATGGGCGACGAGTGTAGCGTCTGGTTCAATGCCGTGGTGCGCGGCGACGTGGCTCCCATCACCATCGGCAACTGTACCAACGTGCAGGACGGCAGTTGCGTACATGTGACGCACGAGACGGGACCGACGCACATCGGCAACTACGTCACCATTGGTCATAATGTCACCGTACACGCCTGCACCATCCACGACCATGCCCTCATCGGCATGGGCTCCACGCTGCTCGATGGCTGCGAGGTGGGCGAGGGGGCCATAGTGGCCGCCGGTGCCTTAGTGTTGCAGAACACGAAGATTCCGCCTCATGAGATATGGGGTGGGGTGCCGGCCAAGTACATTAAACCTACGCGGCCCGGTCAGACGGATAATGCCGAGCACTATGTGGCGTACTCGAAATATTATTTAAGTGAAGAATATTAGAAGCAAGAAGCAAGAGACAAGAAGCAAGAGGCAAGAGAATACTCAAACATCAGACATTTCTCTTGCTTCTTGTTTCTTGTCTCTTGCCTCTAAATTCACTTGAAGAACGACATACTCCGAGCGCGTGCCGATGCGGAACTTGCCGCCCCAGATGCCAAGACCGCTGCTGATGTAGTAACGGGTGTGGCCGCGCTGGTGTGAGCCGAAGGCACACTCATAGATGCTCTCGGTAATCCACGAGATGGGCCAGACCTGTCCGTGGTGGGTGTGTCCGCTGAACTGGAAGTCGATGCCCTCGCGCTCAGCCTGCTCTAAGTGGTAGGGCTGGTGGTCGAGCAAGAGGGAGTAGCGAGCTGTTGTGTTCCCTTCGGGGGACGACAGGGGGGCTACTATCTTCTTCAACGCCTTACGGTGCTTGTTCGTACGGTCGTCGCGGCCAATGATACACAGTTCACCGACGGTAATCGCCGTGTCGCGCAGCAGGTGGATGCCCGCATCCTTGTAGAATTGCTGGGCCTCCGGCTCGCCGCTGTAGTATTCGTGGTTGCCCAGACAGGCGTAGACGGGAGCTTTCAGCCGGCGAAACTCCTCGTGCATCCGCTCGTCGCGCAGGGGACGCATGGAACCGTCGATGATGTCGCCGGCAATGAGCACCAAGTCCGGTGCCTCGGCGTTCACCATGTCCACCCACCGGTGCAGCTCGTCGCGCTGGTTGTGGTAGCCTAAGTGCAGGTCGCTCATCATGACCAGACGGACGGGCTTCGTCACTTTGGGTGACGTGACGGTCAGCTCCTCGCGGTATTTGTGCTGGTAGTGCAGGTTGGCATAGACGAAGAGGACGACCATGAACACCGTGATGCCCACCGCCATCCATGTGTTATTATATAATAAGGTACGCGGCACGAGGCGCACCAGTCGTCCCAAGTCAAGCACCAGAAACAGCATGAACAGGTAGAGCAGCACGAAGATGCTCGACGTGCCCACCTCGTAGACGGCAGTAGCTAATGGCATGGGCATGCTGTCGGTGCTGCGCCGTATGCCGGCAAACATAAGGAGGAACGAACCCGCCAGCAGTGCTACCACTAACAGTTTCCATATCCAGTGCAGTGGCAGCAGGCACCACACATGCCAGCCAATGTAGGCTATGGCCAACAGCGGCAGCAGGGTAAAAGCAATCATCCACAAATTCATAATGGGTGCAAAGGTAGTCGTTTTTCGTCTATTCTTTATGAAGCAGCTGTTACTTTTTTACTTTTTTATCTTTTTCCCCGTCATGGGTTGGGCGCAGCCAGAGACCTATACATGGACAACACCCAGTAAGAATGCGTCGGAGTCGATGCCGTGTGGTGGCGGCGACGTGGGCTTGAACGTATGGTGCGAGGATGGCGACGTGCTGTTCTACCTGTCACGCTCCGGCTGTTTCGACGAAAACAACACGCTGCTCAAGTTAGGGCGCTTCCGCATCCGCCTGACCAACCCCTTCACGATGCAGTCGTTCCGCCAGCAGCTGGTGCTGCGCGACGGCTACTGCCAGGTCACCGACGGACAACGGTGGATTCAGATATGGGTCGACATTGAAAAGCCCGTGGTGCATGTCGAGGTGTCGATAGAGAAAGAGAAGACCGGCGTGGAGGTGACCTACGAGTCGTGGCGTACCCGTGACCGCGTGCTGACCAGCCGTGAGCGCTTCCAGTCGAGCTATAAGTTTGCGGCTCCTAAGGGGCTGACCACTCGCCGCGACAGCATCATCGCTGCTGCCGACAGCATCACCTTCTTCCACCAGAACGGCCCGGTGACCATCTTCGATGCCACCGTCAGCCAGCAGCGCATGGATGCCGTCAAAGACCGTCTCTACAATCCGCTGAAGAACCTCGTCTTCGGCGGTCGCATGCATGGCGACCAGTTTGTGTTCAGCCAGAAGACGCAGGGACGCTATGCCAGCACCGACTTTGAGGGGTGGACGTACGTTTCGCGGCATCCCTCGCAGCGTCACGCCCTGACCATCACCATGGCCACCGTGCAGGGCAGCATTGGCGAGTGGCAGTCCGTGCTGGCAGAGACCGAGCGGCAGATACAGACCAAGCGCGACTGTAAGGTGACGCGCGACTGGTGGCACCAGTTCTGGCAGCGCAGCTATATCTCTCTCACTTCTCATCGCTCACCGCTCACCGCTATCGTCCGTAACTACACGCTGTTCCGCTACATGCTGGCTTGCAACAGCCGGGGGCAGTGGCCGACGAAGTTCAATGGCGGACTCTTTACCTTCGATCCGGAGTATGTCAACAGCAGCGACGACTACCGCCTGTCACCCGATTTCCGCAACTGGGGCGGTGGCGTGCACACGGCGCAAAATCAGCGGCTGGTTTACTGGCCCATGCTCAAGAACGGCGACTACGACCTGCTGTTGCCGCAACTCGACTTCTACCTTAATATATATAAGAATGCCGAGGAGCGTTCTCGCCTCTATTGGGGTCACGAGGGTGCTTGCCTGACGGAACAGATAGAGAACTACGGACTGCCCTGCTTCCCCGAGTATGGCACGAAACGCCCCGTCGGCTTCGACCCCGGCATGGAGCGCAACGCATGGTTGGAGTACGAGTGGGACACCTGCTTAGAGTTCTGCATGATGGCCTTGGAAGCCCATCGCTACTGTGGCATGGATATCACGAAGTACATCCCCATGATACGGTCGTGCCTCACCTTCTTCGACGAGCACTACCAGTGGCTGGCCAACCAGCGCGGTGCCAAGCGCTTGGACGGCAACGGCCATTTGGTGCTCTATCCTGGCAGTGGAGGCGAGACTTTCAAGGGAGCGTACAACTCCACCAGCACCATCGCCGCCCTGCGCACTGTCGCTCAGGCACTGATGGACTATGAGGGTGCTAATGGAAGCGATAATTCTCAACTCCTTAGTCGTCTCCCCTCCATCACTGTACGCGACAGCATGATACAGCCAGCACTGCACTACGAACGCGTGCAGAACGTGGAGACTACCCAGCTTTATCCCGTTTTCCCGTGGCGCATGTACGGTGTGGGGCGTCCCGACCTCGACATTGCCCGCAATACTTACCAGAACGACACGCTGGCTCTTAAGTTCCGTTCGCATGTGGGCTGGAAGCAGGATGCCATCTGGGCCGCCTGCCTCGGCTTGACCGATGAGGCCCGACGTCTCGTCACCCTCAAGTTAGGCGACGGTCCGCACCGCTTCCCGGCTTTCTGGGGACCGGGCTACGACTGGACGCCTGACCATAACTGGGGCGGCTCTGGCATGATAGCCTTGCAGGAAATGCTCCTTCAGGAAGTCGGCGACACGCTCTATCTCTTCCCTGCCTGGCCGCGCGAGTGGGACGTCCGCTTCCGTCTGCATGCCTCGCGTGGCACGGTTGTTGAGGCCGAACTGCGTCAGGGACACGTCGTCAACGTCACCGTCACCCCTGCTTCCCGTCAGAAAGACATCGCTTACCCCTAACCATTCATCACAAAAAAACACCGCCTGTGCACTCACGTGCTCGGCGGCGAACAATCCAATTACTATGAAAAAACTACTAACCTTATTATGACGTATGAATCTATGTTCGTTGTCTGTCTTATCTGTTTCGCTGATGCAAAGGTAAAAAGAAAACGGGGCGTTCGCAAAAACTTTCAGCGAACGCCCCGTTTCTTATAGCGAAACCTCTTTAATAATTCTCAATTATCAAAGGTTCGGGTTAATCTTGCTCCACTCAGCAATGGGCGGCACGATGTTCAGCGTCACCAGCTCGTCGCGCATCTTGCACAGGTGCTCGTAGCTCTGGTCCAGCTTGGCGTTCTCCTCGGCAGTACCCTGGGGAACCTCAAACTTGGCACCATCCTTAGTCATGGTGGTCTTCATGGCCATCATGATGTGGTCATACTTGTCCGTCTTCACATACGTGCCTACGGGGAAGCGGAACGGCTCACCGCCCATAGCGGCGCGAATCATCTCGACGCTCAGGTACGCCGGGCTCTGGAATGACGAGCGGCCGCGCAGCTCGATGATCTTGGCACCACCCTTGGTGACGTCGACCTTCATCTGCTCCCACTCTTCGGCGGGGAACTCGTCAGTGCCGATGATGTCGGTCAGCTTGCGACCCTTAATCTCCACATGGCTGCCGAAGACGGCCATCTGCTCGCCGTGACCGCCGTAGGTGGCACAGCCCGTAATCTCGCACTGCTTTACGCCGAACTTCTTGGCCAGGGCCGACTGCAGACGAGTGGTGTCCAGACCGGCCAGCGTCGTCACCTGTCCGGGTTTCAGACCGCTGTAGAGCAGCGTCACCAGTCCCGTCAGGTCAGCAGGGTTGAAGATGATGACGACGTGCTTCACGTCAGGACAATACTTCTTGATGTTCTGACCCAGCTCCTCGGCTATCTTGCAGTTGCCGGCCAGCAGGTCTTCGCGCGTCATGCCGGCCTTGCGGGGAGCACCGCCGCTGGAGATGATGTACTTGGCACCACGGAAAGCCTCCTCGGCATTGGTGGTGGCCACGATGTTCACGTCATCGAAACCGCTCTGGCGCATCTCCTCGGCCACGCCCTCGGGCGAGAATACGTCGTACAGACAGATTTCACTGGTCAAGCCCATCATCAGGGCACTCTGAGCCATGTTTGAGCCAATCATGCCGGCGGCGCCGACGATGGTCAGTTTGTCGTTAGTTAAAAATGCCATAACAATTTACTATTTACAATATTTGCTGTTTAAGATTTGTTTGCAAAGATACGAAATTATTCTCAAACCCCAAGCCCCTTTCCTTATTTTAAATATTATTTAATATGTCATTCCCCGCCCTTTGCAAAGTCAACGTGACAAAAAGCGGCTTACTGCGGAGAATTATGCTCCGGAAATGAGCGTTTCTTCTCGAAAGTTCGTAAATTTGCAGCTGTTTAACTTCAAACGTATCTTTTGTCAACTATGGAATATATGTCTCAGGAGGGCTACGACAAGCTGGTAGCCGAACTCCGTCAGTTAGAGAGTGTCGAGCTGCCCCGTGTCAGGGAGGCCATTGCCGAGGCCCGCGACAAGGGGGACTTGAGCGAGAACTTCGAGTACCACGCTGCCAAGCGCGAGCAGGCGCGCCTCTTAGGGCGCATCCGCTTCAAGCAGCGCGTGCTGGAGTTTGCGCGAGTCATCGACACCAAGCGTCTCGGCTCCGATGTCGTCGGCCTTCTTACGCGTGTCGAGATGACCAACCTGCGCAATGGTGCCCGCATGGCTTACACCATTGTCAGTCCTCACGAGGCCAACCTGCGCGAGGGCAAAATCTCCGTGAAGTCGCCCGTTGCCCAGGCCCTGCTCAACAAGTCCGTCGGCGACGTTGTCGAGGTGCGTGTCCCTGCTGGTGTGCAGCAGTTGCGCATCGAGAGCATCACGCTCTGAGCGCCCTTCCCCTCATTTCATGTTTCTTGGGTGATGCTCCAGTATCTGCTGGCGCAGCGTCGACATGTCTATATGGGTATATATCTCGGTCGTCCCTATCGACTCATGCCCCAGCATGGCCTGTATGGCACGCAGGTCGGCGCCGCCCTCCAACAGTGCCGTGGCAAACGAGTGGCGCAGTGTGTGCGGCGATATGGTTTTCGTGATGCCGGCCTGTGCGGCCTGCTGTTTTATCATGATGAGAATCATCGTGCGCGTCAGGTGCGCGCCGCGTCGGTTCAGAAACACGTAGTCCTCCTCGCCCGCCTTGATGTTCATCTCGTCGCGGTCTTTGAACCAGTACCTCAGTTCTCTGATGGCCTTCGGCGAGATGGGGACGAGTCGTTCCTTCGACCCCTTGCCGAACACGCGCACGTACTGTTCCTTTAAGAACAGGTCGCTCAACTTCAGGTTCACCAGCTCGCTGACGCGCAGCCCGCAGGAGAAGAGGGTCTCAATGATGGCGCGGTTGCGGTGCCCCTCCCATTTGCTCAGGTCTATGCTGTTCTCCAGCAGGTCTACCTCGTCGGACGACAGCACTTCCGGCAGGTGAGTGCCCAGCACCGGCGACTCCAACAGCTCCGACGGGTCGTTGTCTATGTAGCCGTCCGTCTGCAAGTAGCGGCAGAACGAGCGCACGCCGCTCAGTATGCGGCACTGCGACCGCGGCCCTATGCCGATGTCGTGCAGTGAGGCGGCAAAGTGTTGCAGGTCAGTCAGCTGCACGTCCGTCACCTCCTTGCCTTCCCCTGCTAAGTAGCTGGTCAGCTTCTCCAGGTCCAGTCGGTACGCGTCTAACGTGTTCTTCGAGTATCCGCGTTGCAACTTCAGGTAGCGCAGGTAGCCGCGCACTATTTTTTCTATCCTTTTGTTGTCGTTCTCCATTATTTTGTTTAACTTTGCCTGCAAAATTAATCATTTTTCCTGAAATATGAAAATCCAAATCATCAATGGTCCCAACCTCAACCTGTTAGGAACCCGTGAGCCGGGCATCTACGGTTCGTCGTCTTTCGACCAGTATCTGCCCCAGTTGCAGGCCCGTTTCCCCGATGTCGAGATAGCCTACTACCAGAGCAACATCGAGGGCGAGCTTATCAACAAGATGCAGGAGGTGGGCTTCACCTTCGACGGCATCGTGCTCAACGCCGGTGCTTACACCCATACCTCCGTGGCGCTCCACGACTGCATCCGTTCGCTCCGTTGTCCTGTCATTGAGGTCCACATCTCTAACGTCCATCAGCGCGAGTCTTTCCGCCACCACTCCTTCATCTCCTCTGCCTGCAAAGGCGTCATCTGTGGCTTCGGCCTCGACTCTTACCGGCTGGCAATTCAGTCTTTCATAAATGAAAGAAATGAGTAATGAGGAATGAGAAATGAGTAATGTAAATGAATAATGAGAAATGAATGTAGTCCCATTACTCATTACTAATTACTCATTACTCATTTAGAATATGAGTATTTCCGATTACATAGAACAGCGCATCGACCCGGAGCCTGACTACCTCTACCGGCTCAGGCGTGCCACCAACATCCACATGCTCCACGGACGCATGGCCTCAGGCCACCTGCAGGGGCGTCTGCTCAAGATGCTGGTGCACATGATACGGCCACGCAACATCCTGGAGGTAGGCACCTTCAGCGGCTATTCCGCCATCTGCATGGCCGAAGGCCTCGACGACGGCGGCATGGTCTACACCTTTGAAATCAACGACGAGCAGGAGGACTTCACCCGTCCATGGATAGAGCAGTCGCCCGTGGCCGACCGCATCCGCTTCATCATCGGCGATGCCTTGGTCGAGGCGCCGCGCCTCGGCGTCACCTTCGACATGGCCTTCATCGACGGCGACAAGCGCACCTACCTCCCCACTTACGAGATGGCCCTCTCGCTCCTGCGTCCCGGCGGCTTCATGGTGGTCGACAACACGCTGTGGGACGGCCATGTCGTCGAGCCGGCCTACGCCCGCGACGCGCAGACGCAGGGCATCATGCAGTTCAACGATGCCCTCGCCAGCGACCCTCGCGTGGAGCGTGTCATCCTGCCTCTTCGTGACGGATTGACGCTTATACGTAAAATTTAGCTTTTTTTTCTCAGCAAAATGTTGCACCATTCAATTATTTTGCTTACTTTTGCTTACAATTTGTAAACAACTATCTTTATCGTAATGGACAAAATAGATAATCTTGACAAAAAGATACTCAGCATTCTCTCCAAGAATGCACGTATTCCTTTCAAGGATGTAGCTGCCGAGTGCAACGTCTCCCGTGCTGCCATCCATCAGCGCGTGCAACACCTCATCGAGGGCGACGTCATCATGGGCAGCGGCTTCGACGTCAATCCCAAGAGCCTGGGCTACTCCACCTGTACCTACGTGGGCATCACCCTCGAACGTGGCTCTATGTATAAGGATGTAGTCGAGCGCCTGCAGCACATCCCCGAAATCGTGGAGTGCCACTTCACCACAGGCCCCTACACCATGCTCGTCAAACTCTATGCACGCGATAACGAACAGCTCATGCACCTGCTCAACGGCCGTCTGCAGGACATTCCCGGCGTGGTGGCCACCGAGACGCTTATCTCCCTCGAACAGAGTATCAAGCGCGAGATACCCGTAACCGTCGACGAGTAGTCCTATGAGCGAGCGTTTCAACTGGCAGCGTCAGCTGTCCAAGGCTTATGCTTCCTTCCCTGAAGCTCCCTGTAAACCTATTATCGGCATTACTGCCAACTATGCCGACCACAACAGCAAGTTGGCCGACGGTTACTACAAGATGGTGGTCAAGGCGGGCGGCGTTCCTGTCATCATTCCGCCGCTGAGCGACACCGACGTCATCGTCAACACCCTCGCCCATGTCGACGGACTCATACTCAGTGGCGGTGGCGACTTCAATCCCCTTTATGCCGGCGAAGAGCCCATCCCCGCACTCGGCGATATCAACAGCGAGCGCGACCTCGGCGAACTGCTCATCACCCAGATGGCCTACAACCGGCAGATACCCATCCTCGGCATCTGCCGCGGCATACAGACGCTGGCCATGGCCTTAGGCGGAAAAATGCGGCAGGACATCAGTCCCGTCACGCGCGTCCTCCACTCCCAGCATGCCGACCGCACCGAGCCTACCCACTCCGTCACCGTCGACCGCGACTCCACGCTCTTCCGTATCTACGACGACGCACCCCCCTGTTCTACTTTCGACGCCGAGCGCGCCGTGCTCTACGTCAACTCCTTCCACCACCAGGCAGTCTCCGACCCTGGCGAGCGCTTCCGTGTCACGGCCAAGTCCACCGACGGCATCATCGAGGCCATGGAGAGTCGCGAGTTCAAGAGCGTCATCGGTGTGCAGTGGCACCCTGAGTGCATGGTCGACGACGAGGGACTGCCCCTCTTCTCCTGGCTCGTACGTCAGGCCGCCCACTACCGCGAGGCCTGCGCCCTGCACAGTCGTGTGCTGACCCTCGACACGCATTGCGACACGCCCATGTTCTTCCCGCAGGGCGTCGACTTCAGCAGTCGCGACCCGCGCATCCTCGTCGACCTCCACAAGATGGACGAAGGCCGTCAGGACGCCACCATCATGGTGGCTTATCTGCCGCAGCCCAAGATTGGCGAGACCTTTTCCTCTAAGGTCGACTTCGACGTCGACGGCCCCACGGAGTATGCCGACCTCATCTTCAACAAGATAGAAGCCATTGTCGAGAAAAACAAGCGTTACATCAGCATAGCCCGTACGCCTGCCGACCTCTATGCCGATAAGCGGCAGGGACGCCACAGCATCATGCTGGGCATCGAGAACGGGCTGGCACTCAACGGACAGCTGCAGAACCTGGCGCACTTCGTCCAGCGTGGCATCGTCTACATGACGCTGTGCCACAACGGCGACAACGACATCTGCGACTCTGCCCGTGGCTGCAACACCCACAACGGCGTCAGCTCCTTCGGACGGCAGGTCATACGCGAGATGAACCGCCTCGGCGTCATCGTCGACCTCAGCCATGCCTCCGACAAGAGCTTCTACGATGCCTTGGAGCTTAGCCAGCAGCCCATCGTCTGCTCACACAGCTCCTGCCGCGCACTCTGCGACCATCCCCGCAACCTCACCGACGACCAGATGCGTGCCCTTGCCGCCAAGGGTGGCGTCATGCAGGTCACCCTCTACCACGGCTTCCTCGTCAACGACGGCGAGGCCACCGTGCTCGACGTCCTGCGCCACCTCGACCATGCCATTCAGGTCATGGGCATCGACCACGTTGGCATCGGTACCGACTTCGACGGCGACGGCGGCGTACGAGGCTTTGCCTCCTCTTCCGAGTTGCTCAACTTCACCCGTATGCTCTTAGCCCGCCACTACAGCGAGCGCGACATCCAGAAAATCTGGGGTGGCAACTTCCTCCGTGTCATGTCCCGCGTCCAGAGCGTCCGCGAGTAGCCCCTAAAAAAAGAAAAGAAATGAAAATATCCCTCACTCGTTTCCTCGCAGGCTGCAGCTTTGCCGCAGCGTTCCTGTTCTTCGTCAGCTGCAGCACCGCCCGCAGAAACCAGCAGTCCCAGCAGCCCGCCGTGGCCGTCACCTTCAGTGCCGACACGGCCTACGCCTTCTGCGCCGCCCAGTGCGCTTTCGGCCCGCGCATCATGAACAGCGAGGCCCACGACCAGTGCGCCCAATGGATTGCCGGTCAGTTCCAGCGTTACGGCTGCCGCGTCGACCTCCAGCATGCCGACCTCCGTGGCTACGACGGCACCACCCTCCGCGCCACCAACATCATCGCGCGCTCCCCGCAGCAGTCCCCGCTTCCCCGCATCCTCCTCTGCGCCCACTGGGACAGCCGTCCCTGGGCCGACAACGACCCTGACTCCGCCAACTGGCGCAAGCCCGTCATGGCTGCCAACGACGGAGCCTCCGGTGTCGCCGTCATGCTCGAAGTAGCCCGTCTGCTCCAGCAGCACGACTCCGCCCGCGTCGCCGTCGACTTCGTGTGCTTCGATGCCGAGGACTGGGGCGTTCCACAGTGGAGCGACCAGGCCGATGCCGACTCGTGGGCGCTCGGTGCCCAGCACTGGGCCGCCAACCCCGCGCCGCTCCGTCCTGCCGACTATCAGTATGCCATTCTCCTCGACATGGTGGGTGGTCAGGGCGCCCGCTTCTACCGCGAAGGCTTCTCCATGCAGCACGCCCGTGCCGTGGTGGAGAAGGTGTGGCAGGCAGCGGCAGCAGCCGGCTACGCCAGCGTGTTCCCCAATGCTGACGGCGGCTACGTCACCGACGACCATGTGCCGCTCAACGAGGTAGCCCATATCCCCACCATCGACATCATCAACCACTATCCTGACTGCGAACAGAGCTCCTTTGGTCCCGTCTGGCATACCGTCAGCGACGGCATGCAGCACATCGACCGCAACACCCTGCAGGCCGTAGGCCAGACCCTCGTCCAGCTCATCTACTCCCACTGAACCCATGCGCTACGTCCTCCTCGTCTTCATCTCCCTCCTCCTCCCCCGCGTTCCCTCGCAGGCTGCGGCGCTGTCGCAGCTTCCCCCTGACTCGCTTGACGTGAACAGCCCCACCTTCGTCCCCACCGTCCGTGTCGGCAAGGTCTTCGAGGACGGCGACAGCATCCAGTACATGGAGATGAACAACGTCTACGTCTACCCACCGCTCACCTTCAGCTCCAAGAAGCAGTCCCGCGCCTACATGCGGCTGGTCAAGAACGTCAAGACCGTCCTGCCCATCGCCAAGGAGGCCAACGCCATCATGATGGAGACTGCCGAGTACCTGGAGACACTCCCTGACAAGAAGGCCCGCGAAGAGCACATGAAGCGTGTCGAGCAGAGCATCATGAAGCAGTACAAACCGCGCATGAAGAAGCTCACCTACTCGCAGGGCAAGCTCCTCATCAAGCTCATCTACCGCGAGAGCCACTCTTCTTCCTACGAACTCATCCAGGCCTTCCTCGGCCCCATGCGCGCCGGTTTCTATCAGGCTTTCGCGTGGGTCTTCGGTGCCTCGCTCAAGAAGGAGTACGACCCCGAAGGCATCGACCGCCTCACCGAGCGCGTCGTCCTTATGGTCGAGGCGGGACAGCTGTAGCCTTTCCGCTCCATGCGTCTCTTCCTGCTGGCCATAGCCTGTTGCCTTACGCTCACCCTCCCGGCCCAGACGGACTGGCGGCAGGACTACCGCGAACTCATGGAGGCTGCCGACATCGACGGCGGCGATGCTGAGGAGGTCATGGCACAGCTCGAAGACCTTGCCGCCGACAAGCTCAACATCAACCGGCTCTCACGCAACGACCTGCAGCGCCTCCCTTTCCTCTCGGCACAGCAGGTCGAGGCCATTATGGCCTATGTCGACCGCTACCGCCCCGTGCGCACACTCGCTGAGCTACAGATGATTACGGCCCTCGACGCCGACACGCGCCGCCTCCTGACGGCCTTCGTCTATGTCGGCGACAGCGCGCCGGATTCCCTGCGCCTCTCCCTCTCCGACCTCCTCCGGCAGGGCCGTCACACCGTCATGGGCACGCTCCGCATACCCTTCTACCGGCGGCACGGCGACCGCAACGGCTACCTTGGCTACGCCCTCCGCCACGACGTGCGCTACCAGTTCAACTACCGCAACCGCGTGCGCTTCGGCATCACCGGTGCACAGGATGCCGGCGAGCCTTTCTTCTCCTCCAACAACCGCTGGGGCTACGACCACTACGCCTACTACCTCCAGCTGCGCGACATGGGCCCTCTTGTCGAACTCAACATAGGCACCTACCGCGTGCAGATGGGCATGGGCCTCGTCATGAACACCGGCTTCCACCTCGGCAAGCTGGCCACCCTCCAGTCGTGGGGACGCTCCACCCGCACGCTCGCCGCCCATACCTCGCGCTCCTCGGCGGGCTACCTCGTAGGAGCCGCCGCCACCGTCCGCCTCGCCCCGCGCTGGCACCTCACCGCCTTTGCCTCCCACCAGCCTATTGACGCCACCCTCAACGACGACGGCACCGTGCGCACCGTCCTCACCGACGGCTACCACCGCACCACCACCGAGCTGGCCCGCAAGCACAACACCCGCGTCACCGACCTCGGCGCCCGCCTCGCCTTCACCCCCGCCGCTGCCAACTGCCGTCCGCATCTCGCCCTCAACATCGTCCACACCCGCTTTAACCGCCCCCTTTCTCCGCAGCTCACCGACTACCGCCGCTACGCCCTCCAAGGCTCCGCCTTCTTCAATGCCTCCCTCGACTACGGCGTCACCACAGGCCGTTTCTCCCTCTCCGGCGAGACTGCCGTCAACGGCGACGGCGCCCTTGCCGCCCTCCACGCCATGAGTCTCCGCGCCACCACCACCCTTACCGTCATGGCCCTCCACCGCTACTACGACAAGCGCTACACCGCCTTCCGTGCCTACGCTTTCAGCGAAGGCTCCGCCGTCCAGAACGAGCACGGCCTCTACCTCGGCGCCGCCTGGCAGCCCTCGCGCCGCGTCCTCGTCAAGGGCTATGCCGACTATGCCCACTTCCCGTGGAAGCGCTACCTCGTCAGCACCTCCAGTGACGCCTTTGACGCCCTCCTCTACGCGCGCGTATTATATAAAAGGTGTACCGCCGAAGCCCGCTACCGCTTCCACCTGCGACAGCGCGACAACCAGTCGAAGACGCTCCTCCAGAACCGCTACGAGCACCGCGCCCGCCTGCGCCTCGTCGTCCCCGTCCTGCCGCCCGCCGCCGCTGCCGCCGTCACCCTCACCACGCAGGCCGACGGCGTTGTCGCCGACTACGGCACCGTCAGCCGCGGCCTCATGGTGTCCCAGCAGGTGCGCTGTCAGCTGCCCGCCCTGCAGCTCGACGCCGCCATCGCCTGGTTCCGCTCCGACGACTACGACAGCCGTCTCTACCAGTACGAGCCCTCCGTCCTCTACGACTTCTCCTTCCCCGCCTACTACGGCCACGGCCTGCGCACCTTCCTCATGGCCCGCTATGCCGTCAGCCGTCGCCTCACCCTCGCCGCCCGCTACGCCTTCACCCGCTACTTCGACCGCTCCGTCATCTCCTCCGGCCTCCAGCAAATCGACCACCCCACCCAGTCCGACCTCCTCCTCCAGCTTCGCCTCCGCCTGTAACCCCCCTTCATGAAAATAGGAAGTAAGGCTTATTATTGAACACAAAGACACAAAGGTTTTTTAGAAGCAAGAAGCAAGAGGCAAGAAGCAAGAGAAATGTTGGTAAACCCTCCCAATGAAGTTCCCAATAGTGTATCCTCTTGCCTCTTGCTTCTTGCCTCTTGCTTCTTGCTTCTAAAAAACCTTTGTGTCTTTGTGTTCAGTTAAAAAACAACTATAAACTAAAAAAGCCCCTTGCAAAAAGCAAAGAGCTTTTCCGTACCCAGACCCGGGCTCGAACCGGGATGGGTTGCCCCACTGGTGTTTGAGACCAGCGCGTCTACCGATTCCGCCATCTGGGCATTAGCGGCGGCAAAGGTACAAATAAAAATTAAGAAACGGGCACGAAGCATGAAGAATTTTTAAAAAGACGTACTTTTTTTGCTCATCTCACTTCTTTTTCGTATCTTAGCCGTCGCAAGTTAACTGAATCTGACGATTATGGAAATCAACACCCGCAACTATTGCATTATTCTTGCCGGAGGAAAGGGGCGCCGACTGTGGCCGTGCAGCCGCACCAACCTGCCCAAGCAGTTCCTCGACTTCTTCGGCGTCGGCCGAACGCAGCTACAGCAGACCTTCGACCGCTTCGCACATATACTGCCCAAGGAGAACATCTTCATCTGCACCAACCGCGAGTATGCCCCCATCGTGCGCCAGCAGCTCGCCGACCTGCACGAGGAGAACCTCATGGTAGAACCCGTCAACCGGGGCACCGCGCCCAGCGTGGCGTGGGCCGACATGCGCGTGTGCCGCCGCAACATCAAGGCCAACGTCGTCATCACACCCTCCGACCAGTTCGTGCTCAACGAGGACGCCTTCTACCAGAACATGGCCGCTGCCTTCGACTTCGTCACCCGCCACGACCAGCTCTTGGCCATGGGCGTCGAGCCCACACGCCCCGAGCCCGGCTACGGCTACATACAGAAAGGAGAGCGCACCGATGCCGCTACCGTCTACCGCGTGCAGTCGTTCACCGAGAAACCCGAGCGCGACTTCGCACAGGTCTTCATGGACAGCGGCGAGTTCCTGTGGAACACCGGCGTCATCCTCTCCAGCGCGCGCTTCCTCAACGACTACTTCCGTCGCCTCTTCCCCGACGTCCTCGGACGCTTCGACGGTCAGCACGCCAACTACACCATAGAGCAGGAGATGGCCTTTGTCAACGAGTATTACCCCTCCTATCCCAACCTCAGCATCGACCAGGGCGTGCTCGAACGCTGTCAGGACGTCTGCGTCATGCGCTGCGACTTCGGATGGGCTGACCTCGGCACGTGGCACGCCATCTACGAGTGCAAGACTCGCGGCGAGGGTGACAACGTCGTCATCGACTCGCAGGTCATGCTCGAAAACGCCCACAACAATGTCATCAAGCTCTCCGACGGACGCCTCGGCGTCATCAACGGTCTCGACGGCTACATCGTGGCCGAGCAGGGCAATGTCCTCCTCATCTGCAAGAAGGGCGACTCCTCGGCCCTCGTCCGCAAATACGTCAACGAAGTCCAGATGCGCTACGGCGACAGCTACATCTGACCTATAATTCTTATGAATAGAACACAAAGACACAAAGCAAATCGAAAATCGAAAATCCGTAAATCGAAAATAAAAAACAGTGCACCAGTCCAATAGTCCAATAACACGCGTGGCCTTCGATGCCAAGCGCATCGTGCGCAACGGCACAGGACTCGGCAGCTATGGGCGAACGCTCGTCAACGACCTCATCCGACTCAATGACGACCGCATGGAACTGCGCCTCTACGCTCCTGACGAGGGTCGCGACGACCTGCGCCAGCAGGTCATCGAGGGTGCCACCTTCTGCTATCCACCCGCACGCTACAGTACCCTGCGCAAGGCATGGTGGCGCACGCGTGGCATCGTCAGCGACCTGCGCCGCGACGGCATTGACGTCTACCACGGACTCTCCGGCGAGCTGCCCCTTGGCCTGCGCCGTGCCGGCATCCGTGGCGTCGTCACCATCCACGACCTCATCTTCCTGCGTCACCCCGAGTATTACCACTGGTTCGACAGACAGCTCTACACCTGGAAGTTCCGTCAGACGCTGCGCGCGGCCGACCACATCATCGCCATCAGCGACTGCACGCGACGCGACATCATACACTATGGCGGTGAGCAGTATGCCGACCGCATCAGTGTCATCTACCAGTCCTGCTCGCCGCGCTTCGCCACGCCGCAGAGCGACGCCAAGCGTGCCGAGGTGCGCCAACGCTACCGCCTGCCTGCCCGCTACATCCTCAGTGTGGGCACCATCGAGCAGCGCAAGAACCTGCTGCTTGCCGCCGAGGCCATCGACCTGCTGCCCGCCGACATCCATCTTGTTGCCGTAGGCCGCCAGACCGACTATGCCCGGCTGCTGCCGCAGAGCGACCGCATTCACCTGTTCAGTGGTGTCCCCGACAGCGACCTCGCCGCCATCTACCAGCAGGCCGAGGTCTTCGTCTACCCCTCGCGCTACGAAGGCTTCGGCATACCCATCATCGAAGCCATTGCCGCAGGCCTCCCCGTGGTAGCCTGCACAGGCTCCTGTCTCGAAGAGGCCGGCGGCCCCCACAGCCTCTACACCGGTCCCGACGATGTCATCGGCATGGCCGAGTCCATCCGCATGCTCCTCCGTGGTGCCCGTGGCCGCGACGCCCGCATCGCCCAGAGCCAGCAGTACATCCGCCGCTTCCAAGGCACCAACGTCGCCGCCCAAGTAGCAGAGACTTATATTAAAAAATAATTTTTTTGAACACAAAGACACAAAGACACGAAGTCTTTTCATTGAGAAGAATAAATCTTCGTGTCTTTGTGTCTTTGTGTTCCATTCATAAACTTTATTCCTTCAGGAATTTCAAGGTTGTTACGGGACGGATGTGCTGACCGGAAGTGATGGGTTGCGCCTGTTGCACTATTCCTGTCGCACCGACGAATATCCTCAGAGCGTTCTCGTCCAGACAGTAATACCAGTCGCTGTTGATGTCTGTGCCTGACACCTGAGCATTTCGGAATGCAGTATTAACAAGCCCGCCACTGAACGCCCTTGCCTCCTCCGCCGTTGGCAAGCGCCAGCCAGTAATACCGTTGATGTCGAAGTTGGGCAGTAGGGCATTGATTTCGGACAATATCTGCTCCTCCGTTTTCCCCGTTCCGCTGACATCCTCCTCTTCTTTGTGTATCAACGTCACCACGGTATAGTCGCCGTCGTCTACCGACGCATTGACGTAACACTCTTTATACACCGTGCCGACAGCAGGGGCGGCACCCTCTGTCACACCGTCCTGGCTCTGACCTCCGCTTCCGCTGCTTCCGCCAGTGTCATCGGTGATGTTGGTGGTGGCTGAGCCTTCGCTGTCGAAGGTGAACTCGATGGTGGTGGTGCCCTCCCAGGTGGCTCCGGTGATGGCGCCGATGAGCGTCAGCTCGTCCGTGCCGGTGAAGGTGCCGGTGATGCGGATGTGCTTGTTGGCTGCCAATGCCACGGGACTGCTGTAGGCATAGCTCTTGATGGTGGTGCCGCGCTGGAAGCGGACGGTGATGGTGGCGTTACCTGCCGAGGGCAGCATAAAGAGTTCGTCGCTGTTCTGCCACGTCGTGCCGTCGGCCTGCTGCGTCAGCGTAACGGTCTGCTCGGATGTCGAAGTGCTGTATGTCCCGTTCAGCAGCAGGTTGTCGTAGAGCGGTGCTAATGTCATGGTCACGCCGTCGACGGTCTGGGGGACGTTCTTCACCACGAGGCTCTCCAAGTGCATCACGCGCCGTTGCATGCTGAGCGTCAGCGTCGTGGTCTCGTCGTCGGTCAGCGTCACCGTGTTCGAGGCCGTCATCAGGTCGCCGTGTACGGCATCGGCGTTGAGCGTCACCTCCGACGTTGCCGTGGCATCCTCTTGTCCGGGCAGCGAGTAGTCGCCCTCGGTGGCACCGCCCACGGCATACAGCTGGTAGGTCATGGGCTGCAGTTTAAGTTGCAGCTGGTCGTTGGCCGACAGCAGCGTCTGCTTTCTGACGCACTGGCCGTCGCCGTTCATCACATAGATGGTCACCGGATAGCTCACCTTGGCATCACTTTCCCCGGAACGTGTCACGACGTTCAGCACACTGTTTCCCTCGGCCGAACCGGCCACAGTCAGTTCTTTCTCACACGCAACGAATGCCGCCGACAGCAGTACACCCGTCATCATCCTCATCAGTCTCTTCATAATAAAAATGGTTTGTAGGTTTTGAATGCAAATATACAACAAAAGGCGTAAATATGAAAAGTTTTCGACGAAAATCTTTTTTATTACGCTGATATTTCGTAACTTTGCGTCCCTAAAGATTATGGCACAGGAGCAGATACAGGAACAAAAACTGACGCAACAGCAGAAGCTGACGCAGAACATCACGCAGCAGCAGCTGTTGCAGGCGCAGCTCACGGAGCTGCCCATCACCCAGCTCCTGGAACGTATCAACATGGAGATGGACGACAACCCGGCTTTGGAGCCGTCCGACGACGACGTCCAGGACCCGCTGTACGCGCAGGACCCGCAGCCCGCCGACAACAGCGACGACGACTACGAGCAGGAGCAGCGCCAGTCGGCACTTGACGACGCCCTGGCCTCGATAGGCCGCGACGACGAGGAGTTGCCCGTGTACTACGGCGGGCGGCAGCAGGAGTCGAGGGACGAGCGGCAGGAGGAGACGGTCTACGGACAGACGGAGTCGTTCATCGACCAGCTGAACGAGCAGATGAACATGGCCACGCTGACCGACCAGGAGCGTCAGGTCATGGAGTACCTCATCGGCTCATTAGACGACGACGGACTGCTGCGCAAGCCGCTCGACAGCATTGCCGACGAGCTGGCCATCTATCACAACACCGACGTGACGACGGAGCAGATAGAGCAGGTGCTGCACCGGCTGCAGGACTTCGATCCGCCCGGCATCGGTGCCCGCTCGTTGCAGGAGTGCCTGCTGCTGCAAGTCAGGCGCCGCAGCCCCTCGCGGCTGAGGGGACTCATGGAAACGGTGCTGAAGGAGCACTTCGAGCTGTTCACCAAGAAGCACTGGAAGCAGTTAGGAAAGAGCCTGAAGCTCAGCGAGCTGCAGACGCAGACGCTCATCGGCGAGCTGCGCAAGCTGAACCCGAAGCCCGGAGCCTCCATCAGCGAGACAGTAGGCCGCTCGATGCAGCAGATCACTCCCGACTTCATCGTAGACACCAGCGACGACGGCACCGTCACCTTCACGCTGAACCATGGCGACATGCCCGAGCTGCACGTCTCGCAGTCGTTCGCTGACACCCTCAGGGAGTACCAGGACGGTAAAGAGCACCTCAGCCGGCAGATGAAGGAAGCACTGCTCTACACGCGGCGCAAGGTGGAGGCCGCACAGGGTTTCATCGAGGCCATCCGCATGCGCCGCCACACGATGACCGTCACCATGCAGGCCATCATACAGTGGCAGCACCGCTTCTTCGAGGACGGCGACGAGGCCTCGCTGCGCCCGATGATACTGAAAGACATTGCCGAGCGCACGGGACTGGACCTGAGCACCGTGTCGCGCGTCAGCAGTTCCAAGTACGCACAGACGCGCTGGGGCACCTTCCCCCTGCGCTACTTCTTCAGCGACGGATACAAGACGGCCGAGGGCGAGGAGCTGTCGACACGCGAAATCAAGGCCGCACTGCGCGACCTCATCGACGCTGAGGACAAGGGCAAGCCGCTGAGCGACGATGCCCTGCAGAAGCTGCTCACCACCCGCGGCTACCCCATAGCGCGGCGCACGGTGGCTAAGTACCGCGAACAGTTAGGCATCCCCATAGCCCGTCTGCGTAAATAACCGAATGACATCATGAAGCGCCAGAAGCAAATCATCCTTGCGGCCCGCATCATCAGCATGCTGTTCACGCCGTTCTACCTGCCCATCCTCGGGCTGGTGGTGCTGTTTACGTTCAGCTACCTGAGCATGTTCCCGTGGGACTACAAGCTGCGCGTGCTGCTGCTCACCTACCTGTTCACCATCCTGCTGCCCACGGTCGTCATCCACCTCTACCGGCGCTATCAGGGGTGGACGCTCATAG
Organism: Prevotella sp.; assembly: GCA_017458125.1. GTDB lineage: Bacteria > Bacteroidota > Bacteroidia > Bacteroidales > Bacteroidaceae > Prevotella. The sequence continues at coordinate 147,119 of JAFTGB010000004.1, forward strand.
AACTGGGACACCGCGAACGGCGCATGGTGCCCTACGCCATCTCCATCCTCTGCTACTTCACCTGCATCTACATCATGGAACGCCTGCACATGCCACACTTCATGAGCAGCATCGTGGTGGCCGCGTTAGCAGTACAGATGGTGTGCGCACTCATCAACGTGTGGTGGAAGATATCCATCCATACGGCAGCCATCGGTGGAGTAGGGGGCGCGCTCTTTGCCTTCTCGGCCTATCTGGGCTTCAACCCCGTATGGTGGCTCTGCGTCGTCTTCCTTGCCGCAGGCATCACCGGCTCCTGCCGCATGATTTTGCGCCAGCACTCGCTGTCGCAAGTCGTGGTAGGCTTCTGGGTAGGTTTCCTCTGCGCCGCCGTCGCCATACTGTCTTTTTAAATAAGAAATAAGAAATAAAAAATAAGAAATAAAAATTAAGATATGAAACCATTAGTCAGCATCATCATGGGCAGCACCAGCGACCTGCCCGTCATGGAGAAAGCATGCAAGCAACTCAACGACTTGCAGATACCGTTTGAAGTCAACGCACTATCGGCACACCGCACACCGGAGGCCGTAGAACAGTTTGCACGCGAGGCCAAAGGACGCGGCATCAAGGTCGTCATAGCCGCAGCAGGCATGGCCGCCGCACTGCCCGGCGTCATAGCCGCCTCTACCACCCTGCCCGTCATCGGCGTACCCATCAAGGGCATGCTTGACGGCCTTGACGCCCTGCTGAGCATCGTACAGATGCCGCCGGGCATCCCCGTGGCCACCGTCGGAGTCAACGGCGCCCAGAACGCCGCCATCCTCGCTGTCGAGATGCTGGCCCTTAGCGACGACGCCATCGCCCAGCGCCTCGCCGACTACAAAGCGGGCCTGAAAGCCAAAATAGAAAAGGCCAACCAAGACCTGGCTGAAGTGAAATACGAGTTTAAGTGCTCCAAATGAGTAATAGTGCTCCAAATGAGTAATGAGAAATGTAAATGAAAAATGAAGAAATGACGAAGCGGATAAAGTATTAAATCGAAAATCGAAAATCCGTAAATCGAAAATAAATAGTAAAATAGTCCAATAGTAAAATAGTCCAATAGTCCAATAGTATGAAACGTCGTTTTAGCACCGTTGCCCATGTGGGCAACATCGCCATAGGCGGAGAAAACCCCGTGCGCATACAGTCGATGGCCACCGTAGACACCAACGACACCGAGGGCTGCGTGGCTCAGGCCAAACGCATCATTGATGCCGGTGGCGAACTGGTGCGCTTCACTACGCAGGGTACGCGCGAGGCCGAGAACATGCGCAACATCTCGGCACGGCTGAAGGCCGACGGCTACCAGACACCGTTAGTGGCCGACGTCCATTTCACGGCTCATGTGGCTGACGTGGCCGCACAATACTGCGAGAAGGTGCGCATCAACCCCGGCAACTACGTAGACCCGGGGCGCACGTTCAAGCACTTGGAGTACACCGACGAGGAGTACGCTGCCGAACTGCAGAAGATAGACCAGCGCCTCGTGCCCTTTATTAATATATGTAAGGAGCACCACACCGCCGTGCGCATCGGCGTCAACCACGGCTCGCTGTCCGACCGCATCATGTCGCGCTACGGCGACACACCGGCAGGCATCGTGGAGAGCTGCATGGAGTTTCTGCGCATCTTCAAGCGCGAGGCGTTCAACGACGTCGTCATCAGCATCAAAGCCTCCAACACCGTCGTCATGGTGCAGTCGGTGCGACTGCTGGTACAGGCCATGGACGCTGAAGACATGCACTACCCCCTGCACCTCGGCGTCACCGAGGCTGGCGAGGGCGAAGACGGCCGCATCAAGTCGGCGGTGGGCATCGGTGCCCTGCTGACCGAGGGCATCGGCGACACCATCCGCGTGAGCCTCAGCGAGGAGCCGGAGGCCGAAATCCCCGTTGCCCGCAAGCTGGTGGAGTTGATAGACGAGTGTACGCGCCTGCGCCACGAGGCCGAGGCATCCATCACCGACGACACCCTCACCCTCACCCTTGACGCTCCCGACTGGGAGACGCTGCAACTGAAGGCCGCCATGGCCGCCGGTTCCACCCTCATCGACCGCAAGGCTACGAAGTTAGTCATACAGCCCTTGAGCGGCAGCCCATTCTTCACTCTTCACTCTTCACTCTTCACTGCTTTAGCCGACGCCATCCTGCAAGCCGCCCGTATAAAGTTCACCAAGCCGGAGTACATTTCATGCCCAGGCTGCGGGCGCACGCTCTACAACCTGCAGGACACCATAGCCCGCATCAAGGCAGCCACCAAGCACTTAGTGGGTGTAAAGATAGGCATCATGGGCTGCATCGTCAACGGCCCGGGCGAGATGGCCGATGCCGACTACGGCTACGTCGGCGCCGGCCGCGGCAAGATTTCCCTCTACCGCCAGAAGGTATGCGTAGAGAAAAACATCCCCGAGGAAGAAGCCGTCGAACACCTCCTTGCACTAATAAGTGCAAATGAGAAATGAGGAATGAGGAATGAGAAATGGAGGTGCTTCGCACCAAATGAAAAATGAGAAATGACGTGCGCAAATCATTTCTCATTTTTCATTCCACATTCCTCATTCCACATTCCTCATTTCTCATTTGGTGCAAAGCACCTTCCTATAGCACCGGTGTCTCCTGTGTATGCGCGACTCCAGGTACTGCCACTGAGAGCGGACGCCTTCGTTCGACTCCATCTGCGGCATGGCCTCAGCATAGTCGAAGCCATAGCGCTGGAACCACTGTATCAGGTCGTCGAAGATGAGCGAGTTGGCGCCCTTGGCGCGATATTCGGGCAGCACGCCGATGAGCAGCAGGTCCACCACCTTCGTCTTATGCCATTTGAGCGTGCGCAGCAGGTGCCACCAGCCGAAGGGCAGCAGGCGGCCGTCGCGTGTCTTGCGCAGTGCCGACGTGAACGAGGGGAAGGTGATGCCGAAACCCACCAGGCGGTGCTCCTCCGTGTTCCAGTCCTCGATGGCCGTCACCAAGTTCAGGTCGGCAATCTTGATGTACTGGTCCACTAACTGGTTGATTTGCCGCTCCGACAGCTGCGAATAGCCGTACAGGTCGTTGTACGTGGCATTGATGATGTCGAAGATTTCGCGCCCTTTGCCGCCGTCCAACAGCTCCTTGCGCGTGAACTTCTTGACGTGCAGGTTGTAGCGCTTCGTAATCATCTCGCCCAACTTATGGAACTTGTCGGGCACCACCTCGGGCACCTTCACCTTATACTCCATATAGTCGTTGTCCTTCTCGAAGCCCGCAGTCTGCTCGATGTGCTGCTGGTAGTACGGGTAGTTGTAGTTGACATACATCGTGGCGTCCTCCTCGAAACCCTCGATGAGCAAACCCTCACGGTCCATGTCGGTGAAGCCCAACGGACCGGCCATCTCCGTCATGCCCCGCTCGCGGCCCCACTGCTCAACAGTGTCCAACAGGGCTTTCGACACGTCGCGGTCGTCCACGAAGTCCAGCCAGCCGAAGCGTACCTGCTTGCGCTGCCACCGCTCGTTGGCGCGGTGGTTGATGATGGCAGCCACGCGGCCCACGGCCTTGCCGTTGCGGTAGGCCATGAAGTAGTCGGCCTCGCAGCACTCGAAGGCGGCATTCCTGTCGCTGCGCAGCGTGTTCATCTCTTCAGAGTACAGGAAAGGCACCGCCCACGGGCAGTCCCGGTACATGTCGTAGTGGAACTGCACGAACTCCTTGAGCCCGCTCAGTCCCTCCTTCCGCTTCACTTCAATAGTATTCATAGTGCAAAGGTAATAAAAAAGTGGCGAACACGCTTAGCGTTTCACCACTTTTTTAAGCACTTATTTACTATTTCACAATTTACTATTTACTGTTTATTTACTATTTTGTTATTTAATGATTTTACGCTTAAATAGTCCAATCGTAAATAAATCGTAAATAGTAAATCGTCAAATCGTAAATTATTTCACTACGACTTTCTTGCCATTGTGGATGTAGAGACCCTTAGCGGGCTTGTCCACGCGCACGCCCTGCAGCGTGTACCAGGCACCGTCGTTGACAGTCCCCTTGGCGGTCTCCACGGCCTCGATGGCGGTGGGCACGTACTCTACCAGCCAGCGCGGGTCGCCGATCTTACGCTCGTTCTGCGCCGTGCCGGCACCTAAGGTGAAGTCACCCTCGGCGGGGTTCTTGAACTGCGGGTCGCCCTCGATGCTCGACTCGCTGTCGTCGTAGCCCTGCTTGCTGCTGTCGGTCCAGCCAGCCTGCACGGCACCGTCAGCCCAGTAGCTGTTGCCGTAATAAACCGTGGTGGGGTTCGTCGAGTTCTGACCGCCCAACCAGCCGCGCACCTCGTTGCCGGCCTGCGTGCTCTCCGCAATGATGTTGTTCGTCAACATGAACATCAGCGACTTCTGGCCCTTGCCCTGCAGGTTGTTCAGCTGCTTGCCCGCGCTGATCTTGTAGAGCGTAGAGGAGCCGATGCTGATAGTCTGGAATAACTTGCTCTGGTCGCTGTCCAAGTCTTTCACGCGTCCTGACGACTGCAGGAAGTAGCCCGTGTGTCCTTCCTTCGACCACAGTGTCGAACTGAAGACGGCGAGCAGACCGGGATAGCCCTGTCCGTTGAAGTCGAAGATGTTGGACGAACCTTCCATGTTGAGCAGGCTGTAGTAGAACAGAAGTGTGCCGACGTGCGTCTTCTGCGTGTCGCGGACGAGCGGCTGCTTCAGATTGTCTATCTTCAAGTATTCCATCACTATACGGTTGATGTACTTGTAGTTGGCGTTGTCCGTTCCGTCAGCGTTCTTGGCTGCCGTCTCGGTACCGGCCAGCGTCAGGAACGGAGCCTCCAATGCCGAGGCGTCGATGGTGGGAAGGGCACCCTCCACACCCGTGATGACGATGTCGCCACTGGTCTCGATGGTGCTGCCCATGGTGTATTTGCCGTCCTTGGCCAGACGTATCAGGGTGCTCACAGGCTTCTTGTCGCCCTTGGCGGCAGCCACCTCGGCACCGATGTCCTTACCCGTAGGCACGTCGACCAGCAGTTCGTCGGCATGTCCGGTCAGCCAGCGCGGGTCGCCGATTCCTCGGGTGAGGGCGTCGTCAGCAACACTTAACGAGAAGTCACCCTTGTCGGGATTGGCGAGGTGGGCGAGGCCGGAGCTGTTGTTCTTGGCGTAAGCCTCCTCGTTAGCCGTGTACTGGCCGTCGAAGGCGAAGCTGTTCGAGTCGATGTCCCATGTGCACTCCTCGCCGGGCTGGCCCTCGTTCAGTCCGAGCACGAACTTGCTGGGCTCGCCGCTGTTGACGATGACGTTGTTCTTCAGCTCGAAGCTCAGCCAGTAGCGGCTGTGGTCGCGGTGCAGTATGGGCGTTACGCCCTTGGCGATGTTATAGAATGTGGAGTTCTGGATGCTGAACTTCTGCGATACGGGGCCGCCCAGCGAGGGCACGTCATCTCCGGCCTGCGAGCTGAACAGTCCGCCGCGGTGTGTGTTGGCGGGGTTAGCCCACAGCGTGGAGTTCTTGATGATAAGCTCCTCGGTGTTACCGCCGCAGTAGAAGTCGAAGATGGTGCGCGAGACGGTGCCGTCGATGCCCACGATGCTGTTGTCGAGCGTCAACTTGCCGATGAGGTACTTCTGGCGGTCGGCATAGAACAGGCGGTTCTTCAGACCCTTAATCTCCACGCCCTTGATGGTTACCTCGTCTATCCTGTATGCTCCGGCCTCGTTCAGTCCGAGCTCCGGCAGTACCATCATCTGGATGAACGGAGCGTCGTTCTTCGATGCGTCGATGACGGCGCCCTCGGCACCGTTGATGATGAGCGGCTTCGAGATATACATCGGCTTCGACGTCGTGTACTTGCCGTCCTTCTCCAAGTTCAGCGTGATGCTGCCCACGTAGGGGTTCTGGGCATAGACGGCGGCGACTTCGGCACCAAGGTCTTTGCCGGTAGGCAGGTCAAGTTCTATCTTCTCACCAACTTTTTCACCAATTTCAATGACAATCTTCTTAATGAGCGTCTTGCCACCAATGCTGACAATCACCTTGTCGGCAGAGCCGTCCCATACGGCGGTCTTCTTGTCAGCATCAACGACGATGCCCGTCTCGGGAGTTTCCTCGCCGTCATCCTCGCCTTCAGCACGCTTGGCTACATAAGCCAGCGTCTCCGTAGTGGCGGCGTTGGCCTCGTTCCACTCGTTGTAGTAGAAGGTAATCTTCTTCAGCGACGTGGCCTCGGCAGCCTGGAACGTCAGCGTACCGCCGTTCAGTTCAAGTTGCACGTTGTCGTCAGCGTCCACGTCATACTTGTTGGGAGCCTCCACGTCACCGCTGCTTGAAATGGTCAGCTGGGCCTTTGTCCGACCGTCGGTAATGGTGAACTCTTCAATTCCCTCCTTCAAATCGTCGGGCAGGTCGGCACCCTTCAGTGTGCTGAAGTCTGTCGTTGTCATATACGCCTCACCTGTACTTTCCATCTCAACGATGACACTCTGGATAACCATGTTCTTGAAAGGCATGACGGCCAGATAGCCACAATTCGTTGAAGTGACAGAAATAGGAGTGCCAGAAGGAATCTTCGTCTCACCTGAAACGGCAGTAGCACCGTTGACGGATGCCTCGGTAACATACAAATCACTGCCGTCACCCGTAGCCTGAGCCCATATCAACTGCTGCTTGCTCTCATCTTTTATGCTGCTGGCATCGTAGTTGAAGGTCACTTTCATACCTGCGGTAAGTCCGGCAACAACAATGGGACGCGTCTCATTGTCAGCTTTCCAACCCGACACAGGATTATTCTTTACGAGTTTACCGCTAATCTGCGTATTCTGCGTAAAAACAAAGTCATACTTGGGCAGCAGAGAACCTTCCGTCCACTCATAGCCACGCCAGTTACCCGGTTGCTTGCAGTAATAGCCGGTCTCATTCTTCGTCCACACATAGAATGTATTTGCAGTGTTCATCTTAGTCGGATCGTTACCTGCATCAGCTTCAGCGGCAAAGTCATACACATCAACGACATCACCGTCAAGCGACTTCACAAGAATACCATAGATATTCAAGCCCGAGTTACCACTATAGGTGTAGAACTTAGCCTTTCCACCTGTATGGTAATAGGTAAGATACTTAAATGTACCTGCGGCAACAGTTGACTCCATCACCACATTCTTGAAGTTGTCCTTAGCCAGTATCAGCGGTCTGGGGTCGCCAGAACTGCTGGAATGAGTAAAGGCAATGATAATCAACGAGCGCTCAGACACCTCGAACTGCAGGCTGCGTGCCTGTTCATTTCCTGAGCCACCTAACTTCAGACGTTGTTTGAAAGGCAGGAACAACCCCTTGTCGCTACCGTCTATTGACACCTTTTTTTCATTGGTGGCTGTAACGGTCAGACCGTCAATCTCCGTGGTTGATGTGATATCCCCCTTTTCCCAGGTCGAGAAGTTCCACAGCTTGTCCTCAGCCTGAGCGCAGAGAGTCATCAATGCTCCCACAATCAAAAAGAAAAATTTCTTCATACGCTTTAGTTTTTTAAGTTAATATTGTTTCAGTTGTTTTATGTCAGTTTCTGTATTTGTCAGAGTGTGTGATGGTTTCCAAACAAACGGACAATACGCTTGCAAATTTAGGAATTTTACTTGAAACTTCCAAACAATCAGGCAATTATTTTACAAAAAGCGACGTTTGGGCAATGGACTATAATTATAGTAATTCCCACCCGAATATGCTCTTTATCGTTTTATTGATTATTGTTTCCATGTATTCTCCTTTAACGGCAGTCCGATAAGAAGAAACTACTTCGTCAGGAGTGAAATACGTCATAAAATGAGTGACAAAGTAGGATTGTTTTAATAAGGGTTTTGTAAGCCATTCGTTTTTTATTTCCAAAGTATATTGAGGGAGATGATTTTTACTGGAAATCAATACCGCGTAAAACATACCGTCCTCATCAGCTTGCAAGTCTTGTGTAGAAACTACAAGTGCAGGATGCACCTTGAATCCTTCACCTGGGAAGTTGAAGGTTACTTCTACTATTTCACCATATCGCACTTGCTTTACAGCCATTTTTCCATAGGTTTAATGGTCTTACCTGCCGTAGCATGAAGGACAGTCGAAAGCGGCAACGTGTCCTCTGGCAATTCCTTTGTCGTCTGACCGCTAAAGTATTCTTCCCATTGTTCCTCCGAAAAAGAGTTTGCGGGCTGCTTCCTCACTACCTTCGCAGTCATGCGTTCTGCAGATGGAGCCGCTAACAGTTGCACCAAATAATGAATAGCCCACACTCTCTCTTCAGGATCCAGCTGGGCCAGCGTTTCTGCTAACATTCTTTTCTTATTGTCACTCATCATTCTATCGTTTAACGTCCCCTCCATCATCAGAAAGTACATATTACGTTTGCAAATTTAGGGATTTTACTTGAAACTTCCAAACAATCAGGCAATTATTTTACAAAACCAGCCTTTATACTGCCCCCCTATCATTTTTTTTCAGCAAATAAATGCCATTTTGCAAGACTGATTGATAATCAAAGTGTTACGTATGGCAAAATGGATGGCATTATGGCATTTCAGCCGTAAGGCTCATGAGAAATTTTCCCATCATGGGAAAAATTTTTTCCAAGGCGAGGAAAAGAAAAATACAAAATAAAAAATAAAAAGTAGAGGCAAGAGTTTTTTTTAAGAAGCAAGAAGCAAGAGGCAAGAGGAATGTTGGTAAACCCTCCCTATGAGGCCCCCAATAGTGTATTCTCTTGCTTCTTGCCTCTTGCTTCTTGCTTCTAAAGAGTCTCTTGCTTCTTGCCTCTTAGCAAAGCTTTTTGCTTCTCAAAAGTTGTTGCGCTGCTGCGCAATGTTGAATGAGGAAAATGGTAATCAGTTCCCCTCCTTGGAAAGGAGGGGTTAGGGGTGGTTGATTATGCCAAGTGACAGTGTCAAATTCGCTGTAGTCATCAACCACCCCCGGCCCCACCTTTACAAGGAGGGGAGCTAATGTGTTAACTAACGGCTTCTTGCCTCTTGCCTCTTGCTTCTCTAAAAAGCTTCTTGCTTCTAAAAACAAGAATGCCATTTTGCCACCGATTTTGCCATACGTAACGCGTTGACTGTCAGTTAGTCTTGCAAAATGGCATTTTTTTGGCAAAAAAACAAATGAGCGGCGTACCAGTCAATGGTACGCCGCCCAAATAGTTTAATGTTTTAATTGTCAATTACTTAATCACGACCTTCTTGCCGTTGTGGATGTAGATACCCTTGGCGGGCTTGTCTACGCGCACGCCCTGCAGCGTGTACCAGGCACCGTCGTTGGCGTTCTCCTTGACGGTCTGCACGGCCTCGATGGCTGTCGGAACGTATTCCACCGTCCAGCGCGGGTCACCAATGCCGTACTGGTTCTGCTCCGTGCCGGCACCTAAGGTGAAGTCACCCTCGGCGGGGTTCTTGAACTGCGGGTCGCCCTCAAGGCTCGTCTCCGACATGTCGTAGCCCTGCTTGCTGCTGTCGGTCCAGCCTGCCTGCACAGCGCCGTTAGCCCAGTAGCTGTTGCATAGGTACAGAGCCTGCGGATTGGTAGAGTTCTGACCGCCTAACCAGCCGCGCACCTCGTTGCCGGCCTGTGTGCTCTCGGCAATGATGCTGTTCATGAGCATCAGCACGAGCGACTTCTGGCCCTTGCCCTGCAGGTTGTTCAGCTGCTTGCCGACGCTGATCTTATAGAGTGTCGAGAAGGCGACGGTAATCATCTGAGTGTACTGTGACTGGTCGCCATCCAGGTCCTTCACGCGTCCTGACGACTGCAGGAAGAAGCCCGTATGGCCGCCTTTCGACCACAGTGTGGACTCCAGCACTCTCAGGGCTGCGGGATAGCCCTTGCCATTGAAGTCGAAGATGTTTGCCGAGCCTTCCATGTTGACCACGGCGTTCTGCACCTGCAGGTTGTCAACCAGCGTCTTCTGGTTGTCGCGTACCAGCGGCTTGCTCAGTCCTTCAATCTTGAGGTCGGTGATTTTCACCTGTCCGATGCTCTTGTAGTTGGCATTCTCCGTGCCGTCCACATTCTTGGCGGCAGTCTCGGTGCCGTCCAAGGTCACGAACGGAGCGTCCAAGGCTGTGGCATCGATGGTGGGAAGACCTGTGCCGTCGCCCTTGATGACGATGTTGCCGGCGCTCTCAATGGTGCCGCTGATGGTGTACTTGCCGTCCTTGGCCAGACGAATCAGCGTGTTCAGCGGCTTCTTGTCGCCCTTGGCGGCAGCCACCTCGGCAGCGATGTCCTTGCCCGAAGCCACTTCGACCAGCAGGTCGCCCTCGGCACCGTTCAGCCAGCGCGGGTCACCGATGCCGGCCTCGAAGGCTGCGTCGAGCACGCTCAGCGAGAAGTCGCCCTTGTCGGCACCGCTGAAGGTGATGGGGCCTTCGACCACGTCGGCATTGCCGTACTGCTCGTCCCTGCCGGTATCCTTGCCGTCGAAGGTGAAGCTGTTGTTGCCGATAATCCATGTGCACTCCTCACCGGGCTGACCCTCGTTCAGTCCGAGCACGAACTTACCAGCCTCGCCGCTGTTGACGATGATGCTGTTCAGCAGCTCGAAGGTCAGGTCAGCGTCGCTGTGACGCTCCAGCAGCACGGGCGTCTCGCCCTTGGCGATGTTATAGAGTGTGGAGTTCTTGATGCTGATTTTCTGGTTCTCGCCGCCCAGTGCGAAGACGCTCTGGCTGGCCTGCGTGCTCAGCAGACCGCCGCGCTTCGAGTTCGACGGGTCGGCAGCCAGTGTCGAGTTCTCGACGATGAGTTCCTTGAAGTTACCGCCGCAGTAGAAGTCGAAGATGCTGCGCGGCGTGGTGCCGTCGACCATGATGACGCTGTTGCTGACCAGCACCTTGCCGATGAGGTACTGATGACGGTCGGCATAGACCAGGCGGTTCTTCAGACCCTTGATGGTGACATTCTTAATGGCGATGGAGTCCACGTCGTAGCCACCGGCAGCATTCAGCGAAGCGTTGTCGCCGATGGGGCGCATCAGAATGAACGGATCCTCGCACTTCGACGCGTCGATGACGGCACCCTCGGCACCGTTGATGCACAGCGGACGGCCAATGAACAGTGAACCGCTGGTGGTGTACTTACCGTTCTCCTCCAGGTTGATGGTCAGACCGCTGGCATACGGGTTCTTCTCCTGCCATGCTGACACCTCTTTATATATGTCCTTACCTGTGGGAATGTCGATGATGCCGGCGGCATCCTTGCGCTCACCGACCTCGATGACGATGCGCTTGATGACGGTCTTACCTGTAATGCCGATGACGACGAGCTGTGACGAACCCGACCACACAGCGGTCTTCTTGCTGCCGTCAACCTCAAGGGGTACGCTCTCGCCTTCTATGAGTTCGCCGTTACCCTCGTCCCATGTGTCGTAGTAGATGGTAATCTTCTTCAGCGAACGGCCATCCTGCGGGGTGAACGTCAGCGTGCCGCCGTTCAGTTCGAGCACAGCTTTTTGCGAAGCTCCCTCACCCAGAATGGCGAAGTGGTTAGGCGTGCCGGTGTCACTGCCCGACACCACCATCTTCGATGCCGTGCTGGCATCGGTAATAGTCATGTCGACAATCTCCGTCAGGTCAGCCTCCGTAATCAGCTCCACGTCCTCGGCAGCCAGCGACTGGAAGTCCAGCGTCGACTGGTACATGGGTGCGGCACCGTCGGGGATGTAGGTCACCTTGGTAATGCGCTGTCCTCCACCTGCGGCGAAGTAGATGAAGTATTGTTTGCCGCGCTCTACGGGAGCACTGATGATGACAGGCGTGGCAGCTATCGAGTAGCCGCAGCCTACAACGGACTCAGGAGCGCTGTTGATGTCGGTGAAGCTCTCCAAAGCCGTACCGATGGCAGCAATGTTGTTGTCATTGTTGGCCAAATAGGTGATGCGCAGCGTACCGTTGGCAAACGGCATATAGTCCATATAGCGGTCGGTAACCACATTATTGACGATGGTGGCACCGCTGACAGAGAATCCCTTGCTGGTGATGAAGCATTTGCCAGGGTTGTAACCCATGTCCAACGTCAGGTCGTTATAGTCGTAAGGAGCCTTGTACTTGGTCTCGTAGTCAGCGGCATACTCTGCCTCCGTTGCGGGGAACTGCGAGAAGTCCCAGATGCGGGTGATGGCATCCTCTTCTGCCAAAGCCTCGCTCAGCTTCTCCACCATCACATAGTCCAGTGCTATCTGGGTGTCGCCGGCATAGAACTGCAACACGTCACCCTCCTCGAAGAGCACCTTGCTAATGCTGCGAGTACCCGTGGTCTTCACATAGTTCACTGACCACTGGCAGCTGACACTCTCTAACACGTCACTGGCACTGTTCTTGTACCATGCATACTGGCGGGCAGAACCAGTGTGGTTGCTGTAAGCGCCATAATTCACCTTCCATATACCAGCCGACGGAATGGTCATCACGTCGATAGTAGCATTGTTCAGACCACGGCCCGACTTTCCGTTAGAACAGTTGGCCAGACCTTCCATCTTGGAAATGAAGCCTGCAAACGACTCACCCTCGAAGAAGTAAGCCTCACGGCTATAGGCATTGTAGACTACCGACTGGGTGGCATTGCTTGCAGTAGCCGTGAAACTGCCAGTGAAGTTGTTGTCGGCCTTCACGTGGGTCACGCGGCCGCTTTCGTCCGTCAGGTACTTAGGGAAGAAGAGCGTATAGTTCTGATTCTCCGTAGCTGCCGGGTCGGTCAGCAGTGCTTTGATGACAGAACCGTTGCTGGTTACAGCATTCACTGTAAAAGTGAACATCGGAACAGGATCCTCAACGCTAATTTTGTAAAAATACAGGTAGCGGGCAGGAGTGAACTTGACATCTCCGTCAGCGTTAACCGTGTACTTATATGTTGTACCGGCAAAAGACAGGAGCGTCACATTGGTTACTGGATTGGGGTCACCAGAACCCTCAATAGTGATAATCTGACCGGCGGTACAGTTCAGCATACCCATGGAGCGACCACCAGTGTTAAACTGGTAAAGGCCACGGGACTGAGAACGATGCAGCCACGCTGTGCCCACTTGAAGCACGAAATTGGAATTCCAGTTTGTTCCACCGGAAGCACAAGTTCCCATATTTGTACCACTAACCGTCTTAGTTTCAGTAATGGTCACATTGACATCAGCAGCAGGCGATGGATTGGTAAAGTCGATTTCCCATTCATCAGCCCATGCCCCCGACACGGCAACGGTCAGAAGCATCACTAACATTAATAGTTTTTTTCTCATAAGTTTTGTTGTTTTAAGTTAATATTTTTCATTGTTTTTTCATCAAGTTAGCAGTTGCTTTTTGTTAGGCAATAGTGTTTTAGTCTGCAAATTTAACCATTTTTTGCGAAACCGCCAAACTTTTATTCATTAAAGATTAAACATTAAACATTAAATTCGCATAATTTGCAGATAAAGAATAAGGGCTTACGGATTAATGTTTAATGTAAAAAACAAAGACTGTGCTGTTTATTTTTATCTCATTTTTGTTTCAATACATCTCATGCTCAGCGGCAATAGGAATGATTTGTTATTATTTGATGGTTAGTTTGTTAATAATGTTTGGGACTTTCTAAGAAAAACCATATATTTGCATGAGCTTTCCGAGGACAGGCAAAACTATAAATACATTAAAACCAAAAACAATGCGTATGAAAAAAATCATTACCCGAATGGCACTGCTGATACTGTCGATAGTGACAACAGCCAGTGCAAGTGCAGAGACCAAGACACTCTGGGAAAACGCAGCGGGCTATACCGTCAGCTGGAGTTCAGAACCCTCAGACATCAGCAACCTGCTCAACAACGACGTCATCAGCAGCTTCTCGGCTGGCGACGAGCTGTGGGTCACCGTAGCATCGAAGTCGGCAGACAGCCAGTGGCCGCAGATTGCGTTCAAATGCTACACCGACGACTGGAAGTGGGCCGACGTGCCCGGCAGCAACGTGGGGCTGTGGGAAGTCACCACCTTCCCCTACGTGGCCAAGATTACGCTGACGCAGGAGGCCATCAACACCTTGCACCACCGCTTCTGGCCGAGCGGCGAGGCTGCCACCATCACCAAGATTGAGCACGTCACCCACGACAAGGGGGAGTTTGTGGCCAACGTGGCATGGGAAGGCTCGCAGGACTTAGGCAACTGGGCTGCCCATGTGGGCGTCGGTGCCAGTAAGTTCGGCACGCTGAAGGCCGGCGACGTCATCCTCATCAGCCTGACCTGCAACAGCGGTTACAACTACCACCAGCTGAAGACCATGTACGAGGACAGCGGCTGGCAGGTGACGACGAGCAACGCCAACCAGCAGAATGACTACGGCTGCATACAGTTCGACAACTACATCAAGGCTTACGGCATGACCGTCAACGATGCCGACGCCGCCAAAATCAAGGCTGGCGGCTTCTACCTGCAGGGCTATGGCGCAACGGTGACAAAGGTGGAAATCATCGACGGCAGCAACCAGGCAGAACTGAAGAGAACCGAAGGCAGCCACGTCCTGTCGGCCGAGCTGGACAAATACCCCGACAACTACCCCGTCAGAATTAATGTCAACAACACCTCCGGCGCATCGCGCGTGGGCTGGGGCATCGGCGGCATAAGCTACATGGACAACTACAGCCCTATCGAGAAGATTCCCGTCGTCACCGGCGACAACTTCGATGCCTACTTCACCATTGGTGACCTGAAGCGGGTGGCCAAGAACGGCACCGACAGCTACGTGGTGTCAGAGTACAACCGCAGCGGCATCACCTTCAACATCTATAACGACTGCGCGCTGAACGCCCTCTACGTGTTCATGCCGCCCGTCAGCGAAGAGCCCGACCAACCTTCGGAGGCCTACCTGAGCACTACGGACTTCGCAGCGCTGACGGCTGACGATGCCGCCGGAATCCCCGACGATGTCAAGACAGCCATCACCGGGCTGACCGTCACCGACGGGAAGACCGCCACGCAAGTCACCATCAGCGAAAGCGGCAGCGAGGAGGCTCCTAATAAATATAATGTGAGCGAGGAGGGCACGGTGCAGCTGGAGATGAACGGCGGCACGCTGACCTTCCAGGCCAAGGAGGGCGCATCGCTCAGAAACGTCACCTTCTATTATAGCGAGTGGAACGAGGCCAACAGTACCGCCACGGAGGCCGTCCTCGCCGCCCGTGCCGACGATGGCGCTGACGAAGAGCTGCCGTCGACAGGCTTCACCGTCGATGCCGACAAGCGGACGGCCCAGTGGGATGGCTATGCCGACAAGCTGACGGTCACCATCGCCGGCAAGACGCTGATAGACAAAATCGCTATCGTCATCGGCGAGAAAGCCGGCGAGGCTACCATCATCGACGTGGCCACGGGTAAGGACCTGGCCACCGAGGTGGCTGCGGCCTTCGACAAAAACCCCTACTTAGGCAGCATCACGCTGAACCTGGCCAAAAACGGACAGTACACCGTCTCTCAGCCGCTCTACACCAGCAAGCCGCTCGTCATCAACGGTGCCGAGGGTGCCGTCATCGACGCCAAGGACAACAGCGGTGCCTTCATCCAGATGATGACGCTGCCCGAGCTGAGCCTGAACGAGGACGGTGCCTACCCCATTGACGAGGTAACCATCCGTAACGTGGAAATCAAGAACCTGAAGAACCGCCTCTTCTACGCCGACCGCCAGAAGTACCTCATCTACAAGCTGACGTTAGAGAACAGCATCGTGGGTATCGACGGCACCATCTCGCGCACCGTCTTCGACTTCTACTGCGGCGGCAACACCGAGGAGCTCATCATCAGGAACTCGACGCTGTGGGCACCCTCCACGGCCGTCCACAACAACACGCTGTTCAGCTCGCAGGGCGGACAGGACGTGCCGACGCTGGGCGGAGAGGCATCGAAGTTCATCATCCAGAACTCCACCTTCTACAACATCGCCAACGGCTCGAAGGTCATGCAGCACCGCGACCACAGCCGCAGCTGGCTCAGCTTCGAGCTGAAGGACAATGTCATCGTCAACAGCGGCGAAAAGGGTGCCTTCGTGCTCGGCATGAACGAGGGACAACCCGGCGAACAGTGCACGTGGAACATCAGCCACAACGCCTTCAACGCCGATGGTGCTGACACCTCCGCACAGGAGAAGTACGTGCAGAACAGTGTCGCAGGCATCGTCCACTTCAAGGATGCCGACAAGGGTGACTTCACGCTTGCCGACAGCGACGCAGCCCTCGCCGCCCTCATCGGCGACCCGCGCTGGCTCGGCACCAGTGCTCCTTCGGCCATCGACACCGTCAAGAGCACTCCCGCCACCGACG
This sequence comes from Prevotella sp., assembly GCA_017458125.1. Classification (GTDB taxonomy): domain Bacteria; phylum Bacteroidota; class Bacteroidia; order Bacteroidales; family Bacteroidaceae; genus Prevotella. Next base: position 163,418 of record JAFTGB010000004.1, read on the forward strand.
GCGCCTGGTACACGCTGCAAGGCGTGCGTGTGGACAAGCCCGCCAAGGGCCTCTACATCCATAATGGCAAAAAGGTTGTGATTAAGTGAGCATAAAGCATGAACTCGTTCTTGTTTACAAGCTGAGCTGAAAACTCAAGGTTGTGATTAGATAAATTGAAAAAAGGACGGTGACTCCTGCGTGGGGAGTCACCGTCCTTAATTATTTTAAACACAGAGACACAGAGTCTTTTCCTTAAAGAATAAAGCTCTGTGCCTCTGTGGCTCTGTGTTCTATAAATATATAATAATAAATGTGTACCGACTTATTTTTTACGGTTTCTTCGTCCATCGTACTTCGTCCATCGTACTTCGTCCATCGTCCTTGGTACATCGTACTTAGTATGTAAATGCATTTTCTTGCCCGTGACGGGATGATGGAACCACAGTTCGACGGCGAACAGCATCAGGCGGTCGCCCTTGGTGCCGTACAGCTCGTCGCCCACGATGGGACGGCCCAGGCCGTCGGGGTGGGCGCAGTGGATGCGCAGCTGGTGCGTGCGCCCCGTCTCCGGCCACAGCTCCACCACGTTGTCCGACAGGAACTTGTAGCGCGTCAGCGTCGCCTTTCCGTGCTCCATGTCCACCACCTGGCGCGGCCTGTTCATGGGGTCGGGGCGCAGCGGCAGCGTGATGTGGCCGCTGGGCGGCACGGTGCTGTCCTTGTCGGACGGCTCTAACACCGCGATATACCGCTTCTTCACCTCGCGGCGCAGGAACTGCTGCTGCAGGTTGTGGTAGGCGTCGAGCGTCTTGGCCACGATGAGCAGGCCACTGGTGCCCATGTCTATGCGGTGGGCGATGATGCTGCCGGGGTAGCGCTCGTCCATGATGGACTGCATGCAGTATTTCTCTATGCGCCCCGGCGTGGACAGCAGGCCGCTCGGCTTGTCGACCACCACGATGGTGTCGTCCTCATACACAACAGGCACGTCTAAGTGCGCAAAGCCCAGCGACTCCGGGTCGGGGTCTACGTCCAGGCCCTGCATCATCCACGTCAGGATGGGCTTGCACTTCCCCCTGCACGCCGGGTAGTAGTTCAGGTGGTGGCGCAGCTCCGTCTTCTTCGTCGCCCCCCACCAGAACTCCGCCATGCACACGGGCTTCAGACCGTGCTGGTAGGCATACTGCAGCAGCTTCGGCGCGCAGCAGTCGCCGGTGCCGCCGGGCGGCATCGGGAACTTGTGGCGCAGTTTCGGGCGGCTGTAGTATTCCTGCCAGATGTCCACCAGGTCCTTCACCTCGCCACGGGCGTTCAGCAGCTGGTACTGGTGGAACAGCCACTCCTGCAGGTCCTGCGACATCTGGCGCGTGGTGGTGGCGGCATCAGCCGCAGGCTCCGCGCCCGCGTGCAGCAGGGCGGAGATTTCGCGCTCGCGCGTCTTGAAGTAGCCGTCAGGCTGCTGTGCGTCATACACCGGAGGCACGAAGTACGGCCAGTCGTTGCGGCCGGCCAGCAGGCCGCTGTATGCCGCAAGGAACGCATAGCGCGCCTCTAACCTCTCGCTACTCGCCTCTGGACTCTCCACCACTAATACGCCGAACATCTTTCCGGTGTCGGCATCGTGGCGGATGGCGTCGTTCTCGGCAATGTAACGCTGCACCTCGGCGGCGGCCAACTGGCACAGCGGGTGCGGCTCATAGGCAAAGGGGTACGTGAAGCGCTCAGGTGCCCCGATGTCAGTCTTTAATGGGTGTAATGTGTTCATCATCGTGCAAAAGTACAAAAAAAATGTCACCTCCGTATGGCAAACCACCCATTATTATTAATAAATAAGGTTAAAAGTCAGCATTTCCGCCTCGCAGCGGCCTTTTTTTCGTCTTTTTCTTCGTATCTTTGCATCCAGTTTGCATATTCACGTAACATTTTAAATAACAAAAATTATGATTATTGAACAAATTCACGCAAGAGAGATTCTGGATTCACGTGGTAATCCTACAGTTGAGGTTGAAGTAACACTGGAGACCGGCGACATGGGTCGTGCCAGCGTACCCTCTGGTGCCAGCACCGGCGAGAACGAAGCCTTGGAGCTGCGCGACGGCGACAAGAGCCGCTACTTAGGCAAGGGCGTACAGCAGGCTGTCAAGAACGTCAACGAGAAGATTGCTCCCGCCCTCATCGGCATGAGCGTCCTCGACCAGCGCGCCATCGACTGCAAGATGCTGGAGCTCGACGGCACCCCCACCAAGAAGAACCTCGGCGCCAACGCCATCCTCGGCGTCAGCCTCGCCGTGGCTCACACTGCCGCCAACTACCTACAGATACCTCTCTACCGCTATATCGGCGGCACCAACACCTACGTGCTGCCCGTGCCCATGATGAACATCGTCAACGGCGGTGCTCACTCTGACGCACCCATCGCCTTCCAGGAGTTCATGATTCGTCCCGTCGGCGCTACCTCCGAGAAGGAGGGCATCCGCATGGGTGCTGAGGTGTTCCACAACCTGGCCAAGCTGCTGAAGGCTCGCGGCCTCTCCACCGCTGTAGGCGACGAGGGCGGCTACGCTCCTAACTTCGACGGCATCGAGGACGCTCTCGACACCATCATCGCTGCCATCAAGGCCGCCGGTTACGAGCCGGGCAAGGACGTCAAGATTGCCATGGACTGCGCCGCCTCTGAGTTCGCAGTGCAGGAGAACGGCGAGTGGTACTACGACTACCGCCAGCTGAAGAACGGCAAGAAGAAGGACCCCAACGGCAAGAAGCTCTCTGCCGCCGAGCAGATTGACTACTTGGAGCAGCTCATCACCAAGTACCCCATCGACAGCATCGAGGATGGTCTGGACGAGAACGACTGGGACAACTGGGTGAAGCTCACCGAACGCATCGGCGACCGCTGCCAGCTCGTCGGCGACGACCTCTTCGTCACCAACGTCAAGTTCTTAGAGAAGGGCATCAAGATGGGCGCTGCCAACAGCATCCTCATCAAGGTTAACCAGATTGGTTCACTCTCGGAGACCCTCGACGCCATCGAGATGGCTCACCGTCACGGCTACACCACCGTCACCAGCCACCGCTCGGGCGAGACCGAGGACACCACCATTGCCGACATCGCCGTGGCTACCAACAGCGGTCAAATCAAGACCGGTTCGCTCAGCCGCAGCGACCGCATGGCCAAGTACAACCAGCTCATCCGCATCGAGGAGCAGCTCGGCGACCGTGCCGTCTATGGATACAAGAAACTGAAGTAACTTCTCACTTCTTACCTCGAAAAAAAAGGCGTAACCGCTTTGGTTACGCCTTTTTTTCGCACTTTTTCCCACTTTTGTGCAATTTTCTTGCTGTTTTTTTGTTTTTTTTAAATTCTTTTCGTACATTTGCACCCAAATACGCTATTCACTTAATATTAAGTATTTATGAAAATTTTAAAGACTTTGCTGGCTGTTGCCCTGTTTGCTTTCAGCGCAACAACCGTTTCGGCTCAGGACGTGGAGTATAAGTTCAAGCCCCACTTCTACCTGGACCTGCAAGGCGGTGCTCAGTACACACTGGGCGAAGCCAAGTTCAAGAAGCTTATCTCGCCCAACGTGCAGGTAGGCCTCGGTTATCAGTTCTCACCTGTCATCGGCCTGCGCCTGCAAGCCAACGGATGGCAGTCGAAGGGTGGCTGGAACGGACACCGTCTGGCCATTGGCAACGAGCCGTTCACCGCTGACTACAAGTACAAGTACGTCGCCCCCGGTCTCGACCTCACCTTCAACCTCTCCAACCTCATCTGCGGATGGAACCCCAAGCGCGTGTTCAACGTGTCGGCATTCCTCGGCGGTGGCGCTAACATCGCATGGGGCAATGGCGAGGTCAACGACATCGCTGCCGTGGTCAAGAACCTCAACGATTACAACCTGGAGAACCTCTGGGACGGCACCAAGGTCAACGTCTTCGGACGCGGCGGACTGCAGCTCGGCTTCCGTCTGAGCGACTATGTGGCCATCCTCGTTGAAGGTAACGCCAACATCCTCAGCGACAAGTACAACTCCAAGAAGGCTGGCAACGCCGACTGGTACTTCAACGCACTGGCCGGTCTGCGCATCAACCTCGGCAAGTCGTACACCGTCGTCGAGAAGCCCGCTCCCGAGCCCGAGCCTACCTACGTCGAGCCGGAGCCCGCTCCCGCACCCGCACCGAAGCCCGTCGAGGTGAAGGTAGACCCCATCCGTCGCGATGTCTTCTTCCAGATCAACAAGGCCATCATCCAGGACACCGAGAGTGCCAAGATCAAGGAGGTTGCCGACTATCTGAAGACCAACGCCAAGGCTAAGGTCAACGTCACCGGTTACGCCGACGCCGGCACCGGTAACGACAAGATCAACGACCGTCTGGCTCAGCAGCGTGCCGACGTGGTGGTGAAGGCCCTCATCGAGCAGTATGAGATTCCCGCCGACCGCATCAGCTACGACTCTAAGGGTGCTCACGTGCAGCCGTTCGCCGAGAACGACCTCAACCGTGTCACCATCATGATTGCCGAGTAAGCAATCCACCAACCCCACAAAGGCTGCCCACTACACTGGTAGGGCAGCCTTTTTCATACACCCGCACCGGCATCCGCGTCAAAGCCGAGCGCGAGGCCAAGAAGGCTGCTGCCGCCGCTGAAGCTGCCGCGGAAGAAGAGTAGAGTTTTAGAGAAGCAAGAAGCAAGAGGCAAGAAGCAAGAGAAATGTTGGTAAACCCTCCCTATGAGGACCCCAATAGAGTATTCTCTTGCTTCTTGCCTCTTGCTTCTTGCCTCTCAAAAGTTGTTGCGCTGACGTGCAATGATGAATGAAGAAAATAGTAATCAGTCCCCCTCCTTGGAAAGGAGGGGTTAGGGGTGGTTGATAATGCCAAGTGACAGTGTCAAATTCGCTGTAGTCATCAACCACCCCCGGCCCCTCCTTTCCAAGGAGGGGAGCTATAACGGCTCCGTGCTACTTGTTTCTTGCATGCGTTAATCCATAATGAATTATGCGTTAATCCATGATGAATTATGCGTTAAGTAATCTCTTGCCTCTTGCCTCTAAAGACCTTCGTGTTTTTGTATTCCATTAAAAATAAATCCGTAGAAAATGAACAAAAGTTTGGCAGTTTCGTGAAAAAATGGTATTTTTGCAGACATAACGGAATAGTGCAACGACATGAGTATGCAAGCGATGACACGACAGATAGCCAATTACTTCAAGACTCAACCAGTCTTGAAAGCATGGCTTTTTGGGTCTTATGCCCGAGGTGAAGAGACGGAAAACAGCGATGTAGACATTCTTGTCGTCCTGGACCACACACAACCTGTTGGATTGAAGTTTTTTGGAATGTATGAAGACCTGAAAGAACTTCTTGGACGTGAGGTTGACTTGGTAGTTGACCGTTCGTTGGCTCCTTTTGCCCGCGAAAGTGTAGAACGCGACAAACTGCTGATTTATGAGAGAGCGTCGTAAAGACCGTGAACGGTTGGAACACATTCTTGCTGCCATAGAACGTGTTCTTCGTTATACTAAAGGGAAAACGTATGACGACCTTGTGGCTGACGACATGATGTATTATGCCGTTGTCAAGAATATTGAAATCATGGGCGAGGCGGCCAATATGATTACTCCTCAATTTCAGCAGTCACATCCAGAAACACCGTGGAAAATGGTGAGGGGTATGCGTAACTATATTGTTCATGAATATTTCCAAATAGATGATGTCGTTGTGTGGGACGTCGTCACCACCAACCTGTCTGAACTTCGTGAGCAAATTGCACGCTATATTGCAGAGACCAACTGGACTTTGTGGGAAGATGCATGAACTGAACACAAAGACACGAAGGTCTTTTTAGAGGCAAGAAGCAAGAGAAATGCTTGCTAAAAATACCGTAATCCTTTGGCGGAATTAAATTATTTCCGTATTTTTGCAAGCATGAAAGAAACGATAAACTTTATTTTGATGACTATGGTGGTACTGCTGGCGGCTTGTCGGCAGCAGGGAGCAGTGGAGAAGGAAGAAACTAAACCGCATGTTATATTCCTGACGGAGATGACGCACAACTTCGGGGCCGTCAGCTCGCCCGACACCGTCACCTTCGACTTCGTGTACCGCAACGAAGGACCTGGCGGCTTCGCCATCGACAACGTGAAGCCGGGCTGCTCGTGCACCGTCGCCACCTTCAGCCGCGACACCATTGCGCCGGGCGAGACGGACACGCTGCGCGTCGGCCTGAAGCTGCGCGAAATCTCCGAGGGCTTCTTCAGCAAGCGTGTCGAAATCTTCAGCAATGCCGACACGACGCTGCAAGTCAGAATAAGGGGCACGTACGTGCGGAACGATGTTCCGAATGAGGAATGAGGAATGAGAATTACTCTTGACGTTTCAAGGGTATGAAAAACTTCGTGTCTTTGTGTCTTTGTGTTCAGTTAAAAATAAATCCGCAGAATATTTAATGGAACACAAAGACACAAAGTTCTTTTTACAAGCAAGAGGCAAGAGGCACGGAGCCGTTATAGCTCCCCTCCTTGGAACGGTGGGGCTGGGGGGGGTTGATGACTACAGCGAATTTGACACTGTCACTTGGCATTATCAACCACCCCTAACCCCTCCTTTCTCTGACCTAAAGGTACAGAGTGTGGCGTTGCAATCCAAGGAGGGGGACTGATTACTATTTTCTTCATTCATCATTGCACGTCAGCGCAACAACTTTTGAGAGGCAAGAAACAAGAGGCAAGAAGCAAGAGAATACTCTATTGGGTTCCTCAGAGGGAGGGTTTACCAACATTTCTCTTGCTTCTTGCCTCTCAAAAGTTGTTGCGCTGCCGCGCAATGATGAATGAGGAAA